>NZ_CP138918.1:1215647-1823471 GCF_047123305.1 Thalassobius sp. MITS945101
ATAGAGGTGGCCAGCTTCGATCAGCTCGGGCATCTGACGATAGAAGAAGGTCAACAGTAGGGTCCGGATGTGGGCGCCGTCGACGTCCGCATCGGTCATGATGACGATCTTGTGGTAGCGCAGCTTGTCCAGATTGAACTCATCCCGGCCAATGCCGGTGCCAAGTGCCATCACAAGGTTGCCGATCTCCTGGCTGGAGAGCATCCGGTCAAAACGCGCACGTTCGACGTTCAAGATCTTACCCTTCAGCGGCAGGATGGCCTGAGTCTGACGGTCCCGCCCGGTCTGAGCAGAGCCGCCGGCCGAGTCACCCTCCACCAGGAAGACTTCGGTTTTGGATGGGTCTTTTTCCGAACAGTCTTTCAGCTTACCGGCAAGGAAGTTCACATCCATTGCGGTTTTGCGGCGGGTCAATTCGCGCGCTTTACGGGCCGCTTCACGGGCCAGCGCGGCCTCGATGATCTTGGAGACGATCATCTTGGCGGTGTTGGGGTTTTCTTCAAACCATTCGGCCAGTTTCTCACCGGCAAGGGATTCCACCGCCGGGCGCACCTCGGAGGAGACCAGCTTGTCCTTGGTCTGGGACGAGAATTTGGGATCCGGCACTTTCACCGACAGGACACAGGTCAGACCTTCGCGGGCGTCGTCGCCGGTGAAGCTGACCTTCTCTTTTTTGCCGATGCCGTTGTCCTGCGCGTATTTCGACAGCATCCGGGTCAGCGCGCCACGGAAGCCTGCCAAGTGGGTACCGCCGTCACGCTGCGGGATGTTGTTGGTAAAGGGCAGCACCGTTTCGTGGTAGCTGTCGTTCCACCACATCGCCAGCTCTACACCGATGTCGTCTTTTTCACCGCGCACGTAGATCGGCTCTTCCATCAGCGAGTTTTTGGAGCGGTCGAGGTATTTCACGAACTCCTTCACACCGCCGTCGTAATACAGCTCGGTCTTCAGCGCCTCGGCGGGGCGTTCATCTTCGAGGATGATGCGCACGCCGGAGTTCAGAAACGCCAGTTCGCGCAGACGCTTTTCCAACGTCTCAAACGAAAACTCCAGGTTCGAGAAGGTGTCGGTCGAGGCAAGGAAGCGCACCTCGGTGCCCTTTTCGCCATCCGCATCGCCAACAACGCGCAGATGTTCGGTGCATTCACCGTGTTCGAATTTGGCCCAATGTTCCTTGCCGTTGCGCCAGATGCGCAGTTCCAGCCAGACAGACAGCGCGTTCACAACGGAAACGCCCACACCGTGCAGACCACCGGAAACCTTGTAGGAATTGCTGTCGAACTTACCACCGGCGTGCAGCTGGGTCATGATCACCTCAGCTGCGGACACACCTTCTTCTTCGTGGATGTCTACCGGAATCCCGCGCCCGTTGTCGCGTACAGAGACGGAGCTGTCGGCGTGAATTTTCACCCGGACAAAGTCCGCGTGTTTGGCCAACGCCTCATCGATGCCGTTGTCCACGACCTCATAGACCATATGGTGCAGACCCGAGCCATCATCGGTGTCACCGATATACATGCCGGGGCGTTTGCGCACCGCTTCCAAGCCCTTGAGAACTTTGATGGAATCTGCGCCGTATTCTTGCGAGTTTTGCTCGGTCTCGGACATGCTGCCCTTCCTACATTCTTGGTCTGACACATATACGAAACCTGCCGGGGATTGTCACGTCCTCCGGGGCATTTCAGCGGGCTTGTTGTGGGGCTTGGGCCGGGGGGTCAGATTTCCGAGTCGGTGGTGGCTTCGCGGACAACCGGCTCGTCTTTCTCGACCCAGCGTGTCACCACATCCCGTGCCAGAGCGGTGTCATCCTCTTCAATGGCGCGACGTAGATCTTTGAGGGCAGTGGCCACTTCGATTTCGGACAGGAGGTTTTCCTGAGCCCGCAGAATTTTCGGATGTGGCGTGGTCAACATATCCGGGCTGATCAGTAGTTCCTCGATCAGCTTTTCGCCGGGGCGCAGGCCGGTCACGGCGATCTCAATGTCACCTTCGGGATGATCGTCATCCTTGACAGTATAACCGGCGCCTTCGATCATTTGGCGGGCCAGTTTGCGGATGGGCACCAGCCCCCCATATCCAGCACAAACACGTCACCGCCACGGGCAAAAGACCCCGCCAGAAGCACCAGACGGGCCGCTTCGGAGATGGTCATGAAATAACGTGCGACATCGTTGTGGGTTAGGGTAACAGGGCCACCGCGGGCGATCTGTTCTTCGAACAGCGGGATCACTGATCCGGAAGACCCCAGCACGTTGCCAAAGCGGACCATCGAAAACATCGTCGCGCTGCTGCGTGTGGCCAGATCCTGCACCACCAGTTCGGCCAGACGTTTGGACGCGCCCATCACATTGGCCGGGCGCACCGCCTTGTCCGAGCTGACAAGAATGAAACGTTCAACACCGCCACGTTGGGCCGCTTCAGCCACCTTGCGGGTGCCCAGCACGTTGTTCTTGAGGCCAATCACCTCGTTTTTTTCGACCATCGGCACGTGTTTGTAGGCCGCAGCATGGAGAACCACGTCGATCTGGTTCTGTTCAAACACGCGGCGCAAGACAGTGTCATCACAGACCGACCCAAGCACGGCGGTGATACGCACCTCAGGGGCCAATTCGCTGAGCTCTTTTTCGATGGTGTAGAGCGCCAATTCAGAATGGTCCAACAGCACCAGATGTTCCGGACGGCAGGCCACCAACTGGCGGCACAACTCGGACCCAATGGAGCCGCCAGCGCCGGTCACCAGCATGCGGCTGTCTTGGTAGGTGTGCGCCACGGTGGGCAGTTCGGATTCAAGCCCGTTGCGACCTAGCAGTTCGGCAATGGAGACAGGGCTGCTGCGTTTGGACAGGTCACTGTCGGTCACCAGTTCGGCAAAGGAGGGCAGGGCGTGAACCTCACAGCCAAACTTGCGCAGTCGCAGGGCAATTTGGGCCTGGGTGGAGGGGCTCGCCGAGGGAATCGCCAGAATAACGCGTGAGATTTCCTTGCGGGCAATCAGGTCTTCGATCCGGCTGGGGGCAAAAACCGGTGTGCCGACCAAGGTCAGGCTCTGCAGTTTGGGGTTGTCGTCGACAAAGGCGACCAGTTCGAAATCATCGCCCGCGCGCAGTGCCGCTGCCAGCTGTTGTCCGGTCTGGCCAGCGCCATAGACAATCACCCGAGTCTGATTGCGGGCCCGGCGGTACACTGACAGCACCAGCTGGCGCATCATCATGCGGCTGGACACCGTAGCGATCAGATAGACCATGCCGAAGACCAGATAAACCGCCAGCGGCAAGGTGGTGGTCATCGCTGTCGCCAGCGCTGTCACCGCGCCGGTCACGATCAGGGCCAGCAATCCGCTGCGCAAAATGCCCCCTGATTCGAAAGCGTTAAGCCGCAGGCGTTGCAGGCCAAGGATGTTTGACACAATTGCAGAGAGCAGGGAAACGAAGATCAGGGTGACAGCCAAGCCGCTTTCGGACCCGGCCAATGGGGCAAAACTTTGCAACAGCACAAGGGTCAAAAGCAGGGCTGCAGGTGCAACCAATAGGTCAGTTGCGAAGAATAACAAGTGCTTACGTCGGTCGGACATGTTTGACACGACTGAATACAAATTCATTTATTGCCCCCCTGGCAACTGTCAGTTGCTTTCGCAACTCTCTTCACAGTACCGCAAATGACTTGAGGAATGAAACCGTCTAACTACACCTTTAACGCAAGTTTAGAGGATCAGGGTCGCACCGTGCAAGCACGGTGTCCTACTTCGGCAGCTTCACGCGCCTTTTGCGTTTGAGGGGGGTCGGTTTCGACACGGTTTTCAGCATTATGTTCCAGTCCAGGCAGAGGCTGCGATGCTGCTGATAAATAAGATCTAACTTGGCCTTCTGTGGCACACATCTGGTGCGGTAAACTTGGTCGGTCTCTTGTGCGGTTTCGCAATCGGCCAGCAGAATTTCTTCGTGTTGGTGGTAGACCACCGTTGCCAGTCCGGTGACGCCGGGGCGGCTCTGCAACACCTCGTCGTAAAGAGCGGGAAACAACTCAACGTAGCGCCGGAGCGGTGGACGGGGCCCCACAAAAGAGATATCGCCGCGCAGGATGTTCCACAGTTGTGGCAGCTCATCCAGACGTTTGCGGCGCAGGTAGGCACCGGTGCGGGTGATGCGGCCCGCCTTGTCCCGGCCGGTAACGCCACTGTCGGCGGCATCATTGCGCATGGTGCGGAATTTCCACAGAAAAAACGGTTGATCCACCGTGCGCATCCGTTCGGAGCGGAAGATGATAGGCCGACCGTCGCGGATCAGGATAATCACAGCGATGACCAAAAGCACCGGCCAGAGCAGCGCCAGCAGCAGCAGCGAAAACAGGATATCGAAAAGTCGTTTGGTTGCGGTCATTGCGGCCCCCATCTTTGCCATTGGGCCGCAATTTCAGCAGGGTTTCCAGAGAGATCTGGCAGACTGACCAGGCTTTGCAACAGGGTTGTGTCCAATGTGGCGCATTCCCGGGCAGTGTCAGGGGCGTCGCGCCAGCCAAAAGGCCAACCACCTGCGATAAGCAGTTGATCCATTCGCGTCGGATGTGTGGCCCCGATGTTCAGCGCTGCGGGCAGCGTTGCTGCGGGAAGGCGACTAAGCGCGGCTAGGACCTCGGCCAAATCTGCCGGGCCAATATAGCTGCGGTGCGGCCCGTGGCCGGAGCCAAAGCGATCCAGCGTGATCTCGCGCCCGCAATGAACCGCGGCGGCAAGGCTCTCGGCACCAGCAACGGATCCAATCCGCAGAGCGGTTGTTTGGGGACCTGTGGCTGCGGCAAGCGCCTGTTCCATGGCCAGTTTCGCCATTCCATAGGCGTTGGCGGGTGTGGACGGGTCTGTTTCGCAGTGGGGCTTTTCGGACGGGGTGTATATGGCAATGCTGGAGGCATGCAGCACATGGTCTGCCCCACAGGCGGCGGCGATCCGCTGCGCCTCCAGAGCAAGGGTGGTGTTGGCGGAAAGGGCGGCGGCGTCACCGGAGGTTACCCCCCAGAGTGACAGCACGCGGGTGACCGGGCCGAAACAGGCCGGATCGTCGCCGAGTTGATAGTGCACATGCCCCTCTGCCAGGCGGCGTGACTGGTAAACCAGATCCATGCTCTGCGGTGGGCGGGCTGTCCAATAACGGCGTAGCATTTGCCCTACACGGCCGGTGGCCCCAAGGATCAACAGACGCTCACCCATAGGGTGTCCCCGCTGCGGTTTCAGACAGGCCACCGTTTTCGGAAACTTCAAGGTATTGCGCGCGGTCGCCAAGGCTGGTGAACAGTTCCGGGCCGGTGCCTGTCATCCAGGCCTGCGCGCCAAAGCCGCAAATCTCATCATAAAGCGCAGCCAGCCGGGCGGCATCCAGATGTGCGGCCACCTCATCCAACAGCAGGATCGGCGGCATGCCGATCTGGTCTGACAGGGCGCGGGCATTGGCAAGGATCAGCGACACCAAAAGCGCTTTTTGTTCGCCGGTTGAACAATCCCGCGCGGGAACCGATTTGGCGGCAAACACGCCATAGAGATCGGTGCGGTGCGGCCCAACCAGCGACCGTCCTGCTGCAATATCGCGGAACCGGCTTTCCTCCAGCGCGGTTTGCAGATCTTCTGCCGTCACCGGCATCTCGCCTTCGCTTTGGGTCAGTTCCAGCGCTGCGGTGGGGAAGGCGGTTTCGGCTGCGGCCTGCGCTTGCGCCAGAGCTTCGAGCGTTTTCAGCCGGTTGTTGTGTATCACCGCCCCCTGTTCGGCCATCTGTGCCTCAAGCGCTTTGTACCAGAAGGCGTCGCGCTGCTGGTCCTTGAGCAGGCGATTGCGTTCGCGCATCGCCTTTTCATAGGTCAGGGTCGCCTCACCATGGGATGGAAAAAATGACAGCGCCATACGGTCCAGAAAGCGGCGGCGGCCTTCGGCGCCCTCGATCCACAGACGGTCCATTGAGGGGATCAGCCACAGCACCCGCGCCAGCTTTGCCAGTTCCAGCTGCGGCTGGGATTTGCCGTCTATCTTCAGTTGACGGGCCGCGCCACCTTCGGACCAGATTTCAATTTCGGAATGTTGGGTGTCGCGCTGCAACAGGCCGGTCAGTTTCCAGCCCAGGGCCTCGGGTCGGCGGGTCATATCCTCGGCCGAGGCGCGGCGCAGCCCGCGGCCGGGGGAAATCAGCGAAACCGCCTCAAGGATATTGGTCTTGCCCGAGCCATTGGCGCCATAGATCGCCACGGGCCGCCCGTCACATTGAATCTCCGCCCGCTTATGCGAACGGAAATGCGAAAGTGTCAGGGATTTGAGTGCAAGCTCTGCCATTTGGGGGCGGCGTTTTCCGGATTAGAAAACGCCCGCATTGCCGGAGGTTCAGACGCGCATCGGCATGACGACGTAGACGGCGGAGGTGTCGCTGCCTTCGCGCATCAGGGTCGGGTCGCCCGAGGAGTTGAACATGAACACGGCGTTTTCACGGTCCACCTGGCTGGCGATTTCCAGCAGGTATTTGGCGTTGAAACCGATTTCCAGACGTTCGTCACTATAGGCCACGGCCAGCTCTTCTTCGGCAGCACCGCTATCTGGGGCGTTGACCGACAGGATCAGACGGTCCTCATCCAGCGACATTTTCACCGCACGCGACCGTTCCGAGGACACGGTGGCCACCCGGTCCACAGCCGAGGCAAATTCCGAAGCATCCACTTCCATCTTGCGGGTGTTGCCCATCGGGATGACGCGGCTGTAATCGGGGAAAGTGCCGTCAATGACCTTGGAGGTCAGGGTGATGTTCGGGGTGGCAAAGCGGATCTTGGTCTCGCTCACCGACACGGCGATCAGCATCTCGTCGTCGTCCAGCAGCTTGCGCAGCTCGCCCACGGTTTTGCGGGGTACGATGACACCGGGCATGTCGCCGGCTTCCATCGGCAGATCAGCGTCGATGCGGGCCAGACGGTGGCCATCGGTGGCCACGGCGCGCAGCACCTTACCGTTTTCGCTGTCAGAGACGTGCAGATAGACGCCGTTCAGATAATAGCGGGTCTCTTCGGTCGAGATGGCGAATTTGGATTTGTCGAACAGGCGGCGCATCACCGGCGCGGGGGCCGAGAAGTTGCTGTCATATTCGGCGCTGGCCATGACCGGGAAATCTTCTTTTGGCAGGGTTGCCAGATTGAAGTTCGAACGGCCCGCTTCGACGGTCAGGCGACCGGCAACGCTGTCTTCGGACAGGGTGACCAAAGCGCCATCGGGCAGTTTACGGACAATTTCATGCAGGGTGACGGCGGAAACGGTGGTGGCCCCGGCCTTTTCAACCTGTGCGTTGGCCTTATCCACCACTTCGATGTCCAGATCGGTGGCGCGGAACTGCACGGTATCGCCTTCGGCTTCGATCAGCACGTTGGCCAGGATCGGAATGGTGTTGCGCCGTTCGACAACCGACTGCGCCTGAGAAACGGCCTTGAGCAGCGTCCCACGTTCGATGCTGAATTTCATTTCCTCGCTCCTATCCCTGTGCGGCCCATATTTGGGGGAGTGCAAGGTATCGCATTCCCGAAGGGCCTCAAGCCTTTTCTTGGTTTCTCTGATGGATTGCCGGGGGCGTCAAGTAGATGGGCGCCGCAAGCTGTGCTTGGGACGCCCATCAATTTGGTTCTGTGACGCTTTTGACGCTTTACGTTGCGTTGATCACGCTTCCAGCGCGCGGCGCAGCATTTCCAGATCTTCGGCGATCTGACCGTCCTGCTGGCGCAATTCTTCGATGCGTTTCACCCCGTGCATGACGGTGGTGTGGTCACGACCGCCAAAGCGACGGCCGATTTCCGGCAAGCTGCGGCTGGTCAGCTGTTTGCACAGATACATCGCCACCTGACGCGGGCGGGCATAGGTGCGCACACGTTTCGGGCCGATCATATCGCTGAGGCGGATGTTGTAATGTTCCGACACTTTGCGTTGGATCTCTTCAACGGTGATCTTACGCTCCGAGGCGCGCAGAACATCTGCCAGACAATCCTGGGTCAGCTCCATTGTGATCGGGCGACCAACCAGCGAGGCAAAGGCAAAGAGGCGGGTCAGCGCACCTTCCAGTACACGCACGTTGGTGCTGATGCGGTGGGCGAGGAATTCCAGAACACCAGGGGCCAATTCCAGACCGGGGTATTGGGCCGAGTGTTGTTCGACCTTGGACTGCAGAATGCCAAGGCGCAGCTCATAGTCGGTCGGGTGCAGGTCGACGACTAGACCACATTGCAGACGCGACTTGATGCGGTCTTCGAGGTCTTTGATCTCACCGGGGGCGCGATCGGCCGAGATGATGATTTGTTTGTTCTGATCCACCAGCGCGTTGAAGGTGTGGAAGAACTCTTCCTGGGTGCTGTCTTTGCCGGCGATGAACTGCACGTCATCCACCATCAGCACGTCCACCGAGCGGAACAGCTGTTTGAAGTCCATCATCTTGCGGTCGCGCAGCGCCTGCACAAACCGGTACATGAACTGTTCTGCCGACAGGTACACCACGTTCAGATCGGGGCGGTTGGTCTGCAGTTCCCAGGCGATGGCGTGCATCAGGTGGGTCTTACCAAGGCCAACGCCACCATAAAGGAACAGCGGGTTGAAAGTGACAGGGCCGCCTTCGGCAACGCGGCGGGCGGCAGCATGGGCCAGTTCGTTCGGCTTGCCGACAACAAAGGTGTCAAAGGTGAAACGTGAATCCAGAGGAGCACCGGGCAGCAGGTCTTCGCGGGCGGCCTGCGGGGCGGCGGCATCCTGCGCGATATCTGCGGCGGCTGCGGGGGCAACATCGCTGGGTTCTGCCAGTCGGGGCTGGGCGACTGGGGTCATCTGTACGGGGGTATCGGCACCGGCACCAACCGTGGCACGCGCAGTGGCGCGCGGGGCCGAGGTGCCCACACGGAAGTGGATGCGGCGCACGTCTTCGCCTGCTTCGCTCAGCTTGTGCAAAATCAGATCACCAAAGTTTTGGGACACGTAGTTGCCCAAGAAGGTGGTCGGCACCTGGAAAGTTGCCACGCCTTCGGAGATCTCAAGGAACTCCAGCGGTTCGATCCAGGTTGCAAAATTATTCTTACCAACTGTTGTCAGAAGGTTCTGTTGTAGTTGGCCCCACTGTTCCTGCGTCATGTTCCCCATTCCAGCCTGTTCTATTCTTTCATTGCTCAGCGCCTGCACCTGCGCCGCAAAACTCGTACCAACTTGGCCGCAGACAAAAACAATCCGGTCCGGTGCAGCATAGATGCAACGGTCGAATCGTCCAAATCTGGACCGAACTCAGCGCCACACACCGCAAACACATAGCGCTCCATCCCCCAACAGAGCGTTACAACGGTGCGCTTTGTGGCGCGCGATATTAGGACGGGCAAGGCAATAGCCTCCGCAGCCCGCTGTCATTACACATCCACTGCAAGGATGCGCTTCAGCTGGGCTGCGTCGTCACGTACGGGGCCGAATGGTCGGTTACCTAACGTGGACGCCTGTCCCCCCAGGGCGATGTGAATCGCTGTGAGGGGAAGCTAGCAATTCGGCCTGCCGAGTCGCAACTGAACTTCTGGTCTTGACTCGGAGAATCCCAAAAAGAATCTCTCGGGCCGAATTTTTTTGCAACACAGGGCTGAAATTACTTGCAGGTAAACGAAAAAAGGCGCCACCGAATCGGGGCGCCTTTTTCAATAATTACAAAGGGTTCGCTTATCCGATTAGCCCAGTGCCTTCACGCGCGAAGCGAGACGGGACATTTTGCGGGCAGCAGTGTTCTTGTGGAAGACACCTTTGGTCACGCCACGCATCAGTTCGGGCTGAGCGGCACGCAGAGCGGCGGTTGCGGCGTCTTTGTCGCCGGAAGCAATCGCTTCTTCAACTTTACGCAGGTAGGTGCGGATGCGCGAGCGACGGGCTTTGTTTACTGCAAAACGTGCTTCGTTCTGACGGGCGCGTTTCTTTGCCTGGGGCGAATTTGCCATTTCGAATCTTCCCTAAGGTTCGGGGTTATAAGTCAATTAGCACGTGCCCCCACCTGACAGCATTCTGTCGGGAATCATTCTAGCCAGAGCGGGCTTCACGCGCATGTCTGGTGGCTCTTTTACGCAAGACTGGCGGAGATGCAATAGAAAAACGGGCCGCAAAGCAGCCCGTTTCCCTTATTTCTATGATTCTCGACGATTCGGCGCTTACTTGTCGCGGAACTGCGGCGTGCGCTTGTCGATGAAGGCGGCCATGCCCTCTTTCTGGTCTTCGGTCGCAAAGGTCGAATGGAACAGACGACGTTCAAACAGCAGACCTTGGCTCAGCGGCACTTCAAACGAGTGATTCACCGCTTCCTTGATCGCCATCACCGAGATCATCGACTTCTCGGCGATCTTGGCGGCCGCGCCCATGGCTTCTTCCATCAGCTTTTTCGCCGGCACAATGCGCGACACAAGGCCCGCGCGTTCGGCTTCTTCGGCGTCCATGAAACGACCCGTCAGGTTCATATCCATCGCCTTGGCTTTGCCAATCGCCTGGGTCAGACGCTGGGTGCCACCGATGCCGGCCATCACACCCAGGTTCACTTCGGGCTGGCCGAATTTGGCGGTGTCCGAGCAGATGATGAAATCACACATCATCGCCAGCTCACAGCCGCCGCCCAGCGCATAGCCAGAAACGGCCGCGATGATCGGTTTGCGTGTGCGGGTGACGGTGGCGCATTCTTCCCCGAACAGGTCTTCCAGGAAGACATCGGTGTAGCTCTTCTCGCTCATCATCTTGATGTCGGCACCGGCGGCAAACGCCTTCTCATTGCCGGTCAGGACGATGCAGCGCACCTTGTCGTTGGCTTGGGCCGATTTCATCGCGTCAGCAAGCTCGGTCAGCAACTGCGCATTCAGCGCATTCATTGCATCGGGGCGATTCAGTTTCACCAGCGCAATGTGGTCTTCTACTTCGACGATGATCGTCTCATAGGCCATGTATTCAGCTTTCGTTATTCCGGTCAGTCCCGATTACTGGACAATCCCGACGGCTGGATCAAGCTATCTTTGACATCGCGGGCAGTAAAAACTCGACCGGCCCGATTGCACAATCCGCGCGACCACACCGTCGCAGCCATCCCGTTTGCAAGGGGCGCCTTCGCGGTCATAGACATCGAAACGGTGTTGAAAATAACCCAATTCCCCGCCCGCGCTGCGGAAATCCTTGAGGCTGGAGCCACCCGCTTCGATGGCGTCTGACAGCACCTCGCGGATGATCGGCACCAGTGTTGCGACCTTGCGTCCCGCAATCTGACCGGCCTTGCGTTTGGGGCTGATTCCGGCGCGGTGGAGCGTTTCGCACACGTAGATGTTGCCCAGTCCCGCAATGATTCCCTGATCCAGCAACGCTGATTTCACCGGGGTGTTTTTGCCTTTGAAAGCCGCGGTCAGATAGTTCTCGGAAAATTGGTTGCCCAATGGTTCCGGCCCCAGAACCGCCAGCAGTTTGCTGTCTTCGGCGGTGGCCGTGTCCAGCAGATCCATTGCCCCAAAGCGGCGCGGGTCGTTGAAGGTGATGCGGGCACCATTGTCCATGTCCAGAACCACATGGTCATGTTTTTCAGCCTGCGGGTGGTCATGCACAAACTGGCCCAGCGGATCACCCGAGACCAGCATCCGCCCCGACATGCCCAGATGGATCAGCAGGGTTTCACCTGAGGCCAGATCGGCCAGAATATATTTCGACCGCCGCCGCAGCCGTTCCACCCGCTGTCCGGTCAGCCGCTCGGACATCCGGTCAGGAAAGGGCCAGCGCAGATCGGGGCGATTGATCTGCGCCTTGGCAATCACCGCCCCCTCCATCGACGGCGCCAACCCGCGCATCACGGTCTCAACTTCGGGCAATTCGGGCATTCACAACTCCAATGACATTTAGGCGCATTGCAGCGCCCTGTGAGCGCTCTATAAGGAAGGCGAGAACAACGGACTGGCAAGGCCTATGACCCAGAACAGTGAAAACACCACCCACTTCGGCTTTGAAACCGTGCCCGAGTCTGAAAAGGCGGGGCGGGTTCAGGGGGTCTTTGGCTCGGTTGCGTCGAAATACGACGTGATGAACGATGCCATGAGCATGGGCATCCACCGCATCTGGAAAGATGCGATGATGGACTGGATTGCGCCGCGCCCAGGAACCAAACTGCTGGATGTGGCGGGCGGCACCGGTGACATTTCCTTCCGCTATCTGAAACGTGCGGGCCACGGCCACGCAACGGTTTGCGATCTGACCGAACCGATGCTGGTTGAGGGCCGCAAACGGGCGGAAGCGGCGCAGATGGCCGACAGTCTGGATTGGGTCACAGGCGACGCCATGGCTCTGCCGTTTCCCGACAACACGTTTGACACCTACACCGTCAGCTTTGGCATCCGGAACGTGACCCGCCCGCAAGAAGCCCTGAATGAGGCCTACCGGGTGCTGAAACCTGGCGGTCGTCTGATGGTGCTGGAGTTCAGCCAAATCCCCAACGACATGATGCAGAAGGCCTATGACCTTTATTCCTTCAACGTCATTCCGAAGATGGGGCAGGTCATCGCCAATGATGCGGACAGCTATCAATATCTGGTCGAATCGATCCGCAAATTCCCCGATCAGGAGACCTTCCTGAACATGGTGAAACAGGCCGGGTTTGAGAATGCAAAATACCGCAACCTGACCATGGGCATTGCCTGTCTGCATTCGGGGTGGAAGATCTAAGCGATGCGTGGACCTCACAACATCTGGCGTCTGATCCGCACGGGCGCCACGTTTGAACGCACCGGTGCCATGGGACAGGCGCTGGACGCGATGGAGGCGCCACGCGCCATTCGTGTGGCAGCCCGTGTATTGGCCTGGCCATTCCGCTGGCTGGGTTACAAAGGTGATCCCGACATGCCTCCTGTGACCCGCGCGATCACCGCGCTGGGGCCAGCCTATATCAAATTTGGCCAGATCTTATCGACCCGCCCTGATGTGGTGGGTGATGAGATGGCGCAGCAGCTGCGGGTGTTGCAGGACAAGCTGCCGCCGTTTTCCATTGCCGAAGCGCAAAAAAGCATCGCAGACGAGCTGGGCCGTCCGGTGGATGAGGTGTTTTCCGAATTTAGCGATCCGGTGGCCGCGGCGTCCATCGCGCAGGTTCACCGGGCCCGTCGGGCCGACACCGGCGAAGAAGTTGCCGTCAAAGTGCTGCGCCCCGGTATTGAACGGGCGTTCCAGCGCGACATCGATGCTTTCTACTTTGCCGCCGATGTGATTGAGTTTCTTTCCCCCGCCTCGCGCCGGTTGCGGCCGCGCGATGTGATCGAACATTTCGAAGGCGTGGTGAAAGGTGAGTTGGACCTGCGTCTGGAAAGCGCCTCGGCCTCGGAGTTTGAGGCCAACACGGTGAGCGACGAAGGGTTCCAGCTGCCGCAAGTGCGCTGGGGCCTGTCGGGCCGCCGGGTGATGACGATGGATTGGGCAGACGGGCTGCCGCTGGGCGACAATGACGCGCTGGATGCGGCGGGGCATGATCGTCGGGCCTTGGGCGAACGGGTGTTGCAGCTGTTCCTGCGTCATGCCCTGCGTGATGGGTTTTTCCATGCTGACATGCATCAGGGCAACCTGAAGGTCCACGCCAATGGCAACATCATTGCCTATGATTTCGGCATCATGGGCCACATCGATGAATACACCCGCCGGGTCTATGCCGAGATCCTGTTTGGCTTCATCCGACGCGATTACAAGCGGGTGGCTGAGGTCCATTTTGAGGCTGGTTATGTGCCCGCCACGCAGGATGTGGACGAATTTGCCCGCGCCCTGCGTGCGGTGGGTGAACCGATCTTTGGCATGGATGCCAGCCATATCTCGATGGGGCGGTTGCTGAACTACCTGTTCGACGTGACCGAACGTTTTGGCATGGAAACCCGGACCGAGCTGATCCTGCTGCAGCGCACCATGGTTGTTGTCGAAGGAGTCGCCCGGTCGCTGCATCCCGAGGTCAACATCTGGGAAGTCGCCAAACCGGTGGTCGAGGATTACATCAAACAAAGCATCGGCCCACGGGCGATTCTTGGCGATCTGGCCAAAACCGCTGCGGTTCTGGGCCGCTTTGGTCCGCGTCTGCCAGGTCTGGTGGAGGCGGCGCTGATCCGTCAATCCGAAGTGCCTGAAGAAGTGCGGCCGAACCGCTGGATGGGACGGGCGGCCTGGCTCACCTCGGGTGTGGTGGCAGGCGGTGTGCTCAGCTACCTGCTGGCGCACGGGCTCTGATCAGGGCGTCACGTTCCAATTCAAAGGCCGCTGCGTAGGCGGCGCTGCCTTTGGCGGCGCGCCAGGCACAATAGAGCGCCATACGCCAATGGTGCCAGGGGGCCATCTGCTGCACCCGTTCTGTGATCGCGGTGTCATCATAGGCTGATAGAAAAGCGGTCTCCTCGGCCTGCGTCAGCGGGCTGCCACGATAAATCAGCTGCATGGCGGGCGAAAGGAACAGGGCCATATCCTCCACCGGGTCACCCTGCGCCGGGCATTGCCAGTCTATCAACATATCGCCTGCATCGCGCATCAACAGGTTCCCCGGTACAGGGTCGCCATGCAGCAGGCACGTCTGGGTCGATGCGGCAACGGGTGTCTCAGGGCGCAGCGCCAGCAAGGCCGCGCGTTGCGCGTGCGGCAGGCCGTGCAGCAATGGGGCCGCCTGCGCCAGAACCTGATCCGATCCGCCCGCTAAGGGCCGCAAACCCTCCGGCGGCGGCGTCTGATGTAACCGCCGGAGCAGCGTCGCCGCCCGTGCCGGATCCTGTTGCCACGGCGTGCCGACCACGTGGCGATAGACCAGCACCACACCCTCGGCGCAATCGGCCACATGCATCAGCTCTGGCGCCAGATCCATCGGGGCCAGATGGCCCAACATCAGCGCCTCTTGCCGGGGCAGATTGGGAAACAGCGGGCTTTCTGCGCCCGGGCGGAACAGTTTCACCACCAATCCTGCCTCGACCAGCAGCCACAACTGGTTGGTCTGACCACCACTCAACCGGTGCCACGCGCCTTTGGCATCGATCCCAAGGGACGCGATAAGGCGTTGCACGGAAAGAGGTGGGGTGGACATGGCGAAACCGGCGCTGACAGCTTTCGCGGACGCTATGCGCTTTGCCCGCCTCTCGCAAGCGCCCCAAGCACCCCAACCGCGCTAAGGGATCAGCTGGCCCCTGGCGATCGCAATCCGGTGACCAGTGCCGCCTCGATCACAGCGTCTGCGGGCAACACAAGCTGCACGCCAGTCGGGCCAAGCCGGGCTTCGGAAATGGCGGCCCAGCTGTGGCCCGGTTGGGTTTGCGACAAAACCCCGTCCACATAGCTTTCGATCCGCAACATATAGGCCCCTTCCGGCACTTCACCACCTGCGGCATCGCGGCCGTCCCAGACAACTTGCCCTGCTGCCGGATCCAGCGCCAAGCGGCGCAGCTCGGTGCCGTCCAGACTGGTGATCACCATCTCCGCCTGATCGGCAAAGCTCAGACCCTGCCCATGGAGTGTTACCGATGCCCCGTCATAAACCGCATGGCCGGCTAGCTGCCCTTCCATCCCGACCCAATCAGCCAGCTGAGACAGCTGTGACTGCCCGTTGAGAGAGATCAGCGCATTCAGCAACGTGTTGGTCTGCACCTGTTGTTCAACACCCGAGAAAGTGGCCAGTTGGGTGGCATAATCCGAACTGTCCATCGGGTTCAGCGGGTCCTGATTCTGTGCCTGTACCGTCAGCATCTTGATGAAGGTCTCAAAATCCGAATTTGCCAGCACACTGTTTGTGGCGGGATTGGCGGGTTGGGCGGAAGTGCCTGTGTTCGTACCAGTGATGGTGGTCATAAAGATCTCCTAGAGGCGAATGTCTAAGCGGCCATCGATGGCCGGCGTGGCGGAGGTGGAGAGGCGGCGATCAATACTGGGGTCCAAAGCAGTCAGCCCGTCTTCGGGCGGTTCAGGCGACCTTTGCGCCCCGTTTGATGCCCTGTCTGCCGCCCTGTCTGCCATACCGCCGGAGGCGCTGCTGTTGCGATCTGCGCCAAAATCCAAGGTGCTAAAACCGGCTTTGCGCAGCTCTGCCTGCAGCAGATCCAGATGTTTGCGCATCAGCTCCTGCGTCTCTGGGCGTTCCGCAAGAATCGCCAGGGTCAGCCCAGCCTCCCCAGGTTGCGCAATCAGCTTTACGGTGCCGAGCTCTTTTGGCGAGAGCGTGATTTCAACGGCCCCACCGGATTTCGGCAATTGTGGGTGCAGCTTAGACCAGACCGCCTGCGCCTGCACCTGAGCTTGGGCCTGAGCCAGCGCTTGGGGACCGGCCAAAGAGGGGGCGAGTGTCGGTGGAGCGGCCGGTGGGGCGAGGGCCAGACCTTCGCGGGATGTGCCGACATCTGACGTCAGAGACATCTGCAGATCCACGGGCGTGGCCGGCTGCACTTGCGGGTTCAAGCCGCCGGGCGCAGCGGCAATGGGGAGCGCAGGAGGAACCTCCGGTAGGGGTTTAGCGCCCCGAGCCGAGGGGCTGGACCAGGGGCGCATCGGTGCGGCCTCAAGACGTCCGGAGTTGTCTGGCTGTTCGGTGTCGGGTGGCTGGAGGGGATCCGCGTCACCCTTTGAGGCCACGGCCTTGGAGGATCCGCCGTGCTTCATGTCCGGTGCCTGGACAGGGGGTGCGTTCTGCAATGCGGCCGCTGTTGGCGGGGGCGGGTATGGTGCGTCTGCCTCCGTGCTGGCCGTAGCGGCGGCGGCAGAAGCGGGAGACACCCCGGTGTCGGTTTCGGCCGGCAGACTGATAGTTGCACCGTTCAAAGGTGCGGGGGGGCGGATCGGGCCGTCACTCTGATTATGGAGCGGCAACAATTGCGGCGCTTTGGTTGCGCTCGCCATTGCGGATGAGGGTGGATGGGCGGGCTGAGATCCATCTATAGAGCGACCCCCTGCCTGACGAGGCTGGGCTGATGGGACAGAGGGGTCCGCCAAAACGGAGGGGAGACGCTGGCCTGTCATTTGATGCATGGAGGCCAGCGGGCCACTGCTCTGCCTTTCCCCTGCCTCCGGGATTTTGTCCTGTGAGGGGCGGGTTGAAACGGTGATTTCTGGATCGGTGGTTCGCTCCGGAGATGCGGCAGGCGGGGGTATTGACGACGCCAGGTCTGGCGTCCCCACGTCCTGCGAAACCTCGGGAGACGGCGCCACAGGCGCTTGCAGGGTAGAAGGCAAGACTGACGGGCTGTGTGACTCAATGGATTGTGCTGCAATAGTACGCTCCGATCTGCCCTCCGGCGCATCCTGTGGGTCCGATGAAATCTGGTCAGCTGTTGACGGCAGATGCGGCCCCTTTGGTTTGGGATCTGCCAAGCCCTCTGCCTGCGTCCCTTTTTCGGGATCACGGTTTGGGGCGGAATCCGGGACAGCCTCCGAAGTCGCTAAAGAGTCCTCAACCGCGTCTGACGGCCGCTGCGGTGCCTGCGCGTCCCCGTCATGCTGCAACAGGAGGAGGAAGGTCCGCCAGGATGCGGCTGTTCCCGCTGGTGCTGCGGGTTGGGGCGGCACATTGGCGGGCAGCGCGACGCCGGTGGCAGGTCCGGCGGTTAAAGGCATGTGATCGGCCATTCTGACTCCGACAAAAAGCGATTGGCCGGAAGATTCGCAGATTTCGGTTACCAGTCCTTTACCGGTTTGACGGAATACTCGTGAAAATTGAAACAATCAGGAGGCTGATATGACAGATTCGATTTCCGCCACGCAGATGCGCTTGTCGGGGACGCAGGCGCGCGCTCAGGACATGCCGCAGGCACAAGAACCGGCGCTGCGGCAGGTGTCTTCGCAGCTGGAGGCACTGTTTTTGGCTGAGATGTTAAAGGCTTCCGGATTCGGCGAAGTGTCCGAGTCCTTTGGCGGTGGGCAGGGCGAGGCGCAGTTTACCTCTTTCCTGCAGGATGTGCAGGCCGAACGGATGGTGCAGGCGGGGGGTATCGGATTGGCCGAATCGCTGTTCAACGCTTTGAAGGAGATGCCGGATGATCTCTGAGACAGAAACGGAACTGGCCGCACGTCTGGAGGGGCTGATCGCGGCGGAACGTGAAGCTTTGCTGGCGGGCGATACCGCGGCGCTGACTGCCTTGCTGCCACAAAAAGAGAAGCTGATAGCGGACTATGGCGCGGTGGCGTCCCGCGCCGGATTGGAGGCAATGCAGGCCAAAGTGCTGCGCAATCAGGCGCTGCTGGATCAGGCGATGTCGGGGTTGAAAGCGGCGGCCAAACGTCTGGCGGAGTTGCGCCGCGCCCGGGAAGGGTTGCAGACCTATGATCAAACCGGACGCAAACAGGCGTTGGGGCCAGCCTGCAAACAAAAGCTTGAACGGCGGGCATAGGCGGCAATTGCTGCAAAAGCTGGATAAATCTGGGTCAAATCACCGGTAATGGACAGAGCGGAATTAGCACTCTCTTAGGGTTTTCCACCCCATGTTGACGGCGCATCCTCTTGAGGGTGGCACGGTCCCGGCTCTGCAAAAGAGCGGGCTGTAAAGGTCAGAAAGACAGTCGACTCGTCCTTGGGGGCGGGATGTGGAAACGGCCGTGAAACCGGCCAAGACTGAAGAAGGAATGCTTATGTCCAGCATTTTGACCAACAACGGCGCCATGGTGGCGCTGCAGACATTGAAGATGGTGAATTCCAGCCTTGCAGGCGCCCAGAATGAGATTTCGACCGGTAAATCGGTCAGCTCGGCCCGGGACAATGCGGCGGTCTGGGCGATCTCCAAGGTGATGGAAACCGATGTGGGCGGCTTCCGCGCCATTTCGGACAGCCTGTCGCTGGGGCAATCCACCGTTGCCGTGGCACGTTCGGCCACTGAAACGATCACCGATCTTCTGAACCAGATGAAACAGAAAATTGTTGCCGCACAGGGCGATAACGTGGATCGCGCCAAGATCAACGCGGATGTAACAGCGTTGAAAAATCAGGTGGCCTCGGTGGTCAGTGCAGCCCAGTTCAACGGGCTCAACCTGGTGGATGGCACCACCGCCACCACCAATGTGCTGGCCTCGCTGGATCGCGCCGGCACCGGCACGGTAACCGCTTCGTCGATCACGGTGACCGGTCAGGACATGTCCACCGGCGGCTATACGGCAAAGGACGTTTTGTCAGGATCCTCTGCGGGGGCATCGGGCAACGGGGATGCTGTGGCCTTTAACCTGGATGCGGGGGGCGGCAACGAACAGGTGGAAATCGCCGAAAACGGTCCAGCCTTTGCCACCGGGGATTCGGTCAGCTTGACGGTGTCCGGGCAGACCGTGTCCTACACGGTGAGCGCGGATGATGTCGCGGCAACCACCACGGCAGACATCATTGCGATTGCGCTGAAAAACAAGATCGACGCGCTGAACATTGCCGATCTGGTTGTCGATTATGACAGCGGCACGCCCGGCACCCTGGATTTCACCAACAACAGCACGCTGGATATGACCATCAGTGGTCAGTTTACCAACCAGGGCGCAGGGGGGCTGGGGGCGATGGATGGCATCGACGTGTCCACCGGCACCGGGGCCAATGCGGCGTTGGCGACGGTTGAAGCCTTGATCAACACCTCGATCTCGGCCGCGTCGACCTTCGGTTCGGCCGAAGGGCGGATTGCGACTCAGGCGGATTTCATCTCCAACCTGACGGATTCGCTGCGCCTTGGCATCGGGGCGTTGGTTGATGCCGACATGGAGGAAGCTTCGGCCCGCCTGCAAGCGCTGCAAACGCAGCAACAGCTGGCGATCCAATCGCTGTCGATCGCCAACCAGGCGCCACAGTCGATCCTGTCGCTGTTCCGGTAAGGCTATTCAGGGGCGTGGCCTTCGCGCCCCTGACCCTCCGTTAACGCGATCCCAATCAGAGCGGCCCCGCGATCAAGGCTTGGCGGCGCTTTGAAGATTTTGCTCCCTCGACCACCGGAAGGACTTTGCTGTGCAACCCGAACTGATGGCGCGCCGCGCCTATTCAGAACCCTCCCCCGCGGTTCAAAGCCCAAGGCGGGTGGAATATGCCGCTTTTGCCAAGGTCACTCAGGCACTGGCCGCGCTGTCGGACCGCCCCCCCACCGCTGGCCTTGCGCCGCTGGCCCAGGCGCTGCACCGCAATCGGCAGCTTTGGACCGTGTTGGCCTGCGATGTGGCCGCAAAAGAAAACCCTCTGCCAGAGGTGTTAAAGGCCAACATTTTATACCTGGCAGAGTTCACCTTTATGCACAGTGCCAAAGTGTTGCAGGGCCAGGCCAATGTCGCGACGCTAGTTGACGTGAACAGGGCAATCATGCGCGGCCTGCATAGCAAAGGAGACCGGGCATGAGTGGGCTTGTGCTGAAACTGAGCCCGAAAGAGCGGCTGTTGATCAATGGCGCGGTTCTGGAAAACGGCGATCGCCGGGGACGGCTGTGTATCCTCACACCTGACGCCCATATCCTGCGGTTGCGCGATGCGCTGCATCCCGAGGAGGCCAACACACCGGTACGGCGGTTATGTTACGCCACCCAGCTGGTGCTGAGCGGCGATGCCGATCCCGAAGTGTCGCGCCTGCAACTGCTGCGCCGCATCGAAGAGTTGAGCCGGGTTTTGACCGATGCGGACAGCCGCCGCCACCTGACTGAGGCAACCGAGGCGGTGTTGAAAGACCAGTTTTATCGTTGTCTGAAATCCCTGAGGGCGCTGCTGCCGCGGGAAGACCGCTTGCTGGCTGCGGCCCGGGCGTGAGTTTCCAGCCGATCCTGACCGGCGGCGGGCTTGCGGGCTGGCGGTTTCTGACGCGCAGCCTGACGGACCAGACGGCGGTCTTTGCGGCGCAGCCCCAGTTGCAGCGCGATATCCAGTATTTTCAGGACAGAATCGCCAAGATCGAAACGCCGGCGCAACTGGTCGGGGATTACCGGTTGCTTGGGGTGGCCTTGGGCGCGTTTGGTCTGTCCGATGACATCTCCAGCCGCGCCTTTATCGAACGCCTCCTGCAGGAGGGGGCAACAGCCCCCGAAGCTCTAGCCAACAAGCTGAGTGACAGCCGTTACAAGGCGCTGGCCGCGGCCTTTGGGTTCGATCAACCTGTGTCGCGGGTGGCGGAACCTGGGTTCGCTGAAGAGATTGCCGATCGCTATCAGGCGCAAAATTTTGAGATTGCAGTGGGGGCGCAGAACGATGATCTGCGCATGGCGCTTTATGCCCAGCGGCAGTTATCTGAGGTGGTCAGCGCAGCCGGATCGGAGGATGCCAAATGGTATCGGATCATGGGCGAAGCCCCGCTGCGCCGGGTGATCGAAGCGGCCTTGGGGCTGCCCGCCAGTTTTGGTCAGATCGATCTGGATCAGCAGCTGGGGGTGTTTAAAACACGGTTTGCTGCGCAGTTTTCGCAAGACGGGCTGGCGGCTCTTGCAGAGACGGAGCTGCGGGATCAGCTGATAGATCGGTATTTGTTGACCCAACAGGCGGCTGCGGTCCGGCAGATCAGTGCCGGTGCGGTCGCTTTAACGTTGCTGCAATCCAATGCACGCGGTTGATCAGTTGCGTCCCGGATTAAGAGAGGCTGAGAGTCAGGGGGCGCTTTGCGGGACCGCCCGATCTGCGCGTTTGAGGATCAGCCGTAACCGATTGAAACTGTCCGTAATATCGCCGCTTTCTTCCTGTGCCAGAAACCGGTCCAACTCGGGCCAAGCGGCAATTGCGCGGTCCAGTTCGGGATCTGATCCCGTTGCATAGAGCCCAGCGCGGATCATCATGGCAGAGCTGTCATAGAGTCCCAACAGCTGACGGGCCCGGGCAATCGTCTGGTTTTCCTCTTCGGTCGCTGCCAGTGTTAGGGCCCGTGATACCGATCGGAGCAGATCGATGGCCGGGTAGCGCCCGCGTTCGGCAATCTCGCGATCCAGCACCACATGACCGTCCAGCACCCCCCGTAGAATATCGGCAACCGGCCCCTCCATGTCAGAGCCGGCGACCAGCACGCTGAACACGGCGGTGATGTCGCCCTGCCCAACAACGCCAGTGCCAGTCCGTTCGCACAGCGCCGTAATTAGATGCGGTGTGGAGGGGGGAAAGCCGTGAAACCCAGCGGTTTCGCCCGTGCTCAGCGCCACCTCGCGATGCGCCTCCGCCAGGCGGGTGACCGAATCCATCAGCAAAAGCACCTGTTTGCCCTGATCGCGAAAATATTCGGCAACAGTGACGGCCGCGGCGGCACATCTGCGCCGCGCAAGCGCCGGGCGATCCGAGGTTTCGGCCAAAATGACCGTCCGTTTCATGCCGTCAGGGCCCAGAGTGTTTTCTACAAAATCCCGCAGCTCGCGTCCGCGTTCTCCGATCAGAGCAAGGACGATCACCTCTGCCTCCAGCGCCCGGGCGAACTGGGCCAGAAGCATGGATTTTCCAACGCCCGAACCGGCAAAAAGGCCGATGCGCTGGCCGCGCACAATGGGCAATAAAGTGTTGAAGCAAGTCATGCCGCTGCGCAACCGGCTGCCGAAACCACGCCGTTGCGCCGGGGCAGGTGGGGGGGCGGCAAGGGCGCGCGGGACGCCGTGTACCAGGGACCGGCCATCCAGCGGCGCGCCGGTTGAATCGATGATCCGCCCGATCCATTGCGCGCAGGGGCCAAGCGTAAGGGGCGGGTGCAGGGTGGCCGAATCGCCCAGAGACAGGCCGTCACAGCTGCCATCCGGTAAAATTTCAATGCAATTTTCGCGCAATCTCACCACATCTCCCCATACAGAACGTGACGTCTTGAGGTGCAGTTTTACGCGGTCACCTAACGCGGCCCGGCCTTCTAAGTCTTTGATAGAAATGAGTCCTTTTTCAATCCCATTGACCCAGCCCAGCGGGTGCTGATGGGCAATCTCGGCAATGCGATCGGTCAGGTCGGGGATGGTCGGCATCTGCATCAATCTCGCTCCAATTTTTCTGAAAACAATTTCTAAAGGAATCGGGGTTAAGCCTTGGTTGAAGCAGATGAGGAGACTCGCTGATGTTTGAAAAAATCCAGATCTTCCAGTTGGCGCAGGGCATGGCGGTGCATGCCGGGCGACGACAGGCGTTGATCGCACAGAATATTGCTAACGCTGACACACCGGGCTACCGCGCCCGCGATCTGCCCAGTTTTGCGGAGGCGTATCGCGCCAGCGCTGAGACCGGGCAGGGCAGGCTGGGGCACATCCGCCCCGTGGCACGCCCCGGCGCAACCTCGCCCAATGGCAACAGCGTTTCATTGGAACATGAAATGGTGGCAGCCACCGGTGTGCAGCGCGATCATGAGCGGGCGCTGGCAATCTATAAGTCGGCGTTGGGCCTGCTGCGCAGTGTTCTGGGTCGGCGATAGGGGGCGAGATGAGTGATTTTTCCCAATCCCTTTCGGTCTCGGCCAGCGGGCTTAAGGCGCAGGCGACCCGCTTGCGGCACGTGTCCGAAAACATCGCCAACGCCGACACCCCGGGCTATCGGCGTAAATCGGTGCAATTTGAGGCAGATTACCGTGCTGCTGCGCCCCGCAGTCAGGTTGCCGAAGTGAAAACCGGCCGCGTGAGCCTGGATCCGTCGCAGCTGCAAGAGATCTACGACCCGTCTCATCCGCTGGCCGGTGACAGTGGCCATTATGAAGGCTCCAACGTCAATCTGATCGTGGAGGTGGCCGACGCCCGAGAAGCGCAACGCAGCTATGAGGCCAATCTGAAGATGTTTGATCAGGCCCGTCAGATGGCGCGTGGCTTGATGGATTTGCTGCGGCGATAGCGGTGCAAAAACGTTGAAAACAGAAGGTTAAAAACCGGTCAAAAGGATCGGATTAGGGCCGGAGAATCCGGACCCGCAACCCGGAATCCCCGGAGAAGGAGCATTCAGAATGGAGATCAGATCCCCCTTGGCGGCGATGAAATACGCCGCAAACCGTCCCGCCACAGAACCCGCGCCCCCCGCAGGCGAGGCCCTGCAGAGCATGGCGCAGGATTTTGTGCAGGCGCTGGAGCAGAGCGAGGCAACAGCGACATCTGCCATGATTGGCGACGCCGATCCGCATGCGCTGGTCCAAGCTCTGGCGCAGACCGAATTGGCGGTGGAAACCGCGGTGACCGTCCGCGACAAAGTGGTTGAGGCCTACCAGGAAATCCTGCGGATGCCGGTCTGATGCTGGAGGAGGCGCTGTTTTATGACACGCTGCGGCAGGGGCTGGGGGTGGCGATCATAACCGCCGCGCCGATCCTTGCGGTGGCACTGGTGACAGGGCTGGTAATCGGCCTGTTTCAGGCGCTGACCTCAATTCAGGAAATGACCCTGACCTTTGTGCCCAAGCTGCTGGCCATTGTGGCGGTGTTCTGGGTCTCGATGGGCTTCATGTCAGAAACTCTGATTTCGTTTTTCCAGATGCAACTTGTGCCGATCATCCGGGGCGGATGATCCGGAAAGGACCCAATGGACAACGCCAATTACGCCACCCTGACCCGCCAGCATGGCCTGTTGAGTGAGATGCAGGTGATCGCCAATAACATTGCCAATATGGCCACCACGGGGTTCCGCCAGGAGGGGCTGATTTTCGCCGAACATGTGGCCCGGCTGGCGCCTCAGGACGGGCTGTCAATGGCCACGGCTTCGGTGCCGAACACCTCGGCGCAGCAGGGGGCGTTGACCCAGACCAACGGCAGCTTTGATCTGGCCATTGAGGGGCCGGGGTATTTTCTGGTCGAAACGCCGCTTGGGCCACGTATGACCCGCGCCGGGGCTTTTGTGCCCAGCGCGACGGGTGAGTTGATGACTCCGGATGGCTACCTGCTACTGGACACCGGTGAGACCCCGGTTTTTGTGCCGCCGGGGGCGCGCAGCTATCACATCGCCCCCGATGGAACCCTATCAGCTGATGGGGCGCCCACCGGGCAGATCGGGGTGTTTCAACCGCTCGATCCGCTGGGCTTGCGCCGTGAGGACGGGGTGATGTTTGCCAGCGACGGCGGGTTTGATCCGGTGTTGGATCCACGCATGGTGCAGGGGTTTCTGGAACAGTCTAACGTTGATCCGATCAGCCAGATTGCCCGCATGATCGAAGTCCAGCGCGCCTATGAAATGGGGCAGAATTTTCTCAAATCCGAAGATGAACGGATCCGCCGCGCCCTTGAAGCGATGAGCCGTTAACCCCGCAACCCTCTGAATCAGGAGAAGAATGATGCGTGCCTTAAAGATTGCTGCCACCGGAATGCTGGCCCAGCAAATGCGGGTTGAGACGATCTCGAACAACCTCGCCAATATGTCGACTACTGGTTACAATCCACGCCGCGCCGAATTTGCCGACCTGCACTATCAACAGATGGCCCGTGCCGGAACCATCAATGCAGCCGACGGTACCGTGCTGCCGACCGGGGTGCAGCTTGGCCTTGGGGTGCGGCCCTCCGCCGTGTCGGTGCAGCTTGGCCAGGGCGCCCTCGCCCAGACTGGGGGCGATCTGGATCTGGCGATCGAAGGCAATGGCTATCTTGAGGTCACGCTGCCCTCGGGACAGACCGCCTACAGCCGCGACGGGGCGCTGAAACGGTCGGGCGACGGGCTCATTGTGACCTCTGACGGGTTGCCGGTGTCGCCGGAAATCACCGTTCCGGCCGATGCCCGTGCCATTTCGGTGAACGCCGACGGCGAGGTCTACGCCTATTTCAATGACAGCGCTGAGGCTCAACTGCTGGGTCAGTTCCTGCTCAGCGGGTTTTCCAATCCCAAAGGGCTGGAGGCGCTGGGCAGCAACCTGTTTGCCGAGACCGAAGCCAGTGGTGCCCCACAACTAGGCAATCCCGGTGCCGATGGCTTGGGCACGCTCAGGCAGGGGTATCTCGAACAAAGCTCGGTCGATGCGGTGCGTGAAATCACCGAGCTGATCGAAGCCCAGCGCGGATATGAGTTGAACTCCAAGGTAATCACCGCAGCCGACCAAATGCTGGCGGCCACAACCCAGGTGCGCTGATGCTGCGTGTTCTCTTGCTGATTGGTTTGGTTGTTTCCCCGGTGCTGCCTGTTGCGGACACGGTTGTGGCGGCGCGCAATCTGCGGGCGCATAGCCAGATCACGGCGCAGGATGTGCTGTTGAAACCCGGCGACATCTCCGGCGCTCATCGCGATTTGGCACAGGTTGTGGGTCTCGAAACTCGTGTTGCGATCTATGCCGGGCGTCCGGTGCGTCAGGGCGATGTTGGTCCCGCCGCGGTGGTGGAGCGCAATCAGGTTGTCCCGCTTCGCTACCGCCGTGCGGGTTTGGTGATCGAAGCCGAAGGCCGCGCCCTCAGCCGTGCAGGTCCCGGGGATTGGATCCGGGTGATGAACCTTGCCTCGCGACAAACCGTTTCGGGACAGGTGATGGCGGACGGTTCTGTGCAATTGGGTGATTGAGGTATTTGCGATGTTTTTCAGGTGTTTAACTGTCTTTCTGCCATGCCTACTCATTGGCTGTGGCACCTCTTCGGAGTTTGGCCGCGTGCCCGAATTCTCCGAGGTGCAGGGCGGTGCCGAACAGCGGGCGATGCTTGATCCGGGTTTGCCGATTTCCGTTGAAGGTCAGCGCCGGGTTGATCGGGCCTCGCTCTGGAGTGGCGCGCAGGGGTCTCTGCTGGGGGACCGGCGGGCGATCAAACGTGGGGACATCATGACGGTGGTGATCGAAATCAACGATAAGGCCGAGATTTCCAACTCTAGCAGCCGCGCGCGCCAAGGCAGCGAAACCCTTGGGGTTCCTCAGCTTTTTGGCATTCCACAGCGCATCGACCGCCGCTTGCCGGACGGGGCCAGCATGGCGGAGGCGGTGTCGATCGGGTCGAACAGCAGCTCTAGCGGCGAAGGTGACGTCAGCCGTTCAGAAAAATTGGCGCTGCGGGTGGCGGCAACCGTGGTCAGCGTCTTGCCCAACGGGGTGTTGTCGATCGAAGGTCGGCAGGAGGTGCGGGTCAATTTCGAAATGCGCGAGTTGTTGGTGACCGGTTTTGTCCGCCCCGAAGACATCTCGCGCCGCAATGAAATCACCTATGACAAAATCGCTGCCGCGCGGGTCTCTTACGGTGGACGCGGGCAGATCACCGACATGCAGCAACCGCGTGTGGGCCAGCAGGTGCTGGACGCCATTCTGCCTTTCTGAGGATATCCGATGCGACTTCTCCTGCCTCTCCTACTAGCGTTCCTTGGCTTTGCCGGCGGCGTGGCGGCCAGCCGAGTGGTTGTCCCGACCAGTGCCGATATCGCAACGGAATCTGCCAAGATGACGGGCACGACAGGTGCCGAAGCCGTCAAGAAGACGGTAACCGCTGAAACGGAAGACGGTGCAGGCTTCGAATATGTCAAATTGCCAAACCAGTTTGTGGTCCCGGTGGTGCAGGAGGGCAGGGTTGAAGCGCTGGTGGTCATGTCGCTCAGCCTGGAAGTGCTGACCGGTTATGGAGAATTTGTTTATAGTCGCGAACCAAAACTGCGGGACGGGTTTTTGAAAGCGCTGTTTGACCACGCAAATCTAGGTGGGTTCAGCGGCAACTTCACCGCAAGCGAGCGCATCGATCTGCTGCGCCAGTCCCTGCTGGCAGAGGCAAAACACGCGCTTGGCAACAAGGTGAATTCTGTTCTGATCACTGATTTCGCGCGGCAGGAAAACTAACGCCCTGTTTTGAGCAGAGCCGCGGCAACCTGCTGTGTCCCGAAACTCCGCGCGAGCTGCTCGCGCTTTCGCTCTTTTTGCAGACGAGTTTGCGCCAGGGCCTGATTGAGACGTTGCGCCTTCACACCGGCCCAGTGCTGCCAGGCGGCATCAAAACCCTGCAGCTGATAGGCGCCAAGACCCGACGGAGGCGCGGCTTTAGCACCTTGTCGCAGTTTTGTCAGGGCGGCCGTGAGGTCTTGTTCCTGCTGGCAAATCGGGGCCATTGCCCGACTTTCGATCTGGAACTTCAGCGCGGTGAGATCCGCAAGCTGTTTGAAATCACGAGTCATATCGGCGGGGCCTGTCTTGATGGGCCGTTGGGGCACGGCTCTGAGCGCGTTGTCGCATGGCTTCTGCAAATCGAATCGCGGCGGCAACTGCGCGGTAGTGGTCCGGCTGGATCGGCGCACCCAGATCCGTGCTGGCAAAAAGCGCCCGGGCGGTTGGCGGGTCGGCGTGGATCGGGACGCCATGTTCCATGGCACGTTGACGAATGCGCGCGGCGATTTCGTCCACCCCTTTGGCAACACAGATCGGCACCTCTCCGGGTTTCCGACTCCATTTCAGGGCAACGGCATAATGGGTGGGGTTCACCACCACAACATCGGCGCGCGGTACCTCTTGCATCATGTTGTTTGCGGCAATGCTGACCGCCTTCTGCCGGCGCTGCTGCTTGATCTGGGGATCCCCTTCATTGCGCTTTAGCTCTTCCTTAACCTCCTGTGCCGTCATCCGTTGACGGTGCAGGTGCTGATGGCGCTGCCACAGGAAATCAACGGCCCCAATCAGCAACATGATCCCGCAGGCCAGGGTGAGAAACTGGAGCAGCGTGGCAAACATGCGATGCAGTCCAATCGCTGGTGCCAGCCATAGCGTCTCTCCCAGCGAGGGCAGGTTGGCGTGCAGCAGAAGGCCAAGACAGACCGCATAGGCCAGAAGTTTCAGGCAGCTTTTTGCAAATTCAAACAGACCGCTGATTCCGAATTTGGTTTTGGCATTCGACACCAGCGAAATTCTGGAGATTTTGGGCCGCAGCTTGCTGGGGGCAAACACGATCGCCCGCTGCACCGCATAACAGAGCAGCGCGGCCGCCGCGGGCAAGAGAAGCAGCGGCAGGACCGCCAGCAGGGCTTGCCGCACCATCGGCCCAAGCCAGCCGCCGGACTGCATGAGATCCGCATGAGACAGGGCAGCAGCCCGTGACAAAACACCGTGCATAGAGGTGCCAAATTGCTGAACCATCAGAAATCCCAGGGTGGCAATTGCGATCACCAGGGCGAGGTAAGCTGTGGCAGTGCCAAGATCCGCAGACTTGGCAAGGTTCCCCTTTTTGCGCGCCTCCAGCAATTTCTGGGCGCTGGCTTCGAACGGTTTTTCCTCACTTTTTTGTTCAGACATTGGGCGGCACCCCATTTTCAAGCAGGAAAAACAGTGCGTTTCGCCAAGCCATCAGCATCGCAGGTGCCAGCAGAAAGATGAGCGCGATGCCCCCCAAAGTGATCAAAGGTGCGCCAATGAAAGCGACCATCAGCTGCGGCATGGCACGGTTCACCACCCCCAGCATGACGTTGTAAAGCAGGGAAACGGCCAGAAACGGCAAGCTGAGACTGAAGGCGAGCGCAAAAGAGGCCGCGACGGTGTCGCTGGCCAAACGCATGAGGTCAGCGGGAACGGGCCAGCTGCCGGCCGGCCAGACCTGATAGGAGGTGGCCAACAGCGTGATGGCTTCCAAATGGGCGCCGGAAATCATCGCCAGGGTGATGCCGGATATGACCAGTAGATGACCGATGGCGGGCATTGGTTCCACCCCCGCATTTCCCAGGATCTGCGCCAATGAGGTGGCCTGCGCAATCATCACGCCAGCTGTTTGAAGCGCAAGAAGCATCAGTCGGATCGCCAGTCCCAGCGTCAGACCTGCCAGAGTTTCGCTAAACACATAGGGCAGAAATTGTCCCAGATCCGGAGGCGTGTTGAGGGCAACCGGTAGCAGAGCCGCCAGGGGCAGGGTGGTGGCGATGGCAAGGCCGAGTTTGACGCGCGCGGGCACCGAGCGTTCGCCGATCCCAGGCAAAAGGGCCACCATTGGTGCCACCCGAAGAAAGACGATCAGCCCGTGCCAGACCCCCACATCCATCAGAGCTTGGACGGCGGCCAAGTCTGTCACGCGGGCACCAGGCCTGCGAGGGCGGGTTTGGCCTCAAGGCCGATCTCTTCAAAGGATAAGACCGGCGCGCTGATCTGTCCGGCATTCAACACCGTGCGCAGGAAGCGGCGACGTGGCGCCGAGGTTACCAGCGCCGGGAAAATCCCTTTGTTGTTGATTTCATTTAATTTTGAGGAAATGGATTCAGTCAGTTTGTGAAAAAGATCCGGTGGCAGGGCAACATCTCCGGGTCCCTGCGGTGTGTCGATCTGATGGGTTTCAAAATGCGTTTCCCAGGCCTGATCCAACTGCATGAGCGGCAGTGTGCCATCCGGGCGCCGCAGATCGGAGATGAGTTGGAAGCCAAGGCGTTGACGCACCAGCTCGCAGATCTGAACCGGATCGCTTGCGCTGCGCCGCGCCTCTGCAACAGCTTCAAGAATGAGCGGCAGGTTGCGGATCGACACCTGTTCCTCCAGCAGCAGGCGCAAGACGGCATGCAAACAGTCCAGCGGCACTTTGTCTGGGACCAGCTCATCGATCAGCCGTTGATTGGCCGCGGCGCGGGCTGGGTCGCTGAGGCTGACCATTTCGTCCAAAAGGCGCCGTAGGGCCTTGAGCCCCAGCAACCTGCCGAGGTTGCGTTTGACCAGCTCAAGCAGATGGGTGGCCAGAACTTCGGTGGGGGTCACGATGGTGCTGCCCGTGACCTCAGTTGCTTGGGAAACCTCTTCGGAAATCCAGCGGGCGGGGGCCCCATAGACCGGTTCCAATATGTCCTCTCCGCTGGGCAGTGCCCCCTCTTCGGCGGCAAAAGCCAGCAATTTGCCAGGCTGCAGGCGCGCCCGCGCCTGTTCGACGCCATGCAGGCGGATCACATAGGTGTGTGGCGGTAGAGAGGCGGCATCGGTCAACCGGATTTCCGGCAGAATGAGGCCAAAGCTGCGCGCGATATGCTCCCGCATGTTGTTGATGCGCAGGTCCAGACCTGTCCCTTGATCTAACACCAGAGGAATCAGATCCGGCGAAAATTCGACATGGATTTCGTCAACATCCAGAATGTCGCCGATTTTGGGGGGCACGGGCTGCGTGTCAGCCACTGGAGGACCATCAGCATCGCCGTGCTGTCGCTGCAGGGCGACGGCGCCCGCGCCAAGCAATAGCGCACCGGTCATGAAAGGCAGAAACGGGAGACCAGGGACAACTGCGAAGACGATCATCAGCGCGGAAACCGTCATCAGTGCGGCCGGGTGACGCCCCAGCTGCCCCAGCAGGTTCTGATCCGTTGCCCCAACCGAGCCACCCCGAGACAACAGTAAGGCGGCAGCGATCGAAATAATGACCGCGGGAATTTGTGTTACCAGCCCGTCGCCGACGGTCAGGATTGTGTAGGTTTCAAACGCCGCGCCGACGGGCATCCCATGGACCAGAACACCCATTGCCAGTCCCATCACCAAATTCAGCAGGGTGATCAAAAGCCCGGCAACGGCATCGCCTTTGACAAATTTTGAGGCGCCATCAAGGGAGCCGAAAAAAGTGGTTTCCTGTTGTTCTTCCAGGCGTCTTTGGCGGGCTTCCTCATGGGTAATCGCGCCTGAGGACAGATCACTGTCAATAGCCAGCTGCTTGCCCGGCATACCATCAAGTGCGAAACGCGCGCCAACTTCGGCCATCCGTCCGGCGCCTTTGGTGATCACCATGAAGTTGACGATCATCAGCACCCCAAAGACCACCAGGCCGAGGAAGACACTGCCGTTCATGACGAAGCTGGCAAAGCCGTCAATGACCCGACCTGCGGCCTGGGTGCCGGTGTGGCCCTCGCCGATGATCAGCTTGGTAGAGGAAACGTTGAGCGACAGCCGCAGCATGAGCGCGGCCAATAATATTGTGGGGAAAGCGGAGAAATCCAAAGGCTTCTCAACAAAGAGCGTGACCGTGAAGATTAACACAGCAAGCGCAAACGACGCAGCCAACCCGATGTCCAGCACAAACGCAGGCACAGGGAGGATCATCATGATGATGATGACCATCAGTGCGACGGCCAACAATATTGTCGGGCGGAAAGTGGCGGCCTTCATAAATTCTCACATCGCTATTGGGGCATTGGGCTGGATCAGAATAGCGGCATTTGGTTAGCAATTGGTTTAGGGGGAGGACCCCTCTGGCGCTGTGGCGTCCAGCAGTGACCAATATTTGTGCCGCAAGTCAGAAGCGCCTTGGACCAGCGCGCGGCCGTGCGCCAAAGGGGCAAGATCCGCTGCTGGTGCTGTTTGCTTCAGGTTGTGAGTCGCGAGGGTAGGTTTTTCTAAAACGGTGGCTTCTGGAAGGGGGGAGGCGTCAAGAGGGGGCGCTTGCGGCAGCCGTGCCGCAAGTTCTTCAAACCCCATGTTTTGAACACGTTTCCGGATCGCTGCCACAGATTGCTCCGGTGGGGGGTGACCATCCTCTAACTGCTCCGTCAGAATCTGGAGGAAGGTGTGATCGTTAGCAGATGTGGTCAAAGCTGTGAAAAGGGGCAATGCGATATCGGGCACAGGCTCGTCACTGGCCAAAACTGCAAACCTGCGGAAGGCTTCCCGAAAATCACCGGCGTCCGCCAAAGACAGGATGGCAGCTTCTTGCAGCACCTGCGCCGGTTTTTCGTGTCGATATTCAAAGGCATAACTGTCAATCAACTCTGCTGAAGCTGTGTCTTCTGTTGTGTGTGCAGCCTGTTGAACAGTTTCCTGTAGAGTGTCGGGGGTTGGAGGCTGACTGCCACCGTCCAGTAGATTCGACAGCGGCTCGGGCGGGCGGTTTGTGTCATGGTCAGTGAGGAGCCGATTTGCTTGGCGTTGCACCGCATCTGCCTGTGTTTCAAAACCCGCGTGTCGCAATTGATCAGTAAGACTGGGGCGCAGCACGTCCCGAAGGGCGTTTGGAAATGCCAGATAGCTCTGGAGAATTGTCGCCGCCGGGGCAGATTTTAAGCGCGCAAGATCTTGTTCCAGTAGAAACCCCCAGAGCGCCGCAGGTCCGGCGCAAAACAGATGTGAGGACGCGATTGCCGGAGCCGGGCCCTGATCAATCGCAGCGATCACCATAAGATAGGCGGTTTTCTCACGACCAGGCGGCAACTCCGCCAGGTGGGTATTTGCTTCGGTGGTGAGGCCAAAACGGAGGTAATGCGAGGCAAGCTTGGCGTTTTGCGCTTCCGCAGTTTGCCAGGTCGTGTCATCACGCAGCAACTCCAGCCCATCGACAAACCGCCCCGGGACTCCCCAGTTTTGAGGCGCAAGAAATCCAGAAAGGACACATTCCTCAAGGGCGGGCGGCTGTGCTGCCACATCCCGGGGCGGCACTGCGCTGCTGTCGGTGACCTTGAAGTGCAAGCTGGTCGAGGTGGTTTCAAACGGGGTCAGTTCCCCTGCATCCGAGGGCATTTCCGGAGTTTGAACAATCAATCCCAGCGCAGCACCCCTTTCAAGCTGGGACAATAAGCGGGACGTGCTTGCTGGCTGTGCCATCTCAGTGACGGGAGTCGGCTGAGACAACACAGCCTCGGCCCGAACGGGTGCAGCAAATGGTGGCTCAAAAAGATAGGGCAGAACAACGGCGGGGGGATCATCGCGATCAGAAGTCCCGGTTTGGCCAGACGATGCGGCGACAGCCTGAGTTTGTGGCGGTAGGGCTGTTTGGGGGTCGGGCGTGGGCGTAGATGGACGCGGCGTGTCAAAGAAATCGAGGATCAGCAATGTGGTTGTTCTGTTCAACGGGGCCTCGCGACTTTCGAAGGCACAGATGCAGCGGGTTGCCACCAGAACGGCGCCATCCTCCAAAGAGATGTCGGTCAGACGTTCACGGGAAATTCGGCTGAAAGCCCCATTAATATCAACGTCTTCGGTAAGGCCCAGTAAGTCGATCCGTGTGGTCAGCCCGGATTGGCTTACCTGCCACTTCTGATCCGGATCCAAGTATAGAACCAGTCGTGTGAACGGACCATGTTCACCGGACCGCAGAATCACAGGGGCCGCAGACACGGCTTGTCCCAAAAACAGCCCGAGAACGATTGCGTAGAGCGCGATGTGCCTCATGCGGCCTCCTGTTTTGTCGCTTTCAGCGCATCTTCAAGTTCGGTGAAGCTGGGGCGGCAATGCGACGGTGTGTTCTGGCGCCCGACTTCGATGCAGATGTTGGTGGGATGATTGTGCAGATTGGCAACCAGCACCTCGCGGATCAGGTGATAGAAATGCTGATCCTCTTCCACCACGGCTTTGACCTTGGCGGCAAAGGGGCCGACCAGCCCGTAAGACAAAAAGACCCCAAGGAACGTGCCGACCAGCGCGCCGCCGATCATTTTTCCCAAAATTTCAGGCGGTTGGTCGATCGAACCCATCGTTTTGATCACCCCAAGAACCGCGGCAACAATGCCCAGGGCGGGCAGGCCGTCGGCCATGGTCTGCAATGCGTGACTGGAGTGCAGGGCGTGATGATGATTGGCGTCCAACCGCTTTTCCAGCACTTCTTCAACCTGATGCGGGTCATCGTAGTTCATCGCCGCCGACCGCATGGTGTCGCAGATCAGGTTCACAGCCTCGGCATCGGCGAGGATCTTGGGGTAGCGGGTGAAAATTGACGAATCTTGTGGGGCTTCGATGTGCTCCTCAGCGGCGACCGGATTGGCGCGGGCAAGGCGGATCAGCTCAAACAACAGGCATAGGAGATCGCGGTAATCTGCATGAAACCATCGGGGGCCCTTAAAAACCTTGCCGATGTCTTTGAGCGTGTGTTTGACCGCCGCCATGTCATTGCTGATCAGAAAGGCGCCGGTCGCGGCGCCACCGATCATCATCATCTCAAACGGCAGTGATTTCAGGATGATCCCAAATTTACCCCCGGCAGCAAGGTAGCCACCAAAGACCATGGCAAAAATGACAGCAATTCCGATGAATCCGAGCATTGGTGTGTTCCTTGTCCTTGGCGACCTTCTGGGGTTGGTTTGGGGCTATTCTTTAGGGGCGGCGGCGTTGCGCCCGGCCAGCAAGACGGAAATCGAATAGGCTGTCTGAGGCGCCATGCCCGCCAGCACACCCGCGGCGGCCTCGGGTGCCATGCGTGACAAGAAGCCAGCGGCAAAATTCGGCTCCATCTCGGAAAACAGCGCGGCCGCATCTTTGGGTTTCATCGCCTCGTAAACGGCAACCAATTGCACAATGTCCGCTTCGGCCGCAGTGTCGGCCACGGCAATTGTGGCTGCCAAGCTATTCTCTGCGGCCTCGAGGGCCGCAAGCTGTTGGCGAACCTCTGCGTCGATGAGATCCAGGGTCGCCTTGCGCTGTGCCATTTGTGCTTCGTCCTCATCCAGACGCGCCGCGCGCCGCTGCAAAACCGCCAGCAAGGCTGCGCTGTCTTCGCCCGCCGGGCAGGTTTCTGCGATCGCCTCAGGGTCGGGGGGCAACGACGCGGGCGCCTTGGCCAGGGCGTCCCCGGCACCGATGCCAACGCGCAGCAAGGCGGACCCCAGAAGCAGTCCCGCAATCAACGGCAGAGTGCCTTTGCCGTTGCGCCGGCTCATGTCACTACCCCTTGATCCGGGTCGGGGTGGCGTTTGAACATCGGTTCTTCTGACGGCATTTGCGCAGCGGGTTCGGGCAGGTCGTGCAACGAGGCCAGCAGCAGTTCCAGTCGGGCGGCGGTTTCTTCCGCCTCTGTGACAAGTTTTTGCAGCCGGGCTTCTGAGGCCGAACTGTTTTTCTGCGCCGTGGCCAGCATGTTGGAGAGATCATCCACCTGACCCGAGAGCACCGCGACAGCCCCGCCGACGCCGGTTTCCAGATTGTTGAACCGGTTCAATCTGCGGGACAGAACGACACAGTAGAACGCCGCGCCAAGAGCGCCAGCAACCAAAAGAATGTCTGCAATGAACTCCATAAAAACCTCTAATCTAAGACAAATTCGGAAATCAGAAGATCGCTGATCTGGCCCGTTTCCGTAACCAGTTGAACCCGTCGCAACATTTGCTTGCGCAGACGGGTCAGAACGGCGGGGTCATCAAAATCAGCGGTTTCGACGGCGCGCAGGTAGCCGTTGAGCACATCGATGATGCGGGGCATGACCGCTTCGACATGTTCCGCTGTGCCGGGCGATGTTTCCAGGGTGGCGGCGAACCGCAAATGCCGCGAGGAAGATCCCGCACCGAGGCTTATGAGCAGCGGCGGCACGCTGACAAAACTGGGCGATTCGGGGATCGCCTGCCCGATGACACTCGGGGCGGCCTGCAAGTTAGCCACCGGATTCTGCACACCAGATTTCGGCGCAGAGAAGAAGGGTAGCATGTTGTTACTGCTCAGAAAAAAGCCGCCAACTGCACTGGTCAACGCCAGCAATAGCCCCAAGATCAAGGGGACTTTCATAGACGGTTTTGCAGGCTCGGTTTCGGCATTCGCCATCGGGACGTCCTCTCTTTCGCTTTCTCTTTCATAAGCGCCAAGCCACTAACCGAATCTTAAGGCTCGGCAGCGAAACTGAAGATGTCGGGGCAAAACGCCCCTTTATCGGAGGATGTCCGTGCAACAAATTCGTCAGATATGGTCCGCGATGCCGGTGCGGCAGCGGGTGATCGTCGGTGTGGCGACGCTTTTGGTCTTTGCCCTAGTCCTGGGGGTGACACGTTTGGCGAGCAAGCCGTCGATGACGCTGCTCTATGCTGGGCTGGACAGTGCCGCTGCGGGGGACGTGATTTCTGCGCTGGAACAGCGTGGCAGCCCGTTTGAGGTGCGCGGTGGCGCTATCTATGTGACCAGCGCCGAGAGGGATCAGTTGCGCATGACCCTTGCCAGCGAAGGTCTACCTGCCAACGGGGCCAGCGGTTACGAGCTGTTGGATGGGTTAACGGGCTTTGGCACCACGGCTGCGATGTTCGATGCGGCCTATTGGCGGGCGAAAGAGGGCGAATTGGCCCGCACCATCGTGGCCAGCGCAAACATTCAGACGGCCAGGGTGCATATTGGCAACGGCAACACAGCTCCGTTTCAGCGCAATGCGCAGACCACCGCATCGATTTCGGTCATGACAACCGGTGCGGCTCTGGCCGCGGACCAGGCACAGGCGTTGCGGTTTCTGGTGGCCAGCGCGGTTGCAGGGCTGAGCCCCGAAGACGTGGTGGTGATCGACGGGCGCAAGGGTGTGATCGGGGGCGCCTCCGGCGACGACATTGGTGTTGAGAACGCTCAGGAAACAGCCATGCGCGAGGGGGTGCAACGCCTGTTGGAGGCGCGGGTTGGACCGGGCAATGCGGTGGTGGAACTGCGCATTGAGCGGATTTCGCAGACCGAATCCATTCTGGAACGTCGGGTCGATCCTGACAGCCGAGTGCTGATTCAATCCGAAACCGAAGAGAATACTTCGCAATCTCAAAATGGGGCATCAGATGTCTCGGTTGCGTCAAACCTGCCTGTTGGCGACAGCGAAACGGGCACCGGAGGAACGTCAAACAGTTCGCAGAGCCGCGAATCGGCAAATTACGACCTGTCCGAGGTGCAGCGAGAGGTTGTCAGGCAGGCCGGAGGCATCGCGCGGGTGACTGTCGCGGTGCTGGTGAATGGCGTGGCGGAGGACGACAGTTTCGCGCCGCGTAGCGACGAAGAACTTGGCGCGCTTGAGCAACTGGTTGCCTCTGCCGTGGGATTTTCTGCTGATCGCGGCGACCAGATCACCTTGAAATCAATGGTGTTTGAACCGGTAAATGTAACCGGCACCGAAGCTGCCTTTCAATGGGTGAACCTGTCTTCACTGGATCTGTTAACGTTGTTGCAGATGGCCATTCTTGCGGTGGTGGCGCTTGCCTTGCTGATCTTTGTGGTGCGCCCGGTTCTCAGCCGCCCGGCCCCACCTCCTCTGCCCCAAATCGCTTCGCCCGCACTGAGCGGCGAAGTGCTGGAGACCGCAGCAGAGGGGGCGGCAGAGGGATCAGACCCGGCCTCTGAAATCCCGGGCCAGGCACCGGACGCAGACCCGGTGCAGCGGCTGCGCGGATTGATCAGCGAGCGACAGGACGACACCGTGGAAATTCTGCGCAGCTGGCTTGAAGACCGGCCGGAGCAGCGCGGATGAGCATCTCTCATATTGTGCGGCAGTTGGCCGAGGATGCCGATACTGTCGCAACAACACGGGTTGAAACGGCGGAGGAGCGGGCCTTTGCCCTAGGCTATCATGCCGGGCAGGAAGATGCGTTACGCACCGACGAAGAGGCTGAAGCTCAAACGGTTTCGCAAGCCGCAGAGCGATTGCGCGACCTGCAGTTCACCTATGATGAAGCTTACGCGAGCGCGCTGGTTCAGCTGTTGCCCCTGATTGAGCAGGTTTTGCAGACTGTTCATGCCGCGGCCTTGCAGCAGTCCGTTGCCTTGCGGCTTGGCGAAATTCTGTGCGCGGCCCTTGCGGATGAAACCGCGGCCCCGCTGTCCATCGAAGTGTCCCCGGCGGCGATGCCGACTTGTTGCGAAGTACTGTCGCGTACCGAACTCCACGCAGGCGGGCGTGTTGCTCTGCAATCTAACCCGGCGCTGTCAGATGGACAGATGCGGGTGCGGGCGGCTGCAGGGCCTAGCCAGATTGATTTCGACGCGGTTCAGCAGGCCGTTTCTGCCATTTTGCAAGCCCATCTTGATGTTGTCCAAAAGGAGCTTTCCGGTGACTGACACCCCGCAATTTTCATCCGTTCCAATCGAAGTGCTTGTGTCGGTTGGTCGGGCACGGCCAAAAATTGGCGAGCTGATGGCGCTTACCGAAGAGTCGGTGCTGCCGCTGGATCGCAGCATTGACGACCCGGTGGAACTCTACATCGGAGAGCGGCTGATCGCCCGGGGCCAGCTGGAGGAAGCGGCGGAAGGGGAAGGGGCAGGCCTGGTTGTCCGGTTAACCCAGGTCGCCACAGGGGGCGAGGGACTCCTTTGAGGCTTTTGTCGACAACGGGACTGCTGGCGCTGGCGGGTTTGCTGTTGTGCCCCAGCATCGTTGCGGCGCAATCCGTGACCGTGGCGCTGGAAGGGGGGGGCGGCCTGACTGCGCGGGGGGTGCAGTTGTTTGCCTTGATCTCGGTGCTGAGCATCGCGCCGGGGCTTGCGATCATGCTCACCTGTTTTCCGTTTCTGGTCACGGTTCTGTCGATTCTGCGTCAGGCCTTGGGCCTGCAGCAGGCACCACCCAATATGTTGATCGTCAGCCTGGCGCTGTTTCTCACCTACTTCATCATGGCCCCGGTGTTTGAGGAAGCTTGGCAGATGGGCATAGCGCCTCTGATCGCGGAGGAGATCCCGCTGGAGACCGCTGTTGCGGAAACTTTGACCCCACTGCGCGGGTTCATGGCGGCGCGCACCGATGGGGAAACCTATGTGACTTTGGCTGCTTTGCGTCCCGAGACAGCTGACAGCCTGTTGAACCAAGACGCGCCGCTGTCACTACTGGTGCCCAGTTTCCTGCTGTCGGAAATTTCCCGGGCCTTTCAAATTGGGTTTTTGATTTTTCTGCCCTTTCTGATCATCGATCTTGTGGTGGCAGCGGTGTTGATGTCGATGGGGATGATGATGGTGCCGCCGGCAGTGGTGTCGCTGCCGTTCAAACTGGCGTTCTTTGTGATGGCCGATGGCTGGCGTTTGCTGGCAGAGGCACTGGTGCGTGGCTATGGCTAGGGCCTAGCGGATCACAAACTCCGCATGCAGCGCGCCGGCCGCTTTGATGCTTTTCAGAATATCGATCATATCCCGCGGAGAGACCCCCAGCGCATTCAATCCCGCCACCACATCAGACAGGTTGGTGCTGCCGTCGACCTCCGCCAACCCGGTGCCCGGGTCTTCTTCGAGTGCCGCTTGGGTGCGGGGCACAACAACGGTTTCGCCTTCGGCAAAGGGATTGGGCTGCACCGCGATCGGGGTCTCTTCGATCCGCAGGGTCAGGTTGCCCTGGGCCACGGCCACCCGCGAAATCCGGACGTCTTCCCCCATAACAATGGTGCCAGAACGTTGGTCTACAACCACACGGGCCTTGCGTTCAGGGGCCACACGTAGGTTTTCGATCCGCTCTACTGCATGGGCGGCGGAGCGGGTGCCGGTGGCGCCAAGATCCAGCTGCACCGATCCTGCGTCCGTCATCAGGGCGGCGGCACGGCCAAATTCGCGGTTAATCGCCTCTTCGATCCGCCGGGCGGTTGTGAAGTCGGGCTCCCTCAGGGCCAGTTGCAGCTGATCCAAAGTGGCAAAGGAAAAATCCACTTCCCGCTCGACGAATGCACCTGAGGGCACCACACCGGCCGTTGGCACCCCTTCGATGACGCGGGCGGCATCGCCCTCGGCAGCGGCGCCACCGGCGATGATGGTGCCCTGAGCCACCGCATAAATTGCCCCGTCGGCAGCGTTCAGAGGTGTCATGACCAAGGTGCCACCCATCAGGCTTTTGGCGTCACCGATGGCGGAGACGGTCACGTCGATCCGGCTGCCTGCACGGGCAAAGGGGGGCAGCTGCGCCGTGACAAAAACAGCCGCCACGTTTTTGGGGCGAAACTGTTCACCTGTCACATTGACCCCCAAACGCTCCAGCACGTTGGACATGATTTCTTCGGTGAAAGGGGCATTGCGCAGCCCGTCGCCGGTGCCGTTGAGGCCGACCACCAGGCCATAGCCCACCAGATCGTTGCCCCGCACACCGCTGAATTCAACCAGGTCCTTCAGACGGATCGGGTTGGCCTGCGCAGGGGGGCAGGCAATAAGGGCAACAAGAGTAAGAACAAGAGGTTTCATCGGAGGAAATTCACCAAGGTTAGGGAGGACATGCGCGCGGTCAGGGTATAGAGCAGCTCCATTTGAGTCTGGGCCTGTTGTAAGGCACCGGCGGTTTCAAAAGGGTCTTTGCCGATCAGCGCTGCACGGGCCATTTCATAGCCGTCGGCCTGTGCCGTAAGGGCGGTTTGATGGGCGGCGAGCCGCTGTTCGGCAAACCCCAACGTGGCACGGTCATCGCCCAGCATGGCCTCTGCCTGGATCAGGATCTCACCGGCATCCTTGAGCAGTTGGCCGCGGTCTGCGGCAGAGGCATGTTCTGTCAGCGCGGCGAGGGCTAACCCGCTGAGCATTTGCCGGAACGCGGGGGCGTGAGCCGTCAGACGCAGCGAGATCTCAGTGGAATCGTCCAGCCGATGCCCGCTTGCCGGGGTTGAACTGCCCAGATACCCGGTTGCATCAAAACCGCCGCCGGGGGAAAACCAATTGTCGACTTCCTGACGGATATTGCTGGGTGAAGTGTCGCCGCCAAGGGCTGCAAACAGACCTGACAAAGTGATGCTGGCGTCAGCCACGGCCGGCTGGCCTGTTGCCGCCCCGGCAAAGAGGGATTGGCCCGCATAACGTGTGTTCAACAGGGTGGAGACATCGGACAACCGCGCTGAGGCCTCTTGTGACAGTGGCAGGGCCATTTGTTGCAGCGGCCCGTCTGCGATCAACAACTGGGTCGAGAAATCCGAAGACTCCATTTGAATTTGCTGCAGCGTTTCTTGCAGCGCGCTGGCAAGATTGCTGGCAGTCTGGGTGGCGGAAATAAAGCTCTGGGTGCGGCTCAGATCCGCCTCCAGCGCGGCCAGCGGTGCAAGATCCCCGCCGAGATGCTCCGGGATGTCTGCTGCTTTGCCGCTGGAAAGCTCGGCGTTCAGCCGGTTGATCTGGGACTTTATCAGGTTGTTGTTGCGCTGGCTCACCCAGCTTTGGCTGAGATCGCCAATTGCATAACGGTTCATGTGCCAATCCTCATCAGGGTTTGCAGCATCTGATCCACGGTTTCGATGATGCGGGCGTTGGCAGCGTAGGCCTGTTCCACCAGCATCAGCCGTTGCAGTTCGGCGTCGCTGTCGACGCCTTCAGCAAGAGCGGCCTCCTGCAGGGCGGCGTGGCGGAAATCGTGGTAACTGTGGTTGTTGGAGGCGGTGACATTTGGTGCGGCGAACAGCGCTGCCAGACTGCCAGCGTGGTCCCGATGCGACTGTGCCGCACTGCTAAGAGGACTGGCCGTTGAAGCGGCGTTCAGCCTGTCCAGCATGGCGTTTAACAGTGTGGCATCACCGGTCTCGCCCGGGCTTGCGGCGGCCAGACCGTCGCGCAGATGCCAGGCTGCCCCGCCCTGGTTGGGGTCGACCAGCGGGTTCAGGCGCAATCTGCTGGCCAGCCCGGCGCCGGCGGATGCCACCATGCCAGTTTCGGTGAACAGACCCGCGTCACCGGGGGCAAGGGTGGGGTCCACGCCGCTTTGAAAGCGGGACGCAAGATCAAGCGCATAGGCATCGAGCTGTGTTTGCGCCGAGGCGAGCTGGCTGTCGCGCAGATCAAACAGAGCGGCCAGCCGACCCCCGCCGATCTTGCCCGTGGGGTCGGTTCTGACCGGGGTGCCATTGATCTGCAAACCAGACAGCAGCCCGTTGGCCTGGGTCATATGTGCAGCAACCGCAGGACTGGGAGTGAAACTTAAAGCGCGGGCTGTGCCGTCCAGTAGCAGGCTGCCGCCGGTGCTCATCAGGGCTACAGCGCCGTTTGGGCGCGGCATTTGGCGCAGCGGCAGGGTCTCTGACATCTGGTCGATCAACGCCTGCCGCTGGTCCATCAGGGCGGAGGCGTCTCGTTTCTGCAGCTGCGCAGCGGTGATGTCGCGGTTCAATTCGGCGACCTGTCCAAGCGCGCGGTTCAGGCCCTCCACCTCGCGGGCGATGGCGTGATCCGCTTCCTGCCGCAGCGCCTGCACCCCGTCCGAGGCGCTGTTGAGCCGCGTCACCAGCGTGCCCGCCGCCTGGACTGCGGTTTGTAATCGCAGCTCCAGATCGGGGCGGTTGGCGGCATCGATCAGGTTGCTTTCAAACTGATCTACCGCGGTGGTGAGCGCATTGGCCTCCCCTGGGGTGCCGACCAGGGACTGCAGGCGGGACAGCATATTCTGTTTCGTTTCGGCGCCGGCCAGTCCGGCGCTGGCGCCGCGCAGGTCCTGCAACAGGGCGGCGTCGATATGGCGGGTGACCCCATTCAGATTGACCCCCCCAAACTGGCTGCTGGCCCGGTTCAGGCTGCGGGGGGCATAGCCTTCGGTCAGGGCATTGGCGAGATTGGAGGACACGGTTGCCGCGTCGCGCGCCGAGGCATTGAGGCCGGTGAGCGCCGTGGTCAGCGCGGTTGATAGGGTCATGAGGACTGCCCCGATCTAGGGTTAGCGTTTGATATTGGCGGTTTCCTGCAACATCTCATCCACGGTCTGGATGACCTTGGCGTTGGAGGTATAGGCCCGCTGGGTCTGGATCATATCGGTCAGCTCACCGGCGACATCGGTGGCGGATTCTTCCAGCCCGTAAGACACCACCTCACCGGTGGGGCCTTCGCCGGCGTTCCACAGGAAGTAATTGCCGCTGTCGGGGGTGGTCATGTAGGTCTGTGCGTCCAGGGCCGTCATCCCGTTGGGATTGGGCATATCGACCAGCGGGATCTGGTAGAGCGTGCGGGTCACACCGGTGTCGTAGAGGCCATAAACAAAGCCGTTGGCGTCCACTTCAACGGAGGTCATGTTGCCAACCGGAAAGCCGTCTTTCTGGATGGCGACGGGGGCAAAATTGCTGGCCAGTTGGGTCAGGCCTTCGGGGTCGCCAATTTCACCAATGTTCACCTCAATCGGCCCGCCGGCAACGTTGACAATCACCGAACCACTGGTGCCGTCATAGGCGCCGCCTGACACCGTGGTAACGGCCTGCAAATTGCCCCCGGTGGTGCGGCCATCGTCGAAGGTCAGGGCATATTCCCCGATCACCGTGCCAAGCGCGGAATCCGTGATTTGCAGAGTCCATTGATTGGATGATCCGGTGCCCGGCACCGTGGGTGTGAAGGAAAAGTTCAGGCTTTGCGACGCGCCGAGGTTGTCGAAATATTCGACCGAGATATCTTCGACCTCCCCGGCGCTGCCAGCATCTGTGGAGGCCGCGGGCAGGTTCAGCGCCACGCTGACATTTGTGGTGGGCTCACCAGTCAGCTGGTTCACGTTGATTTCAATTGGTTCCAGCCCAGCACTTGTGTCGCGCGGGTAGGTTGGAATGGTGCCGTCTGCGGCGGCAGGCCATCCCAGCAGCGCCAGGCCCGAGGCGGTGACCAGATTGCCATCCTCGTTCAATTGGAACGACCCGGTGGTGGTCAAAAACATCTGTTGATTGCCCCCTGCGGCAAGGCTGGCAGCGGAGGCCACCGGCAGGAAGCCGCGGTTGCGCACCGCCAGATCGGTGGCATTGGAGGTGCCGATGATACTGCCGCCCTGATTGATCAGCCGCTGGGTGGTGGCCCGCACGCCACCGGCGGCGTAATTCCCCCCGCTGGCACCAGCGACCACCATCGAATGAAACTGGGCCTCGACCCGCCGGTAGCCATGTGTGGAGGCATTGGCGATATTGTCCGAAATGGTTGCCAGCCGGTTGGCATTGGCCCCAAGGCCCGCCACACCGGCGTTAAGGGAAGAGGAAATCGTCATCTGCGCGCCTTTCTGCTGCACCGGAAATCGTCGTTGGCATCAGCTTTAGCGCAGAGGGTTTAACAGCCCGCTAACAGGTAAAATCCAATCTATTTCCGCCCGCCTTGGGCCTTAGGGGAGGCGCAACAGGACCACCTCCAGCCGGTTGTTGCGCGTGGCCATCGTGTCATAGCTGACGGGTTCGCGGTCGCCATGCCCGGTCACCCTTTGGATGCGCGCCGTTTCCGTGCCGGATGTGATCAGCAATTGTCGCATGGCATCGGCCTGTGCCATTGAACGTTCCCAAACAGGATTGTGCCGGGCGACCACTGGATTTGCGGGCACATGGGCCTCAACCGTCAGGGGGTTTTCAAACCCCACCACGCTGTCGCTTAGGATCTGCGCCAGATCGCGGAGCAGCTCGGTGGGGCTGTCTTCGGCATCAAACAGGGGCCGGTCCGGCAGGGCAAACAGCTCAATTGTGACACCTTCGTCTGTGACGCGGGTGATGATATGCTGCAAACGGGCATCGGCAATGGCGCTTTCGCCACCACGCCCCAGCAGCAGGCTCTCGATTTTGGCCAGCGCGGCCGCGTCGCCTGCGGTTTCCGGATCATCCGGACTGTCCGAGGCGCCATCCCCCAATTCGCCGCGCGCTTGTCGGCCTTCTGTTGGTTTCAGGTTGGACGCCCCAGTGCCGACCTGCGGCAGGGTCTGTTCCGAAAACACCGAATGCCCCGAAAGCGCCCCGTCGCCCCCCCCAGAAATCCGGCTGATCGAGATTGTCGGGCTGAAGTAATCGGCCAGACCTTTGCGCTGTTTCTCGGTTGTGGCGTTCAACAGCCACATCAGCATGAAGAACGCCATCATGGCGGTGACGAAATCCGCATAGGCCACCTTCCAGGCCCCGCCATGATGACCGCCGCCGCCGATCACTTTCTTACGTTTGATAATCACCGGCGCGGTATTGACCTGGGCTGTCATCTCACCACCTCATTTTTCACCCGAAACCAGAGATACCCGCGCGGCCTTTACACAGGCTTAACATTTAAAATGCAGGAGAGATTACCGGAGAGATTTCTGAGGGCGCGCGGGTGTGAATGCACTTGGGTTTGCCCATCAGCTGCGGTTATTTGGGAACAAAGAAGACGGGAAGGGGCAACAGTGCCTGAGTTTAAACGTTATGCTGTATATTACCTGCCGCCAGAGGGGGCGCTGGCCCGGTTTGGCGCAGAATGGCTGGGCTGGGATGTGGTGGCCGGCTGTCCCGCTGCACCCCCACAGGAGGTCACGGTTGATCCACGTCCCTTGACGGAAACGCCACGCAAATACGGGTTTCACGCCACGATCAAACCGCCTTTCCGATTGGCGAAGGGTGCGGAACCTGCGGCGCTGGGCGCGGCTTTTGCGGCGTTTTGTGCAGCGCAGCCTCGGGTCGCTTTGCAAGCGCTTGCGGTGGCCAGGCTGGGCCGGTTTCTGGCCTTGGTGCCAACTGGGGAGGTCACGGCGCTGAATGCGCTGGCGGCGGCGGCGGTTTCCGGGTTGGACAGCTATCGCGCTCCGCTCAACGCAGCAGAGCTGGCCCGTCGTCGGCAGGCGCAGCTTTCGCCACGGCAGGACGCATTGCTGACCCAATGGGGCTATCCCTATGTGATGGATCAATTCCGCTTTCATATGACGTTGACCAGCAAACTGCCCAAGGCCGAAGCGATTGCGTTGGAAGAGGTGCTGAGAGCCCATCTTGCCCCGCTTCTGCCCACACCGTTCCAGATCGACAGCCTGTCGCTGGTGGGGGAGGACGCCGAGGGAATGTTTCATGAAGTCACGCGTTGCCGCTTGGCTGGGTAATCCGGCCTTCTCAGACCGCCGATGCACGCTATAGTGAGGCGGATCAGTGTTTGGCCCAACTTGGACCATTCGCTGGGGTGGAAGCGCGGAGGATGCAATGACCTGGGAAGACCTCTTTGCCTATCTGGTGGCGGGTGTCATCATCCTTGCAGTCACGGCGGTTGTCATCATTGGGGCCAATGCCAGCGCCCCAAAATCCAAGAAGACGCGCAGCCGCAGCCGCTACACACATGGCATTGATGATGCACCGGTGAAAGGCGACCCCAGTGCCGACTGAGGGGCGGATAGGCCACGCCAATAGGTCTGGCTAAGAGGGCAGGCAGAAGATGCAAATACTAACAGATGTTATCACAATCCTCCTGTTCACCGGTGTTGTCTGGGGGGGCTATAAGTTGGCCAATAGTCCAGCTAAATTGGGCAAGGGCGCGGGCAAAGCGCGAACCAACCGCGCTGACGATGGGTCTGAGGCCAGCCGCAACATGGGCATGATGGTGGGTCATGACGCGCAGGTGCGCAGCGAAAGCGGAGCGTCGGGCGGCGACAGTTTCGGTGGTGGCAGTTCCGGAAGCTCCGGCGATAGCGGCAGTTTCTGACATCACATTAAAGCCTGACGCGGGCTTCATCCCAACGACATATAGGCGGCTTATAGCTCTGCAAAACCACCGAATGAGTGTGTCATGCAGTTGTTGTTACCGCCCGTGCGCCTGACTGGCGCCACCGTCCTGAGGGATGGGAAAATGCAGAACCGTTCCATTGGGATCGACCGGGGCCGCTTTGCCAAAGGGCCGTTCCCGGCGATCGATCTCGCGGGCTATTTCATCCTGCCGGGCATTGTGAACCTGCATGGCCCCACGATGGATCCTTTTGCCGGTGGTCAGCCCACCTCGGTGGCGGCACATCTGGCGGAACAGGTGCATCGAGCAGTGGCGCAGGGCGTTACAACCACATGGTTGCCGTTGAACTGGGGTCAGTTGGCGGCGCAGGACGGTGCCGGTGCCGCGCTTTGGCAGGACACGGCGCTATCGCTCATGGCAGACCAACGCGATGAGGCCGGCACCGACCTAAGGGTGCAGTTGCGGGTCTCTCCCCAGGATTACACAGGCGCAGCCGGCCTGCTTGCGGCCCTGCGGCGATACGGTGTGGATCAGGTGATTTTTGCCGGTGCCCCAACGTTTGAGCAGATCACCCGCGCCGCCACTGCGCGCCATCTCTGTCAGCTGGCGGAAGCGTTTGACACCCTTGGGGTGCGCTACGGGTCCTGTGGCGATGAAACGGCTGAGCAGCGGGAACATTATGCCATGATCGGGGCCGGTATCTGTCAGTTCCCAAAGAACAACGCCCCCGCCGCTGCGGCGCGCGCGATGGGGGACGCGGTGGTGCTGGATGCGGATCGGGTGTTGCAGGCGGCAGACGGGCAGGGCGATGCCAGCCTGTTACGTCATATCCTGAGCGACACCCGCTGCGCGCTGGCCTCTGCCCAAGGAGGGCGCAGGCTGATTGAGGTGGCTTTTGGGTTGGTTGAACGCGGGGTGATGCCGCTGCCACGGGCCTGGGCCCTGCTGAGCCGACGCCCGGCCGAAATCATGCGGCTGGTCGACAGAGGGCATATTGATCTGGGCCGCCGTGCCGATCTTTTGGTCCTGCACAAGGGCTCCCTACAGGTCGAAGCGGTGCTGAGCGCCGGACGTTTGAGCTATCTGGCCGGCGAGGCGGTGCAGCGGTTTGCACATCTGCAAACCTTTGCGCCGCGGGTGCCGAACCCGGTGCAACAGGCTGGCGTGCAGACCACGACCTGATACCAACTGAGCACTGGCCACGCTTTCCCCTTGCCAAGCACGGGACATCGGGGTGACATTCCACGCATATTTTGCAGTGCTCCACGCCCCCGAAACCTGCGGGCGGGCACGGATTTCTGGAGTGCCGATCAAACGTGCGCAGTGACTTGCCCCCATCCCCCGCGCAAACACCATCAGGATACCGCCCCGAGATCGACGGGCTGCGGGCCGTCGCGGTGCTGTCGGTGGTGTTGTACCATTTCGGCGTGCCGGGGCTGCGCGGCGGATTTGTCGGGGTGGATGTGTTCTTTGTGCTGTCGGGTTTTCTGATCGGCGGCATCCTCTGGCGCGAGCTGGAAGAGACCGGCCGCCTGTCGCTGGGGCGGTTCTATCAAAGGCGCTTCAAACGGCTGGCGCCGGCCTTTTTCACCGTTGCCTTTGTCAGCTTTGCCGCCGCTTACCTGTGGCTGCTGCCGTTTGAATTCCGTGAGTTCGGCAAGAGCCTGATCGCGGCAACGGTCTACCTGTCCAACGTGCAGTTCTTCCGGGAGGCCGGTTACTTCGACAGCGGCGCGGATGAGAAGCTTTTGCTCCACACTTGGTCCCTTGCGGTTGAAGAGCAATTCTACGTGTTCCTGCCGCTGGTCATGCTGTTTCTGGTCCGCAGCCAAAAGGCGCTGATCGGGCTGTTGACGGCGGGCTTTGTGCTGTCGCTTCTTGCCTGTGTTGCCCTGACACCCAGTTCACCAACGGCCACGTTTTTCCTTTTCCCCTTCCGCGCATGGGAGTTGCTGGCAGGGGTGTTGCTGGCCATCTGGGGGCAGAAAAAGGGCAGCGATTGGCGGCTGCATCCGGTGCTCAGCTGGATTGGCATGGCGCTGATCCTAGGCGGGTTGATCTTTACCCGTGCGGGTGCAGGTTTCCCCGGTTGGAAAGTGATCCCAACAGTGCTGGGCACGGTGCTGGTGCTGGCCAATGGGCAGGATCAGAATCCGGTCAATGCGCTGCTCCGGTCACGCAGTGCGGTGTTTGTTGGGCTGATTTCCTATTCGCTCTACCTTTGGCACTGGCCGGTGGCGGTGCTGTCACTCTATGTGCGCGGCAGCTACGCGGGGGTGTTTGAAGTCGCGGGTTGGATCACCCTATCGGTTGGGCTGGCGGTGCTGAGCTGGCGTTTTGTTGAACGGCCCACACGGCATTCCGTGTGGCTGACGCTGCCACGGACATTGGTGGGGGTTGGCGCTGCCTCAGCCGTGGCGCTGGCGCTGGGCGCTTGGGCTTTCAAAACCAATGGCCTGCCAGATCGCTACCCTGCGGAGGTGCGCACACATATCGCGGCCTCGGGAGATTTCCTGCAGGATTGGAGCCGCTGTTCCACCGCAACCGACGGCCCGCTGGCGCGGGTCGAAACCTGTGCCATCGGTCCCGAAGGCCCGCCAGAGGTGCTGTTCTGGGGCGACAGCCATTTGCGGGCGCTGATGGATGGCATTGCCGCCGTGGCCCAGGACACAGAGGTGCCGGGGCTGATCATCTGGCATGCGGGCTGCCCCCCATTGTTTGACATCAGCAAACGCGAAAGCGCGGCGACACCTGCGCAGGATGCAGACTGCATCGCGGATACGGCGACGCTGCAGCAGGCTTTGCCTGCAATGGGGCTGCGCGACGTGGTTCTGGTGGGGCGCTGGGCCTATTACGCCCAAGGTACAGGCACCGGACGGGACGCCGAAAACCGCATCACACTGTTGCCAGAAGGCGACCAAGCCGCCCGATTTGAAGCCGCATTGGCCACAACCGTGACCGAACTGTCGGGGTTCGCGGAGGTTCATATCCTGCGCCAGATCCCCGAGGTGCCGCAGTATGACTCGCGCCAGACGGCGCGGGATCTGGCGCATGGGCGCGCCGCAGGCGTTTCAGAGACATTTGCCACATCTCTGGCAGAGGTGGCGGCGCGGCAGGCCTCCTCGGACGGTGCGGTGCGGGCCAGTGGGGCGCAGGTTCTCGACCCGCGGCGCTATTTCTGCACCGATGTCTGTTCGGTGATGCAGGGCGGCCAGTCGTTCTATTTTGACAACAACCACCTGACCAACACTGGCGCCTACCATCTGGCCCCTATCTTCCTGCCGGTCTTGGAGGGCGCGCCATGACTCCCGAACAGGCCAGCGCAGCGCATTGGGATGTGATCGTCATCGGCACTGGCATCGGCGGTGGCATGGCAGCGCGGCGCATGGCGGAACGCGGCCTCAAAGTGTTGATGCTGGAACAAGGCCCGAAAGGCTATCGGCGTGAGGAAACCGCACTGGTCTCAGAGGTGTTTGACCCCGTGGCGCGCCAGCTGCGGGGTTTCTGGCCCAGCCCAATCACGGCGCGGGTGAACGGGCGCGACAGCACGTTTTTTGGCCCCGTCGGCGGCGGGGTTGGTGGCTCCTCGGTGTTTTATGCGGCAACGCTGGAACGGCCCGAACCACATGATCTGGACCACAGCCCCGATCGCCCGCATCCCACTGGCGGCTGGCCGGTCAGCTACAGCGAAATGCAGCCCTATTTTGATCAGGCCGAGGTCGCCTTTCACCTACAGGGCGAACAGGATCCACTGGCCCAGCATCCCAGCCTGTTGCAAGCCCCGCCAGAACTGGCCGCCGCGGATCAGGCGATGAAGGCGCGGCTGAAGGCGAAAGGCCTGAACCCCTACCATCTGCATTCGGCGGTGAAGCATCTGGCGGGGTGCAAACAGTGCCTGGGCTTCAAATGCCCCCGCAGCTGCAAGATGGATGGTCGCTCTGCGGGGGTGGAACCTGCGATGAAGGCGGGGGCCGTACTGCTGGATCGCTGCGCCGTGCGTCGGTTGGTGGCAGAGGATGGCAAAGTCCGCGTGATAGAGGCCGAGAGGGACGGCACACCGTTGCGGTTCACCGCCGAAAAAGTGGTGCTGGCGGCGGGGGCCTTCGGCTCCCCCCGCTTGTTGTTGCATTCTGATGATGCCGCCCATCCGAACGGGTTGGCCAACAGCAATGATCAGGTGGGCCGGTTCCTGATGTTCCACCTCAACGAAATGATTGCTGTCTGGCCGGGCAAACACATTGCCGCCAAGGGGATCAGCAAGGCGCTGGGGTTCCGTGACCTCTATCACCGCGAAGGTGAACGGCTGGGCATGGTGCAGGCGATGGGGATCGAGGTCGGCTATGGCGAGATCCTGCATTACCTGCGGCAGCTGCTGGCGCGGTCGCGGCTACGCCATGTGAAACCGCTGAAAGAACTGGCCCGCATCCCCGCATTGATCGCTGCCAGGCTCTTTGGCAAGGCGCAGGTTTACGTCGGGCTGATGGAGGATCTGCCCTATGCGGAGAACCGCGTGCTCAAAGGGGACGATCCCGACCAGATCAGCCTGACCTATGATTTCTCACCAGAACTTCTCAGCCGCCGCCGCACCTTCCGCCGCCTGATCCGCAAGGCCTTCAAGGGCAACAGGCGGATGTTTCTGGGACAAGGGGTTGAGCTGAACTACGGCCACCCCTGTGGCACCCTGCGGTTTGGCGCAAATCCCGAGGCCTCGGTGCTGGACCTGAACTGCCGCGCGCATGAGGTTGAGAACCTCTATGTCGCGGATGCCTCGGTCTTTCCGACGTCAATGGGGGTGAACCCCAGCCTCACCATTGCGGCCCTTGCGTTGCGGGTGGGGGACCATATCGCTGACCAACACGAAAGGAGCCGTGATGGCCAGAAATGATCAAAGATTGCTGGAAAAGGTTGCCGTGGTCACCGGGGCGGGCGACGGATTGGGCCGCGCTTTGGCGCTGGGTCTCTGTGCGAAAGGGCTGCATGTGGTTGGCCTGTCCCGCAGCGTCAAAGGTTTGGCCAAAACGGCAGAGCTGGCGGGGGAGACGTTCACGCCTATGCAGGTAGATGTCAGCGATTTCGCAGCGGTGAAAACGGCCTTTGCCCGCATGACGCTGGAACATGGCGGGCCGGGGTTGCTGATCAACAACGCCGCCGTTTATCCGCGTCGGGATCTGCTGGAGGAAACGCCGGGCAGTTTCATGCAGACGGTGAATGTGAACCTCGGCGGGGTGATGGCGTGCAGCCATGCGGCGTTGCAAACGATGCTGCGCGACGGGTTCGGGCGAATTGTGAATGTGGCCACATTTGCCGATCTGCACCCGCTGCCGGCCTCTGCCGCCTACAGCGTTTCCAAAGGCGCGGCGCGGATCTACACGCGGGCATTGGTGGCGGATATCGGTGATCGTTTCCCCGATATCGTGGTGAATGACTGGATGCCCGGAATGCTGGCGACGCGCATGGGCATCCCCGACGGTCTGACACCTGAGGAGTCGGCGCGATGGGGTGTGGAAATGGCGCTATGGCACGATCCGGCTCTGACTGGATCGACCTTTGAGATGGGCGCAGAGGTGTTGCCACCAAGGGGCCTGAAGGGCAAGGTCAAAGACCTGATGCTGCTGCGGCGGCAAAAACCACGGCTGCTCTGATCCAAAGAAAAGGCGGGCGGGATCAGTCCTGCGACTTCACCACCGAACGGATCATATGCCCCGGCAGCACCACAAAGCCGCGCAGGTAGCGGCCCAGCATCCGGCCGGGGTTGCTCAACATGCGCCACAGCCACTCCATCGCGATCTTGCGCACCCACAAAGGGGCGCGCTGTTGATCACCAGACAGGAAATCCAGCCCCGCCCCGATCGAGGCAAACCCCATGCGCGGCAGCATGTTGCGGCCATAGGCGGCAAAGACCTCTTGTTTGGGGGCGCCAAGGGCCAGGAAGCACAACCGGGCCCCTGATCCCTGTGCCGCCTTCAGGATCGATTCCGCCTCGGGGCCTGACGGGTTAAACCCCATTGTCGGTGCGCTCTGGTAGACAATCTTCAGGTTCGGCACCGCCTCACGCAATGCCATCGCGGCGCGGTTGAGGCTTGCTTCGCGGCTGCCGATCAGGCCGATCGGCATGTCCAGCTCGGCGCACAGGCGGGCAATGGGGAAAATCAGATCCGAGCCGGGCAACAGCTCTACCGGATTGCTGGCCAGATGGGACATCCAGACAATCGGATTGCCATCGGCCACCACAATATCATGATCGTTATAGGCGTGCTGGAACACCGCACTGGTTTCCAGTTTGACCAGATGATCCATGTTCAAGGTCGCAATTGCAAAGCCCCGCCCCTCGGCAAAGCGCTGGGTCAGGCGCGCCTTGAGGGTCGGCCAGTCCGGTGTGTTGACCGAGATAGAGTAGGAGCGGATCCAGAATTTCATGCAGGGTCCCCGATTGCGATGCTAAGGTGCGAGCACGGATAGAATATTCGCTGACAAATTGTAACAGTTTGGCCGGAAAGACAATTCAAAGACTTGGCGGCTCTGGAACAAAATGCTGACATGATCTTATGATGGATCAGCGGTGAGTAAAGGGCAGGCGTAGGGTTAATGGGCGCAGAAATCTCTCGGGTGGATTCCGAACCCGTTGCAGGAACGGTGGTGTTGGTCGGCTGCGGCTTTGTCGCGGATCTCTATATGCGCTCTTTCCAGACGTTTCCAGAAGTGCAGGTGCTGGGCGTCTATGACCGCGATGCCACCCGCGCGGCGACGTTCTGCCGCCATTGGTCGCTGACCCGATTTGAGGATCTGGCCAGTTGTCTGGCGGCCCTGCCTAAAGGTGGCGTAGTGCTAAACCTCACCAATCCCGCGTCGCATTATGAGGTCAATCTGGCCGTGCTGGAGGCAGGGCATCATTGCTACTCGGAAAAGCCGCTGGCGCTGGACATGATGGATGCGGCTGAACTGCACCGGCTAGCCGAAGATAAGGGGCTGATGCTGGCCTCGGCGCCATGTTCGGTTTTGGGGGAGGCAGCGCAAACGCTGGCAAAGGCCGTGCGCGACGGGATCGCGGGCACGCCACGTCTGGTCTACGCCGAGTTGGATGACGGGTATATCCCGCAGGCCCCGGTGCAAGAATGGCAGAGCGAAAGCGGCGCGCCCTGGCCTTATGAGGATGAATTTCGGGTTGGCTGCACGCTGGAACATGCGGGCTATTACCTCAGCTGGTTGATTGCCATGTTCGGTACGGTGCGCACGGTTGTTGCCGCCTCTGCCGAGGTGCTGCCGGACAAGCTGGGTGTGGGACGCGCCGCGCCGGATGTTTCGGTGGCCACGCTGTTTTTTGATGACGGGCCTGTGGTGCGGCTGACCTGCTCCATTGTGGCCCCGCACGATCACCAGATCCGGGTGATCGGCGACAAAGGCGTGCTGGCGCTGCGCAAGGCCTGGGACAATGGCGCTGCCGTGAAGTTCCACAAACGTTTCCGCATTCGCCGCCGCTTGATCGACAGCCCGCTGGGCCGCCGTTTCCGGCTGCCGGGCAAGACCCATCCCAAGGTGGGGCGCTGGGGCGCGGCCTCGATGAACTTTGCTTTGGGACCGGTCGAGATGCTGGCGGCCATCGCAAAGGGGCGCAGCTGCCGTCTGTCGAACGATTTTGCCCTGCATCTGAATGAGGTCACACTTGCCATCCAGAACGCCGGCGAAGCCACGGGCGCACAGGCTATGACCACCAGCTGCACCCCCATGACGCCAATGGAGTGGGCCCAATGAACAACCCGTCCGAGCCACGTGGGCTGAAGCTGCTGATCACCGGGGCCAATGGTTATCTGGGCCGTGAAGTTGTGCGGCAATGCCTGATCGCCGGGCATCATCTGATCCTGCTGGTGCGCGATCCCTCCCAATGTCCCATTGAATGGGACATCGATCAGCGGATCGAGATTGTCGAGGCCGATCTGGCCAATGTTGTGACCGTGCCGCAGTCGGATGTGGTGGTGCATCTGGCGGCCTCGATGTCCGGTGTGGCTGCCGTGCAGCAACGCGACACGGTTGAGGCCACCCGCAGCCTTTTGATTGCCTCCTTGCGCACGGATCAGCCACCCGCCTTTGTGCAGGCCAGTTCCATGTCGGTTTATGGCGCCACCGAGTTGGATGCGGGTGACGCCGTGACCGAAGAAACTCCGCTGGAGGAACACAGCCACCTCCGCGATGCCTATTGCCGCGCCAAGTTGGGGCAGGAGCTGTTGTTTTCCACTGCTGCTGCCGATGCGGGCCTGCCGCTGCAGATGTTGCGGATCGGCGCAATCTGGGGGCCGGGGCGGCTGTGGAATGCGCATCTAGGCATTGGGGCAGGACCGGTGTTGTTTCAGATCGGCAAGGCAGGGCAACTGCCCTTGTCCCATGTACGTCACGCGGCGCAGGCGCTGCGTTTGGCAGCCGAAGCCGCGGCGCAGGGGCGCTCTGGCGTGGTCAATGTGCTGGACAGCGATCTGCCTGATCGCAGCCGGTTCCTACAGGCCTTCCGCCTGACCGGCTGGCCCCGTTTTGTGATGCCACTGCCGTTCGGCTGGATGGCAGCATTGGCGCGGCTGACGGGATCACGGCTGAAACACGGCCTGCTGAAAGTACCGACCCTACGGGCACGTATGTTGCCGTTGACCTATTCAAACGCCACGCTGCGCGATGGCCTGGGTTGGCTGCCAGAGGCCGGATTTGAGGATCTGATGTCGGAAGCTCTGCCTGAAGAGGGGCACGATCAATGACGTCCCCGATCCGCATTGCCTATCTGACCGGCGAATACCCTCGGGCCACCGATACCTTCATCCAGCGCGAAGTGGCCGAGCTGCGCAAACAGGGGTTTGAGGTCGAAACCTGCTCCATCCGCCAAACCGGCGCCGAACATCTGGTCGGCGAGGAACAGCGACAGGAGGCGGCGCGCACCTTCCATGTGCTGAAGGCCTGCACCAAGCCGCTGACCAGCCTGCGCGCCCATCTGCGCGCCCTCGCGCAACCGGCCCGCTATCTGCGGACGCTACGGTTGGCGTGGAAAACCTCGCCCGGTGGGATCAAACCGACGCTCTATCAGCTGTTCTATTTTGCCGAGGCGGTGGTGTTGGCCGATCACCTCCGGCGTCACAAAGTGCAGCATCTGCACAATCACATTGCCAAGGCCAGTTGCACCGTTGCCATGCTGTGTCATGAGGTCAGCGGCATTCCTTACAGTTTCACTCTGCACGGTCCGGACATCTTTTTTGAACCCATACGCTGGCGTCTTGATGAGAAGGTCGCCCGCGCGTCCTTTGTTGCCTGCATCAGTGATTTCTGTCGCTCGCAGGGGATGAGCTTTGCCGCACGGGCGCATTGGGACCGGATGCACATCATTCACTGCGGCGTGGAACCAAACCGCTATGCCGCCATTGGGGCGCGGCAGGGCAATCACCTGCTGTTTGTTGGCCGTCTGGCCGCTGTCAAAGGGGTGCCGGTCCTGCTGGAGGCGTTGAAATCCGCACGCGGGCATCGCCCCGATCTGCAATTGACCCTGATCGGTGACGGACCGGAACGGGCGGGGTTGGAGGCAGAGGCAAAAGCGCTTGGCCTGTCGGGAGCGGTACATTTTGTTGGCTATAAGTCGCAATCCGAGGTGGCAGAGACCTTGAAATCCGTCGATGCCCTGGTGCTGCCCAGCTTTGCCGAAGGGGTGCCGGTGGTCCTGATGGAGGCGATGGCCGCCAGCCTGCCGGTAATCACCACCCGCATCGCAGGCATTCCCGAACTGGTGGAGGATGGCCTCAGCGGTCATCTGGTGCCCCCCGGCGATGTGCAGGCCTTGGAGGCAGCGATCCTGATGCTTCTCGATAACCCCGATGCGGCGGCGATGGGCGCTGCCGGGCGGGAAAAGGTCATCGCAGATTTTGATATCCAGCAGGAAGCGGCCCGTCTGGGCAGTCTGATCCGCGGCTATCTGAATGGCACGCCGCCGCAGGACAAACGCCCTGAGGTACCGGAATGAACACCTCTGGGATGGTTGCAGCGGTCGCCATTGGCCGCAACGAAGGGGACCGGCTGATCCGGTGCCTGACCACGCTGAAGGCGCAGGTGGATCGGCTGGTCTATGTCGATTCCGGCTCCACTGACGGTTCGGTCGCCGCCGCCCGAGAGATGGGGGTGACGGTGGTCGAACTGGACACCGCAACCCCTTTCACCGCGGCCCGTGCCCGCAATGCTGGATTTGAGGCACTGCGCGGCGATGGGTTGCCGGAGTTTGTGCAGTTTGTCGATGGCGATTGTGGTGTGGAACCCGATTGGATTGCGGCGGCGCTTACCGCCTTTGCCGAACGGGCCGATCTGGGGATCGTCACCGGATGGCGCGCAGAGATCTATCCGGACGCCAGCATTTACAACGCCTTGGTCGAGTTTGAATGGCACCGGCCTGCAGGTGAAATCCTCGCCTGTGGCGGTGATATGATGGTGCGTAGCGCGGATTTTGACGCGGTGGGTGGCTTTGATCCCACGGTGATCGCGGCGGAGGATGACGAGTTCTGCACCCGCATCCGTAAGTCGGGCAAGAAGCTGCTGCGCCTGCCACTGCCGATGACCCGCCATGACGCGGCGATGATGCGCTTTGGGCAGTGGTGGCAACGCGCCGTGCGTTCGGGCCACGGGTTTGCGCAGGTCGGCGATCTGCATCCGGAATACTTCCGCCCGGAAAAACGGCGGGTGGTGCTGTTTGGCGCAGTGCTGCCTGCGCTTGCGCTGCTCGGGCTGTTTTGGCTACCACTGATCCTTGCCGTGCTAGCGCTTTATCTGCTGTCCTATGTCCGCACGGTGCAAGGGCTGCGGCGCGAAGGTTTGGGCCGGGGGATGGCGCTGCATCAGGCGCTGTTTCTCAGCCTGTCGAAATTTCCCAACCTGCTGGGCATGATCCGCTATTACAGACGCAGGGCGCGTGGCAGCGCCATGCGTATTATCGAGTACAAGTGAGGAGGCCCCCTTGGCCCAAGACAAAATCCGCGTTGGCATCATTGGCGCCGGCTATATCGCGACCTGGCACGCTGATGCGCTGAAAACCTCACCCGAGGCAGAAATCGCCTGCATCTGTGATGTGTCCCGCGCGGTGGCCGAGGACATGGGCGCCGCCTACGGTGTACCTGCCTTTGCCTCGGTGGAAGAGATGATCGCCGCCAAATGCGTGGACGCGGTCCATATCCTCACCCCGCCGCATCTGCACAAGGACATCGCGCTGCAATGTATCGCTGCGGGTCTGCATGTGCTGGTCGAAAAACCTGTGGCAGAATCCGTCAGCGAGACCCGCGAAATGACCGCCGCTGCTAAGGCAGCCGGGGTGCGGTTTCATGCCGGGCATAACTTCCTGGGCATTCCCGCTTACCGGCGGCTGAAACAGGCAATTGCGGCCGGCAAGATCGGACGATTGTCCGCGTTGGAGGTCAACTGGAACCTGCCCCTCGCGCCGCTCCGCTCGGGGCCGTATGGATTGTGGCTGCTGCGAGAGGCCCGCAACCTGCTGCTGGAACTCGGTCCGCATCCGTTTTCCTTTGCCGTGGATCTGTTTGGCCCGCTGACGGTCACACATCTGGAACTGAACCAACCAATCACCCTGCCAGGCGGGGCGGTGCGCCATCAAGGCTGGCGCGTGGTGGCCGCGGCGGGCGACCTCTCCGTCACCATCAACCTGTCACTGGTCGAAACCCATGACGACCGCTCTCTAACGCTGCGCGGATCCTCGGGGGTGGCGCGGCTGGATTATGCAGCGGACGCGCTGGTGATCTCGTCCGACAATGCGGCGGATCTGGTGGTGAACCCGTTCGTTAAACAAATGGCGCTTGCCGGGCAGCATCTGCGCGAAGGCGTGGTGAATGCAGCGCGGCAGCTGGCCTCGCTGAACCAGAAGTCGCCCTATGGCCTCAGCTTCCGCGGCACGGTGGATGCGGTCTGGGGCGCGCTGCGCCGTGGCACCACGCCGGATGCCCGCTATGGGCCAGAGGCGTGTGAAAACGTGATGCAGGCGATTGACGACGCCCTGTCCCTGATGCCGACGCCGGTTGAAGCGATGGCCGCTGAAGGCACGCCCAACCCGACGGTCATGGTGATTGGCGGCACAGGTTTCATCGGCCGCAATCTGACCCGCACCTTGGTGCAGCGGGGCTATGATGTGCGGGTGCTGAGCCGCGGCAAACACGGCCCCTTTGATGACATTGCCGATCACGTCGAAACGGTTGCAGTGTCCCTGCGGGATCTCGACGGGCTGACAGAGGCGATGCAGGGGATCGACGCTGTGTTCAATCTGGCCAAGTCAATGGACAAGACCTGGGACGCCGCGCTTGAAAACGATGTGGGTGTGGCCCTGCGTGTTGCCGAGGCAGCGCAGAAGGCGGGTGTGAAACGGTTGGTCTATACCGGCACCATCGCCTCTTACGACATGTCCGAGGCGGAGGGTACCATCACCGAAGACACCGATTTTGGCCCTATGGAGGAACGCAACCTCTATGCCCGCTCCAAGGCGGAATGCGAAAAGCGCCTGATGCAGATGCACCGCGATGACGGCCTGCCCCTGGTGATCGCCCGCCCCGGCATCGTGATCGGTGAAGGCGGGCCGTTGCAACATTGGGGCATTGGCCGTTGGCATGGTGCGGGGGCCGTGCGTATCTGGGGAGCGGGAAAAAACACGCTTCCTTTTGTGCTGGCGGATGATGTTTCTGATGCTTTGATTAAGATGATGGAGCAGGAGGCCGCTGTCGGCCAAAGCTTCAACCTGATTGGTGAACCGATGATGTCGGCGCGGGACTACTTTGATGCGATCCATCAGTCCCTGGGCGCGCGGATCAAGGTGCGACCGGGGATGCTGCATGTGTTCTGGGCGGCGGACGCCGTGAAATACCTGTTGAAGACCAAGGTGTTAAGGCGTCACGGTGTGGTGCGCCCGTCCCTGAAGGACTGGAAAAGCCGGGCCCATTTCACCCCCTTTGACAACGCCCACCCCAAGGCGGTTCTGGGCTGGCAGCCCGAGGCAGACCGGCAGGAATTCATCCGGCGCGGCATCAAAGAGGCCAATCTTTTCGGGCTGTAGGGCAGGGTGCGTTCCTGCGTTAACCATCTTCCCGGCACAATTTCGCCAAGGTTGTCGCGTTCTCTGTCTGGGACGAGGTGCGCGATTCGCCTCTTGAAATGAGTGACACCGACCCGAAGTTAACGGGGAAGGGTTTAAGATGGTTGAGCAGTCGAAACGGTTCCGTCGCGGGATGCGACAACAAAAGGCGCGTGGCGGGCTATTGTCCGGCAGCGGCCGTTCGGCTGCCGAAATTGCGGCAGAAGACACTGCTTTGCGCAGCGCCTTCCCGATGATCGATCTAGAGGCGGAGGCTGAAACCGTAGCGGAGGCTGAGACTCCGACGTCAGCACCCGAACCTGTTGAAGCCCCCTCGACGAAACCCGCCCCGCTGGCACTGGAAAACCCTCTACCTGTTGCAGAAGATCCTGCGGCACACTCCGGTGAGGCCAGCAATGAAAACGGCGATGAAGACGAGGACGAGGGTGACATCGTAGAGGTGGACGATGTCTGGCCGCAGCTTGGACCGATGCCGGTGCAGCGCAACCAGATGGCGCAGAACCTGATCATCACCGCCAGCCGCCGCAACCCTGTACATGCCGCCTTTGACGTGTTGCGCGCCCGACTGTTGAACGCCTTGACTGACAATGGCTGGAAACGGGTCGCGATCACCTCGCCCACGCGGGACTGCGGCAAAACATTCGTGTCGGTGAACCTTGCCGTGACGCTGTCGCGTTATGAAAACTGCCGCACCATTCTGTTGGATATGGACATGCGCAATCCCAGTGTCGCCAAAACGCTGGGCCTGCGGGATGTGGGCAGCATGGGGGATTATCTGCGGGGTGAGGTGCCAACGCGGGACCAATTCTTCAAATTTGACTCAAACGATATGAAGATCGGCGACAATCTGGCCATCGCGATGAATGATCGGATTGAGCCTTATGCTAGTGAGCTGATGCAGCAACCGGCCACGGCGGAGCTGCTGCAGCGGATGGAGGCCGAGCTGTCGCCGGATGTGATCCTTTATGATCTGCCGCCCGCGCTGGCCAATGACGATGTGATTGCCTTTGAGGACAATTTTGACGGGGTGTTGATCGTGATCGACGGCACCCGCACCAGCGGTCAGGACGTCCGTGAGGTGATGCGGCGGTTGGGCGATTCCGTGCCGCTGCTTGGCGTTGTGCTGAACAAGGCCGAGGATGCAACGGGCGAAGAATACGGCTACTAAGCCCAGCTCTGCCCGTGCCGTTGCAATCGATCGCTTAGATCGTTGAAATATATTCCAGAAATTTCGCCTTCAATCCCACCGGAGCAGCCGCTGCGCCGACCATGCTGGCCCCAGCAACCGAGGCAGGGGCGGCACGGAACAGGTTCAGACCACGGCGCGGACGCTTCATCTCGGGGATGATGACCACGGGGCGAATGTCCAGTTCACGTTCCACATGGCGGCTGGTGCGCAGAACCGGGCTCAACAGGTCCAGCAAGAAGGCCAGTGCCACTGCGCCAATGACCGAAGCCACGCCGCCCGCCATTGCCAGTTTACGCTTGCCCGAGGACACGGCGTATTGCGGCACAAGCGCGGTTTCCAGCACCTCAAACCGTTCAAACTGATCCTGACTTTCCAACTGCTGGGTCATCGCCGCTTCGGTGCGGCGGGTGGTGATCAGACCGTATTCTGACTGCAGCTGGTCCAGCTGACGCGCCATCAGGGTAAAGATCCGCTCAACCTCAGGCGCAGCCCGCACTGAGGCTTCGATGGTGGCGATCCGCTCTGTGACCAGCGCTATTTGCTGACCAAGGATTTGCGACTGTCGCGCCCGTTCCCCGGCCCGCAGACGTTCACCGCTGGTTTCCAGCTGGATCAACTGGTTCTCCAGCTCCAACTGGTTTTCCTGCAACCGCACCAATTGCGACCGTTGATCCGAAATGACGCTCGGCAGCGACTCGGCGTTTTGTTCTTTGAAACGGGCAAACTCGATTTCCAGCCCCTCAATGGCGGCGGCAATCCGTGCCTCCTCGGCCTCAAAGAAGGCCAGCGTCTGGGTGGCTTGGCTTTCGCTGCGTTTTTTGCCCTCAACCAGCACTTGGGCCAGGAATTCATTGGCGATATCCGCAGCCTGCTGCGCGTCGCCCAAACGGGCGGTGATCACCAACCCAGAGGGCTGCACATCGGACCGCCAGGCCTGTGACGGATCAATCAGCTCCATAATCCGCAGCGCTTCGCGCAGGTTATTTACCTTTTCGGCATCCGGCAGCGGCGCCCCGTTGAACAGGTCAAATTTCTCTACCACAGCAAGGACCGAGTCGCGCGACATCAGCTTTTGTTCGATCAGCTTCAGCCGGTTGCGGTTGTTTGACGTGGTGATCGTACCGGAACCCGGCACCGAGGCGGCCACCTGCGGGGCCTCGATCTGGATCACGGCGGTGGCTTCATAGATGGCAGGGCGGTTCAGCGCATAGAGGAGAGACATGATGCAGCCGCAGACCACAACGACGGCCATGATCAGCGCACGGCGCCGAAACATTCTGAGGAAACCGGAGAGTAAGTTCATCAGGTTCATGACACATCCCGTCTTGCGACATCATCGTTAACTCAAGGCGAACGTCGCCCTGCCAATCTGTTGTCACAATCTAGCAGGACAGCCCCATTTTTACCAATTTCTTAAGGCAAATGTGGCGGAAACAATCGCTTTCCAGATCGCGAACCAGCGCCACATTTACGCCTTATTTCGCCGCGATTCCCGTCTTGTCGTAAGCGGAAACCACGGACCATGTCACCTCTTGCATCAATCGGGCCGTTTGCGGTGTGATTGTCGCCATTTTAGATCCATCGGCGCGGATCAACTCGTGAGGCAGACCCACCGGACTTTGATGATAGAGCACAGCGAAATGTGTCAAAGCGACCAGATAAGCGCCGATATCATTGATGTGAATCGTGTCCAATGCGCCGGATTCGTCACGATTGAACAGATCCTCACGCGAATCGAGGTCGGGCACCCGGCCCTTGGTCTCAATCTCGCGGACAAAAGCGGCCAGAACCTGACCTGCGGGAATCACATGAATCGGGCGGCGCTTCGGATCCATCGCCAGGGCGCGGCGTAGAATTTCGGCCTCCCAGTAACGCGCCAGATCCAGATCCAGCCGGGTCAGCCAGCCCTCTTCGTCATCCAATCGGTGCCAGGTTTCATAGAGGTACACCGGCGCATCCGGTCGGCCCGCCCGTGCTGCCTCGGCCCATTTGGCAAGATATTCGGCCGCGCCGAAATACGCGATCGCGGCGCGAATCTCGACCATCTCGGTCAGAACCACCGCGTCATAATCCCCCGAGGCCAGCGCCGCTTTGGCATCGCGATAATGCGGATGGGCATTTTCCGCCTCAAACCCACCGATCTCTTCTTCCGGTTCCCAATGCGCCCGCAAGGGGGTTCCCCAGCCCAGCTGGGACTGATGGTCATGGCCATCTGGCGCCAGCTGTTGCAGGAATACGGGCATGTCGCGCCCAACCAGAGAATGCCCCAGGTGGAACACCCGCAAAGGTGTTTCAGGCGCGGCCAGCGGCGTTTCATAAAGCGCTTGTGTTTCCGCCTCGGACAGGGCATCTGGTAGCAGGCGCATCACGCCCAAAGCCCCCAGAACCGTCAGCACAAGGCCGGATCCGATCACACGACGCCGGGTGAGAAGCCGTTTCACACGGCGCAGAAAAGGAGAGTTCATCGTTAGCGATCCACGATTTGAGCACCGGAAATGACGTATTTGTCGATCTCGAAAAAGCCACCTCCGATGGACATGCCTTTTTGATAGCGACCTACGTCCCGGGTGAAGCTGGCCAGAAAGCGGTTGTTTTCCAGATGGGTCTCTAACGTGTGAAAGTCAAAGATTTCACCAGTGACTGGATACTGCGCCTTGTAGACCGCTTCCTTGACCGAAAACAGCAGCTTGATCCGCCGCGCCCGCCGCCAACGCGGTAGTTTCTGAACGCTGCGCAACTCTGCCTCGGTCAGGACAATCGGCCAGGCCTCCCGATGCAGCGGCGCGTCGTCTTCGATGTCCAGACCAATGCTGCGCCAATGTTCGATATGGCTGACGACGGTCAGACAGGCGGTGTGGCAATGGGTGATCGAGCCGACAACACCGGCAGGCCAGACCGGTGCACGGTCCTGCGCGCGCGGAATGGCAACCGGGGCATGTTTGATTTCCTGCAGCGCGTCCCGGGCAGCGGCACGACCGGCCGCAAATTCGCGCATACGTTTGGGCACCATCGACATGGCCGCATCACGTTCGGCCTGTAGCAATTCGTTGTTTTCAGACGCGGGATCGGCAAAACCGATCCCCACATGGGGGCCGAAAATATCTTGTAAGCCTTGTCGGACCCGTTTTTGGTTCATTGCCGCGTTCGTGCCATTCTGCGCGCGCGCATCTCTTTGCGGCGTGACATGGCCGCTGCGCGGGCGCTGGTTTCTGTTGCGCCGGATTCAGAGGGGGGCTGCGCCGGTGTGAGTGTCTGTGCCGGTGCCGAATTGCCCATCGATTCTCTGATCTTATCACAGAGTGCGGACAAAACAGGATACCTGAATATGTCCGTGATCCCCAGCTTGCTGGCGTCCAATTGCGTGCGGATTTCGCGGTGGGCCTGCACCGCCAGCAAGGAATGGCCGCCAAGGTCAAAGAAGTTGTCCTTGGCCCCGATCGAGGGGACACCCAAAATGGACGACCAGATTGCAGCGACCTGTTTTTGCACATCGTCGCCCAGGGCCACCGGTGTGCTGGCGGCGCGCGGGGCGGTTTGGGTTTCCGGCGCGGGCAGGGCCTTGCGGTCGATTTTCTTGTTCGGGGTCAGCGGGAAGGCATCCAGCGTGACAAAGGCGGCGGGCACCATAAATTCGGGCAGGGCCGCGGCAAGCGAGGCACGTAGGGCGGTTTCCTGCACCGGGCCGTCGGTCAGCATATAGCCGACCAAGCGCTCAGCGCCGGCGGTATCTTCACGCGGGGTGACCACGGCCTGTTTCACGCCAGCATGGGCGGTCATTGCGGCTTCGATCTCGCCCAGCTCGATCCGGTAGCCCCTCAGTTTCACCTGATGGTCGGCGCGGCCCAGGAAATCGAGCCGCCCGTCACCGCGCCAACGGACCAGATCGCCAGTGCGATAGATCCGGTTCTGCGGCACAAAGGGATCATTTAGGAACCTCTCAACCGTCAGATCATCCCGCTGCCAATAGCCACGGGTCACACCAGCCCCACCGATATAGAGTTCGCCCGGAACCCCCACCGGCACCGGCTGCATCGCCTTATTCAGCACATAGGCTTGCGTGTTGGCGATGGGGGTGCCGATGTTGACGGTTGCCTCCGTGGCCGAGGCGGTCTGTGTGGTTGACCAGATTGTCGTCTCAGTCGGGCCATACATGTTTTCGATGTGGGCCTTGGTGATCTGCGCATAGTCCGCCACCAGATCTCCGGGCAGTGCTTCGCCGCCGATCATAAGGTGTTTCACCCGTGACAGGGCGACACGGGCTTCATCACTCATGGCAATCATCCGCGCCATCGACGGGGTGCATTGCAGATGGGTCACGCCGTGACGCACCACCTGCGCCGCGATGGAGAAATCATCCTCGGCCACCTCTGATCCCATATTGGCGCCTTTCAGCACCTCGGCCAGATGGCTCAGCCCGTGCAGCACGGTCTGTTTTTCAATGCCGTAATCGATCAGGCAGGCGATTTCATCCACACCGATGCGCTTCAGATCCTCTACCCGGTCCAAACAGTCCTCAACGGTGCCAAATAGGCCGGAATCCTCGAAATACCGCTGGAAAGCGAAGTCAAGGATCGCCTCCATCTCTTCGCCTTCCAGCGTGCCAAGGTCCAGCTCAAAGGCGTTGTTCACCCCCTCGGGACGTTTGAAGGCAGGGAAGGCCCAGGCAAACTGTTTGATCAGACCGGCGGCAGAACGCAGGTAGTCCTTCATCGGTTCACGGGCAATGTCGCGCGCTTTCTCCCGATCCTCAGCCACAAAGGTGTGCAGCATCAGGGTCACGGTGAATTCCGCCGGATCATGGCCCGCCTCGCGCAGCGCTTCGTGGTAGAGCTTGATCTTATCGCCGACCTCATCAATTGATTGGCCCAGAAGGTGGGTCAGCACGTTCGCCCCGATCCGACCCGCCTCTTTCCAGGTTTCCGGATTGCCTGCGGTGGTCACCCAGACCTCCAGCTTTTTCGACACCGGGCGCGGTTGTGTCACCACGCCATGCTTGGATCCGTCTGCCATCGGAAATTCCACCTCTTCACCGCGCCACAGGGCGCGCAGCTGTTCGATGGTTTCCAGCATTGCCGGTTTGTTGTTTGGCGGGGTGTTTTCAGGGCGCAGCACAAAATCATGCGGCTGCCAGCCCGAGGCGATGCCCAGACCGGTGCGCCCGTTGGTCAGGTTGTCGATTACCGCCCATTCCTCGGCCACGCGGGCGGGATGGTGCAGTGGCGCGACGCAGCTGCCCGCGCGCACGGCCAGGTTTTTGGTCAGCGCGGCCACTGCTGCGCCGGTGACCGACGGGTTCGGGTAAGGGCCACCAAAGGCGTGGAAGTGCCGTTCCGGCGTCCAGACTGCGCAGAACCCATTGGCATCGGCAAACTTGGCGCCTTCAAACAGCAGCTCATATTTGTCGCGGCCCACACCATCGTCATTGCCCCAGTAAAACAGCGAAAACTCCATGCCCTTGCCGGTCTGATTGATCCGGCCGGAAGACACCAGCGCACGGTTTTCATCCGAGGACAGCACCAGTTTGAAGCCACGGGCGAGGGTGTAGAACAGCTCCAGCACGGAAATGTCGAAGCTGAGCGAGGTCACCGCCAGCCAGACCGATCCCGCCGCGTGGTCGATGCGATCATCCATACCGGTGAAGAAGTTCGACACGTTGCGATGTTCGACCATCACCCCTTTGGGCCGTCCGGTAGAGCCGGAGGTGTAGATCATATAGGCCATGTCATGGCCCGCAACTGCAATGTCCAGATTGTCGGTCGGGGCCGACAGGATGCGCGGATCGCTGTCCAGCGCCAGCACTTCGGCCTGATGATCCGGCAGATCCGCCAGCATGCCCTGCTGGGTGGCGATCACGGCGCAGGCGCTGTCTTCGATATAGAGCGCGATACGGTCGGCGGGGTAGGCGGGGTCCAGCGGCACATAGGCGCCGCCGGCCTTCAGGATCCCCAAGGCCCCGATCAGGAGGTGCGGCGTGCGTTGTGTGTTAAGCCCCACCAGCGTGCCGGGTTTCACACCCATGTCGCGCAGCACATAAGCCACCTGATTGGCGCGCGCATTCAGTTCCAGATAGGTCAGCGCCTCTGCATCCACGACCAGGGCGGTGGCGTGGGGCGTTTCGGCGACCTGCCGTTCAAACATCTGGTGGATAGGCAGCTCGGCGTCGAAATCGACGGCGGTGTCGTTCCAATCGTGCAGCACCAGTTGGCGTTCGGCATCCGACAGCATGTCGAGGGTCTCCACCGTGCCGTCGGTGGCAGTGGCGAGCTTTTCGATGCGGGCCTTCAAGATCGCCAGCATTTCGTCGCTGACCTGCGTGGCATCAACATGCAGCGCTGGGGTGCCTTTAAGGCACAGCGTAACGGCGGCACCAGCAAGGGGGCGGTTGCCGTGGCTGATTGCCAATTGTGGTTGGCTGACCTGCGGGTGACCGGGCAGGCGGGCGGGCAGATCTGCGGCAACGGGGCCAAGATTCTGTGCCTGTTGCAGGGCGTTCGCAAAGGTGGTGCGTGCGTCGGATACGGATCCATTGGCCGCAATGCGCAGGGGGGTCCAGGGCAGCAGATAGGCGGCAGAGGCATTCTGCGGTGCGGCAGCATAAGCCAGGTCGACATGTGCGCCTTCGGTCAGATGGGCGGCCATCAAGGCAAGGCCAGTGGCCGCGTCCTCGGCATTGCAGGACAGTTCGGTGATGCGGTGGCCTTCACCGTCTGTTGGGGTGGTCGCAAATGCGGCGGGGGCGAGGGTTTCAAACAGCGGGCGCAGTTTGGCCTCGGCCTTGATGGCGGGGGGCAGGGCGCTGTCGAGCTGTGCGGTCAGGCCCGCGGTTGGGCAGGGCAGGATGTCACCGGTCGTGGTAAGGCGGCTGACGTCGGGCGTTGTACCGTCAATGCGGCGGAGGGCGCTGAGCGTCACGGCGCCGTCCACGGTTGCGACGGTCAGCGCGTCCTTGGTGGCCGAAAGGACCTCGCCTGCGGTGCCGGTGCCTTCGGTCAGCGTGGATTTGCCAACCAGCAACAGGGTGCCTACCACCTCAATTTTGGGGCAATAAAGCGGGTTCCAATAGTCGCCGTGGTCCAGCGCCCGCACCAGCGCGTGCAGCGTGGCTGCGGGTTTGGTGAAATCCAGACGCGCCGCAGCGGTGGGGCGGTGGCGCAAGCCGAAATAGCTGCGCTGGCTCAGGTCCTGTGGCTGGCGGTCCGGCGTTCCGGTTGCCAGTGCGGCGACCAATTCGGGGAAGCTGTCGATCGCGGCCTCATAGCAGCGGGTGTTCAACGTCAGTGCGGTGTCACTGGCGCCGATGTCGAAATGGCGCTGCACGAGGATATCGCCTTCATCCACGCCACCTTCGATCATGTGCCAGGTGATGCCATGCTGCACCTCACCGTTGGCCAGCGCCCAGACGGGGGCGTTCAGACCGGCATAGGCCGGAAGCGGGCCATCGTGGAAGTTCACCGCGCCCTTGTGCGGCAGGGCCAAAACATCGGCGGGGATAATATCCAGGTTCGCGATAGAGAGCAGCCAGTCGAACGTCTGCGGCAGACGGCTGGCCAGATCCGCGCCGGGCGACGCGACGGGCAGGCCATGCCCCGAGGCCCACTGCGCCACATCGGGATTGCGGGTGACCACTGCGCTGATTAGATGGCCCTCTGCCCGCAGGATGTCGCCACATTGAATCAAAAGGGATTCATTGCCGATTAGAACGCTGGAAAATGCAGTCATCTCATCACTCCGAAGGCACAGAAATCGCGGCGGGGGCTGACCCTCGCGCAGAAGGGGTAAAATCCGGTGAACGCACCGCACGCCGCCCCTGCCACAGCTTGGTGCAGGCGTGGCGGATCATGTGGCGCAGAAACTTGGGTGGATCCGCAGGTTTTTGGCCACGGGCGTATTGGCGCAACCGGTGCAGGACGCCCCCCGCGATATGCGCCAGTGTGGCCAGAACGGCGGTGCCGACCCCGTGGTTTTTAGTGAAATAGTGCAGGCGGGAATCGAACCAGTAGCCGGGGGTTTCCTGCCAACGTCCCATCCCGGTTGAGACCGACCCGATATGCGTCACCCGGCTTTCGCATACAAAATCACAGGCATAGCCCGCCCGAGCGCCCCGCAGGCAGAGATCGGTTTCCTCAAAATAAAGGAAGAAGGATTCGTCGAAGAGTGCAATTTCTTGCAGCATGTCGACCCGCATCATCAGGCTGGCCCCTGCGGTCCACTCTACCGGTCCGGTGACCGTAGGGGTTTCTACGGGGACCCGTTTGTGCGCCAGCAGCCGCGAGATAGGGCCAAAGCGGAGCGCGCCTTCAAATTCGCTGGCGATGGAGGGAAAGCGGAAGTTGGTCAGATGGGTCTCCCCGTCTTCGCCAATGATGTGACTGCCAGCAAAGCCGGTCTTCGGGTGGGCCTGCATATGGCTGAGCAGCGCGCGGATCGCATCCGCTTCGGGGAAGGCATCGGAGTTCAGGGCATAGACATAATCAGGAGTGCTGCCATCGCTGAGACCGGCCAGAAAGCCAAAGTTGTTGCCTGCGCCAAAGCCACCGTTGACGGCGGACGCCAGCACCCGCACATCGGTCCAGCCCTGCGCCGCCACATGGTCGCGCATCGTCTCAAACGAGCCGTCGCCAGAGGCATTGTCGACCACCACAATTTCGCCAGTGATACCCTCCATCGCGATCCGTGCAGCGGCCAGCGACCGCAGGGTCATTGCAGCGGTGCGGTAGTTCAGGATCACGGTTAGAAGGCGCGGGGTGGGCATTATTCGGCGGCTTTCTTCTGTGGCGGCTGTTTGGGCGTTGCCTCGGCGGCGCTGATGGCGTCACGGATGCGGGCGGCCAGCACCCGCACATTGGGTTCCAGCACCATCGAATCGTGATCGCCCGGCACTTCGAAGACCTCAACCGCAGGGGCCCATTGTCCCCAATCGTTGTCATGCAGCACATAGGCCCGTTCCGAGTTCACTAGCCGGTCTGGTGCCACCTGCCAGCGGCCCTGCAGCGGCGGACGGTAGAGCATCAGTGGCCCGTCCCAGCGTTGCAGCTGATAGGTGTTGAGCGAGGCCAGGAAAGCCGCCTCAATCTCGGCGTTGTGGAACTGGGCCGGGGCGTCGCCGGTTTCCACCACCTGACGGCGTTTGGCAAATTCCCAGCGGATCCGGTTCACCGCCCATTTGGCAATATAGCCCGGTCCCTTTTGTTTCAGCTCTTGCCACTGGATCACCATACGGTCTCGTTTGGACAGCGGCCGACGCAGCGGCAGTGGCGTGTCGAGCATCACCAGCAGGTTGACCTCTTCGCCTGCTGCGGTCAGCTGCTGTGCGATTTCCATTGCAGTGATGCCACCGCCAGAGAAACCACCAATCATATAGGGGCCTTCGGGCTGCACTTGCCGCATTTCGGCGATGTAATCGCGGGCCGCTTCGGCAATGTCTCGGTGCGGTTCGGCGTCCCCAAACAACCCGCGTGCCTGCAACCCATAAAACGGGCGGTCGGCCCCAAGAAGATGGGCCAGATGGCGTAGGTTCAGCACGTTGCCGAACATGCCAGCCACGAGGAAGAAGGGCGTTTTGCGGCCGCCCTCACCCTGATGCATGGGCACGATATGGGTGAACCGGCGTTCAGGCTGCAGCGTGGTCACCTCGGCACCTTCGGAAGGCGCGGCACCTCCCTGATCCGGGATCTGCGCTGCGATCTTGCGGATAGTGGGGGCCTCAAACAGCAGGGAAATCGGGAAGTCGCTGCCATAGGCCTTTTTGATTTTGGCGAATAGGCGCACCGCAATCAGCGAGTGGCCGCCAAGGTCAAAGAAACTGTCGTCAATGCCCACCTGATCCACGCCCAGCAATTCGGCAAAGAAACTGGCCAGGCGTTTTTCCACCTCGGATTCTGGCGCGGCGTAATCCTGATCCAGCTCGGGGCGTTGGAAGGTTTGCTCAGCGCTTTCACCCTGTTGATCCGCCGCCGCCTGATCGATCAAAGCGGGCAGGTTCAACGACGAAATGACAAGCTGCGTCTGGTTGGAGCCCAAAGCACGGAAGAAGGCCTCAGCGCCTTCTTCGGGGCGGATGCCCTGTGCGATATTGTGTTGCAACCGTTCTTCGGCCGGCGACAGCGGGCGGGGGCCATCGGTCGGCGCGCTGGCAGCGGCAGGGGTGAGGCTGAGGCCACCCGTCAGCTTGCGGACTGAGAACCCTTCGATGTCCAGCAACACAGTGCCGTCCGGCGCGGTCAGGGTGATGTCAAAACTGGCGGTTGGATGGTCTGTGCTGTTGTCGGCGGCGTTGCGCACCCAGGACAGGATACGGCCCTCAAGCGGCGAATAAACGCGGACGCGGTGATAGCTGACCGGCGCCCAGAGGTGATCGCCCCTGTACCCTGCAATCAGCTCCATCGCCCAGCCGGTGGCAATGTCCAGCAGGCCGGGATGCAGGGCAAAATCCTGCAGATCGGCGGTGTAGCTTTGGGGCAGTTCCAGCGTGGCGATGCCTTCGCCCGCCCCAAAGGCGTAGGACCGCAGCACCTTCCAGCGCGGGCCGAAATTCAGGTGTTTTTCCTGAGCGGAGGCCAGCGGCAGGTCGCTGTGCACAGGCGTGCCACAGCGTTTGGTGATTGCCTCCAGATCCAGCGGGGCCGGAGCCTCCAGCGGCAAAAGCTCAACCGAGGCTTCGGCGTTCAGCCCGTACCCCCCGCCAACGGCGCTTTCGACGGTGAGGTCATAGCCCTGATCCGAACGCGGCAAGCGCAGCTGAATTGCGGTTTCTGACCCCGCCTGCACTGCCAGAGGCGCTAAGAAAAACAGATCGCGCACCTCATAGGCACCCGCTTCGCCGTGGGCGCGCAGGGCTTCGTCGATCAGTTCCAGATAGCCGGTGCCGGGCAGGAGGATGTCCCCCGCTTTGGTACGGTGTTCGTCCATCACCCAGTCATCGGTGGACAGGGTGTTGCGGAACAGGCGGGTGCCGGCCTCGTCAAAGGTCATTTCGGTCAGAAGCGGCTTATCGGTTGGCGTCACTTCGGCAGCTTGCCCTTTGCCAATGCGTTCGGCCATGGCGTCGGCGGCCATGCCGACCTCAGCCCAAATGCCCCAATCAATGGCCAGCACGCGGGTTTGCCCGCCACTGCGCGATTTGGCGTAGGCGTTGAGGTATTCATTGGCTGCGACGTAATCCACTTGCCCCGCAGGTGCCGTCACTGTCGAGGAGGAGGAGAACACCACCATCCAGTCTAATGTGCCATCGGGGAAAATCTCATCCAGCACCTGTGTGCCGTGGATTTTCGGGGTGAAAACATCCTCAATATCGCTAAGCGATTTGCCTAGGATCGGGGCGTCTTTGATGACCCCTGCGGCATGGATCAACCCATGCACATCGCCAAAGGTGTCACGGGCTTTGCGCAGTGCCTCACGCATGTCTTCGACGTTGGACACATCCGCCGCCAGTACCATCACCTTGCCGCCCAGCGATTCAAGCCGTTCCACGGTGCGAATGCGGCGGCTGATTGGGTCAGCGGGTGCGTTTTTGCGCAGGTAGTCGTCCCAGTCGGCGCGGTCCGGCAGTGGGGAGCGGGCCAATAGGACGATATTGGCACCGGAACGGGCGATCAGCGCCTCGGCCAGGGTGGTGCCGATGCCGCCAAAGCCACCGGTGATCATATAGGTGCCGCCGTCGCGTAGTGGCAGATCTTTGGCCACATCGAAACGGGTTGGGGCATAGTCCAGCTCAAACCGTTTGCCGCCCCGCAATGCGGCGGTGAGGTTTGCAGGTGTTGCCAGTACTTCCTCCAGCAAAATGTCCGTCAGCGGCCCTGCTTTGCGGCGTTTGCCAGATTGACGCAGGGAGAGGTCCAGCACCGCAACCGTCACACCGGGGAATTCGCGTGGGATGACCCGAACAGGCCCCATGACGGTGGCTTTCTCGGGGTAGGCCAGCGGTTCGTCGCGCACCTGTATGGCGTCGGATGTCACCACGGTCAGATGCAGGGCGCTGAGCCCCTGATCGCTCATCGCTTGGCTGAGGAACAGCAGGGAATAAAACCCGTATTCCTGATTGCGATGGAAAAAGGACGAACCGGGTCGGCATTTTTCATCCTCGGTCAGCAGCCACATATGCAGAATACGGCTGGGCAAGGCGCCCTGGGCCGAGAGATCTTGCATCAGTTGGTCATATCCGGTGCGGCCGTGTTCTGGCGCCAAGAGGTAGCCGCCCTCAACCTTTGCAAACCCATCGCCGGGGCGTACTGTCGTGACCTCATGTCCTGCCATACGTAGGCGTTTGGACAGCGCGGCGCCGTGGCCATGCTCGTCCTCAAAAATCAGCCAGATTTCGGGGGCTGTGTCGTTCAGCGCGTTGAGATCGCTCAGGCAATCAGCATAACGCGCCTTCCAGGCGGGGCGATAGGCCCAGTCGGCCATATCCTCTTGCCGCATCAGCCAAGTTTCGGCTGTGCTGTCGCTGTGAGCGGCGGGTTCAATGAAATATTCCTGCCGCTGGAATGCATAGGTCGGCAGCACCACACGGTTGCGCCGGGCCTCACCCCAGAACTGGCCCCAGTCGAAATCCACGCCAACGGCCCAGATGCGGCCTAGCATGGAGGCGAAATACATGTCGTCGGCAATGTCATCCTGCGGGTGGCGCAGGGTCGAGATCACCTGGTTGGGGCTGACCTCAGGGTGTTGGCCGGTGAGCGAGGACAGCGCTTTGCCCGGCCCAACCTCTAGGAAGACGCGCGTGCCCTCTTCGGCCAGCGTGCCGATGCAGTCCGCAAACAACACCGTGTTGCGCAGATGATCGACCCAGTAGTTGGGATCTACGGCCTGTGCCTCGGTGATCATTTCGCCGGTCAGGTTAGAGGCAAAGGGGATCTGTGGCGCGCTGAGCGGGATGGATTGCAGGAAGGTGCGGAAACGATCAAGGATCGGATCCAACATGCGGCTGTGCGCGGCGATGTCGATGGCGATGCGCTGGGCGTCGACGTCTTTCACCGACAATTCAGCCTGCAAACGGTCCAACGCGGCCTGCGGGCCGGTGGCAACAGACAGGTTGGGGGCATTGACGCCGGCAAGGTCCAGATCGTCACCTAAGAGCGGTGTCAGTTCCTCTGCCGAGAGAGACACAGACAACATACCGCCTGCCGGCACCGTGTCGAACAACTGGCCGCGCAGATGGACAAGGCTGATGCAATCTTCAAACCGCATGACACCTGCCAGACAGGCGGCGGTATTCTCCCCCATCGAATGCCCAGTGAGCGCGGTAGGTTTGACGCCCCAGCTGATCCAAAGCTGCGCCAGCGCATATTCCACGATCATGATGAGCGGCAGTTGGACCGAAGGCTGTTTCAGCGCCGCATTGGCGGCGTCCTCGGCCTCGTGTTCAGGCAGCCACAGGGCGCGAATGTCATAGTCGATCAGCGTCTGTAGATGGTCGAGGCCGCGGTCCATCCATTCGGCAAAGACGGGCTCAACTTCGTAAAGGTCACGCGCCATACCAGCGTATTGCGCGCCGCCACCGGGGAACATGAAGACCACTTCGGGTGCGTCCAGCGCGGTATGGGTGAAGACGCGGCGCAGGTCACCTTCGTCCAGCAGGGCTGCGGCTTCGGCATGGGTTTCGGCAACAACGACGCGGCGCTTTTCAAAGGCGCGTCGGCCTTCTTTCAGCGTCCAGGCGATGTCGGCCAGAGGTTGGTCCGGTTCCCCCCGCAGATGATCGGCAAGGCGGGCGGTGTTGCCGTCCAGCGCGGCTTTGTTGCGGCCAGAGAGGGTCAGGATCTGAAACGGGAAATCGCTGTCTTCGGAGGCGGCACGTGCGGGGGCTTCCTCCAGCACGGCATGGGCGTTGGTGCCGCCAACCCCCAGCGAGTTCACACCGGCCCGACGGGGGCCTTTGTGTGACGTCCAGTCACGCAGGCTGTCGTTCACACGGAAGGGGGATCCGTCGAAATCAATGGCCGGGTTCGGGGCTTCATAGCCCAGCGAAGGGGGCATTTCTCGGTGGTGCAACCCCATCGAGGCTTTGATCAGGCTGGCCACGCCTGCGGCGGTGTCCAGATGGCCGATGTTGGTTTTCACCGATCCGATGCGGCAAAATCCGGTTTCCGCAGTGGTTTCGCTGAAGGCCTGGGTCAGTGCCGCCACCTCAATCGGGTCGCCCAGATAGGTGCCGGTACCGTGGCATTCTACATAATCAATGGTGTCGGCGGTGACGTCGGACAGGGCATGGGCATTCGCAATGGCGGCGGCTTGACCATCGACCGAAGGCGCCAGATAGCCAGCCTTTGCGGCGCCATCGTTGTTCACGGCGGTGCCCTTGATGACGGCCCAGATGTGATCGCCGTCGCGAATCGCGTCTTCCAGCCGGCGCAGCACCACAACACCCGCGCCCGAGCCAAAGACGGTGCCTTGCGCCCGGTGGTCAAAGGCATGGCAATGACCGTCGGGCGACAGGATCTCGCCCTCTTTGTAGACATAGCCGCGTTCGTGCGGCAGCTCGATGGTGACCCCGCCTGCCAGCGCCATGTCACATTCGCCGTTCAACAGCGACTGGCAGGCATAGTGGGTTGCCACCAGCGAGGTAGAGCAGGCCGTCTGCACGTTGATCGAGGGGCCTTTCAGGTCCAGCACATGGCTGAGACGGGTGACCATGAAGTCCTTGTCATTGCCGGTGTGGCGCAGCAGGAACATGCCGGTGTTGTCGACCAGATCGCGGTTTGAACAGATGTTGAAATAGAAATAGCTGCCCATGCCGCAGCCGCCGAAGACGCCAATCGGACCGTCAAAGTTTTCCGGCACGTGACTGGCATTTTCAAAGGCTTCCCAAGAGACCTCTAAAAACTGGCGGTGCTGCGGGTCAAGGATGGCGGCCTCTTTTGGGGAGAAGCCAAAGAACTCTGCGTCGAAGTTTTTGAACCCGTCCAGAGGGGCGGCAGCGGGGACATAATCGTCCCGTTCCAGCAGGTGCGGCGCTTCGCCAGCGGCCAGAAGTTCGTCTTTGCTGAGATGGCGAATGGATTCGATGCCGTTGCGCAGGTTTTGCCAGTAGTCCTGCACGCTGTCGGCCCCCGGCAAATGGGCGGCCATACCGACAATTGCAATGTCCGCGCCGGTCTCGGGGAGGGGCGCATGATCCTTGGGCATTGTTTCCGACATCAAAACAAACTCGTTGAAACAGCTGTATTCAAAACAACATACGGGAAGATTATGGACTCTTTGAGGCGCAACCCCTGTTTTTTCGGGAAAATCCGAGGTTTTTTGCGCCTTTGACTATGCTTTGGGTCAGGCCTAATGCGACAGGACAAGGATGCTGTCCCAATGCAGCATCACAATCAACCCGCCGCCGATCATCCCCAAAATGGAATAAATCGCGTCGTGCAGCGGGTCCCAGGCGCCCTGATGGCGGGCCAGCCAGATGACCACCGGATAGGCCAGCACATAGGCAGCCCCAAGGCCCAGCATGGCGCCGATCAGGCCATAGGCCTCCAGCCCGACGATCAGCCCGCCAAAGATCAGGATGGCGCGCGCCAGAGCCAGCACAAAGAACCGTTTGGAATCGCCAGTGGCCAATGCCGCCTGATCGTAGGTCAGCACAATCACCTGCGGGATTTGCATACAGGCCAGCAAGGCCACCACAGCCCCTGCAGCCATGTAACGCGGATCATAGAGCAGGTTTACCAGCCAAGGCCCCAGTGCCGCCACAGCCAGCAACATCACGATCAGCACCGCCGTCGCAGGCAGGCGCATTTTGCGCAGCCGCAGGAAATTTTCGCGGCTCTCACGTGGGGGGCTTTCGCGGTAGATCGGGATCAGCACTTTGCGGGTGACCAGACCGCCCATCAGCAGCGGGAAAGAGGCCAGGAAGAAGCCGATGTTGTAGACGCCAAACTCTTCCAGGCTTAGGTATTTGCCGATCACCAGTTTGTCCCCCTGTCCGATGAAGAAGCCACAGACCGTGGACAGGAAGATCCATTTGCCAAAGCTGATCAGCTCTTGTGCGGCCTCACGTTCCCAGCGGAACCGGTTGGGGGGGCCGGGCAGGAAGACCTGTAAGAAAACCACCTGTACGGCGGCGGCTGCAATGCCACTGATCACCAGTGCCCAGACGCTTTGGGTCAGCCAGGCGGCGGCGATGGCCACAATCAACCCCACGATCTGCACCCCCAGATCGATGGCGGTGACTCGCCCCGCGCGCAGGTGGCGGTTGGCGGTTTCCAGTTTGGTGGGGTTGAAGCCGTTGATCAGCAGGCTGAGCGCGGCCACAGGCAGGAGAAGTGTAAGTTGCGGTTCGTTGTAGAGCAGGGCTGCCGGATAGGCGAGCAGACAGGCCACCACCCAAAGGCAGGCGCCGCGGATGATCTGGATGGTCCAGGCGGTGTTGAGGAAATCGCGATCGTCGCCGCGTTTGCTCTGCATGATGGCGGGGCTGACGCCAACGTCGGAAAACATCGCCAAGCCCATCATCACAACCGAAATCAGCGCCATCAGCCCGAAGGCTTCGGGGAAGAGGATGCGGGTCAGGACCAGGTTGGAGAGGAGCCGCAGAAACTGATAAGCGACAAAGCCCAGTGACGTGATGGCCGAACTGCGCAGGGCGCGCTCCATCAGAGAAGAGCCAAGGGCAAAGCGACGGAAAGTGTTGATCATCGGCCACGGCTCCATGTGGTGTGGTCGCGTCCCAGTTTGCCACAGAGCCGTACCAGCACGTAGGTGCAAAAGGCCAGCGGCATCCGCAGGGCGTTCAGGGCCAACGCAACTTTGGGATAGGGCAGCTTGTCATCATTTTGCAGTAGCTCGGGGAAACGGGCAGCAATTTCAGCCACACCTGCATCCTGACGGCGGCGGACTTTGATCAGGTTACTCAGCCCCTCGACCAGTGGCCAACTGTAAGGGGCGGGAACGCCGATGCGTTCGTCGGGGGCGAAGCTCAGCCGCACATAGGTGTCATCGGCGATGATGTCGGGGAACTGGTCCCAACGGCGGCGGCCGGCGGCGTTCACGGCAAATAGCCCGCAGCCCGGCACGCCGATCCGCATGAAGGGCACGGTCAGATAGAAACGGGCAAAGGCGCGGGTCACGGCGCTGCGTGCACGTGGGATTTGAACCTGACCAGTGGCATAGCGCGGCGCGTCGATGTCCAGCGCCACGGCGATCTGGTGCAGCAGATCGGGACTGACTGTGACATCGGCGTCCAGATAGGCCCGCATGTCGCCTTTTGCGGCGTCATCGCCTGCGTTCAGCGCAGCCATCTTGCCACCTTCGGGCAGGTCCAGCACGTGCAGCGGCACGGGGCCTCCGACAAAGCGCTGTGCGATGGCCACTGTTTCGTCACTGCACCCATTTGCGATGACCAGCACCTCCATCCCGTTTGCGGGCAGACGCGACTGCATCACTGCGGTCAGGCAGGCGGCGATCACCTTGGCCTCATTGTGGGCAGGGATGATGACTGAAAGCATAGGCGCCTTGATCCTGAAGCGATGCGGGGCAGGCCCCGAATGAGATTATCCTGCAACATCTTGTCATTGCTGATAAACAGGCAAAAGCGATTGGTCAAAAAATGCAGTGGCCTTGTTTACCGACGGGTGAGCAACAGATCAATATTTAACCTAGAGTTATGCGTTGAAAGGATTTGCAACCATGCCTGAACAGCCCAAGCTTGGCTATCTTGTGCCCCAGTTCCCGGGCCAGACGCATATTTTTTTCTGGCGTGAAATCCTGAAACTGGAGGCGATGGGCATCGATCCGGTCTTCTACTCCACCACGCCGCCGCCGCCTGGGCTGGTGTCACACAGCTGGTCTCGGGGGGCGATGCAGCGGACCGAATATCTGGCCAGCCGTTCCCCGCTGGAGTTGGTGTGGGCCGCGCTGCGAATGCCCTGGAAACAGTTGAAAGAGGATCAGGACGGCTGGGGCTACTGGCGGGATGTGCTGATCTCGGCCCCGGCGGCTGTGCGTCTGGCGCGGTCCTGTCGGGCGCAGGGGATCACCCATGTGCATGCGCATTCCTGCGGCCGTGCAGCGATGATTGCCGCACTGGCCCATGCGCTCTACGGACTTGATTATTCGGTCAGCCTGCATGGCCCCTTGCAGGATTATGGACCCGGCCAACGTTTCAAATGGCGTGGTGCCAAGTTTGCCACCATCATCACCCAGAAGCTGATGGAAGAGATCAAACCAGCGCTGGGCGATGCCTTGCCAGAGCGGCTGGTGTTACAGGCGATGGGGGTCGATACCGACCGTTTGCAGCGCGAAGCGCCGTATCAGCCCTATCAGAACGGCGAGGTTCTGCGACTGTTCACCTGCGCCCGGCTGCATTTTGTCAAAGGCCATGTCGATGTGTTCCATGCGGTGAAACTGTTGCTGGAACAGGGCATCAACGTGCAGCTTGAAATCGCTGGGGAGGATGACGCAGGCGGGGATGGATACCGGCGCGAGTTGGAGCAGCAGATCAGTGAAATTGGCCTGGTGGGCCACGTGCGCCTGCTGGGGGCTGTGTCAGAAGAGGTGGTGAAACAGAAACTGTGCGCCGCCCATATCTTTGTGCTGGCAAGCTGGGCCGAACCGCTGGGCGTGGCCTATATGGAGGCGATGTCTTGCGAATGTCCGGTGGTGGGCACTGACGCGGGCGGTGTACCAGAACTGATCCGCAACGGCACAGATGGTATTCTGGTGCCGCCGCAGACGCCAGCGGCGCTAGCTGAAGCGTTCCGGGCTTTGATTGATCACCCCGACCGCGCCATGGCGATTGGGCAGGCGGGGCGGCAGACGGTGATCGGGCGCTTTGATGCCGCACGTGGCGCCGAAACCCTGGCGCGCGAAGCAGGGCTGATCGCGTGAGGGCCCGCCGCCGCGCTTAGCTGCGCGGGGTGACAGCGTAGATCTGGCCGGGGGTGGCCTCAAACTCCAGCTGTTCGATGCTGCGCAGGATCAGCTGACCGTCGGGACCATCCGCCAACAGAAACGCGCCCGCCCAATTGAGTTGATAGTCCGCAGCCGCGCCGGGCAGAACGGCCGTGTCCACACCGGGGCCACCATGCAGCATGTCTGCGCCGCCCAGGCTCAGGAACCAGTCGTCACCGGAATAGCCCACCAGCGTGTCCGCCAGCATCGTGCCTTCGATCATGTCGTCCGCGGCGCTGCCGGCGCGGGTGCTGCCACGTTGGAAAGCCCCTGGTGCCCGCGTTTCCCAGTCAGAGGGCATCGCGGCATTGGCGCGGATCAACGTGTCCCACCGCGGGTTTTCATCCCAGAGATGCTGCTTGGCGCCCCAGCTGCCCCATTGGCTGGGTTTGGAGACATCGACAAAAGCGTTGAACAGGGTGCCACCGGCGGCGGTCCACCCTTCCAGCACGTCGCTGTAAAGTGCAGCCATTTCCTGTGAATAATTCAAGCGGTTGAAAAAGGCGGTCAGCGTGTCGTCGTTGATATAGGCACCGTGGCCCACCACATGGGTGCCACCTTCGTACATGATCAGGTCATAGCCGTATTTCTGCGCCACCTTGCCGTGATAGGGAAACAGCTCTTCGGTCAGTTCATTCACCGCCCCGTCACGCAGTGTCTTGTGGCTGCGCTTTAGGGCTTCGCTTTCGCTGATGGTCAGCCATTGCAATACACGGCGGGCGCTGTCCTCTTCGCCCAGCTCATAGCCGAAATAGCCGGTGATCGCATAGGCGTCGAAGCTTTCGGCGGGGGGGCGGTTGTTTCGGTCAGCCTTGCGGTGCAGCGACGGCTCCAGCACCGCTTCCTCTAGTCCCGGCCAGCCGGTGTGGGTGGCCACCACCCGCACCAGACGATCCGGTGCTGTTTCGCCGTAAACATCGGACCAGATCGCCATGACCTCGGCCGCGCGCACGCCGCCCCATTGCATCCAGGCGTCCTTGTCGCTGACGCCCCACTGTTCTTCGGCCTTTTCACGGGTGTAGGCGGCCTGATCAAAGATGAAGTTCCAGATTTCGTTGGAATATTCCACATAGGCTTTGAGGATTGGGTCCAGATCGCGTTCCACCACTTCGGCAAACCGCCGCATGAAGGCATCGTCAGCGGCGTGGGGCATGTTGAACCACGGGTCCACACCGATCTGATTGGCCAGTGCCACCATTGCCTCCAACGGGGCGCCGCGCCAGCGCCAGGTGTAGTCGGACATGAGTGGGCGTTCGTCCCAGGTGGTGATTGGCGAGGAGTTGGTGAACATCCAGTCCATGAAGCGCAACACGCGAAGATCCTCGACCAGCGCAAGCCAATCCGGGTTGAACACATGGCCCAGCTCGTAAAACGGGATGTGGCGTTCCTGGACGATGGCGATGTTGCGGATCGGGTCGCTGCCGTTGATGGCGCTGAGCGAGATAGCGACGAGCCCATCACCGGGGGTGAAGTCAAACCAGATCTCCCCTGCGCGGGCCTCGATGTTCTGGGCGCGTCCGATCAGCTCAATCTCGCCCTGACCTTCGTAGGTCAACCGGTAACGGCCGGTAAAATAGCCCGCATCCTCGGGCAGATCGGTGAGAACAAAGGCCTCCAGCCGGTTCACATCTTCGGGCATCGACAGTGGCCAGCCTTCCGGGCTGAGGTGGCCAGCGGCCTGCAACTGATCATCATCCCAGCCGCCCCACTGGTCGGGCTTGTGACCGATCCACGGGCGAGCGGACTTCATCACGTTGATAAAGGGGTATTGGGTGGACCAGTCGGCAATCCCTTCCAGACCCATCGCCAATGCGGGAACCTCCGGCTTGGGCACCGCACGTGGCGGGGCCGCCTTGGGGCGCTTGACGCGAGGGGTTTGGGGTTGGGTGTCGGCTGTTTCGGTGGCCACCGAAGGCGCGGTCTGAGACGGTTTCGCACGTGTTGACTGCGCGGTGGTCAGGGCGGTGCGTATCGCGGTGTAGTTCTGCCGGACGGATGCGTGCACGGTGTTAGGCAGTTCCAGCGACATCGGCAGCGGTTGGCCAAACAGAGGTTCATAAGCGATGAGAGCGGCCAGCAGATAGGTTGTGGCAGTGCCGTGTGGCGCATCGTCGGTGAACAGGTCGGTTCCTGTGATGTCCTGCAACTCCGGCAGCGCCATCAACCGTGCAAGGGTCGAGGCCACGGGGATCAGCGCAACCTGCGCATTCGGGCGTTCGGTGCGCAGCGCGTCTACATAGGCGACATACCATTCATGATACTTGCCTGCGTTCCGGTCCCAGAACCGTTGCAGTTCTGCCGGTTTGGGCGGGAAACGTTTGGAGTCAGCGGCCAGTTCAGCCCAGCCTTCGTAGACAAACACTCGGGTTTGCGGCGCGTCCTCGCGCACCCAGTCCATCACCTTGAGGGTGGCCGAAACGGGGCTGTAGCCTTGTGGGTTTTCGCCGTCATAGCGGTGGGTTGGCGCCTGGTACTGGATGAAGTTGGCCGGATTGATGACCACGGTTTCGACGCCTGCCTCGGCAAATCGTCCCAAGCGTGGCGACCAAGCAGAGCGCACGCCTGAGATTGACCAGTTGGGCTCCGGTGGCAGGCGTTCGGCGAAGTTCGGGACAAACCCCCAGCTGCCATCCGCCTTCAGGCTGTTGCCATCCTCGCGGGCAATGATCTGTAGCCAATACGGCACCGAGGTTTGCGGCAGGCCTTCCAGATGATGGACCAGCGAATTGCCAAAGAAGAAGGCTTTCAACTCGGCGGCCTGTGCTTTCAGCGGCAGGGCCACGCTCAGCATCAGGGAAAGGGCAGCAAAGAAGCGGGGCATTTCGAGGGTCCTTCGGGTCATTGCGGCGGCGAGAGTGCCGGAAAGCGCCGCTTTTGGCCAGCGCGGCGGGACGGAAAACTCTTACATGACCGAGCGCAACCGCATCTTCGGTTCGCGGGCCAGACCTTTGGCGTTTTCGACATACCCCAGCAGTGCGCCGGACATCAGCCAGGTTAGCGGAGTCAGTGTGGCATTGGGCAGCAGATCCAGAACATTGATCGCCAGCATCAGGCAGATACCCCCAACATAGGGTGACCAGATCATCTGTTCATTGCCACGGGTCTTGGTCCAGAACAGCACGATGGGCAGCGACAGCAGCAGCATTTCCGACAGGAAGCCAACCCAGCCAAACTGCCCGATCGAGATAACCCATCGCCCGTCGGTCACGGTGGTGATCGCGCCGGTGTAAGGATCCAGAATCTGGTTGCGCCCCCAGCTGCCCCAGCCAAAGATTGGCCGCTCCATCGCGCGGGCCAGCAGGGTGTTTTCATTGTCGAGCCGGAAGCGCAGCGAACCGGCGCGGTCTTCGCTCAGGCGGGCAATGGCCTGCAACAGCTGTTCTTCAGGTAGGATGCCCGCCCCTTTCAGGATCGGGTAGGCCAGCGCAAAGACCAAAATCGCAAGCGCAATCCGCAGTTTCAGCGCCCGCGGCAGCAGCATGATCATCGGCAGCAGCAACATAGCATAAAGCAGGGAGCCCGCTGATTTACAGAGCACCAGAACCGCCAGCAGGTAGAGCGTTGAGACCAGGGCGATGCCGCGGTTAAGCCCCACCTCGGAGCGGGCCAGCACCGCGGCCGAGCTGACAGCAAGCATGGCAAAGAAGGCCACCCATAGGCCGTGGTACAGGAACACGATCGGACGGAAGCCGCCGTAGCGAACCATCTGTTCAAAGCTGTGCTGGAAGAAGCCGTAGATCCAGGTGTTCAGCTGCGGGCTGAGACGGACCTCAATCAGCATCGGCAGCGAATAGATCAATCCGAACAGGCAAAAGGCAATCAGCAGGTCGCGCTGATCACGTTCCTGCTGCAGGAAATTGTAGGCCAGCAGCATCGGGATCACCATGATGAACTGGAGCATAACCAGCGCCACCGCGTCCTTGATCCCCAGCCCGGGAATGCCGATCCGCCCAAAGAAAATCGGGTGCGTGTTCAGCAATGTGGTGGCAATCGGTGAGAAGACAAACACCGCCAGCACAGTGGCCACCAGTTTGTTTCGGGGCCACAGAACCAGTTTGTCCTTGTAGAGGTACATCGCCGTAAACAGGGCAACGATTTGCGGCAGCGTGTCTTTGGTCAGCGGCGGGGTCAGCGGCAGGTCAAATTTGGTGGGTGGCGGTGGCAGGAACAGATAGGCAATGAACACATTTGCCAGGAGCGCCCGTCCGGACGGCAGCGCGCGAAACAGCGCAAAGGCAATGAAGGGCCAAGCCCCCAGCACCAGATATGCAAATGTGTTTGGTACCATTTACGTTCGGATCCATCCAATGGGCGTCTTGCCCGTCCCGCGGAGCGACCGCAGGGTTTCTCATGAGTACCGTTAGTTCTAGCGCAGGGTTAAGGCAGAAAAATGGCCGCCGGAGCGACCATTCGACATTGTGATGTCTTTTCCAGTGGTTTTTTGCTGAAACGCGGCCTTGAGCGTCAGCCTTAGCGGCCGGTTGCCCCCATCACCACACCCACGGTGGCGAACAGCAGTTTCACATCGGTCACCAGCGACAGATCGTGGAAATAGGCGGCGTCAAACTTGGCCCGATCACGGAAGCTGCTTTCGTTGCGGACAGAGGTCTGCCAGTAGCCGGTGATGCCGGGACGCATGGCGTAATACTCGGTGCCGGGATAGATGACCTGCTGACAGGGCATCATCGGTCGTGGGCCGACCAGCGACATATCACCTGTCAGCACGTTCAGCAGCTGCGGCAGCTCGTCCAGCGAAGTGCGGCGGATGAAGCGGCCAAAGCGGGTGATCCGCGGATCGTTGGTCAGTTTCTGGTCGCGGTCCCATTCTGCGCGGGCGGCTGGGTTGCTGGCCAGATAAGCCTCCAACGCTTTGTCGGCATTGGGCACCATCGAGCGCAGTTTCAGCATCGAGAATTCTTCGCCGTTCTTGCCCACACGGCGCTGGCGATAGAAGGCCGATTTGCCGTCCAGCATGATAAACAGCGCCAGCAGCGTCACAATGAACAGCGCCGGCGGCGCCATCAGCAGCACCAACACCACGTCCAGAACGCGCTTGCCGGCAGATCGGTAGGCGCTGGTGGTCGGGCGCCAGCTGGAAACGCGGGCGGGAAACTCGCTTGCGTCTTTGGCGGCATCCAGAGCGGCATCCAATGTGGTGGATGTTGCTGAAACGTGCATGTTCATTCCAAACCCTCCCCGGGGTCAGTGAGCGTGTGCCAACGCATCGCGTCTGAACGGGTCAGACACAATCCAAAGGCCCCTGCCAAACGCGGCTGCGTCAGACAGGAAAAAACCAAAACTTTTCATTTGACGCCGGGCAGCTGGCAGAGCACCGCCCGGAGCAGGTTTCATAGGGATCGGGTTGATGCCCCCACATCGTGTTTCGCTCAAACGCATTGCGATTTTGAGCGGAACTTTCTGTGAGTTTTCCCCACAGTCGCGCCGATCTCTCGACACATTTATGGCAATTTCGCCCTTTTCCGTCAACGTAAGCGCCGCAATTGCAACTCACAGGTGACGCTAGGCCAAAGGTCCTAGTGGCCCGTTTTTACGGCGAAAAATCGGTTAACGCAGGGATACCTAAAGGCGAATTTCCGGGCTGGAGCGCGACCGCTTTGCAATCTGCGTGCCAATTGCCGTCTTGCGAAAAAAGTGGGAATTTTGACAGGTTTGTGGGCTCATTGTTTACGTAGATGTGACAATGACCGCCTGGATCTGCCAGAGGTCGGTTTCCATAAACAATTTACTTGTTTCCCGCCGAGAAGTTTTAGCGCCCCTAAATCAGATGTGATCCGAAATTTTGACATCGACAGTCAAAATTTCGATGTGCACGTCCCGATAGGCCTTTGTCGCGCGAATTGCAGGGCAACGGGGGCGCTAGGCCGTTCGGACAGGCCTCGTGCTCGTAAAACAGGTTAATGCTGCAACTAAGGGGAGAGTAATTCGAGAAACAGCGGCGCTGCCAAGCCGCGATTGTTCACTTCTGTCAGACAGTGGGGCCGTCCAACTGATTCGTTTTTAGCAGAATCAAAGATGATTTGTCCGCGCATACATCCTTTTGAGTCACTGGGGGTCTCCAAAGCGATCCGGGACATGAGCGAAGGGCGGGGCCAGAACCCCGCCCTAGGTTTTAGAACAAAGGTATTAGAAACAGGCGTCCAACAGGGCGCGGGTGTTGTCTTCGGTCATTTCGACAGGGTTGCCGCCGGTCGAGGGATCACCCAGCGCACCTTTGATGATTGCCTCTTTGTCGGGATCGGTCACACCCAGCTCGGTCAGGTTGGCCGGAATGCCCAAAGCCGCGTTCAGCTCGCCTACGAAGGCATAGAAGCCGTCAAAGCCGCCCTCAATGCCCAGATAGGCCGCGGCCCGTTCGATCCGCTCTTCGATAGCCTCGCGGTTGTACTGCAGCACCGGCTGCATCACGACGGCGTTGGTGGTGCCGTGGTGGGTGTTGTACATCGCGCCAATCGGATGGCTGAGGGCATGGATCGCGCCCAGACCTTTCTGGAATGCGGTTGCGCCCATTGCAGCAGCAGCCATCATCTGACCACGGGCTTCGATGTCAGTGCCGTCCTTATAGGCGCGCGGCAGGTATTCCTTGACCAGACGCAGACCTTCCAGCGCGATGCCCTGCGACATCGGGTGGAAATGCGGACTGCAGAAGGCTTCCAGACAGTGGGCGAAAGCATCCATGCCGGTGCCGGCGGTGATCATTGGAGGCATGCCCACGGTCAGCTCAGGATCGGCAATCACAACGGTCGGCAGAACCTTCGGGTGGAAGATGATCTTCTTCTCATGGGTTTCCGAATTGGTCAAAACCGAAGCGCGGCCAACCTCGGATCCGGTGCCGGCGGTGGTTGGCACAGCGATGATCGGTGCGATGGCATCGCTGTCGGCGCGGGTCCACCAGTCACCCACATCCTCAAAATCCCAGACCGGACGGGTCTGACCGGCCATAAAGGCCACCATCTTGCCCAGATCCAGACCCGAGCCACCGCCAAAGGCGATCACACCGTCATGACCGCCAGCACGGTAAACTTCCAGACCTGCGTCAAGGTTCACCTCGGTCGGGTTCGGATCCACCTCGGAAAAGATGCCACGGCCCAGACCCGCGGCTTCCATGATGTCCAGCGCCTGCGCGGTGATCGGCAGCGGCGCAAGGCCCTTGTCAGTGACCAAGAGGGGTTTCTTCATGCCAGCGGCGGCACAGGCGTCCGGCAGTTCGTTGATGCGGCCCGCACCAAAGCGGATGGCGTTGGGATAGGACCAGTTAGCGGTAAGTATCATATTCTTGTTCCTCTCAAACAGCCGGCTTAGCCGGTCACCTTTTTCAGGTGGTAGGATTTGGGACGGGTCAGGTTGTGGTAGCCGATGACCGACAGGCCGCCACCGCGACCGGTGTCTTTGCAGCCGGTCCAGCACAACGCGGGGTCCAGATAGTCAGCGCGGTTCATGAACACGGTGCCGGTTTCGATCTGATCGCCAATTGTCTGCGCGCGTTCAACATCTTGGGTCCACAGCGAAGCGGTCAGACCAAAGTCGCTGTCGTTCATCAGTGCGATCGCTTCGGCGTCGTCCTTCACCTTCATGATGCCGACAACAGGACCGAAGCTTTCGTCGCGCATCACGCGCATGTCGTGGGTCACATCCACCAGAATCTGCGGCGCCAGATAGGCCCCGCCATCTTCGGGGAACAGCGCCGGGTCGATCAGCGGCTTGGCACCTGCCGCAATGGCCTCAACGATCTGGGCACGAACCTCATCGGCGAAACGCACATTGGCCATCGGACCGATGGTGGTCTCTTCCTCCAGCGGGTTGCCCAGCTTGTAGCCCTCAACGATTTTCACCGCCTTGGCGACGAAATCGTCAAACAGGCTCTCAACCACATAGATCCGTTCGATCCCGCAGCAGCACTGGCCTGCGTTGAACATCGCGCCATCAATCAGCGTATCAACGGCGGCGTCCAGATCGGCGTCTTCCATGACATAGCCCGGATCCTTGCCGCCCAGTTCCAGCCCCACACCGGTGAAGGTGCCCGCCGCAGCGCGTTCCATCGCACGGCCACCCCCAACAGAACCGGTGAAGTTCACAAAGCCAAAGCTCTTGGCTGCTATCAGATCGGACGTGGTGTCATGGCTGAGGAAGACGTTCTGGAACACATCCGCCGGCACGCCCGCTTCGGTGAAGGCGGCAACCATACGTTCACCCACCAGCAGGGTTTGGGTGGCATGTTTCAGCACCACGGTGTTGCCCGCGATCAGCGCCGGGGCGACCGTGTTGATCGCGGTCATATAGGGGTAGTTCCACGGCGCCACGACCAGCACCACACCATGCGGCACGCGCTTGATGTAACGCGAGAAGGTGGCGTCTTCGCCCACTTCGATATCGGCGAGGCTTTCCTCGGCAATCTTGGCCATATGGCTGGCACGCTCGTTAAAGCCGCCAAATTCGCCGCCATAGCGGACCGGGCGGCCCATCTGTTTGGCGATCTCGGGTACGATCTCATCGTTCATCTCGCCCACTTTGGCGACGCCCGCCATGACCAGATCGATCCGCTCCTGCAGCGGACGGGCCGCCCAGGCGACCTGCGCGGCCTTGGCGCGGGCAACCACCTCTTTGGCGGCCTCCGTGCTCAGCACTTCACGTTCCGCCAGCACCGATCCGTCGATCGGCGAAATGCATGTCAGTTTTTGTCCCATGCCACAGACTCCAGTAAGAGAGGGGCAGAAAACCCCTCAGTTTCATCTTGCAAAAAATACTCTCCCGCCGAAGGCGTCCCGCAGGGGCCTCCGGGCGGTATGGGCGGAGTGTTACGCCCGCTCAAATCCACGCGCCAATTCCCAGTCGGTGACGGCGTTGTCAAATTCTTCCTGCTCCACTTCGGCGGCGCGGGTGTAGTGGTTCACCACCCAGTCGCCCAGGGCGGCCCGCAGCATGGTCGAATTGCGCAGGGTCTCGGTCGCCTCACGCAGGGTGTGCGGCACATCGGTGACGCCTTCCATCTCATAGACGTCGCCCTGCAGTGGTGCGGCCAGTTCCAGACTTTCCTCGACACCGGCCAGGCCGGCGGCGATCAGCGCGGCCATCGCCAGATAGGGGTTCAGGTCCGAGCCACCAATGCGGCATTCGATCCGCACGGCCTTGGTGCCTTCGCCACACAGACGGAAAGCGGCGGTGCGGTTGTCGACGGACCAGACGGCCTTGGTCGGGGCAAAGCTGCCTTTCTGGAAACGTTTGTAGCTGTTCACATAGGGTGCCAGGAAATAGGTCAGGTCGCTGGCGTATTTGATCTGGCCCGCCACATAGGACCGCATCAGATCAGACATGCCGTGTTTCTTGTCAGGATCAAAGAAGACGTTCTGCCCTTCTTTCCACATCGACTGATGCACGTGGCTGGACGAGCCCACGCGGTCCGGACGCCACTTCGGGATGAAGCTGGCGGCATGGCCCTGCTGCCAGGCGATTTCCTTGGTGGCGTGTTTGGCGATCGTGTGGTGATCAGCGGTCAGCATCGCCTCGGCGTATTTGATGTTCAGCTCTTCCTGACCAGCCTCAGCTTCGCCTTTGGTGTTTTCCACCGGAATGCCCGCCGCATAGAGGTGATTGCGCAGCGGGCGCATCACATGCTCTTCTTTGGTGGTCTGGAAGATGTGGTAGTCTTCGTTATAGCCAGAGATCGGGGTCAGTTCGCGGTAGCCCGAGGCGGCGATTTCTTTCAGCGACTTTTCAAACAGGAAAAACTCCAGTTCGGTCGCGGTGACCGGGCTCAGCCCCATCGCCTCGGCGCGGGCCACCTGTTTTTTCAGGATGGCACGGGGCGAATGTTCGACGTCTTTGTGATGGTGGTGATCCAGCACATCACAGAGCACCAGCGCGGTGCCTTCCAGCCAGGGCACCGGACGGATGGTGCCAAGGTCGGGTTTCATGATGTAGTCACCATAGCCTTCCTGCCACGAGGTCGAGGCATAGCCGTCCGGCGTGCCCATTTCGAGGTCGGTTGCCAGCAGGTAGTTGCAGCAATGGGTTTCTTCATAGGCGCTGTCGACAAAATGGTGCCCAACAAACCGCTTGCCCATCAGGCGGCCCTGCATATCGACGATACAGGCCAGAACGGTGTCGATGCTGCCGTCTGCCACGGCCGTCTTCAGCTCTTCAAAAGTCATCATGCCGGGCATGTGCGGGGCTCCTTAGTCATTGGTCTTGTCTATCTGTGCTGCGACCCCGGCAAATTGCCGGGGCCACATGGTTTGGATGCGGCCCAAGGGGCCAAGCGTTTAGCCGTAACGGTAGGGACGGCCCGCTTTCTGCATGTCGGCGTTGTACTTCTTGATGATTTCAACAACGCGGGCTTTGGTCGGGCTTTCGGCCGCAACTTCGTCCCAGAATTTGAAGGCCGCTTCTTCAACCTGTGCCCATTCGGCGTCAGGGATCGAGGTGAGCTCCATTTTCGGGCCGTTGACGCGCAGGTCGGCTTCGCCACCCCAGTACCACCACTGACGATAGTAGTGCGACTGGTCACAGCAGACGCGGAACAGGGTCTGCAGATCTTCCGGCAGGCCTTCCCAGCTGCCCTGGTTGGCAAAGAACGAACCCGCCCAGGCGCCCGAGATGTTGTTGGTCAGGAAGTAGTTGGTCACATCGGCCCAGCCGACAGTGTAGTCTTCGGTGATGCCCGACCATGCGATTCCGTCCAGCTCGCCGGTCTGAACCGCAACTTCGATGTCTTCCCACGGCAGGGTCACAGGAACCACGCCGAACTGGCTCAGGAAGCGGCCAGCGGTCGGGAAGGTGAAGACGCGCTTGCCTTTAAGGTCAGCAAGCGAGCGGATCGGATCTTTGGTGGCAAAGTGGCAGGGATCCCATGCGCCGGCGGAGATGTGCTTCACGCCAACTTTGGAATATTCTTCGTCCCAGATTTCATTCAGGCCGTATTTGTTGAACAGCACCGGCACGTCGAGCGAGTAGCGCGAGGCGAAGGGGAAGTAGCCGCCAAATACGGTCACTTCGGTGGGCGACGCCATCGAGTCATCATCCGACTGAACAGCGTCGATGGTGCCGCGCTGCATGGCCTGGAACAGCTCACCGGTGGGGACCAGCTGATCCGCATAGAACAGTTCGATCTGCATGCGGTCGCCTGCGATCTGGTTGAACATGTCGATCGCGGGTTTCACCACGTGCTCGGCCAGGGCCGGACCTGCATAGGTCTGCATCCGCCATTTGATGGTGCCGGAGGCCAGCGCCGGGGTGGCCAGGGCGGCCGGGGCCGCTGCGGCACCGGCAAGGAACTTACGTCTGGTAGTCATGTCATACTCTCCTAGTGTTCAGTGTGTTTTGGGTTTTCCCCAGTTTGTTGAACGCTCCATTGACTGGAGTTCTGTCATTTTCCGTAAACGTATTCCGGCAGCCACAAAGCGATCTGTGGGAAGACCATGATGAGCGTAAGTGCGCAGACCATGATCAGCACAAAAGGCAGGATCGAGCCGTAGATGTCTTTCAGTGAGATTTCCGGCGGCGCCATCGCGCGCATCAGGAACAGGTTGTAGCCGAAGGGCGGCGTCATATAGGCGATCTGGGTGGTCACCGTGTAGAGAACGCCGTACCAGATCAGATCAAAACCCAGCACATTGACCAAGGGCACATAAAGCGGTGCCACGATGACCAGCATCGCAGTGTCATCAAGGAACGTACCCATCACGATAAAGCTCAGCTGCATCAGGATCAGGATCACCCAAGGGTCCAGACCCAGCTGTTCGGTGAACAAGTCCTTGATCGCGTTCACCGCGCCCAGACCATCAAACACCGCACCAAAGCCAAGAGCGGCCAGAATGATCCACATGAACATGCAGGAAATCGCCAGCGTCTGCCGCACCGAGGTTTCAAACACCTGACGGGTCATCCGGCCTTTCAGCACCGCTGCCATAAAGGCAGTCATGGCGCCAATCGCCGAGCTTTCCACCAGCGAAGTCCAGCCATTCACAAAGGGCACCATCATCGCGGCAAAGATAACCAGCGGCAGCAGACCTGCGCCCAAGAGGCGGATCTTCTCGGCACGGGTCACGTTACGCTCTTCTTCGCTGAGGGTCGGGCCAAGCGCCGGGTTCAACTTGCAGCGTACGTAGATGTAGATGATGAACATGGCCGCCATCAGCAGACCGGGCACCACACCGGCCAGCCACAGCTGCCCCACTGGCTGCCGTGCGATCATTGCGTATAGCACCAGCACCACAGAGGGTGGCACAAGGATGCCCAGACTGGATCCGGCCTGGATCACCCCCGTGACCATGCGTTTATCATAGCCCCGCCGCAAAAGTTCCGGCAGCGCGATGGTGGCCCCGATGGCCATGCCTGCCACGCTGAGCCCGTTCATCGCGGATACCAGTACCATCAGACCGATGGTGCCAATGGCCAGGCCACCGGAAACCGGGCCCATCCAGACGTGGAACATCTTATAGAGGTCGTCGGCGATCTTGGATTCCGACAGCACGTAGCCCATGAAGATGAACATTGGCAGGGTCAGCAGCGGATACCATTTCATCAGCTTCATCGCCGCCGAAAACGGGATGGCCGAGCCGCCATTGCCCCACAGCAGCATCGCCGCCAGCGCTGCCACACCGCCAATCGCGCCAAAGACGCGCTGGCCGGTGAACAGCATCACCATCATGGTGGCGAACATGAAGATTGCGATCATTTCGTAGGACATGTGATCAGATCTCCTGTCCGCGGATGCGGGCGATGTCTTTGAAGAATTCAGATAGGGCCTGCAGCAGCATCAAGAAGATGCCAAGCGTCATGATGAACTTGATTGGCCAGAGGATTGGACGCCAGGCCGTGGGGCTGCGTTCCAGATAGCCCAGAACTTCGCCCGCCGCCGTCGGGCCGCCAGTGAAGAAGGCCACCACCAATTCCAACAGGAAGGCAAAAGGGGTGCCTTTGAAGTGGCCCAGCGAATAGGCAAAGGAATCGACCGCGCCGTAGAGCAGAACGCCAAGATAGAAGGCCAAAACCACCACAGTGATGGCGTCAAACTGGGCTTTCTTGCGATCTGTCCAGGTGTGATAGAACAGGTCCATCCGCACGTTTGAGCCCATCTGGATCGAATAAGGCCCGCCAAGGATGTAGTAAGACACCATGGCAAACTGCGCCATTTCCAGTGTCCAGAGCGACGGCATAAAGAAGGTCTTGGAGATCGACGACCACATCAGGATCGCCACCATGACAAAGATGCCATACATCACAATCCGGCCCAGCCGGTAATTGATGGCGTCCACCCAGCGGACATATCCACGGATAAATCCCGGCATCAGCTTCCCCCTTCTTCCATTGCGAGCAGGCCCGAGGTCGCGATGGCCTCTTGCACCCAGGCGGTCATCATCTGGGCCATAGCCTGCTGGTCTGCGTCGGTGCGGATCAGATCATTGCGGATCTCGATCATCACGTTTTGCATGTCACGCGGCATGGCATGGGTTTTCAACGTATGTGTGACGCCGTTTTCCGGTCCGTAAGGGTCATTGCGGCGCACCACCCTGTCGGTGTGATTGGCGGCGCAGGCCAGCATGGCGTCGGCAAAGCGGCTGTCGTCATCATGCAGAACGCCGATTTCGACCGCGCGCTGCGCGCCGTTATAGGTGGCGGTGAAACTGTGCATGGTGATCATCAGCTGCGGCGCTTGCTGGTCAAGCAGCAGCTCCATCGCGGCGTTGAACGGATCGTGGAAGCGGCGAACGCGGTCGGCCTGCTGCGCCTCGGACAGGTTCTGATTGCCGGGGATGTCAAAGATTTCGCTGCGCGGGGGCATAGCGTCGGGGGCTTCGGGCGGGCGATTGCAGTCAAACAGCAGACGCGAGGCAGCACCGGCGATCAGCGTGGCGCTGAGCGCCTCGGCCATCTGGGACGCGATCGGCAGGGCGCCGGGATCCCAGGCCACGTGGCTCTGCCGTACAGCTTCGTCGAGGCCCAGCCCGTTAAATTCAGCAGGCATCACATTGGAGGCATGTTCACACACAAGAACAATAGGTGCGGCCCCGTTGGGCAGCGTCACCTGAACGGCTTCGTTGTCAAAGATCGGATCGCGACCCGTCATATTCGTAAAATTCCCCCACATCGCCCAACACGTCGCAACGCAGGGCCGTCATTCTGAAAACAATTCTTCAGAACAAGTTAACCTGTCAATGAAAATTCTGAAAAATTTTCTTCAAAAAGGATGGGGTTGTTCATAAACTAGTCAAAACCACGGGGAAATACGGGAGAACCGGCGTGACGGAGCAGCCTGAAACCATTGCCGAACGTCTGCAGACGGCCTTTGACGATCTGACCCGCGCTGAACGGCAGCTGGCTGATTCCCTGCTGCAGAACTACCCTGTTTCGGGGCTTGCCTCGATCACGCAGGTGGCCAAAGCGGCGGAAGTGTCGACGCCCACCGTGGTGCGTATGGTGCAGAAACTGGGCTTTTCCGGCTTTCCCGATTTCCAGAACGAATTGCGCCGCGAGCTTGAAGCAAAAATTTCAGACCCGATCACCAAACACGACACCTGGGTCGAAAGCGCGCCGGACGCCCATATCCTCAATCGTTTCACCGATGCGGTGATGGGCAATATCCGGCAAACTCTGACCCAGATCGATCCCACCCAGTTTGATGCGGCCTGCAAGATGCTGGCAGAGACCGATCATTCGGTGCTGGTGGTGGGCGGGCGGATCACCCGTGCGCTGGCAGATTACTTCTTTATGCACATGCAGGTGGCGCGGCCCGGCGTGACCCATATCCAGTCGATGTCAAACGCCTGGGTGCATTACCTCCTGGATATCAAGCCGGGCGATGTGGTGGTGATCTTTGACGTGCGCCGCTATGAGAACTCGACCCTGCGATTGGCCAAGATGGCCAGGGAAAAGGGCGCGCGGATCGTGCTGTTCACCGATCAGTGGCGCAGCCCTGTGCATGAGTTTGCCGATTGCACTTTCTGTGGCCGGATCGCCGTGCCCTCGGCCTGGGACAGTAACACCGCCTTGATGCTGATCCTTGAGGCGATGATTGCCGAGGTGCAGGAGCACACCTGGGATCTGACCCGCACCCGGATGGAAGAGCTGGAAGGCATGTTCGACCGTACCCGCTTCTTCCGAAAGTTCACCTGAGCTAGCGTTTCAACGCTCGCTGAAACGCCTCCCGCGCCCGCATCTCTTTGGCGTAGGCGGTGAGGCGGTCGTCGGGTTTTGGGAAACGGGCGACATGGGCCCAGTTCAGGCAGTGGGTCAGCACGATATCGGCAATGGTTATCTGGTCGCCCATCAGGAACGGGCCTTCGATTTCCGCAACCAAACGCGCCGTATTGCGCAGGTATTCCTGTTTCAGACTGTCCTTGACCGCCGGCACGCGCTGGTCTTCGGGCAGGATGAAACTGTGACGGGCGGCGGTCCAGAGGATTGCGTCCAATTCGTCCAGAACCTGATGGTGCAGCGCGTCCTGACGGGCGCGGGGCAGGGTGCCAGGGGCATAGGTCAAGGCGCCGTGTTTGTCCGCCAGATAGGTCAGGATGGCATTTGAATCGGTGATGCAGTTCCCGTCCACACGCAGGGCAGGGATCTTGCCGGACGGGTTGGCAGCCTTGGCCTCGGGGGAGTGGGGTTTGACGGTGAGGACTTCAAATTCCTCGCCCAGTTCTTCCAGCATCCAGATCACCCGAAACGCCCGGCTGCTGACACCCCCAATCACTTGATACATTTCTGCTCCTCCCGCGTGTTTGCCCTAAGGGAACGCATTCCCGCGCGCAACGCCAGCAGAACCTAACGTCGTGCCAGCATCGCCAGTCGGATCAAAGCCCGTTCCACCAAGGCCATTGCTGGTGCGTTCTGCCCGGCCGAGCGCAGCTGCAAGTCGGTGTCCATCAAGACGGTCAGCGCCGCTTCCAGCTTCATCGGGCCCCAGGCGCGGGCCTGTTTCTGCGTGCGTTCCTTCTGTTTGAAGGAACCGGGGATGAAGATGCGGCCGCCGTCATTGGCGACGATGTTGAACAGGGTGCGGAAATGACGTGTGGTGCCGATGCAGAGTGAGACTGCGTTGACACCCTGGGCTTTCAATTTTTCGAGGATCGGGCCGATTTGATCTGATTTGCCCTCGGCCACGACGTTCAAAATATCGTCCAGCGCGGCCTCCACCGTGGCGGGGGCGCAGGCGGCAACATCTTCGGGCAGGACGGGACCGGAGTCGTTCAGCTTATAAAGCGCCAGCTTTTCGAGCGTCTGGCGGAAATCCCCAGGCGAGAGGTCTTTGGACAGGTCCACAAGATCCGTCATCGCGCCGGTATCAACCTCACGAATGCCGGAACGTTTCAGCTCGGCCTCGATGTCTTCGCGGCTGGGCGGATCATCATAGAGGCCAACGGCATAGGCGTTTGGATGGGCCTCGAACAGTTTGCGCAGTTTCGACGTTGGCTTCAGCGCGCCGCCGGTGACAATCACCTGCGCGTCGCCTTCGGCCCAATCCACCATTGCATTGGTGATGGCTGGGGCTGCGGTGTCATTGGCGTCTTCCACAAACACCACACGGGGGCCCGGGAAAAAGCTGACGGCCTTAATCGCATCCAGCAACTGTGCTGGATCTTTGCGAAGGCTGGCCGCAGGAATGCGGGTCAGGCGCATTTCCTCTTCGCCATTGGGGCCGATCAGGGCGGCGATAACCTCTTGCCGTTTCAGGGCCGCGCGCATGGCATCGGCGGAGTAAATCAGCAATCCGGCGCGATGGGCCTCTGGTTGGCGGAAGTATTTACCTGCGTCACGCGGGGCGAGCTTCATCGGCTCACCCGTCCAGATCGGCGGCTTTCGCCAGCAGCTGGGCCACAATCTGATCGCCCAGAATCACCGCCAGACGTGCCCGTGCGTCACGCTCTGCGGCCAAGGTTGCGGCGGTGGTGCCAGAAGAGGAATAGCCAGTGAAATGCTGTGCGGTGCCTTTGGTGACGGTGATTCCGGTCACCGTTTCTTTCAGCGCATAGTCCACCTGACCGATCAGGTTAAAGCGGGTGGTGATGTTGTTGGCAGAAACCGCAACCCGTTCTTCCTGCACCGTGAAGGTGTAGGTCAGGTCAAATTCGGGGTTGGCGCTGCGTCCGATCCGCGCCTCGATCTGCTGCAGCAGTTGCTGATCATCGCGGGTCTTTGGCTCAGCCGCCAGAACCGCGTCCTGCAGCCGATGCCCGTCGCCGGCGGGACCGTAAACAGGGGTAAAGCCGCAGCCCGAAAGGGCCGCGACTGCAAAAATAGAGAGGAAATGTCTGCGTTTAGACAACCACATTCACGATACGCCCCGGCACCACAATCAGCTTCTTCGGTTGGCCCCCGTCGAGGGCTTTGACCACAGCTTCGTGCGCCAGAACGAGGTTTTCAACCTCTTCCTTCGCCATGTCCTTGGGCACGCTGATTTCCGCGCGTCGCTTGCCGTTGATCTGGATCGGCATCGTGACATTGGCGTCGACCAACATAGCCTCATCTGCTTCGGGCCAGGCGGCTTGTGCGATCAGACCTTCACCACCCTGATGCGCCCAAATGTCTTCGGACAGGTGCGGGGTAAAGGGCGACATCAATTGCGCCAGAACTTTGATCGATTCCTTTTGAACCGCGGCGCTGGCTTTGGATTTCGCCAAGGTATTGGTGAAACCGTAAAGTTTTGCGATGGCGGCGTTGAAGCCAAAGCTGTCGATGCCGTTGGTGACATCGCGAATCGCACGGTGGGTGGCGCGTTGCAGGTCTTCGTCACCCTGACCTTTGGCGGCCGGATCCATAGCGCCGATCTTGTCGCACAGGTTCCAGACACGGGTCATGTGTTTGAACGCAGCCTCGGCCCCGGCAGCAGTCCATTCCACGTCGCGTTCGGGCGGGCTGTCGGACAGCACAAACCAGCGGGCGGTATCGGCACCATACTGTTTGATGATCTCCACCGGATCGACGACGTTGTTTTTCGACTTCGACATCTTGGCCGAAGGCACGATGGTCACCTCGGTGCCGTCTTTCAGGAAGCCTTTGCCGTCACGCAGCTCCACCTCTTCGGGGTAGTGATAGACCGGACGGCCATCCGCACCTTCGGTCTTGTAAATCGCGTGGGTCACCATGCCTTGGGTGAACAGCGCGTTGAACGGCTCTTTCGACTTCTCCGGCAGGTGGCCGCAGATGTTCATCGCGCGGGCAAAGAAGCGCGAGTAGAGCAGGTGCAGAATCGCATGTTCAATGCCGCCGATATACTGGTCGACGTTCATCCAGTAGTTGGCATCTGCCAGTTCGGTCGGGGTGTCGGCGCGCGGTGCGGTGAAACGCGCGAAATACCACGAGCTGTCCACGAAGGTGTCCATCGTGTCGGTTTCGCGCTGCGCCGGCTTGCCACAGTTCGGGCAGCTGCAGTCACGCCAGGTCGGGTGACGGTCCAGCGGGTTGCCGGGGATGTCGAAGCTGACGTCTTCGGGCAGTTCGACCGGCAGGTTCTCTTTCTTCTCGGGCACCACGCCACAGTCATCGCAATGGACAACGGGAATCGGGCAGCCCCAGTAGCGCTGACGGCTCAGGCCCCAGTCGCGCAGGCGGAACTTGGTCACGCCATTGCCGATGCCTTTGCCTTCGCAATAGTCCACCGCCGCGTTGACCGCCTCTTCACCGGTCTGCAGCTCTTCACCGGCGAAGCCTTTGATGTAGCGCACCTTTTCTGCCTTGGTGGGCACATAGGCTTTGCCTGCTTCGGCGTCACCTTCAACCGGCGTGAAGACGGGAATGATCGGCAGGTCGTATTTGGTGGCAAATTCGTAATCGCGTTCATCATGGCCCGGGCAGGCGAAGATCGCGCCGGTGCCGTAGTCCATGAGGATGAAGTTGGCGATGTAGACCGGCAGTTCCCAAGCCTCATCGAAGGGGTGTTTGCACTTCAGTCCGGTGTCAAAGCCCAGTTTGTCGGCCTTTTCAATCGCCTCAGCGGTGGTGCCACCTTTGCGCGCCTCGGCGCAGAAGGCTGCGACGTCTTCACGTTCGGCCTCCAGCTGTTTGGCTAGCGGGTGATCGGGCGAGATGCCCACAAAGGACGCGCCCATCAGCGTGTCAGGACGGGTGGTGTAAACCTCAATCGGTTCACCACCGTCGGTGCGTTCAAAGCCAAATTGCAAACCGCGCGATTTGCCGATCCAGTTTTCCTGCATCAGGCGCACTTTGGCGGGCCAGTCGTCCAAGTCACCCAGCGAGTCGAGCAGTTCTTCGGAGTAGTCGGAGATCTTGAAGAACCACTGGGTCAGTTCGCGACGCTCCACCTCGGCGCCGGAACGCCAGCCCTTGCCGTCAATCACCTGTTCATTGGCCAGAACGGTCATATCGACCGGATCCCAGTTCACCACCGCGTTTTTGCGGTAAACCAGACCCTTTTCGATGAAGTCGATGAACATCGACTGCTGCTGGCCGTAGTATTCCGGATCACAGGTGGCGAACATGCGCGACCAATCCAGACCAAAGCCCAGCGGCTTCATCTGGTTCACCATCGTGTCGATGTTGTCATAGGTCCAGGTCTTGGGATGCCCGCCCGAAGCCATCGCGGCGTTTTCTGCCGGCATGCCAAAGGCGTCAAAGCCCATCGGGTGTAGTACATTGTGACCGGTCGAGATTTTGTAGCGCGCGATCACGTCGCCCATTGTGTAGTTGCGAACGTGGCCGATGTGGATGCGTCCCGACGGGTAGGGGAACATTTCCAGCACGTAGTATTTCGGCTTGTCGTCGCTGCGGACGGCCTTGAAGATTTCGGCCTTGTCCCAGGCTTCTTGCCACTTGCCTTCGATTTCGGCTGCGGAGTAGCGGGTCATATGGGCGGACCTTTCTGGTGTCTCGTATTCACTGTGTCGCCAGCGGTGATAGGCGGCAGCGGCGCATTGGTCCAGTGGGGAAGCGCAAAAATGACGCTCTTTGCCGATGCGATTGGGGCTGTATAAGGAAAGGGCAGTTATTAAGGCCGTTTCATGAAGATCCTCTTTATCCACCAGAACTTCCCCGGTCAGTACAAACATCTTGCCCCTGCGCTGGCCGCGCAGGGCCACCAATGTGTGGCGCTGACGCTCAGAGTGAAGGAACCGTCAAATTGGAACGGCGTCCGGGTGCTGCCCTATGCGATCAAACGCAAACAGGGGCCGGGGATTCACCCTTGGGTCAATGATTTTGATACCAAGGTGATCCGGGCCGAGGCCTGTTATCATGCTGCGATGGGTCTGAAGGCGCATGGGTTTACCCCCGACATCATCATTGGCCATCACGGCTGGGGCGAGACGATGTTCCTGCGTGACGTCTGGCCGGAGGCGCGGATTGGCCTCTATTGTGAGCTTTATCACCTGAGCGACCGCGAACATCTGGGCTTTGATCCGGAATTTCAGCCCAAAGTGGCCGAGACAGAGGCCCTGCGAATCCGTCTTAAGAACCTCAACAATCTGGTGCATTTGCAGGTTGCGGATGCCGGGATCAGCCCGACTCATTTTCAGGCCGATACGTTCCCGGTGGAATGGCGGCAGAAAATCAGCGTTATTCATGATGGAATCGATACGCAGGCGGTGCAGGCGGCTTCTGATGTGCAGTTTGCCTTGCCGGGTGGCGCGACGCTTAGCCGACAGGATGAGGTCATCACCTTTGTGAACCGCAATCTGGAGCCCTATCGCGGCTATCACATCTTCATGCGGGCGCTGCCGCGCCTGCTCAAGGAGCGTCCAAACGCGCGGGTGCTGATCGTCGGCGGGGATGAGGTAAGCTATGGCGCGCGGCCACCGCAGGGACAGACCTGGAAGCAGATCTTCATCGATGAGGTGCGTGGACAGATCCCGACCCCGAACTGGGAGCGGGTGCATTTCCTAGGCAAGGTTCCCTATGATCAGTTTATCCGCCTGCTCCAAGTCAGCCGTGTGCACCTCTATCTGACCTACCCGTTTGTCCTCAGCTGGTCCCTGTTTGAGGCGATGAGCGCGGAGGCCGCCATTGTGGCCAGTGACACCGGACCGCTGAAAGAAGCGATTCGACATGGCGAAAACGGGCTGCTGGTGGATTTCTTTGACGGTGAGGCGCTGGTTGATCAGTGCTGTGCCCTGTTGGAGGACGCAGAGATGCGGCGTGCCTTTGGCCAGGCCGCGCGCAAACATATTGTCGAGACCTATGATCTGCGCAGTCAGTGCCTGCCGCGGCAGCTAGAATGGGTCGAAACCTTAGCCTCCCTGACCCCACAGCCGATTCGCAGCTGACTTCTTAACTTTATGCAAACAAAAGAAAAGGCGCCCTTAGGGCGCCCTATTGTCTGTGGAATTGGCGGCCTTAAAGGCGGCCGTCTTTCATCCGCAACTGGCGGGCGCGGGACAGGATCGCATCCTCAATGGCACGCTGGGTTGACGGTGACACCGCACGACCATTGCGCCCCTGCAGCGCCACGTTCAGTGAGCGGGCTTCCAGTGCAGGGTCCTTGATATAAACGGTGGCGCGGTAGCTTTGGTTGCCGCCGGGCGGGGTGCCGTAACCCATGACAATCACACCGGTGAAAGGATCCACCGATTCGACGGGCATGAAGTTCAGAACCTCCAGCGAGGCGTTCCAAATGTAGCGGTTTACCGAAACCTGCACGTCCGGGTTCTGATCGCGGAACAGATCCCAAATGGTTTCGCGCTGCTGCTCATCGGTGCGCGCCTGTGCCTCTGGCGAAAGCGCCTCTGGCTGGACCAGTCCGCAAGCGGTGACAAAACCAAGTGCCAGAACGGCAAAAGTAAGTTTGAAACGAGATGTGACGCGCATCGTAAGGCCCTAAATTCACTGTCCTACCCGTCCTAGCGAAGGGATTCTTAAGGAGCAAGGCTTTAGTGTATATGCTCTGTGGGGATGCGTGTTCTTGCCTGTCACCTTTCTGGCTGGTTCAGAATGTGTGGCAAAGCTGCACCATCCCGCCCTGCAATCCCCGGAAAGTTTTCAGGCGGCTTGCAAACACACCCCGAAAAGAGCGAGAGAAGCTGCATACCCAAGCGGATCACCCGTTTTGGGGCGCTTGATTGGAAAACCGAGGGAAAAAATCATGAAAAAGATTCTCTTCGCATCGACCGCGCTGGTAGCCACCGCCGGTGTTGCATCCGCTGAAATCAGCTTCGGCGGTTCGGCAAACTTTGGTATCGCGGACACCGGTTCCGGCGTTATCGTGAAAAACGAAGTCGACTTCGACATCAAAGGCTCGGGTGAAACCGACGGCGGCATCATGTTCGGTGCTTCGCTGGACATCGACGGTGCGTTCAGCGATGGCGCAGACACCCAGGGTGAAGTTTCTTCCCCCGAGGTTTACATGGAAGTTGGCGGCCTGAAGATCACCGTTGGCTCGCTCGACCCAGCAAACGACAACGAAGGCCTGGCCGACGTCGGTTTCGACGGTCTGGGTGTTGACGACCAGGGTGAGATCTCGGGCAACGGCGAAGCTGACGTAGTAATCAACTACTCCTTCGGTGACATCGCTGTAGCTGCTTCGGTCGAAGCTGACTCGGCTGCTCCGGTAGCTCCCGACACCAACGACGACTGGGCGCTGGGCGTTTCTGGTTCCTTCGGTGACGTTTCCTTCGCAGCTGGTTACGGCTCGGTTAACGGCACCAACGAGCACAACCTGCACCTGGGTTACTCGATGGGCGCAGTTGCTCTGGGCGTTCAGTACTCCGACAACGGTACCAACACTGGCTACGGCCTCGATGTTAAGTACACTCAGGGCGACCTGACCGTGACCGCCGTTTACGCCACCAACGACGCAGCTGGTAACCAGGACGCGTTCGGTGTAGGTGCATCCTACTCGCTGGGTGGTGGTGCAGCTATCGCCGGTGGTATTGCCGAAGTACAAGGTAACTCGGTTTACGACCTGGGCATGACCTTCTCGTTCTAATTCAGAACGACTTAGGACTACCTAAGAGAGGGCAGGCTTCGCGCCTGCCCTTTTCTTTTGTCTGACGTACCGGACCCGATGGGCTCCGGTCTTTTCTTTTTTCAGCGAATGGTGTTTTGTCCGCGCAAACGCCCCTCTCAATCCGGAGTGCCCGATGTCTCTTGCCGAAATCACCGCCCGCCTGCGTAAAGCCGAAGTTGCAGCAGGCCGTCCGGAAGGTGCAACTCAGCTGATCGCGGTCAGCAAGGTGCAGCCAAACGAACGGGTCGAAGCGGTGCTGGACGAAGGTCATCGCCTTTACGGTGAAAACAAAGTGCAGGAAGCAGCGGGCAAATGGCCCGCGTTTCGCGAACGATTTGAAGGTTTGAAGGTCCACCTGATTGGCCCGCTGCAAACCAATAAGGCACGGCAGGCGATGCAACTGTTTGAGGCGATCCATTCGGTTGACCGGCCGAAACTGGCGCAGACCCTGGCCCGCCTGGCGCAAGAATTGGGGCAGTGCCCGGACCTGTTCATTCAGGTCAACACCGGCGAAGAAGCGCAGAAGGCAGGGATTCTGCCAGCCGATGCTGACGCCTTTATCGCTGAATGCCGCGATCTGGATCTTCCGGTGCAGGGGCTGATGTGCATCCCCCCCGTGGAAGAAGAGGCCGCCCTGCATTTTGCGCTGCTGGCCAAAATTGCCGCACGCAACGGGCTGACTGGCCTGTCGATGGGAATGAGCAGTGATTTTGAGAAAGCGGTGAGCTTTGGCGCCACCCATGTGCGGGTGGGATCAGCCATTTTCGGTGCCCGCGACTACGGTTAAGGCGGCGCTCAGGCGGTGCTGTGGTGAAGCCCCATGAAGGGGCTTCGACCAATTGCAGATCAGTTGTCTTGCCCCAGCTTGGGGGACGGACGGTCCAGTTTCAGCTCCGCATCGGAGAAGGTGAAGGGCGCACGCACGCCAGGTACACCGTCCAGCTCTACCTGCATGCCACGTGCGGCGATCTGGGGATCGTCGAACACCTCAGCCAGATCGTTGATCGGCCCGGCGGGAATGCCGCGATCTTCACACCCCGAGAGCAGATCGGCTTTGCTGCGCTTGCGGGTTTCTGCCATCAGCAGGTCTATCATCCGGTCGCGGTTGGCAATCCGATCCGCGTTTTTCAGAAACTCCGGCGACTCTGCCATCCAGTCGAGGCCAAGCAGAGTGCAAAGGCGCTGATACTGCCCGTCATTGCCTGTAGCGATGATGATATAGCCGTCCGCGCAGTCAAACACCTGATAGGGCGTCAGATTCGGATGGTAGTTGCCGGTGCGGCCCGGCGCGGTGCCGGTCGACAGATAGTTCATCGCCTGGTTAGCTGTGATCGAAACGGCGACATCCAAGAGCGCCATATCAACGTGCTGGCCTTTTCCGGTCTGCGAACGTTGATGCAGCGCGGCAAGGATGCCTGAGACGGCGTAGACACCGGTGAAGATGTCGGTGACCGCCACGCCCACACGCTGTGGCTGGCCATCAGGATCGCCGGTGATCGACATCAACCCGGACATGCCTTGGATGATATAGTCGTAGCCTGCGCGATGGGCATAGGGGCCGGTTTGGCCGAACCCGGTGATCGAGCAGTAGATCAGCCCCGGATTGACCTCTTTCAGGCTGTCGTAATCCAACCCGTATTTGGCCAGTCCACCCACCTTGAAGTTCTCAATCAGGATGTCAGCATCACGCACCAGCGCACGCACCTGTTCCTGGCCTTCGGGCGTGCGGAAATCAACCGTGACGGAGGATTTGCCACGGTTGCAACTGTGGAAATAGGCGGCGGTGGTGTCTTCGTCCCGTTCGATGAACGGCGGGCCCCACTGGCGGGTGTCGTCCCCTGCCGGGCTTTCGACCTTGATGACCTCTGCGCCAAGATCAGACAGGGTTTGACCGGCCCAGGGGCCGGCCAGAATGCGGGCGAGCTCAACAACCTTGAGCCCGGCAAGCGGTGCAGTCATTTACATGCCCAACCGTTCATCAAGGATCGCTTTCAGATCCGTGTAGCTCATGTTGGAGTATTTCTTGCCGTCCACAAACAGGGTCGGGGTCGAACTGACGTCGTCGGATTCCATGTTCTGCTGGAACCAGGTGTACAGCGCCTGAGCGTTTTCGGCGTCGGACATGCAAGCGTCCAGCTCTTCTTTGCCGATGCCAGCCACCAGACCAATGCGGCGCAGGTTCTGGTCAATCTCGCTCAGGTTGCCGCCGCCGATCCAGGATTTCTGTTCCGCATAGAGCATATCGGCAATGCCAAAGAACTTGGTCGGTTCACAACGTGCCATCATGGCGGCCCACAGGCCGGGACGGTCGAAGTAGACGTCACGATAGACAAATTTCACCTTGCCGGTGTCGACATACTCGGCCTTGATTTTGCCCAGCACATTGTTGTGGAAAGTGGCGCAATGCGGGCAGGTGAAAGAGGCGTATTCCATCAGCGTGACCGGCGCATCTTCCGAACCCATAGTCATCTCAACGATGCCAGACAGATCGGCGTCCTGCGCATGGGCCATGCCAACCAGATCAGGCAGCTGGTTCTGGCCGGGGAACAGGGTATAGGCGCCAGCTGTTACGGCGGCGGCCCCCATCAGGCCCATTGCATATCTGCGGTTCATCTACTTACCTCTCTTGCGATTTTGTTCTGGTTAATACGGTCTGCGCCAGCCGCTCTAGCGCGGCCCGCAGCGAGTCATCGCCCACACCCTTTGCAACATGTGCCGCCTCGGCACGGATTGCGGGGGTTGGCTGGGGTTTCGGTTTTTCTTTGCGGCCATAGGTGAAATCGGCCTGCCCTTCGGCAAAGCCGGTGGGCGCGGTCTGGGTGACACGCAGGCGCGAGATGGCGTTGTAGCCGTAAACACCGTTCACCTTTTCACGCAGCTGTTCGCGCTGCATCTCGACCATCGGGGCATTTGCCCCCGTGGTCAGCACGGTCAATGTCGCGCCAAAGCCCTGCCGGCCATATTTCACATCCACAGGACGGGCCATCGCGGCCATGTCTTCGCCGACAATCTCGGGCCAGTGGGTCAGAAGACGGGTGACAGCAAAGCCACGGGACTCACCAGCCTGACGGATCCGCTGCTGCAGCAACGATCCGGTGCGGGCAAATCCCTTGGTGGTCGGCTTGCGCTTCGCCATGCTTTCCGCCTGTTTCCTTCCTCACTCTTGGCCCTATCCTAAAGGCGCTGTAGGCAGACGCCAGCGAATTGGACAGGGCAGGACATAAATATTGCGTGACGTGAATTTGACCGAAGCGACCGCCACGGATCTCTTGGCGTGGTATGACGTGCATGCACGCGAAATGCCGTGGCGCGTGCCCCCTGCACAGAAAGTCGCCGGGGTGCGGCCCGATCCATATCGAGTCTGGATGTCCGAGGTGATGTTGCAGCAGACCACGGTTGCGGCGGTAAAGGACTACTTCCACCGTTTCACCACCCGCTGGCCCACAGTGTCAGATCTTGCCGCGGCGCGGGATGAGGATGTGATGGCGGAATGGGCGGGGCTTGGCTATTACGCCCGCGCCCGCAACCTGTTGAAATGTGCCCGGGTTGTGGTTGCCGAACATGATGGGGTGTTCCCGGACACTTTGGCGGGGTTGCTGAAGCTGCCCGGTGTTGGTCCCTATACGGCGGCGGCGGTGGCCTCGATCGCGTATGACCTGCCTGCCGTTGTGGTGGACGGCAATGTTGAGCGGGTGATGGCGCGGTTGCACGATGTGCACGATCCGCTGCCGGGGTCAAAACCGTTGCTGACAGATCTGGCGGAGGCGCTCACGCCAGAGGCGCGGCCTGGGGACTATGCACAGGCGGTGATGGATCTGGGGGCGACGATCTGTTCGCCGCGAAACCCGGCTTGCGGCATCTGCCCTTGGCGGGGTCCCTGCGCCGCACAAGCGGCGGGCACAGCGGCAGAGCTGCCAAAGAAAACCCCGAAGAAACCCAAACCCACCCGTCATGGCATCGCCTATATCGGACGCCGCGCGGATGGTGCCTATCTGATGGAACGGCGGCCGGACAAAGGGCTGCTTGGCGGGATGCTGGGCTGGCCCGGTGCTGACTGGACCGAGGCAGGTGCGGCGGAACACCCGCCCATCGCAGCCAACTGGCGGCAGGTCGCGGGCGAGGCCAAACACACTTTCACCCATTTCCATCTGCTTTTGCAGGTGCGGATCGCGGATCTGCCGCAGGGGGCGAACCCTGAAAGTGGACATTTTGTTGAGGCTGAGACGTTTCGTCCCGCTGATCTGCCCACCGTGATGCGAAAGGCGTTTGACCTTGGGTTCGGGGCGTTTGACAATGTGGGCTGAACGCGCTCTGATTTTGGCAACTCATTGGGACAACATGTCATGGTTGATCGCCCCGTTCCCCGCACCGCCCGCCTGAGCCTGTCCAAGGCGCTGCCATTTTGGCTGTCGCTGACGCTAATTCCTGTTGCGCTGGTCAGTGCCGTATTTGGCGGCTGGTTCACGTTGCTGCTGCCGCTCTGGGCCTGGTGGTTGTTCACCTTGCTGGATGTGTTCACCGGCCTGAACCTCGACAATGCGGACACCGATACCCCCGATGCGGCGCTGTTCTGGTACCGGCTGATCACGCTGATCTGGTTCCCGATCCAGTTTGTGACCATCTACGGGCTGATCTACTACGCCACCCGGGCCACCCATCTGGATCTGGGGGAAAAACTGGTGCTGTTCTTTGGTGTCGGAGTGATTTCCGGCACGGTTGGGATCAACTACAGCCACGAGCTGGTGCACCAGAAGAACAAGTGGGAGCGATGGCTGGGGGACCTGTTGCTGGCCACCGTGCTATATTCCCATTTCCGATCCGAGCACCTGCTGGTGCACCACCGCCATGTCGGCACACCACGCGATGCGGTGACGGCGCTCTATAACGAGGGCTTCCACCGATTCTTTTTCCGGGTGTTGTTCCAAAGCCTTGCGTCGGCCTTTGCGGCGGAAAAGGCCATGCTGGACCGGCGCAAACGGCCTGTCTGGCACCTGAACAACCCGTTCTGGCGTTACGGCACGCTGCAGCTGGTGGCGCTGGTACTGGCGCTGGCGGTTGGGGGCCTTGAGGGGCTGGCCCTGTTTATCCTGCAGGCGGGATCTGCCGTCTGGCAGCTGGAGCTGACCAACTATGTGGAACACTACGGGCTGACCCGCAAACATCTGGGTGAGGGCAAGTACGAACATGTCAAACCGCACCACAGTTGGAACGCGGCCCATAAGGCCACCAATTGGCTGTTGATCAATCTGCAGCGCCACAGTGATCACCACTACAAACCTGACCGGCGGTTCCCCTTGCTGCAAAACTATGACGCCGAAGATGCGCCACAGTTTCCCTATGGCTATCCGGTGATGACCCTGATGGCGATGATCCCGCCCCTGTGGCGGCGGCGGATGAACCCGCGTGTGCGGGCATGGCGGCGCAAGTTCTATCCCGAGATTGAAGACTGGACGCCCTACAAGCTGGGGACAAACCCGCTGCCACGGCTCTGATCTGCACGGACAGATGCCTCCGGCGGGAGTATTTTGGGATCATTGAAAGAGGCGGCAGGGCCGATCCCGAAATGAAAAAGGCCCCGCCATCGAGGCGGGGCAGTTTGGTGCCGGCTGTCAGGCTACAGGCACCGGCGGTAACTTTGGTGTTTTGGAATACCGCGAAAGGTCGTGAGGCGTTCAGAGGTTGCCCGGCAGAAACCGTCTGGCGCATGCTGGCCGGCCCGAGGGCAAGCCAGCAAGGGACCAGTCAGGATCAGTTGGCCATTTCTGAACGGATCTGCTGGCGCAGGATATCGATCGGCACCTCTTTGCCGTCGCGCTTGATGCACCAGTAGGTCCAGCCATTGCAGCTCGGCGCGCCTTCCAGCGCGGCACCGACCTGATGGATCGAGCCTTTGACTTCACCGCCAACGATGGTGCCATCGGCACGCACCTTGGCTTTGTGGCGTTTGTTCAATGAATAGAGCTCATCGCCCGGACGCAGGAAGCCGCGTTCGACCAGCTGGCCGAAGGGCACACGCGGCTGGGCGCGTTTGCTGGTGGAAACCTGCAGCGCCTCTTTGTCGAAACGGCGCACGGCGGCCAGACGTTTGCGGGCCACTTTGCGGTAGGCCTCTTCACGTTCGATGCCGATGTAGTCCCGGCCCAGCATCTTGGCGACTGCGCCGGTGGTGCCGGTGCCAAAGAACGGATCGAGGATCACGTCACCGGGGTTGGTGGTGCCCAGGATCACCCGGTGCAGCAGGCTTTCGGGTTTTTGGGTTGGATGGGCTTTTTCGCCGTTCTCGTCTTTCAGACGTTCGCCGCCATTACAGATTGGCAGCACCCAGTCTGAGCGCATCTGGATGCCTTCGTTCAGGGCTTTCAACGCTTCGTAGTTGAAGGTCGCCTTGGCGCCTTCGGATTTCGAGGCCCAGATCAGGGTTTCATGGGCGTTGGTCAGACGTTTGCCGCGAAAGTTCGGCATCGGGTTCGACTTGCGCCAGATCACGTCGTTGAGGATCCAGAATCCCTGGTTCTGCAACTCGGCGCCCATGCGGAAGACGTTGTGATACGAGCCGATCACCCAGATCGCGCCATTTGGCTTCAGGATCCGGCGGGCGGCGGTCAGCCATTCACGGGTGAATTTATCATAGGCCGCAAAGGAGGAGAACTGATCCCAGTGATCGTCCACTGCATCGACCTTGGAGTTGTCAGGCCGGTGCAAATCTCCTTTGAGCTGGAGGTTATACGGGGGGTCCGCAAAAATCAGGTCAACCGACTCCTCAGAGAGACTGTTCATCATTTCGATACAGTCGCCTTCAAGAAGCGAGTTTAGAGGGAGCGCAGGCGCGCCCTTCTTCGTGTGCTTGATCGTCATTTTTTCTGCCTCAATACCCGGCGCATTTTTGCGCTCTTGGTTGGCCTTAAAAATGAGTCAAATGGGAGTCGGGGTCAATTTCTTTTTTGTATCAGAATGTTAGATTTCACTCTTGATACAATATATTGTGCACCGGTTTGAAGCTGTGCCTATGGTGTGGTGTCACCCCCAATTCAGCCAGTGCAGCCTTGTGGGACGGGGTTGGATAGCCGGCGTTTGTTTCCCATCCGTAACCAGGGAACTGGGTCGCCAAGTGTTGCATGATCTCATCACGTGCAATTTTTGCGGCAATGGAGGCGGCGGCGATTGAGACCGATCTGGTGTCGCCTTTCACCACTGCCTGCGCCGGCATGTTCAGTCCCTGCGGGATCATATTGCCATCGATCAGCGCCATATCCGGCGGCGTTTGAAGCCCCTGCAAGGCCCGCTGCATGGCGATGTGGCTGGCGCGCAGGATGTTGTGGGTGTCAATTTCCTGAACGGTTGCGTGCGCGACGGAGACATCGGCGTGCGCCAGCAACTGTTCCAGCAGCATACCGCGTCGTCTGGCGGTCAGCTGTTTTGAATCGTTCAACCCCTTGGGAATGTGGGCGGGGTCCAGCACAACGGCGGCGGCGGTCACAGGGCCGGCCAGAGGCCCGCGCCCGACCTCATCCACGCCAGCGACGCGCAGGAAACCCTGCGCGTTCGCCTGTTGCTCGAAAGAGAAATCGGGGGTCTGTTTTTCTTTGTTCATCTGTTCTGTGAACCCCGTTTTCCACCTGTATTCAAGAGGGGACCGTTGGGAAGGCAGTAGGCGGTCCCCTCTGTCACACCCGATTAGGGACGGGCGATGCTGTAGCCACGGTCACGCAGGCAGCGGACCAGATAGGCGGGCTTGCGGCCGTTTTGCGTCCACATCGGCAAACGGCAGGAGATCGGCAGGCGATCTGCACGTTTGTAGTGGCGGTTGAGGCACTTTGCGCCCAGCACGCGGGTGTTGTTGCCGAGGGCTGTGTTGGCCCGTTTCACGCAACGACGCGGCAGAACCTTGCGGTCGCGGGGGCGTGGTGTGACGACCAGTTCGCGGTCCCGGTAACGGTTTACATCGTTGCGATTGTTGTCGCTGATGGCTTTGCCGATGATGGCCAGAGCTGCTGCACCGAAGAGGAGCTTGGCGATGTCTTCGTCGCTGGCGGCCCGGGCGGGGGCGGCGGTGAAAGAGGTGATGGCCATGGAGGCGGCGAGGATGGCGGCAATGAACTTACGGGACATGATGCGTTCCTATCTATGGGTGCTGTGTGCGTTGATCTTTGGTTGCCCTTCAGGTGTCTGCGGCGGCTCATGTGTCGCGCCGTTTTGCCTTGGTGTCGGGCTGTGAAATCAAATTGGGGCCACCCCCTTCAGACAGGCAATAACACCCCCGTGTTATCGAATATCACCGGTGCCAAACCCCTTTGGTTATTGAATAACCAACGGTTCCGGCGCATGTTGGTGGTCATGAAACGCACCCTTGTCAAAACCCTCTCCGCCACCGTGATTGGCACTGTTCTGGTTCTGGGATCCGCCCATGCGGCCAGCGCCGGATGTTACGCCGATTACAAAGCCAAGCAGGACAATCCGCTGAAGCTGCACTACGGTGTGGCCGAACTCAGCGGGGACTGCTCTGCCAAAGCTGCCAAAGCCGAACTGGCCCCGCGCGTGGCCTCGGAAGGGTGGACGCTGCTGACCGTATTGTCGGTCTTTGGCGATGAGGGATTGCAGGAAAGGAAAGAGAGTGCCGGGAGATATTTCCTCCGCTACTGACGCGCGCCGGTCCGGCACCCGTCTTGTCACCATCGGAATTGCAGCCATCGTCGCCATCCTTCTGGCGGCGGCGGTTGTTTTGTTTCTGACATTGCCTGACGCCAATGCCTTCAACATGCGGGTCGAGCAGATCTTTGTGGAGAACGATGATCTGACCAATGCCGCAGAAATCAAACTGCTGGAGATTTTGGCGCAATCCGGCACCGCCTTTGGCGACACGCTGACCAGCTACCGGATGGTGATATTTGTGCTGTTGGTCTTTGCCACCGCAATGTTGATCGCTGCGCTGGTGTTTCTGGTGATGTTGGTGATGATGAACCGGCGTATGGCGCAGATTGAGCAGGCGGGCATTCAGGTGTCTTCGCTACTGATCAGCCGCGATGAAAACACGGTCTACCTAAACAACATGGGCTTTAAGCTGACGGCGGCCGCAATGGAGACATTGTCGGTTCTGGCCGAGGCGCGGATGGATGAGGATTTGCTGTCGGGCGCCGAGATCGAGGCGATGGTGTCCGGCAAGGATGCCACCGACTGCGAAGAGGCGGCCGGGGCCACGCGTATCAAGCGGTTGCGTGACACGTTGGGCAATCAGATGGTCAGCGAACTGCTGGTGAAGAACATTGCCCGCAAAGGCTATATGCTGGCGGTGGACAAGGATGTGATCCGGATGGTCTGACGGCGCTGCGGTTTAGTCGCCGCCGCCCCCGCCTCCGTCGCCGCCGTCAAAGCCACCATCGCTGCTGCCTTCGCTGTGCCAGGCGCCACCGGGTTCTGCCGGATGGATGTCGGCGCTTTGTTCCTGACCGTCAAAGCCGATCCAGACCCAGGTGCCGTTTGCCTCCTGCCGCAGGCTCTTGCGGCGGCGGCGGTAGCGCGGGGATTCCCAGAAGTTCGCAGCGATAAAGGCAACCGCACAAACAACCAGGATCGCAACGGTGCCAAATTCCACGTGCATCAATCCACTCTCTTAAATCGTCTTGACGGAACACCACGAAAAAGGGGCCCAGAGGCCCCTTCGATAATCACTTGCCGCGCAACGTGTCGCCGAAACTCAAGGTCGGGGTCAGCTCAACCCGATCTGCAACCTCCCCGTCGGGATTGGCGGTGCGCTCGACAATGATCTCGGCCGCTTTGGTGCCAATTTCCGCCCGACAGGCATCCATCGTCGCCAATTGCATCGGCAGCCCCTGCAACAGCTCAACTCCGTTGAACCCGGCAAGGCCAATCTGCCCCGGCACGTCGATGCCCTTCTCCATCAGGTAGAGCAGGCCACCCGCGCCAATCATATCGTTCGAATAGTAAAGGAAATCCAGATCCGGCGTACGTTCCAGCATGGCGGCAGTCATTTCACGCCCCTTTGCCAGTGCCGATCCGCCCGAGTAGAACTCCTGATCGGCCACCTCAACACCACCCTTGGCAAGCGCTTGGGTCATGCCTTCAAACCGTTTGCGGGCACGGTGGTCCAGCGGCATCTTGGTGCCCATGAAGCCGATGCGTTTGTAACCCGCTTCCAGAATGGCTTCACCGATGTGCTGCCCCGCACGACGGTGAGAAATCCCCACCATCGCGTCGATCGGGTCGCCGTCCACATCCATGATCTCCACCACCGGAATGCCCGCAGCGCGCAGCATCGCCTTGGAGGCCTCGGAATGTTCAAGCCCCGCGATGATCACGCCAGAAGGACGCCATGACAGCATCTCATAGAGGACTTTCTCCTCTTTTTCTGGCAGGTAATCCGTGATCCCGACCACGGGCTGCAGGTCGGTGTCTTCCAACACGCGGCTGATACCGGTCATCACCTCAGGGAACACCATGTTCGACATCGAAGGGATGATCACACCGACAAGGTTAACCCGCTGGCTGGCCAGAGCGCCGGCAATTTTGTTGGGGACATAGCCCAGTTGTTTGGCGGCTTGCAGGACCTTTTCACGGGTGGCCTGGCTGACGTCGCTGCGGTTGCGCAAGACCCGGCTGACGGTCATTTCCGAAACGCCCGAAGCTTCGGAGACATCACGCAGGGTGAGGGGGCGGCTATCGTTGCGGCTCAATCGCACCATCCTAACTGTATAAGGTTACTTCATTGTTAGCGCGAACCCGCTGTTGTGTTCAAGCCAGAGTAGCTGCGATCTCCTCGGTCTTGTTCTGGCCTCAGTCACGGGCTAAGAGGGCTAAGCGTGGCCCTGTGGCTCAACTGGATAGAGCAGCCCCCTCCTAAGGGGCAGGTTGCAGGTTCGAATCCTGCCAGGGTCGCCAACGCTAGCTGACAGCACTTGGCCTGTTTGGATGGGGTGTCCCTCTGGGTTTTACGGAAGCGGTGACACGCCGAACAGCGGTGCGTGGGCATGCAAGACGCTGACATAAAGCAAAACGGCGATGATCAGACGTAATGCTGCGCCGGGCCAATGGCGCAGTGGGGGCAGAAGGGGCGCGTCTTTCATGACGGTTACCTGATCGGACCAATCGGCCATTTCGTGCTGCTTGCGGCGGTCGATCAGGCGCATGCCCAGCAGGGCAAAACCCCCAAAAACGGTAAACAGGATCACATGCGCCAGATGGCCATTGGGCACCATATGGGCAAAAGCCCAGAGGGCCAGAGCCACAAGGATTGGGTGCCGCATGTAACGGATCAGGCCGGGGCGCAGCGGGTCAAACTGTTCGTTACGCGCGCCGCCAAAGGAAAACGGGTTGGGTCGGGCAACGCCAAAACAGAGGATCCCGCAAAACAACGCCATCGCCACGATCGGCACGAGGTTTTGCCACGGTGCCCAGTGCCAGAGCGTCACCACCGGCGCACGACCCGCGGCCAGCAACAGCCAGTAAAGCGCGCCGAGCGATAGGAGCGAATAAGCGATGCTGAAGCCCCGCATGCCCAGAAAGGTTTGCAGCTGGGCTTTTACAGCGGGCCGTGTGGGCAGGTTATGCGCCACAAAGAAGCCTGCGAAGGCTGCGATATATTCAAGCCAGTCCATTGTGTGGCTTGTTAGACCACGACGTCCATTGCCTGTTGTTGACCCACGTCAAACACACGTTTGTACCGTTCAATTTCCGAGGTCGGCCCCATCGCTTTGTTTGGGTTGTCAGACAGTTTCACCGTGGGTTTGCCATCCGCCGACACGGCTTTGCACACCAGCGAGAAGGGGGATAGCGCATCGCCCGGGGTCAGTCCGCGGAAATCATTGGTCAGCAAAGTGCCCCAACCAAAGGACGGCCGCACACGCCCCGCGAACTGGGCCTGCAACTGCTCGATCTTGTCCACGTCCAACCCGTCAGAGAAAATCACCATCTTCTGGGTCGGATCTTCGCCGCGCTGTTTCCACCAGTTGATCGCGGTTTCGGCCCCCGCAGCCGGTTCGCCACTGTCGATGCGGATGCCGGTCCAGCCCGCCAGCCAGTCCGGTGCGCGATCCAGAAAACCCTCGGTGCCGAAGGTATCTGGCAGGATGATGCGCAGGTTGCCGTCGTGTTCTTCCTGCCAGTCTTCGAGAACCTGATAGGGCGACTGCCCCAGCGCGGCGTCGTCTTCCGCCAAAGCTGCATAAACCATCGGCAATTCATGGGCGTTGGTGCCGATTGCCTCGAGGTCGCGGTTCTTGGCGATCAGGCAGTTGGAGGTGCCAACAAACTTCTCACCCAGACCTTCGGTCATGGCCTGCACACACCAGTCCTGCCAGAGGAAGCTGTGACGCCGACGGGTGCCGAAATCGGCAATCCGCAGCCTGTCCACATTGCGCAGGCGTTCGATTTTTTCCCACAGTTTGGTCATGCCGCGGGCGTAGAGCACCTGCAGTTCAAACCGACCCATGTCGCGCAACACCGCACGCGAGCGCAGTTCCATCAGCACGGCCAGCGCTGGGATTTCCCACATCATTACCTCGGGCCAGGAGCCTTCGAAGGTCAGCTCATACTGGCCTTCGCGCTTTTCCAGATGGTAGGCGGGCAGCTGCAGCTGCTCGAACCACTCCATGAAATCTGGCCGGAACATCTGGCGCTTGCCGTAGAAGGTGTTGCCGCGCAGCCAGGTGCTTTCGCCACGTGTCAGTGAGAGCGAGCGGATGTGGTCCAGCTGTTCGCGCAATTCTCCTTCGTCAATCAGCTCGGCCAGCCGGACATCAGACGAGCGGTTGATCAGACTGAACCGCACCTGCGTGTCCCGTTTGTTGCGAAACACCGATTGGCACATCAACAATTTGTAGAAGTCCGTATCGATCAGCGACCGCACAATCGGGTCGATTTTCCACTTATGGTTCCACACACGGGTTGCAATATCGACCATTTCAGGCTCCCTTTCGACGGGTGTTAAATCAATCTGACTAAAGCTTTGCAAGGTCGCGGCGTTTCCCAATGAGACGCAAATTAGAACAACAGGGAATTGAAGGACGCGCTTATGACGGGAAAACGGGCTTCGTTTGGGATCGCCGCCTTGGTGGCGGCAGGGTTGAGCATGGGGGCGACATCTGCCGTTGCCGGCCAGACAGGGGGCAGCGGGTCACCGGGGTTCCTGTCAATCTGGGGCAATGCGCCCGCCAAAAAGGTGGCTCCAAAACCGCAGAGCCGTGCGGGATATTGGGAATACGGGTCCTGGAAGGTGTCGGTCGAACGTCAGGAAAGCTATGAAGACGGGGTCTACTACAACTGTCAGGCTTGGACCGGCGGTGACGGGGAGCCCTATGCCCGCGTTGGCATTTCATCGCAGGATGTTGGCCCGCCGCATGCCTATCCCGGCGTCACGATCGAGGAATACGCGCCCCGTGGCTATCAGACCTTCATGCAAGGTCAGCAGCGCATGTTCTTGTGGTTTGATGATGAAGACACTTATGACGGTGTGGTCGAGGCCTATTACGACAATGACGGCCTGCCCAATGCGATTGTCTCTTTCTACTACCCTTACAGCCTGCCTGTCTTGATGGCGATGCGCCGCAATAACCAGATGGATGTAGTTGTCGAGGGGCGGGTGTTCCACAGTTTCTTTCTGAACGGCTTCACCGCCTCCTATCTGAAAATGATGGAAGGCTGCGGCTTCAGCGGTGTGGGCGTTGTGAACTGACCCCCACACCGATTGCACTGAAACGGCGGGGCGTTACGCCAGTGTGACGCCCGCTGCCTTCATACCGGCCTGTGCGGCGGCCAGGGAGCCGTCAAAATCGATGGCGCGGCACAGGTCCTGTTTGACGGTCACGGTGAACCCTTGTTTGGCCGCATCCACGGCCGAGAAATTCACGCAGAAATCCGTCGCCAGACCCACCATCACCAGATCCGTGATGCCGCGACTGCGCAGGTAGCCTTCCAGCCCGGTCGGGGTTTTCTGGTCGTTTTCAAACAGGGCGGAATAGCTGTCGATCGCAGGGTTAAAGCCCTTACGGATAATCAGATCAGCGCGATTGGTGTTCAGGTCCTTGTGAAACGCTGCGCCTTCGCTGCCCTGCACACAATGGTCCGGCCACAGCACCTGAGGGCCATAGGGCATCTCGATCAGCTCCATCGGTGCCTTGCCAGCGTGGGAAGAGGCGAAAGAGCTGTGTCCTGCCGGATGCCAATCCTGCGTCAGGATCACCGTTTCATGCGCCGCAATCAGCGCGTTGATACCCGGCACAATCTGGTCACCTTCCGGCACCGCCAATGCGCCGCCGGGGCAGAAGTCATTTTGCACGTCGATCACGATCAGGGCTTGGGTCATTCGGACACCTCCTTGGTTCGCCTTAGGGGTAGGCGGCGTTGGGCACCGGGTCAACAGGGGTGTTTGACTCTACCTTGGTACCAAGTTACCAACTTGTGCATGAAGAGAATCGAACGTACCCAAACCGGCGTCCGGTTGGAAACACGTCTGCTGAAAGTCCTTAAGGGGCTGGCAGAACATCTGGACATGAGCATGGCCGAGCTGATCGAGGGCATGGCGCTCCACGCCTTTGAAGGCAAAGCACCCTTTGGGCCGGAAACGCTGGCCAAGATCGAGATGCTGAAACAGGTCTACGATTTAGATTTGACAGCCGCCGACAGCCACAAAACCACCGAAGCCAAGGAGGCGGGGAAATGAACGTTTATGAAACCAAATTGGCCGCTCTGGACGATGGCACCTTGGACCCGGCCTCGTTTTCACATCGCGACCACGTGGGCGTTGCCATCGCCACCCTGCAACAGGGGGACTTTTACGAGGCGCTGGGCCGCATGTCGCGTGGGTTGCAACGTTTGACTGCAGCAGCCGGGGTGCCGGAAAAGTTCAACGCCACGGTGACCTTCGCCTTCCTCAGCACCATTGCCGAGATCGAGCCAAAGCCCGGGCAGGACATCGACGGGTTGATTGATGCTCATCCGGAAATCCTGCGCCCCAAGGCGCTGCAAGCGCTCTATTCGCAAGACCGGATGCAGTCCGATATCGCCCGCAAACTGCCGGTGCTGCCGCTGGCCTCTTGAACGCGATCCTTTCCCTTGCTTGCCTTCAGGGAATTGCCTAGAACCGGCGTCTTTCGCGCATTGGGATGGATCAGATGACGGTTCTTGGCATTGACTTCGGCACCTCCAACACAGCCGCTGCGGTGGCGGTGAATGGCAAACCTTTTGTGATCCCGTTGGAGGCTGGGGAACAAACCCTGCCCACCGCTGTTTTCCTTGATTTCGGCAACAAGCGCACGCTCTATGGCCGCCCTGCCGCCCGGGCGATGATGGAGGGTGAAGAGGGCCGTTTCATGCGGGCTCTGAAGTCCGTGCTGGGCACCCCACTGGCGCAGGAGAAACGTCAGTTCATGAATGAGAAACTGACCCTGATCGAGGTGATCGCGCGCTTTCTGACCGAAATCCGCAAACGCGCCGAAGCGGCGACCTATCAGGAGGTGACAGGCGTTCTGTCCGGGCGTCCGGTGCGGTTCCACTCTGCAGATGAGGCGCGCAACGCGCAGGCGGCAAAGGATCTGGAGGCGGCCTACCGACTGGCTGGGTTCAAAACCGTGGACTTTCTGCCCGAACCCGAAGCGGCTGCTCTGGCCGCGGGTGGACAGGGGCGCAGCCTGATCGTGGACATTGGCGGCGGCACCTCTGACTTTACGCTCTGTGATCGCGATGGCGATGGGTTCCGCGTGCTGGCGTCGCAGGGCATCCGGTTGGGCGGCACCGATTTTGACAAAGCGCTGAGCCTTGCCCATGTGATGCCGCTGCTGGGATATGGCGCGGAGATCGGCAATGAGATGGGTCCTGGCAGTCACCGTGCCCCGCGCGCGCTCTATCAGGATCTGGCGAGCTGGGAGAAGATCACCTTTGTCTACGGGCCAGCCCTGCTGCGCGATGTGCGCAAATGGGAACGACTGGCGCGGGACCCAAAGCTGTTCAGCCGCCTGGGCGAGGTGCTCGAGATGCATCTGGGCCATGACGTGGCCTATGCGGTTGAGGCGGGGAAAATCCGCGCCAATGGCGAAGGTGAAGGAGTGATCCGATTGGAGCCGGTGGAAAAGGGGCTGCGGGTTGCCTTGATGCGTGACCTGATGCAGGCCGAGTTGGAAGGTTACGCCGATCAGATTGCCGCCTGTGCTGCCGAAACCCTGGCGCTGGCTGATGTGCGACCCGACAGCGTGGACCGGATTGTCTATGTCGGTGGCTCGTCCCTGCTGGGGGTGATCCAGACCCGGATGGAGACGTTGCTGCCCGAGGCGACACCGGAAACTTCAGAGGTGTTCACGGCCGTTGTAGATGGCCTTGCGCTGGCGGCGGGGCGGTAACAGCCCTGCGGCACCGCGGCCCACACAGCCCCCCTTGTTTCATTAAGGCCAAAGGCGTAATTGACCCCGCATGTATATCGTCTGCGCCCTCTATCACTTCACCCGATTCTCTGACCCTGCCGCGCTGAAACCGGCGCTGTTGGACCTGGCGGTCTCCAAAGGGGTGACCGGTTCCCTGCTGCTGGCTCGTGAAGGGATCAATGGCACCATCGCCGGGTCCCGTGAGGGCATCGATGCCGTGCTGGCGCATGTGCGCGCCTTGCCCGGTTGCAGCGATCTGGAGTGCAAGGAAAGCACCGCGCAGGACGCGCCTTTCCCACGGATGAAGGTGAAGTTGAAGAAAGAGATTGTGACCATGGGTCAGCCGGACGTCGATCCGCTGGCCAAGGTGGGTCACTACGTGGAACCGGAAGACTGGAACGATCTGATCCGCAGCCCTGATGTGGCGGTGATCGACACCCGTAACGATTATGAGGTGGCCATCGGCACCTTTGAGGGCGCAGTGGATCCGAAAACGGACACTTTCCGCGATTTCCCCGCCTGGTGGGAGGCGAACAAAGAGCGGTTCCACAACAAGCGGATCGCCATGTTCTGCACCGGTGGCATTCGCTGCGAGAAATCCACCAATTTCCTGATGTCTCAGGGTGTTGAGGATGTGTATCACCTGAAAGGCGGTATCCTGAAGTACCTCGAAGAGGTGCCGCAGGAAGACAGCTCTTGGGAAGGCGAGTGCTTTGTCTTTGACGGCCGTGTTTCGGTTGGGCATGGGCTGGAGGAAGGGCCGCATGTGCTGTGCCACGCCTGCCGTCGCCCCATTCTGCCCGCAGATCAAAAACGGCCCGAGTTTGAGGATGGCGTGACTTGCCACCTATGCATCAATGAGAAGAGCGAGGCCGACAAAGCGCGGTTCCGCGAACGTCAGAAACAGATTGAACTGGCGAAAAAGCGGGGCGAGACCCATATGGGCGGATCGCGCGGCGTGTAAAGGCAGTGTGGGTGAGGGCGCTGCCCTCTGGGGCCCCAAGGGGCCCCATTCACCCGGGATACTTTTGCCAAGAAGAAAGCGTTAAGCCAACTGCGATGCGGTGTCTTTGGGGCGTGCACGCCAGAAGATCGTCGCGATGATCGCGATATTGAGCGCGTTCCAGACAATGCCGTTCCAGAAGGCCAGTTGGTAGCTGCCGCTCAGGTCGTAGATCACGCCGGACAGCCAGCCGCCTGCGGCCATGCCGAAAATGGTGGCCATCATCACAAAGCCCACCCAGCGGCCGGCCTCTTTGGCGGGCATATACTCGCGCACGATGATCGCGTAGGCGGGCACAATGCCGCCCTGGGCCAGACCAAAGACGGCTGACACCACATAGAGCGAGACCAACCCGTCAAACGGCAGGTAGAGGAACAGTGCCAACATTTGCAGGGTGGAGCCGATCAGCAGGGTCATCACCCCGCCCAGACGGTCGCTGAGCGCGCCAGAGATGAGCCGTGACACAACGCCCCCCAGTAGCATGAGCGAAAGCATTTCTGCCCCCACCGCAGGCCCGTAACCAAGGTCGACGCAGAAGGACACGATGTGGACCTGCGGCATCGACATGGCCATGCAGCAAGCCACACCCGCAAGTCCAAGGATCCAGGCCAGCTGCCGGTTGCTAAGGCCGCTGCGCATGGCTTGGGCGGTTTGTTGTGTGGCGGAACCGGCCTCCATTGGAGGGCGGCGGCGGAGCAGGAGGGAGAGCGGGATCACCAGCAGCACCGAGGCCGCCGCAAGCAGCAGATACACCGCACGCCAGCCGTCTGAGGCCAAAAGCGGCGAGAGCACCACCGGCCAGAAGGCCCCGGAGAGGTAGTTGGAGCTGGCAGCGATGGCGACGGCGATGCCGCGGCGTCGTTGGAACCAGAGCGATATGTCGGCAATCAGCGGTCCAAAGCTGGCCGAGGTGCCGAGGCCGATGAAGAAATGCACTGCCGAGACCAGCCAGATCGAGGGGCTGAGTACCGATAGCACAAACCCCAGACCAATGGTCAGCGCAGCGCCGGTGAGTGCAAGGGTGATCCCAAACCGGTCCACCATCTGGCCGATCAGGAAGTTGCCAAGGGCGAAGCCCACCATTGTCATGATATAGGGGTAGGCGGCCTCGGCGCGGTCCAGACCAAATTCGGATTGGATAGCGGGCATCACCATAATTACCACCCACATGCCAACGTTGCCGATCAAGCCGATCAGCAGGGACAGGCCCAACCGGGCCCAGGAATAGCGACTGTCGAGAATGGTGGTCATGCCGCCACTATGGCGCTGTCACAACAGGGGCGAAAGCCCGTAGATTGCCGGTTTCTGTTTGGGGTCAGTCTTGCCCGCTGACACGGCCGCGCAGGGATTTGACCTCACCGCGTTGTTTCTTGGCATCAAGACGCCGGCGCTGGCTGCCTTTGGTGGGTTTGGTGGGGATGCGCCGTTTGGGGCGGTGGGTGGCTTTCTCGATCAGCTCGACCAGACGTTCGCGCACAATATCGCGGTTGCGGGCCTGACTGCGGGTTTCGTCGCAGAACAGGATCAACGCGCCTTCTTTGGTCCAGCGCCGGCCGGCCAGCCGTTTTAGTCGCGCCTTTACGGGCTCCGGCAAATTGGGAGAGCGTTCGGCTTCAAACCGCAGTTCGACCGCGGTAGAGACCTTGTTCACGTTCTGCCCACCGGGGCCAGAGGCCCGGATGAACTGTTCGCTCAACTCCCAGTCGGCAATGCTGATTTCATCGGTGACACGCAACATGACAGTAAAATCGGGCATTTCCCGACAAATTGAAAGCAGACAAAAGAAAAGGGCCGCACCCGCGAAGGGCCCGACCCCAAGGGTTGAAGGAGGTGGTTCGGTTAGGCCTGTACCAACTCCAGCGGCTCATGAGCCGAGGTTTGCCTCAGCTCCGATCCTCCAGAATTGTCCCGATCCCGTTCTCCATGATCCCATTAGACACTAGAGCACCTCCTTTCTGAAGTTTCGATAACCTCAGCGTGGCACAGATTTGCTCAATGTCAAAACAAAATCATGTGGTGCGCGCGGTGAGCGACCCCACGATGATGCGAAATGGCACAAGTGCCAGCAAAGCAAGCGACAATTTCACCAGCCAATCGGCAAAGCCCAGCGAGACCCAGAGGGGTGCCATGGGGCCTGCGCCCAGCATCGGCAGAACTTCGCCAGCCCAGGACACGTCATTGCCCGGTTCCAGGAAGGTCAGCACGCCAGAGAAGGCGATGGTGAAGAAAATCGCGGTGTCCAGCGACGATCCGATCAGGGTCGAAGCCAGCGGCGCCCGCCACCATGCGCCTTCGCGCAGGCGGTTGAAGATTGCCACGTCGGTCAGCTGTGCCACCAGGAAAGCGGTGCCAGAGGCGATGGCGATACGCAGGGTGACGGCGGGGTAGGTGAAACCGTCGCCCTGCAGCATGATCTGGGTGCCGATGAGCGAGCAGATGACGCCCACCACAAAACCGGCGACCACAACTTTGCGGGCGGGGCCCACACCGTAGACGCGGTTCATCACATCGGTGACCAGGAAGGCGAGCGGGTAGGTGAAGGCGCCCCAGGTCAGCCATTGACCATAGAGGAACTGCACCAAAATGTTTGAAGCCACCACAACGGCAGCCATGGCGAGAACGCCAGGAAGGTAGTTACGAGTCATTTCTGTTTTCCGTTTTATCAAGGTAGCGGCGACTTGGCCCCTTATTCACAAGGGACGGGCGGCGTTTAATGAGTCGCGGCGGCCTTGGCAAGCGTTTCCGTCAGGACATATTCGACGATCTCGCTGCGCTGGAAGAATTTGAAGTTGTCATCGGACACCATTGTCAGCCGGGTCTGCCCCTGCGGGTCGCGCCAGACCGAAAGGCCTTCGAGGTTATCGTGTTGCCCCAGAGCGGTGGTCAGAAGGTGTTCCCCTTTGGGATCGAACTTGCCCAGATCAAAGCGGCGCAAACGGCTGCGGAACCCAATGCCACCAAACTTGCGCTCGAGCAGGTAAAACTGTCCGTCGGGACCGAAATCAGCGGCGACGGGATCAAAACCTTCTTGCACATCAATGTAGTAGAGGATCTGCCATCCCTTGCTGGAATAACGGTAGAGCGGCAGGCCGGGGCGGGATTTGGGGCGCACTTCGGGCACGGTGTAAAGACGTCCGCGCCCATCCACAGCCAGCGCTTCCAGCGCCGCGTTGCGGTGCATTTTGCGGAAATCGGGATGGCGGGGCAGGGCTTTGGCGGGGCCAAAGGCGGTGGGGTAGTGCCAGATCTGGTTGATCGATTCCAGGCTGACATAAAGCGTGCCATCCGGCCGCAGCGCCAGACCTTCGGAATCGCGATTCCAGACCTTCAGATTGCTGCCTTTGGCATCGCGCAGGGATTGGTGGCGACTCAGCTCAACGCCCGTGATCTGCCCATCGCGGCGGATCAGCTGGCCCTGCATCAGATGCATCCGGTCGCTGATCGCCAGAAAATCACGCCCGTTGTCGGCCAGTTCCAGCGCGGAAAGACCGCCAAAGGCGTCGAAATCCTCGGACCAGGTCAGGCTGATGAGGTGCTGCAGCTTGGAGGGCGGCTGGGCGCTGCCGGAAAAGGTCAGCGCCAGACCGGCCAATGCGCTCAGCGCGATTGCAAGACGTTTACGCATTGGGCAGGCAAGCTCGCCATTGTGAGTTCAGCCCGCGGTTTGGGCTTGGGTTTGGGGGCGTTGGGATCCACCGGTTTTGGCGGCGGCGGGTTCAGGATGTCATTGACCCAGCTTTCGGCGGCGTCACATCCGTCGCCAGCAGGAATCGGTTTCTGGTTCTGACAGCCCTTGGTGCCTTTCGGGCAGGAGAGACGGACGTGAAAATGGTAGTGATGCCCCCACCAGGGGCGAATTTTGCGCAGCCAGCTGCGATCCCCTTTGGCGTCTTTGCACATCTGCACCTTGGCCCCGGGAAAGACAAAAATCCGCGCCACCCGCGGATCAGAAGCCGCCGCCTTCATTACCTCCTGGTGCTCTTTGGTCCAGAAGTTGTTCACATAGGCGCCCTTGGCCCGGCGCAGCGAAATCGACGAAAGGTTTTCACGTTCCGCCACGCTGAGGTCCAGCCGGTTGGGCGGCAGCATCCAGATATCCACGTCCAGACCCAGCTGGTGGCTGCGGTGACCTGACAGCATCGGCCCGCCACGCGGCTGGCTGATGTCGCCGATATAAAGCCCCTTCCAACCGGGCAGCTGGGCGGCTTTGGCCGATAGGTCTTGGATAAAGGAAATCGTTTCGGGATGGCCCCAGTTGCGGTTGCGGCTCAGGCGCATCGCTTGCCAGGTTGGACCGGTCTCGGCCAGTTCGGCACCGCCGGCCAGACAGCCATTGGCATAGCCGCCATGTGGGCGCGGGGCCTGCGCAGAGCCCGCATCCGCCGCGCCAAAGAACTGCTTGGCGGGGATGTTTTTCATATGGGTCGGGATTTCCTGCTGCGTCGCCATCGACACACGCGGGCCTGCGTCCCCGCCGCAAGCGGCGAGGAGCATGAAGGCAGCAATCAGGCCGAAGCGGTGGTGTCCCATTCTGGCTGGTCCCCCTGCGGTTTCACCCAGCGTAGCAACAACAGCCCGATAAGGAAAAGCGCGATAAGCGGAGAAACGCCCAGACGTGCGCTTTCTGTGGCGGCCGTTGCTGCCGCAATAAGCGCTGGTGCAAGGAAGGCCGTGGCGCGACCCGACAAGCCGTAGAGGCCAAAGCTCTCGGTGGCCTTCTCGGGATCGGTGTGGCGCACCATCAACGAACGGCTGGCCGATTGTAGGATGCCACCAAAGCCGCCGATCACCACGCCACAGGTCATGAAGATGATGTCTGGGGCGTTAGACCCCTCGGCGAAGGCGATGCCAAAGATCTGTGACCGGTCCATGCCAACCACTGTGATACAAACAAGGATCAGGACCAGGATGGCAATGGTGATGACCGGTTTCGGGCCATACTTGCGGTCCCAACTGCCTCCGACCCAGCTGAAAGCGGCGGCGGAAACAACGGCGATGATGCCGAAAGCGCCGATCAGCGTCAACTCCCAGTTCAACACCAGCGCCGCGTAGACGCCACCAAAGCTGTAGAGCCCGTTGAGGCTGTCGCGATAGAACATCGATGACACCAGATAGCTGGTCAGGCTTTTGCGGTTGCGCAGGTTTTTGACCGAAGTCACCACCAGCCCAAAGGCTTGGCCAAAGGTGCCGCGCGGGCCGGTACCTTTCGGTTCCCGCACCCAGAGGAAATAGGGCACCATGAAAATCATGAACCACAGGGCCGTGAACGGACCTACCGCACGGGTGCCCTCTTTCTCGGCTGCATTGAGTCCAAAGATCGGGTCAAGGCCGACCAGTGTTTTGCCATTCGGCTGCTCTACAAACAGTGCCAAAGCAATGATCAGGGAAAACACGCCGCCTAGATAGCCGAAGGCAAAGCCCGAGCCAGAGATCTTGCCAACCTCCTTCTTGGTGCCAAGCGATGGCAGCTGCGCGTTGATGAAGATCAGCGCATATTCGGCGCCGATAAAGCCAAATCCAAAACTGGCCAGCATCCACCACAGATTGCTGCCTGCCGGATCCATGAACCACAGGCCGGACGCCCCGATGACCACCATGACCGAGAAGATGGTGATCCAGTTGATGCGTTTGCCCGAAATATCGGCCATAGCCCCAAGGAACGGTGCGGAGAAGCCGATGATCAGACCGGCGATGGTCAGACACTGGGACCAGATCACCTGTGCCTGTGCTTTAGCGGCCTCATCTGCAAGACCTTGCGTCATGAAATAATCCGCGGCGACACCGGCGAAAAACGGGCCAAAAACAAATGTCACCAACAATGTGTGATAAGGCTGCGAGGCCCAGTCAAAGAAGTACCAACCCCAAATGCGCTTGCGCATAATCCGTCCTTTTTGCTCTCAGTTCCCCGCTTGGGTTATGACAGGCGAAATGTGACGGAGGCAAGTCAATCCTGCGTGGACCCGGCGGAAACTACGGTGCTGTGGCCCTTGGATTTTTGCGGCTTGAGAGCAGGTTAGCTGGGCGGCCAGGGACGGTTGTCCTCGGCCTTGATCCAGTCCTGTACCCATTGCGGCAGGATCCATTCTCCGTCTACCGTGCCAACGGCCTCCCGCACGCGCGCTGTCGCAACGATACCGTTCTTGTCGGTGATGGCGACGCGGTAGATTACCTGGTTGGCACATTCGCCGTTTTTCTTCCACATCTGCTGATCAAGGTAGAAAAACTTATCGTCCCATCCGATCGCCTTGGACCGCATTTCAAACGATTCGAAGGCCCGCAGGCGGCGGCGGTAGCGCACGCAGACACCGGCCATCGTCATGCCCCAGCGTTCCCGCTTCAGCGCTTTCAGCAGACCGGTGCGTTTGCCCAGCAGCAGGCGGCCAAGGTCAAACAGCGTCAGGGTGCGCCCGTTGTTCAGCTCCATGAAGGGATCAATATCCCAGGGCCAGACGCGGTGCTGCGAGACATGCACGCCGTCAAACGGCAGATCCGGCGCGTTGCGGTGGACGACGAACTCTTTGAACATGCGCACATAGGGGTACATCGGGGGCTCCTGCCACGGGGGCTGTAATGGAATGGGGTCAATTCTGAACTGATCAGTTTACCTAATTCGTGGGGAGGTCAACCCGAACCCCGCGTCAACGCGATCAGGCCGCGACCCGCTGCCAATTGCCTGACAGGCTTGCGTCGCGGGGCTGGGACGCTTACCTCTGTGCGGAACGTTCAAATAGAGGTGTCGCTGATGCTGTCGCTTATTCAGATCCTGCTCTTGGTTCTTGATATCCTGTGGTTCTTCCTGATCGCACATGTGATCATGAGCTGGCTGATCAACTTTCAGGTGCTCAACGTCCGCCAACAGCTGGTTGGCCAAATCTGGTACATGCTGAACCGGATCCTAGAGCCGATCTACGCGCCGGTGCGCCGTGTTTTGCCCAACATGGGTGGGATTGATCTGGCCCCGCTGGTGGTTCTGGTCGGCATCTACGCGGTGCGGATCGTTCTGATCAACAACATCTCCGCCTTCTATTAACCGCGCCTTGCCAGCGCTTTATCGGTGTTGGCATCAAGTAAATGGGTAGGTCCGGCAAGTCGGGCTTGTCCCCCTAGGCTTGGTATGGGAAAACTGCTGCAAGAGCAGATATAGACAATCTTGCAGGAAACCATGCCAAGCGCTGCCACGCTTCTGAGCGATTACTTCGGCTTCGACGCCTTCCGCCCCGGGCAGGAAGAGGTTGTTGAAGCTGTTGCCAATGGACAGAACACACTGGCCATTATGCCCACCGGTGGGGGCAAATCTCTGTGTTTCCAACTGCCTGCCCTGATGCGCGACGGCGTTACGGTGGTGATCTCTCCGCTGATTGCTTTGATGCGCGATCAGGTGCGGGGCCTGCGCGAAGCGGGGATTGAGGCTGGGGCGCTGACCTCTGGCAACACCCAGGAAGAGACCGATCAGGTCTGGGAAGCGCTGGAAGATGGGCGGTTGAAGCTGCTCTATATCGCGCCGGAACGGCTGAGTGCTGGGTCCGCGTTGGGGATGTTGCGGCGGATCAACGTCAATCTGATCGCCGTGGATGAGGCGCATTGCGTCAGCCAATGGGGGCATGACTTCCGCCCTGATTACCTGCGCATTGGCGAATTGCGCCGCACGCTGGATGTGCCTTTGGCGGCGTTCACCGCCACCGCAGACGCCGAAACCCAGGCCGAGATCGTCACCCGTCTGTTTGACGGCGAACAGCCCGCCACCTTCCTGCGCGGCTTTGACCGGCCCAACATTCATCTGGCCTTTGCCGCCAAGAACAACCCGCGCACCCAGATCCTGAACTTTGCCGCCGCCCGCAAAGGCCAGTCCGGTATCGTCTATTGTGGCACCCGCTCAAAGACCGAAAAACTGGCAGCCGCACTGCGTGAAAAGGGCCATGCAGCGGCGCATTACCACGGTGGGATGGAAGCTGAGGATCGCCGCATCACCGAGGTCCGTTTCCAGAAAGAGGACGGGCTGATCGTGGTGGCCACCGTGGCCTTTGGCATGGGCGTGGACAAACCCGACATCCGCTGGGTCGCCCATGCGGATCTGCCGAAATCTATTGAAGCCTATTATCAGGAAATTGGCCGTGCGGGCCGCGCTGGTGGGCCAGCGGAAACGCTGACGCTGTTTGGCCCCGATGACATCCGTCTGCGCCGCAATCAGATTGACGAAGGCCTTGCCCCGCCTGAACGTCGGATGGCCGATCACGCACGGCTGAACGCACTGCTGGGTCTGGCCGAGGCTTTGGAATGTCGGCGCAAGAACCTGCTGGGGTATTTCGGTGAGATCGAAGTGACCTGCGGCAAATGCGATCTGTGTGATAGCCCGCCAGAGCTGTTTGACGGCACCCAACCGGTGCGTATGGCGCTCTCGGCGATTCTGCGCACAGAGGAATGGTATGGCTCTGGCCATCTGATTGAGATCCTGCTGGGCAACAGCAATGACCGGATTCGCGCCCGGGGGCATGATGACCTGCCCACCTTTGGGGTGGGCAAGGCCTATACGCGGCCGCAATGGCAGGCGATTTTCCGGCAGATGATGGGGCATGATCTGATCCGCCCTGATCCTGAACGTCACGGTGCCCTGCGGATGACAGACACGGCGCTGCCGATCCTGCGCGATCAGGAAAAGATCACTCTGCGCAAGGACAGCATCACCTCAGCCAAACGCCGCCCCGCGGTAAAAGCGCTGGTCAGCGAAGAGGATGCGCCGCTGCTGTCCGCGCTGAAGGCCAAACGCCGCGCGCTGGCTGAGGCCGGCAACGTGCCGCCCTATGTGATCTTCAACGACCGTACCCTGATCGAAATGGCCGAGACCCGCCCGACGAACTTGGACGGTATGGCGCGGATCAATGGCGTGGGCGCCAAAAAGCTGGAACGCTATGGTGCTGATTTTCTTGCGATTATCACCGGTGCCGTCGAAGAGGTGCATCCACAACGGCGCAAGCTGGCGGGTCGCGAGGCCGGGTCGCTGTATGACCGCCTGTTGGAAGTGCAGGCCGATCTGAGCCGCGGACCGCAGGGATTGGACAAGCCGCTAAGCTGCTCTGCGTCGCTATTGGCCAAGGTTGCCCAGATGAAGCCGCAGGACTCCGGCGCGATGGAGCGGTTGCTGGGCGACAAACGTGCCGAAAGATTTGCAGCGGCTTTTCTGGACGTGGTGCTTGAAGCTGGTTAGAACGATTCTAACTAAGAAGCCAAGCTGCCCCAGACCTGAGGATACCAGAGCATCATGCTGATCACCGTTTCGCCTGCCAAAAAGATGGATATGACCCCGGTTGAGGGCATCAAGACCACCGAAATGCGGTTTCCTGAACGGGCTGCAGAACTGGCAGAGGTGGCGCGGAACTTGTCGGTTGCTGACCTCATGAAGCTGATGAAAATTTCCGAAGCTCTGGGCAAGTTGAACGCCGAACGCTTTGCCAACTACGGCTCGCAGGAAACCAAGGCGGCAGCACTGGCGTTCGCAGGGGATACCTATCAGGGGCTGGAGGCCGCATCGCTCGACGCCGACGAACTGGGCTGGGCGCAGGATCACTTCTGCATTCTCTCCGGTCTTTACGGGCTGCTGCGGCCGCTGGATGCGATCGAACCTTATCGTTTGGAAATGGGCAGCCGTCTGAAAACCCCACGTGGCAAGAACCTTTATGAATACTGGGGCAGCGACATTTCCGAGGCATTGAATACACAGGCCGAGGGGATTGGAACCAACACACTGATCAACTGTGCCAGCCAGGAATATTTCGGCGCGGTGGACCTGAAAGCGCTGAAACCGCAGGTGATCACACCAGTCTTCATGGAAGAGAAGGCGGGCGTGGCCAAGATCGTCAGTTTCTACGCCAAGCGGGCGCGCGGATCGATGGCGCGGTTCATCATTCAGAACCGTCTGGTCGACCCCGAAGCGATTAAAGATTTCGATCTGGGCGGCTACAAGTTCCAGCCCGCGATGACCGAAGGCAATGCCTGGGTTTTCTTGCGTGATGAGGCTGCGCAAGCCAAAGCGGCGTAACGCCAGGACCCTCTGAATCCACTCCAGACCTCCGGAAACCCTCACCTTGCCGATTCGGGGCGGGCCGTGTCAGCATGGGGCATTGGATTTGAGGAGGCTTTTTGATGAAACCCATTCTCGTCGCGTTGGCCAGCGCGTTGATGCTGGCGTCGCCCGTTGTTGCACCGAACCCTGCCAGCGCGGACAGCGCCGTGCCAGAGCGACGGTTGATCCTGTCACGCGATGTGGATTTCTACGGGTCGGATCTGCAAGCGCTGTTTGACACCAACTATGGTGCCTGCGAACGGCTGTGCTTGAATGATCCCTCGTGTAAAGCTTTCACCTACAACGAAAAATCCAACGCCTGTTTCCCGAAGTCCAATATCAGCGACCGCCAGCCCTATGAAGGCGCCTGGTCCGGCGAATTTGTCACCAACCCCTCGGATCTGCACGCCAATGCAGCCGAACGGGCTGCGGCTGCAGCCGAGTTTATGGGTCCCGGCGACCTCAGTTCGATCCGCGCACAGGCTCAGAAGATCGGCTGGACCCATCCGGCGGGGCATTATCAGGTCGAGAACCTGCTGTCCTCGGCCGCGTCACGTCGCAGCGCGGAGGATTGGGTAAACGCGATGCGTTGGATGGGGGCGGCCGTCTCGCATACCGATGCTGCGGATCAATGGGTGGAATACGGCCGTTTGTCCCTGCTGGCCGCTGGGGTGAAATCCGACACCCGCACTCGCTATCAAAAACGGGCTGAACAGGCGGCAATGAACGGTTATCTGCGCGCCAACAGTCCGGCGCTGCAGGCGCAGGCGCTGATGCTGATGGCCGAAGCATTTGAGACCCGCAACCGTGGACGGGATATGATCCCAGCGCTGCGTCTGGCCAGCGCGTTACAGCCAAATTGGTCCGAGATCGACGACCGGCTTGAAGATGCGATTGGCAAATATGGTTTCCGCATCACCGAACATGACGTCGAAAGTGACAGTCTCTCCCCCCGTTTCTGCGCCCAGTTCTCGGAGCCTCTGGTGAAAACCGGTGTAGACTACGCACCCTTTGTCAAACTGCCGGAACCGGGTCTGGCGGTTGTGGCATCTGGCAACCGTCTGTGCGTTGAGGGCTTGACCCACGGCGAGCGCTATGCGCTGACATTCCGCGCAGGTCTGCCTGCGGCAAATGGTGAAACGATGGCAAAGGATGTCACGCTCAGCCAATACGTACGTGACCGGTCCGCCTCAGCCCGTTTTCCGGGCCGCGCCTATGTGCTGCCGAAAACACCAGATGCCGGCCTGCCGATTGAAACGGTCAACCTGGACCGGTTGGATCTGAAACTCAGCCGTGTCAGTGACCGCAACCTGCTGCGTGCCATCACCGACGGCTATTTTGGTCGCCCTCTGTCCTATTGGGAAACGCAGGATTTCAGCGGCTCGATTTCCGAGGTGGTCTGGGAAGGCGAAGGCGAGGTCCGCAATGAGCTGAACCGCGACATGACCACCCGCTTGCCGATGGGCGATCTGATCGCTGACCTGCCCGCTGGGGTCTATGTTTTGCAGGCTCAGGTGCCTGGCGCCGATCCCTACGATGAACCGGATGCGATGCAGTGGTTTGTGTTGTCCGATCTGGGAGTAACCACTCTTGGCGGCACCGATGGGCTGCATGTCTTTGCCCGCTCGCTGGCAACAGCGGAGGTGCTGAGCGGGGTTGAGGCGACGTTGATTTCACGCTCCAACCGGGTGCTGGGCAAGGTGCAGCTGGATGGGGACGGCCACGGCGTGTTTGATGCTGGGCTGACGCTGGGCACCGGCGGCGCGGCGCCCGCGCTCTTGGTGGTTGAACGGGGCGAAGAGGATGTGACCTTCTTGTCGCTGAAAGATGCTGCGTTTGACCTGTCGGACCGTGGGGTTGAGGGCCGCGCGCCCAGTCCGGCGATTGATGTGTTCCTGACCACCGACCGCGGCGCCTATCGCGCCGGTGAGGTGATCCATGCCACGGCGCTGACCCGTGATGCGGTGGCCCATGCGCAGGAAGGTCTGCCTGTCACTGCAATCCTGACCCGTCCTGATGGGGTTGAACATACCCGCTCTCTGTCCCAAGGGGCCGTGGCGGGGGGGCATGTCTTTGCCCTACCGCTTAGCCCGACGGTGCCACGTGGCAGCTGGCGCCTGGACATCAAGGCGGATCTGGATGCGCCCGCGCTCGCCAGCACCAGTGTGCTGGTGGAGGATTTTCTGCCGGAACGCATTGATTTTGACTTGTCCCTGCCGACTGGTCAGATCCGACCGGGTGACAGCCCGCCGATGACGGTAGACGCCCGCTATCTGTTTGGCGCACCTGCTGCAGGGCTGACACCCCAAGGCACGGTAATCCTGCGCGAGGCGCAGGGGATCGAGGGCTATCCGGGGTATCGTTTTGGTCGCTATGACAACCGTTTCTCACCGCGGACCGAATTCTTTGGCGGTGCCGACACGGACGAAGCCGGGCGCTCAATCGTGCCGCTGAACCTGCCCGAGGCCGAGGGTGCTGACCGGCCCCTGCGGGCTGAGGTCATTGTCTCCATGGCCGAGGGATCAGGTCGTCCGGTGGAACGGCGTCTGACCCGCGACCTGGCCCCTGCCGGTCCGGTGATTGGCATCAAACAGATGTTTGACGGCGTTGTGCCCGAAGGCACCGAAGCCACCCTGCAGGTCATCGCGTTGGGCGCGGATCTGCAACCTATTGCCATGCCTGTGCGCTGGACGGTGAACCGCGTGACCCGCCGCTACCAGTGGTATCAGCAATGGGGCAGCTGGGAGTGGGAGCCAATCACCACCCGCAAAGCTGTAGCCTCAGGTCTGGGTCAGCTGGGGGATACCCCGCTGGAGGTCACAGCCCCGGTAGAGTGGGGCAATTACGAACTGGTGATCGAAAACGCAGATGGGGAACACCTCTCGGCCTCCTCCAGTTTCTATGCCGGTTGGTATGCACCAGTCGACACCTCCAAAACGCCCGACACGCTGGAGCTGTCGCTTGATAAAGAGGCCTATCGGCCCGGTGAAACGGCCAAGCTGCGTTTGGTGCCACGGGCGGCCGGCAAGGCATTGGTGACTGTGATGTCGAACCGCGTGATTGCAATGCAGGCGGTGGATGTGGTCGCAGGCGAAAACCTGATCGACGTGCCGGTGACCGATGAGTGGGGCGCCGGGGCCTATGTCACGGCGCAAGTGATCCGCCCGATGGATGTGGCCGCAGGCCGCAATCCTGCGCGGGCCCTGGGGCTCAGCTATGCGCAGGTGAATCCCGGTGAAAAACAGCTCAGCGTTTCCATCGATACACCGGCCGAGGCTGACCCCCGTGGCACCCTGAGTGCTGCCGTTGTGGTGGAAGGTGTAAAGGCAGGGGAAACCGCTTACGTCTCCGTCGCGGCGGTGGACGTGGGGATCCTCAACATCACCGGTTTTGACAGTCCGGACCCCTCTGCGCACTACTTTGGCCAGCGGCGTTTGGGGGTTGAGATCCGTGACCTCTATGGCCGTCTGATCAACGGTATAAACGGGGCGATGGGGCAGGTGCGCTCTGGCGGGGATGCCAGCAGCAGCAACAGTTTCCAATCGCCGCCCCCGACCGAGGAGCTGGTGGCCTATTTCACTGGACCGGCCACTGTAGGGCCCGATGGGCGCGCCGCGGTCAGTTTTGACCTGCCCGCCTTTAACGGCACCGTGCGACTGATGGCGGTGGCTTGGTCGAAAACCGGCGTAGGACAGGCCGAAGCGGATGTGTTGGTGCGCGATCCTGTGGTGGTCACGGCCAGCTTGCCGCGGTTCCTTGCCCCCGGTGACCAGTCGCGATTGCTGCTGGAGATTGTCCATGCCAACGGTCCGACTGGACGGATGGGGCTGGATGTGACGGCCACAGGCCTTGTGCTGGACAGTTCGGCGGTGCCTTCGGGGATCACGCTGGCAGCGCAGCAGAAACAGACCCTGCGTCTGCCGGTGACAGCCACAGACGTGGGCGATCACAGCCTGCGGGTGGCCCTGACCACACCGGATGGCCGCCAATTGGTGAAGGAGCTGACGCTGGGCGTGCGCAACAACGATCCTGCAACCTCGCTGACGCAGCGGTTTGAACTGGCGGCGGGTCAGACCTTTACCTTGGACAGCAACGTCTTTGCCGACCTGCGGCCCGGATCTGGCTCTGCCGTGATCTCGGCGGGTCCGCTGGCGAAACTCAACGCGCCAGCGCTACTGGCACAGCTGGACCGCTACCCCTATGGCTGCACGGAACAGGTGACCAGTCAGGCCATGCCGCTGCTCTATCTGAGCGCGGTGAATGAGGCGCTTGGGCTGGGCGGTCGGGACCGGATTGAACTGCGGGTTTCGCAAGCGGTCGAGAAGGTCCTGACCCGCCAAAGCCGAAATGGCGCCTTTGGTCTGTGGTATCCCGACAGTGGCGACTTGTGGCTGGATGCCTATGTCAGCGACTTCCTGAGCCGCGCCCGCTCTGAAGGCTATGCGGTGCCGGATCTGGCCTTCCGCATGGCGATCGACAACCTGCGCAATCGGGTGAACTATGCCTCCGACTTTGACGAAGGGGGGGAGGAACTGGCCTATGCGCTGATGGTTCTGGCCCGTGAAGGCGCGGCCTCAATGGGGGATCTACGATACTATGCGGATGTCAAAGGGGGGGCGTTCACCACACCCCTTGGGGCGGCACAACTGGGTGCGGCTTTGGCGCAATATGGCGATCAGACCCGTGCGGATGGGATGTTTGCCCGCGCCGCCACTCTGATCCGCGCTGAAAACGGTGCCGAGCGCAACATCTGGCGTGTGGACTATGGCACCCGCCTGCGCGACAGCGCCGCGGTTCTGGCGCTGGCGGTAGAGGCTGGCAGCAATGCGGTGGATCGTGACGCGCTGATCCGGCGGGTTTCGGCCCCCGGACGGGATCTGTCGACGCAAGAGTCGGTCTGGTCTCTGCTGGCCGCCAAAGCGCTGGTCAAAGATCCCTCGCTCAGCGGTTTGACGCTGAACGGGGCCACTGTGGACGGACCGTTTGTGCGCATGTTGCAGGATCAGCTGGGCGTGGCGCCAATGGCGGTGACCAACACGACAGCTGTGCCGACCCAGATCACCCTGACCACCACCGGTGTGCCTGATGGACCAACAGAGCCACAGGGCTACGGCTACCGTTTGGAGCGTAGTTACTTCACCACAGAGGGCGATCCGGTGGATCTGGGCAACATCCGCACCGGTGATCGTTTGGTCACGGTGCTGACAGTCTATCCCGCGGAAAAAGGCGGGGCGCGCCTGATGGTCAATGATCCGTTGCCTGCCGGATTGGAGATCGACAACCCGAACCTGCTGCGGCAGGGGGATATCCGTGCACTGGACTGGCTGGACCCGATCGAAGGGCAATTCAGCGAGTTCCGCGCCGATCGTTTCCTGACCGCTGTGGACTGGTCGTCGAGTAACTCGTTCCAGCTGGCCTATATCGTCCGCGCCATTTCGCCGGGTGTTTTCCACCATCCAGCCGCGGTGGTCGAGGATATGTATCGGCCGCAATACCGCGCCAATACCGCCTCTGGTGAGGTGAGGATTGCGGAGTAACCCGTTGCGGAAGGCCCCCTGAATGAAACGGTATCTTCCTTTTCTTCTTGTCGCGCTCCTCTGGGGCGCGGCGGGGCTGCGGGATGCGGCGGGGCGGTGGGTTGAAAACACTGTGATCCCGCCTTTGGCGCTGGAACACTCGACCGAGGTGCGTGACCGCAACGGCGTGTTGCTGCGTGCCTATACGGTGGCGGATGGGCGCTGGCGCCTGCCGGTGACGCTGGCGCAGGTGGATCCGGATTTTGTCGATCTGTTGCTGACCTATGAGGACCGCCGTTTCCACACCCATGCCGGTGTGGACGCCCGAGCAATGCTGCGGGCGGCGTGGCAGGCAGTGCGCAATGGGCAGGTGGTTTCTGGCGGCTCTACCCTGACGATGCAGGTGGCCCGTTTGCTGGAAGATGGCACCACCGGGCGCTGGGCGGGCAAAATGCGCCAGATCCGACTGGCGCTGGCGCTGGAACAACGGCTAAGTAAAGAAACCATCCTGACCCTGTACCTGAACCTTGCGCCCTATGGCGGCAACCTGGAGGGGATCCGCGCTGCTTCGCTGGCTTATCTGGGCAAAGAACCCCTGCGCCTGACCCCGGCTGAGGCCGCACTGTTGGTCGCTTTGCCACAATCCCCTGAGGCGCGGCGGCCCGACCGCTTCCCAAATCGCGCCGAGGCCGCAAGAGAGCGCGTATTGCTGCGCGGTGCGCGTTTCGGGCTGCTGGATGCCGACGACCTGCATGTGGCGCGTTTCGATCCAGTGCCCGACAGCCGACAGCCCTTTCCAGCGCTTGCCCCTCATGCCGCAGATCATGCCCGTGCGGAGGCCCCGGACCGGCAGAGGCTGGACCTGACGCTGGATGCGGGCTTGCAACAAGAGGTTGCCTTTCTTGCCAAAACCGCTCTTCGTGGACGGGAAGAACCGCTTTCGATCGCGATCCTCATTGCAGATCACCGCAGCGGCGCGGTCCTTGCTGCGGCAGGATCAGCTGCCTATGCGGCAGGGCGGGGGCAGGGTTTTGTCGATATGACGCGGGCGGTACGGTCGCCAGGATCAACCCTGAAACCCCTGGTTTATGCGTTGGCTTTTGATCAAGGCCTTGCCCATCCCGATACGTTGATTGATGACCGTCCCGCTGCCTTTGGCAGCTATGCGCCGCAGAACTTTGACGGGGCGTTTCGCGGCGAACTGAAAGTGGCCGAAGCGCTGCGCCAATCGCTGAACATTCCCGTTGTATTGCTGACCGAAGAGCTGGGCCCGCCCCGTTTGATGGCGGCGCTGCGGGTGTCTGGCGCTGACCCGAAACTGCCCGGCGGCAAACCCGGACTGGCGGTGGCACTGGGCGGTGTGGGGGTGACGCTTTGGGATCTGGTGCAGCTTTACGGTGGATTGGCAAATGGCGGGCAGGCCATCGCTCTGCATCAATCCGGCACATCCGAAGCCGGCGGTCAGATCGTCAGCCGCGCCGCCGCCTGGCAGGTGGGGCAGATCCTAGCGGAACTGCCACCACCACGCGGGGCAGCCCATTGGCGGATTGCCTATAAGACGGGCACCTCTTACGGCCACCGTGACGCCTGGGCGATTGGCTATGACGGGGAGCATGTGATCGGGGTCTGGATCGGTCGCCCTGACGGCACGCCAGTGCCGGGGGTGTTTGGCGGGGATCTGGCAGCTCCGGTGCTGTTTGAAGCGTTCCAGCGTCTGAAACCAGCGCCTGCCCCTTTGCCTCCGCCGCCGCCGGAGACCTTGATCCTAGGCACCGCCGCCTTGCCAGAGGCATTGCAGCGGTTCCGTGGACGTCGGGCGCTGTTTGAACACGCCGCCGACGCGCCGAAGCTGGCGTTCCCCCCAAACGGGGCGCGGATTGATCTGGCTGGTTCCGGTGCGGATATGGGGCTGGTTGCAAAACTACGCGACGGGCAGGCGCCGTTCACATGGCTGGCCAATGGTGCGCCGGTTCTGGTGGGCAGCCATGCCCGCGAAGTGGATCTGGGGGATCCGGGCAGCGGGTTTGTGACGTTGACGGTGATTGACGCCAAAGGCCGGTCCGACCGCGTTGTAGTGCGGGTCGAATAGCGGGGGAGGGGGCTTTGCCCCCTCGGGAACTCCAGGTTCTCTCACCCCCAGGATATTTGGGCCAAGAAGACCTCAGAGCCGTTCAATCGCAACCGCAATGCCCTGCCCGCCGCCAATGCACATGGTGATCAGCGCCTTGGAGCCGCCGATACGTTCCAATTCATGCAGCGCTTTCACGGTGATGATGGCGCCGGTTGCGCCCACCGGATGACCAAGCGCGATGGCACCGCCGTTGGGGTTCACCTTAGCAGCGTCGAGACCAAGGCCTTTGTTCACCGCCAGCGCCTGGGCGGCAAAGGCCTCGTTGCTTTCGATCACATCAAAGTCCGAGATCTTCAGGCCGGTTTTGACCATCAGGTTTTCAACCGCGGGCACGGGGCCGATGCCCATCACCTCGGGGCGCACCCCGGCATGGGCATAGCCCAGCACGCGAGCTTTGGGCTTCAGCCCCGCCTTTTCGGCGGCTTCGGCGCGCGCCATGACCAGTGCGGCGGCACCATCATTGATGCCCGAGGCGTTGCCAGCGGTGACACGGCCGTCTTTTTTGAAGGCGGGGCGCAGACCGGCAAGGATTTCAGGTGTGGTTGAGGGTTTCAGGTGTTCGTCGGTGTCAAAGGCCACCAGTTCACGGCGTTTTTTGACCTCAACAGGGACGATCTGGCCTTTGAAATGGCCGGCCTCAATGGCGGCGGCGGCGCGTTTCTGGCTTTCCAGTGCGAAGGCATCCATATCCGCGCGGCTGATGTCGTTTTCATCCGCGACGTTTTCTGCAGTGATCCCCATGTGACCGGTGCCAAAGGGGCAGTGCAGCGCACCCAGCATCATGTCCAGGGTGCGGACATCGCCCATTTTTGAGCCCCAGCGTTGATCCGGCACAATGTAGGGCGCACGGCTCATGCTTTCGGCACCGCCTGCGATGGCGAAATCCGCATCGCCCAGCATCAGCGACTGGGTGGCCGAAACCACCGCCTGGGCACCGGAGCCGCAGAGGCGGTTCACGTTCATTGCCGGGGTGGTGTCGGGAATGCCCGCGTCCATTGCCGCGATGCGGCTGAGGTACATGTCCCGTGGTTCGGTGTTGATGACATGGCCGAAAACTACATGGCCGATCTGGCCGGGTTCGACACCGGCGCGGGCCATCGCTTCGCGCGTCACGGTGGCGCCCAGTGCGCTGGGTGGGGTGGCAGCCAAAGCGCCGCCAAAGGTGCCGATGGCGGTGCGCACGCCGTCGAGAATTACGATGTCACTCATGAGAGCCTCCCAATCATTGTTTGGTGAGAGGCTAGCGCAAAGCCGCGCTTTTGTCAGAAGGACGTTCCGTCAGATGGGGGACGCTAAAGGCCTGGATCCAGCGGTTGGCGGCCGAAGGGGCCGAGTTCCCAAACACGTGTGCCTTCGATCACGGCCACCGTAATTGGGCGGCCAAACCCTGCGCCTGAATCCAGGTTGACCCGATTGCCGTGGTGTTCGGCGCGTTGCACGGCGGTGTGACCGTGGACCACCAGCCAGGGGTGATTGCCCTGAAACTCCAGAAACTCTTGCCGGATCCAGACCAGATCTTCTTCTGTTTGTTCTGCCATCGGCAGACCGGGGCGGATCCCGGCATGGACAAACATCAGCTTGCCCGCCTCATGCCAAAAGGGAAGGCGGCGGAGGAATTCGAGGTGACGATAGGGGATGTGTTCCAGCGCATTGTTGTGCAGGTCGTCGGGGTCCGACAGCGTCAAGTCGGTGCCATAGCTTGCCAGGGTCGCCGCGCCGCCCATTTGTGAGGTCAGGTAGGACAGCCCCAGTTTGGTGCGCGGATGGAACAGTTCACCCTCTTCCAGAAAAGCCTGGAACATTGCGTCGTGATTGCCCTTCAGAACCACCCAGTTGCGGTCCTCGGCCTGCCCCTGTTCCAACCGGTCGATTACACCGCGGCTGTCGGGGCCACGATCCACCAGATCGCCCAGAAACACCACCTGCGCCTCTGGCCCACCATCCTTTTCGATCAGGCCAAGGGCATGGTCCAATTGGTCGAGATGCCCGTGAATATCGCCGATGGCGTAAATGGGTTCAGAAGACATAAGGGGTCCTGTCCGGCGACGCTGCGGCTTCAGGATAAGGTGGAACGCCCTGCTGTAAAAGCGGCGGGCGTCATCTTGCGGGAAATGCAGGGAAAAATTCGCGCAGTGTGCAGTTCTTGCATCGCTCCGGGCAGCGTCAGCTTTTCAGATCCTGTCGCAGGCGTGGCGGGACAGGCTGGGATTGCACAACTGAGGAATTGGTTGCGCCAAAGGGGATAAGGCGATCAATCACGGTTTCCATTTCTGCAACGTCGCGGACGTGGGCACGGGCGATGAAACAGTCTTCGCCGGAAATCCGGTCACATTGGGTGATCTGGGGGGTGTCACGAAGGGCCTGCACCATATTCTGCATCTCCCCGGGCAGGGGGCGGGCGCGGATCAGGATCTCTAGGCCATAGCCAAGTGCGGCAGGCGCAATGGTGGCGCAGTATCCGGTGATGACACCGAGGTCTTCCAGACGTTTGACCCGCTCAGCTGTGCTGGGTGCAGACAGGCCAATCCGCCGGGCCAGTTCAGCAAAGCTGATCCGCGCGTCGGCCGAAAGCTCTTGCAGGATGGTTAGGTCAATCCCGTCAAAATCGGAGTGAGGTAATCGAAGGTCCATTGCGGTTTGTGCCTTTGGAAGAGGGTGAAGAGGCCGACAAACGTCTTCGGTTACCCATGTCAGGCCACGATATTGCCTGACATATTGTTCGAATGTCAAATTCCACGCACATTGCCCCGCCGCTCTTTAATCGCGCTGCCGAGACTTTGCCGCCACACCTGTGGTTTGGCGTTTCCGCGGTGTTTCACTACCTTGGGCCCGCCTTTGCGGTCCTGCTGTTTCCTGCCGTCGGGGTCCTGGGGGTGGCTTGGTTCCGGATTGTATCGGCCGCGGCGGTTCTGGCGCTGATCAGCCGACCGTTACAGCATTTCGCAACCGCTGCGCCGCGAGAACGCCTGTTGTTACTGGGTTTGGGCCTGTCTCTGGCGGTGATGAACTGTGCCTTCTATCTGGCATTGGAGCGATTGCCAATTGCGCTGGTGGCAGCCATCGAATTCCTTGGCACTGTGATGGTGGCGCTTTGGGGACTGCGTTGTCGGCGCAACCTGATGGCGCTGGGTCTGACAGTCCTTGGGGTGTTGCTGCTTATCGGGCTGCCGTCGCTCTGGCTGGATTCCGCCTTCACTCTGGATGGAGTCGGTCTGCTTTGGGCGGTGCTGAATGGCGGCTTGTTCGTCTGTTATGTGGTGCTAGGCCATCGGGCTGCTGCAGGCGGGGCGGGCACAGGTGTGGCACGGCTTGGCAGTGCAATGATGATTGCCTGCATTGCTGTCATGCCGATTGGCCTCTGGCAGGCGATGCAGGTTTTTGGCGCCCCTTTGCTGGTGCTGGCAGGCGTAGGCGTGGGACTGTGTTCGTCGGTCATTCCCTATATCTGCGACCAGCTGGCGATGTCACGGCTGCCGCGCCGCAGCTTCGCGCTGATGTTGGCGTTGTTGCCCGCCACGGCAACGGTGATCGGGATGGTGGTTCTGCAACAGCTTCCCAGCGTCGCAGAGGCGGCGGGTGTCCTGCTGGTGATGGCGGGGGTCGCGTTGCATCGGCCGCTGCAGTTCTGAGGGCCTTGAGGCAAGAAGGGCACCGCCGCAGCGATGCCCTTCTCCAATACAATAGTGCTGTCGCGTTTAGGCGACGTCAAATTCCAGCGGTTTAATCTGTTTGAATAGGCCGGTGGCGCCCAGCTGGTTCAGAACCTTCGGTTCCACCTGACCGTCCACATAAAGCAGTGCAATAGCTTCGCCCCCTGCTTCGGCGCGGCCCAGGGTGAAGTTCGCGATGTTCACACCCGCTTCGCCCAGTACACCGCCCAAGGTGCCGATGATGCCCGGCACGTCTTCGTTGGTGGTGTAGAGCATGTGTTCGCCGACCTCGGCATCGATGTTGATGCCTTTGATCTGGATGAAACGCGGTTTGCCATCCGAGAACACGGTGCCGCCGATGGAGCGTTCGCGTTTGTCGGTGACGATGGTCACTTTGATGTAGCCGTCAAAGGCGCCCGACTTGTCCTGATTGGTGGTCGAGATCTGGATGCCTTTTTCCTTGGCAACCACAGGGGCCGATACCATGTTCACGTCCGGGTTGGCTTTTTTCATGATGCCCGCCACAACAGCGCAGTTCAGCGCCGGCAGGTTCATGTCAGAAACGACACCGTCATAAAGGATGTTGATCGCTTTGATCGGTTCATCGGTCAGCTGACCGATGAAGCCGCCCAGATGGCCCGCCAGATCGACCCAGGGGCCCATGACCTTGGCTTCCTCAGCGGTCATCGACGGCATGTTCAGCGCGTTTTCAACAGCGCCGTCCAGCAAGTAGTTCGACATCTGGTCGGCCACCTGCAATGCAACGTTCTCCTGTGCTTCGGTGGTCGAGGCACCAAGGTGCGGGGTGCAGACCACGTTGGGCAGGTTGAACAGCACGTTCTCTTTTGCAGGCTCTACTGCAAAGACGTCAAAAGCCGCGCCTGCAACATGGCCGGATTTCAGCATCTCGGCCAGCGCCTCTTCGTCCACCAGACCACCACGGGCACAGTTGATGATGCGCACGCCTTTTTTGGTCTTTGCGAGGTTTTCGCGGCTCAGGATGTTTTTGGTCTGCTCGGTGAAGGGCACGTGCAGTGTGATGAAGTCGGCACGGGTCAGCAGCTCGTCCAACTCGACCTTTTCGACCTGCATGTCGCGGGCCTTTTCTTCGCTGAGGAAGGGGTCATAGGCGGCGACCTTCATCTTCAGGCCACGGGCGCGGTCACAAACGATGCCACCGATGTTGCCTGCGCCGATGACGCCCAGGGTCTTGCCGGTCAGCTCAACGCCCATGAACTTCGACTTTTCCCACTTGCCAGCATGGGTCGAGGCCGAGGCTTCGGGCAGCTGGCGGGCGACGGCGAACATCATCGCGATGGCGTGTTCAGCGGTGGTGATCATGTTGCCGAAAGGGGTGTTCATGACGATCACACCCTTTTTCGACGCCGCCTCTTTGTCCACGTTGTCGGTGCCGATGCCCGCACGGCCCACCACTTTGAGGTTGGTGGCGTGTTCCAGAATGGTCGGGGTTACCTTGGTGGCCGAGCGGATGGCCAGACCGTCATATTGACCGATGATTTCGGCCAGTTTTTCTTTGTCCTTACCCACGTCGGGCAGGAAATCCACATCAATGCCGCGGTCACGGAAGATCTGAACTGCGGTTTCGCTGAGTTTGTCAGAGACGAGTACTTTGGGAGCCATTTTGAGCGTCCTTTATATCGGGTGACCCAATTGGTTGCGGGTCAGAAATGGGGGAAGGGGCCCGGCCGGTGGCCGGGCTCAAATGGACTTAGCCTTGTGCCGCGATCTCGGCTTCGAAGGCCCATTCCAGCCAGGGTAGCATCGCGGCGATGTCAGCGGTTTCCACCGTGCCACCACACCAGATTCGCAGACCGGCTGGCGCGTCGCGGTAGGCGCCGATGTCCAGCGCGATGTTTTCCGCTTCCAGACGTTTGGCCACAGCCTTGGCGAAGGTGGCGCCATCCTGAATACGTGCGTCGTCGAACTTCAGGCAGACTGAGGTGTTGGAGCGGGTCGCTTCATCCTCGGCCAGGTTGGCAATCCACGGACGGGCATCGCAGAAGTCAAACACCGCTTGCGCGTTGGCGTCGGCGCGGTCCTGTAGGCCTTGCAGACCGCCCACGTCACGGGCCCAATCCAGCGCGACCAGATAGTCCTCAACCGCCAGCATCGAGGGCGTATTGATGGTTGCCCCCGAGAAGATGCCATCAATCAGCTTGCCACCTTTGGTCAGGCGGAAGAGCTTTGGCAGCGGCCATGCGGGGGTGTAGCTTTCCAGACGTTCCACAGCACGGGGGCTCAGCACCAGAATGCCGTGCGCCGCTTCGCCGCCCAGAACCTTCTGCCAGGAGAAGGTGGTCACATCCAGTTTGTCCCAGGGCAGATCCATCGCAAACGCGGCCGAGGTGGCGTCACAGATGGTCAGACCTTCGCGGTCATCTGCGATCCAGTCCGCATTCGGAACGCGCACGCCCGAGGTGGTGCCGTTCCAGGTAAACACAACGTCGTTGTTCTTGGTATCGACGGTCGTCAGATCGACGATCTGGCCGTAGTCGGCGGTTTTCACTTCGGCGTCGATTTTCAGCTGTTTAACAACATCGGTCACCCAACCCGCGCCAAAGCTTTCCCAGGCCAGCATTTCCACGCCACGTGCACCCAAGAGGTTCCACAGGGCCATTTCAACCGCGCCGGTATCGGACGCGGGAACGATGCCGATTTTGTAGTCTGCGGGGATGCCCAGAATCTCGCGGGTGCCTTCGATGGCATCCTTCAACTTGGTCTTGCCAACAGCTGCGCGATGCGAACGGCCCAGAGCGGCGTCCGACAGTTTGTCCAGCGAGAAGGTGGGGATTTTGGCGCAAGGGCCCGAAGAAAAACGCGGATTGGCCGGCCGCGTGGCCGGAGCGTGAGTAGCCATAAATGCTATCCTTCCAGATAAATGCCTCTCGTTGGGGAGAGGTGTCCCACGGACCGAGATAGAGCGCTGCACCGCGGCGAGCAACAGGGAAAATGATCCAAAAGCGGCATTTTGCAGAGTCGTTGCGACGGAAATGTCTACGATCGGAAACTTCGGTTTCTTGCCTGCGGAACCGGTGCGGTGGCGCTGGAAATCACGCGGCACATGGGCTAAGCGGCCTGTAACACGGCCTTACCTTCAGGATTCTGACCCATGTTCATTGCCACCCTGCTGACCAACCCCGCCAAAACAAAATTGGACCCTGCGCTGGTGGAAAACCTACGCAATGCCTGGGGTGGCGGCGATGCGGTTTGGTTGTCGGCGGATGAGGCGGCGGAGTTCACCTTGGCTGAGCAACCCGGCAACCAGTGGGACGTCTGGAAGGACCTGCAGGATCTGGGCGTTGATCTGATTGTGCAGCCGCTTGAAGGGCGTCGCAAAAAGATGCTGCTGGCGGATATGGACAGCACCATGATCCAGCAGGAGTGCATTGATGAACTGGCCGCAGAGGCGGGCATCGGTGAACGTGTGGCTGAGATCACCGCGCGGGCAATGAATGGTGAGCTGGATTTTGAAGGCGCACTGTTGGAGCGTGTCGGTCTGTTGAAAGGTCTGCCCGAAGCGATCATCGAAAAGGTGCTGGCCGAGCGCATCACCTTCATGCCGGGCGGCAAGGCGCTCTTGGCGACGATGAAGGCCAACGGCGGCTATGCGGCGCTGGTCTCAGGCGGGTTCACGGCCTTCACCGCCAAGGTCGCGGCGGAACTGGGCTTTGACGAAAACCACGCCAACACTTTGATCGTTGAGGACGGCGCGCTGAACGGCGATGTGGGCCGCCCGATTCTGGGCAAACAGGCCAAGGTCGACCAGCTGGAACGGATCACCGCCAAGCTGGGCCTGAGTGAGGCGGATGTGATCGCCGTAGGGGACGGTGCAAATGATCTGGGCATGTTGGGCCGGGCGGGCAGCGGTGTGGCGCTCCACGCGAAACCTTCCGTTGCAGCCGAATGTGACATTCGGATCAATCAGGGTGACTTGACGGCGCTGCTGTTTCTGCAAGGGTACGCCCGCGCTGATTTCGCGGCCTGACCTGACCACCTACAATAGATCGAGACCCCCAATGCTTTTTGAATTCAGTGCCGAGGTGCTGGCAATCCTGCTGGCCGCCGCTTTTGTTGCGGGGTTTGTGGATGCCATTGCAGGCGGGGGCGGATTGATCACCCTGCCGGTGTTGATGCTGTCCGGTGTGCCGCCGGTGCAGGCACTGGCCACCAACAAGATCCAAGGCATGTTCGGGGCAGGCACAGCGGCGTTTTCCTATGCCCGCAGCGGCCATGTGGATCTGAAGGCGCAGGCCCCGGCCGCACTGCTGGCGGCGGCGGCCTCCTTTGGTGGGGCGCTTTTGGTCACCGTGCTGCCGACCGAATGGATCCGCTTGATCCTGCCGGTTCTGCTGATCGGGATCGCCCTGTTTTTTGCGCTGCGCCCCGGTCTGGATGACAGCGATCGCAGCCGCCGTATGTCGCCTCTGGTGTTTACGCTGACGGCTGTGCCACTGGTGGCGGGCTATGACGGGTTGCTGGGGCCGGGCGCAGGCAGTTTCTATATGCTCGCCTTTGTTTTGCTATCGGGCTACGGCATTCTGAAGGCGACGGCGCATACCAAACTGCTGAATTTTGCCTCCAATGTGGGCGGGCTGATTGCCTTTGCTCTGGTGGCGCAGCCACTGTGGTTGCTGGGGCTGGCGATGGGTGTGGTGCAGATCGCGGGCGCCCGGTTGGGCGCCAAGATGGCGCTGAAACAGGGGGCGAAGGTCATCAAACCGCTTTTGGTGCTGACCTCTCTCAGCCTTGCGGCCAAGCTGCTGTGGGAAATGTTCTGACCTCACCGATCTGTGAGGGCATCGCATTTGGTGATTTCCGGGAATCGGGCAAGGATAGGGCGGGGCGTTTCTAAGGGGAGGCGGTCCGATCTCTGACCTTATAGGAGGACCAGAAATGCCGAAATTCATGTATATCTATCACGGTGGCAAAGCACCGGAGAGCCCGGAAGAAGGCGCCGAAGTCATGGCGGCCTGGAACGCTTGGTTTGAAGGCATGGGCGCCGCGGTTGTCGACGGGGGCAATCCGGCCGGCATGTCGAAATCGGTGTCTGCCAGCGGTGTGGCTGAGGATGGCGGGGCCAATCCGGTTTCAGGCTATTCCCTGGTCAATGCCGCTGATCACGATGCCGCGGTGGAAATGGCCAAAACCTGCCCGATCCTAAGCGACGGCGGCACGGTTGAGGTTGCCGAGGCAATGGAAATGTGAGCGCGGACCCTTGCCCGTCACACGCGCGGGCAGGGGAGTTTTTTTGAGTATTTCTAGCAAGATGAAAGGCGCTTAGGCGGCTTTCGTGGCGGTCAGGCTGGCGCGGGTCTGACCGATCATCAGCGCAGCACGGGCCGCTTCGCGTCCTTTTTCGACAAAGTGGTCGCGGTAGATCGCCTTGTGATGATCGGTTTCCTGGAAATGATGCGGCGTCAGCGAGACCGATAGCACCGGCACGCCGCTGTCCATACCAGCGCGCATCAGCCCGTCTACAACGGCCTGCGCCACAAAATCATGGCGGTAGATGCCGCCATCCACCACCAGCGCGGCGGCGGCTACAGCGGCGTAACGTCCGGTGTCTGCCAGATCGCGCGCCAGCAGCGGCATTTCAAAAGCGCCGGGCACGTCGAACACATCGACCTGTGCGGTGGGGATCACTTCGCAAAAACCGGCGAGGGCCTGATTTACAATATCGGCATGCCAGTTGGCCTTGATGAAGGCGTAGCGGGTGGATGTCATGTCATGGTCCTTTCCTATCTCGACACATCCCCCCAAGGCGTTGTCACGAACAGGAAAGGCACCTCACCTGCGGGTGGGGCCTTGCTGTCGCTCTCTTCCATCCGGACTGTGACCGTCGGCTCTGGAGTCACACCAGATCTGCTGACCCATCTTCGTAGCGGAAGATGGCGCTCGCGGGCTTCGGGGCTGGCCCCGTTACCGCCGGTGGGGAATTTCACCCCGCCCTGAGAACAGGCGCACCGTGGCAGAGGACGTGCAAAAAGGAAAGGGTGAAATATGGGCCTAGCGGCGCAGCTTTTTCAGCAGTGACAGCGAGGCATAGCCATCCGGCACATCGCCGCGCGCCGATTGGAAGGCGCGGATCGAGGCCAGTGTCATCGGCCCGATCAGCCCGTCCACCCCTTGGGTGTCAAAGCCCTTCTTGGTCAGCAGCGTCTGCATCTCTTTGCGTTCGGCAAAAGTCAGGGCGCGATCGTTGCGGGGCCAGTTGGTTTTGAGCGGGCCGTCGCCCTCCAGACGGTCGGCAAGGTGGCCCACGCCAATCACATATGAGGTTGAGAGGTTGTAGCGCGAAATCACCTGGAAGTTCTTGAACACCATAAAGGCCGCGCCCCTGTGCCCCGCGGGCAGCAGGATCGAGGCGCCACCGTAGTTGGGCACCTTGCCGCCGTTTGCCGAACGCACGCCCAGACGGGCCCACTCGGCAGGGTTTTTCTTGATCTTGCGACTGGCCAGCCCATAGTTGAAACCGCGAGGCAGCGTAACCTCGACCCCCCAGGGTTGGCCGGTGACCCAGCCGTGTTTCTTTAGGTAGGCCGCGGTTGAGGCCAGGGCATCGGCGGGATTGTCCGACCAGATGTCGCGCCGGCCATCGCCGGTGAAATCCACCGCAAAGGCTTGATAAGACGAAGGAATGAACTGCGTGTGGCCCATGGCGCCGGCCCAGCTGCCTTTCAGTTTTGCCGCTGTTGTGTCACCGGTTTGCAGGATCTTGAGCGCCTCGATCAGCTGGCCTTCGAAGAATTTGCCACGCCGGCCGTCATAGGCCAGTGTCGCCAGCGCTTCGATCACATTGTGGTCGCCCCGGTATTCGCCATAGGCGCTTTCCAGACCCCAGACAGCGGTGACAATTTCCTTGTCGACCCCGTAGCTGCGTTCAATCTGGTTGAGCAGACGGCGGTGCTGGCGCAGGGCAGATTTGCCGTTTTTGATTCGTTTGTCCGAAGCCGCACTGTCCAGGTACTCCCATATCGATTTGGTAAACTCACTCTGGTTGCGGTCCCGTTCGATGACCTCTTCGTTGAAATGCACATCGCGAAAGGCGCGGGTCAGGGTGCGATCACTGATCCCCGCCGCGCGGGCGCGGGGCAAGAAGGCTTTTACCCAGCGTTGGAAGCCCGCGTTGACCTTGGTGGTGGTCTCAGTTGTGGTGGGGACAAGCGTGATGGCAGGGCGGGCCACGGGACGCAGAGAAACCTCAACCGGTTTTGCCAGCGCCGGCAAAGCGGTGACAGCCAATGTGGTTGCGAGTGCCAGATGTTTCATATGCCTGTGCCCTTTTCCTATGCCCCTCTTGTGGTGGCTTCTTTTCCCTAAGGTGGGGTGGCCCCAGCCCAGTGGCAAGGGGGCAGTTCTTCGGTGGCATGTTTCGGCTGGATTTGGCGGGCTTGGCGGCGGAGGTCGGCGGGGTTAGGCTTGGCCCATGCTGGATCAGGACAAACGCCCCCCCGACTTTGCCACCGCTGCCGTTCAGGCGGCTTATGATGCGATGCCGGAAGAGGCGCAGCGCGGGGCGCTGGCCCTGCGCCGGTTGATCTATCAGGTGGCGGGTGACATTCGCGGCCTGACTGGGCTGGAGGAATGTCTGAAGTGGGGCCAACCGTCCTATCTGACGCGGCCCAAAGGCATGGGCACCACTATCCGAATCGGCCAGCCCAAGGTGGGCGGTTTTGCGATCTATGTGCATTGCCAGACCAAGGTGATTTCCAGCTTTGCCGAGGCTTTTCCGGGGATGGACCAGATTGAGGGCAATCGGGCTGTGCTGTTTCAAGATGAGCGCCAGATTGATGCCGGTCGGCACGGGCAGTTGATCCACCACGCGCTGACCTATCATCTGTAACGGACTTAGCTGCGCCGGGTGCGTTTGACCTTGCGCTGCACCTTTGCGGTTTTCTTTTTGGCGCGGTTCAGCTTGCGTTTGCCGGGGCGGCCCTTGCGGTAATTGCCCCCGCGGCCCGACCGCGGTACCTCTTCGCCTTCGACGGTGATCAGCTCCAGCGCAACCGATCCTGAAACCGGCGCGGTTTCGGTCAGTTTGACCGTTACTCGTTGTCCCAAAGCAATTGTGAAACCCGTGTCGGACCCCACCAAAGTGCCGGCTTCACGGTCAAAGTGGAAAAACTCGCTGCCCAGGGTGCGCACCGGAACCAGACCATCCGCACCGGTATCATCCAGCCGGACAAAGGCGCCGTATTTGGCGATACCGTTGATCCGGCCGGTAAACTCATTGCCCACCCGCTCGGACAGGAAGGCTGCCAGATAGCGATCGGTGGTGTCCCGCTCCGCCATCATCGAACGGCGCTCGGTCTCACTGATGTGGTTGGCGGTCTGTTCCAGATCCTGCGCGTCGGCGGCGGTCAGCCCGTCTTCGCCCCAGCCATGAGACGAGACCAAGGCGCGGTGTACGATCAGGTCCGAATAGCGGCGGATCGGCGAGGTGAAATGCGCGTAACTGCGCAGCGCCAGACCGAAGTGGCCAAAGTTCGCGGGGCTGTAATAGGCCTGCGTCATTGACCTGAGTGTCGCGATGTTGATCAGCTCAGCAAAATCGGTGTCCTGTGCGGCGTTGAGCAACCGGTTTAGGTGGCTGGTCTTCAGGACCTGGCCTTTGGCCAGTGTCAGATCCGCCGTGGCTGCGGTTTCGCGCAGAGCGTCCAGTTTTTCGACGCTGGGCTCTTCATGCACACGGAACAACAGCGGAGACTTTTTCGCCGTCAGGGTCTCCGCGGCTGCCACATTGGCGAGGATCATGAACTCCTCAATCAGCTTGTGGGCATCCAGCCGGTCGCGGAAATTGACGCTGACCACCTCGCCAGCGTCCGACAGTTCCACCTTGCGTTCCGGCAGGTCCAGATCCAGCGGCTGACGGCGGGCGCGGGCTTTGACCAGCAGCGTATAGGCGTCATAAAGCGGATCAATGACCTGATCCATCAGCGGGGTGCATTTCTCGTTCACCTCACCGTCACGCGCTTTCTGAACCTCTTGGTAGTTCAGCGACGCAACCGAGCGCATCAACCCACGCACAAAGCGGTGGCCGATTTTTTCGCCCTTAGCGTCGATCTGCATGCGCACCGCGATACAGGCGCGCGGCACCCCTTCGTGGAGCGAGCAGAGATCGCCTGACAGGCGGTCCGGCAACATCGGCACCACCCGGTCTGGGAAGTAACTGGAGTTGCCCCGTTTGCGGGCCTCTCGATCCAGCGCCGAACCCGGCGTGACGTAATGGGCGACATCCGCAATGGCGACCCAGATGACATAGCCGCCTTCGTTCTTCGGATCATCATCCTCATGTGCCCAGCAGGCGTCATCGTGATCGCGTGCATCGGCCGGGTCGATGGTGACCAGTGGCATTTCGCGCATGTCTTCGCGGTCGCGCAAAGGCGCAGGTTTACGGCCATCCGCCTCAGCGATCACCGCATCGGGGAAATCATCCGGGATCCCGTGTTGATGGATGGCAATCAATGACACGGCCTTGGGTGCGGTTGGATCGCCCAGACGGTTTACTATGCGGGCACGTGGCAGGCCCATGCGGCCTTTGGGGCCGGATTGCTCGGCCTCGACCAACTCGCCTTCTTTGGCGCCATTTACGGCACCTGCGGGGACAAGCCATTCCTTTTGATCGCCTTTGTCGATCGGCAGGATGCGACCCCCCTCGGCTGATTTGCGGAATACCCCCAGTACCCGTTGCGGGTTGGTGCCGATGCGACGGATCAGCTTGGCTTCATATTGATGCGCCTCGCCCTGCACCCCTGTCAGGCGGCCAAGGATGCGGTCGCCGGGCCCAATCGCCGGATCCGAGGCCCGTAGTGCCATCAGGATTTTCGGCTCTGGCCCTTCACCCTGCCATTCCATTGGACGGGCAAAAAGATCACCGTCGCTGTCGGCCTCGCTGACCTGAATGACCGAAACCGGCGGCAACTTGTCGGGATCGCGGAAGGTTTTCTTGCGCTTCTGCAGATGACCTTCGGCCTCCAGCTCTTTCAGCAGGCGTTTGAGGTCGATCCGCGCAGCCCCTTTGATGCCAAAGGCTTTGGCGATGTCACGTTTCGAGGTGAGGGTCGGGTGGTCCGAGATCCATTGCAGGACCTCGTCCTTGGTTGGCAGCTTGCTCATAAGGCGCAGGTAGCACGGCTGCGCGGGGGCGTCACGGGTTTATGCGTTTTGAAAGGCCCTGAGTTTCTAAGCGCCAATTACCTGCTTAACGCTTTCAGATCCGCCAGCGTGTCCACATCCTGCAGCGTATCAACTAAGGCGATACGTTTGCCGGGCAGGCTGGCCCGTGTGTCGGCCAACGCGTATTCGCTGGACCAGCGCACGTTCTGAAACAGGCTGCGGGGGGGGCGCGTGGCTTGTTTCAACCCAATCAGCCAGTAACCGCCATCTGGTGCGGGGCCGAAGCAGGCGTCGTGATCGCCAAGCGCGCGGAAGGCGCGGGCGATATGAGCACGGGTGATGCCGGGGATGTCGGCGCCGATGATGCAGACCGGACCGGGGGCGGTCAGAAACACTCGGCCCATCCGGTCACCCAGATTGCCACGTCCCTGCGGGATGCGCGGCAGATGGGCGGGCCATATACGGCTTCTCATGCCTTCCACATCGGGCGCGACGGCCAGCACCGTGTCCCAGCGCGGGTCTTCGATCCGGCGCAGCAGCGACTGCACCTGATGGCGGAACCACCAGGCGGCAGAGGTCATGCCCAGATCGCGGCCCAATCGGGTTTTCACCCGGCCGGGGCGCGGTTCCTTGACCATGAGGACTAGTTGGGGGCGCATGTCAGAGGCTCAGCTCCATATCGCGGTGCGGGATGCCGGCGTCGTCATAGGTTGGGCCATAGGGGGCAAAGCCCAGTTTGCCGTAGAACCCAAGCGCGTGTTCCTGTGCGCCCAATTCGCAACGGGTCACGCCATCATCCTCTTTGAAATGATCCACGCTGGCGCGGATCAGCGCCGCCCCCAGCCCCGTGCCGCGCCCCGATTTGGCAACACAAACCCGGGTGATTTTACCCGTGATGCCTTTGGTCAGCAGCCGAACCGTGCCAGCGGGAATGCCGTCGATGGTTGCCAGTAGGTGCACCGCCTGATCGTCCAGATCATCCCACTCTTCAGTCTCGTTGATCCCCTGTTCCTCAATGAAAACAGCGCGGCGCAGGTCGAGACAGGGCTGGTAATCAGAGACCGCCGAAATCACCCAGCTCATGCGAAATAGTCCGCCAGAATACGAGTGTAGATCGCCTTAAGCTGGTGAATCTGGTCGATCTCGATCCGCTCATCTACCTGATGCATGGTTTTGCCAACCAGTCCAAATTCCACAACGGGGCAGTGATGCTGCACAAAACGCGCATCCGACGTGCCGCCAGAGGTCGACAGCTCCGGTGTCACACCGGTTTCCGCGACCACTGCGGCACTGACCAGATCGGACAGCGCACCGGGTGGGGTGATGAAGCTTTCGCCGGAGATTTTGATCGTCATGTCGATCTCAACACCGGTTTCAGCGGTCACCTTGTTGACCTCTTCCTGCAACCAATCGCTGACCGACTGGCCAGAATGGGCGTCGTTGAAGCGGATGTTAACGGTGGCGGCACATTTGGCGGGGATCACATTGGTGGCGGGGTTGCCGGTGTCCATCGTCACCACGGCCAGTGTCGATGGGTCGAAGTGATCGGTGCCATTGTCCAACGCATGAGACGACAGCCGGTCCATCAGCCGTGCCATTGCGGGCAGCGGGTTGTTGGCGCGATGCGGATAGGCCGAATGCCCTTGTTTGCCGGTGAACTGGAACCAAGCGGTCAAGGACCCACGGCGGCCGATCTTCATCATTTCACCCATGTGGTTCGGGCAGGTGGGTTCGCCCACCAGACAGACCGACATTTTTTCGTCGTTCTCATCCATCCAGTCCAGCAGCGCGGTGGTGCCGAAATCTGCGTCGCCTTCTTCATCGCCGGTGATCGCCAGCACAACCGATCCGTCAGGGGCCTTGTCGCGCACATAGTCTACAGCGGCGGCGGCAAAGGCGGCCACGCCGGTTTTCATATCGGTGGCCCCGCGGCCCCAAAGCACACCGTCCTCTACCTCTCCGCAGAAGGGCGGTTTGGTCCAGGCGGCCTCATCCCCGACGGGCACCACATCGGTGTGACCGTTGAAACCAAAGGTTTTGGCATGGCCCTTGTCGCCCCAGCGGGCATAGAGGTTGGGAATGCCTTCACGGTCGACGCGGGTGCAGGTAAAGCCGGCATCGCTCAGCAGCGTTTCCAGCAGCACCAGCGCGCCGCCTTCCACCGGGGTGACCGAGGGGCATTGGATCAGCTTGGCCGACAGATCAACGGGGCAAACGGGCGACGGGTGGGATTGCGACATCAGGGGCTCCTTTATCTTGCGCCAAGGGCTAGCGCGTCTGGCCGGCAAGGGCAATCGGCGGCAGGGTTGGGCCAAGCAATCGTGATCCCGACACCACGGAATGCAACACTGACAGAGCGCTGTGAATTCAGACCCTTAACGCGACCGGCGAAACCGTGTATAGCTGGAAAAAAATGTCCCGAGGCAGGACGCAAGACCCAACAGAGGCCAAAAGGCCCGGGTGAGCAGGAAATCGATATCGGACCCAGGCAACAGGCTTGGGCTGCTCTGGCTGCGTGCTGCCCGTTTTGGGTAGGGGTAGAGCTATGCCGGTCGCGCAGGAACTGACGATCAACAACAACGCCAGCGCTGTTCAGATGGCGGAAGAGATCTTTGGGGCAGGGGTCACTGTCACCGATGCCTCCTATTCCGGTGACAGGCGGTCTTCGGGGACCTATTCCGATGGCGATGCGATTTCCGGCGACGTCACGCCGGGCGATACCGGCGTGATCCTGTCAACCGGCCGTACCAGCAACTTCACCCAGAGCAGCGGCTCGACCAACACCAACACCTCTTCCAGCACCTCGACCAACACCCGCGGCGTGAACAATGATGCGGATTTCAACGCGGCGGCTGGTACCCGCACCTATGACGCTTCGATTCTGGAGGTGGAGTTTATCCCCGACGGGGACACGCTGACCCTTCAGTTTGTGTTCTCATCCGAAGAATACCCGGAGTATGTCGACAGCCTCTATCAGGATTTCATCGGTGTCTGGGTCAATGGGCAGCTGGTGGAATTGGGCATTGGCGATGGCGACATCGACCCCAACAACATCAATGCAGGTGACAACGAAAGCCTGTTCATTTCGAACCTGAATGACGAATACAACACCGAGATGGACGGGTTTACCGCCACGCTGACGCTAAAGATGAACGTCAATCCGGACGAGGTGAACACCCTGCGCATCGGCATCGCGGATGTGACCGATTCCAGTTACGACTCGAACTTGCTGATTGCTGGCGACAGTGCGCAGACCGCATTCATTGCCGAAGATGACGTGGTGGATGTGGCGCCCGGTTTTGAGCGCACGGTTGATATTCTGGGCAATGACGGGGACGGCAGCAGCACCCTGACGCTGACCCATATCAACGGTCAGGAAGTTTCGGCCGGGTCCGTGATCACCCTGTCCACCGGCCAGGTGATTGAGGTCAACGGCGACGGCACGATCACTGTACTGGCGGATGGGGATCTGGAAAGTGTGAACTTCTCCTATACGGCAGAAACGCTGGACGGGATCAGCGACTCGGCTTTTGTGACGATCAATCAGGTGCCGTGTTTTGTTGAAGGCACCATGCTGCGCACGCCGGAAGGTGAGATGCCGGTGGAATACCTCAGCGTTGGCAATCTGGTGGAAACCAAGGACAACGGCGCCCAGCCGATCCGCTGGATTGGGTCACGACAGGTTGAAGCGACAGGGGATTTTGCCCCGATTCACATCCGGCGCGGCACCTTTGGTGAACACGCCGACCTTTGGGTCTCTCCGCTGCACCGTGTTTTGCTGCAGGACGCACGCAGTGAGCTGCTGTTTGGTGACAGCGAAGTGCTGGTAGCGGCCAAAGAACTGGTCAACGGCTCCACCGTGCGCCGTGTGGAAGGCGGGCAGGTGACCTACGTACATCTGCTGTTTGATGAACACCAGATTGTCTATTCCGAAGGGCTGGAAAGCGAAAGCTTCCTGCCCGGTCCCCAGATCGTGCATTCGCTGGAACAGGATATCATGGCAGAGATCTGTAAACTGTTTCCCGAGCTGGACCCCGAAACCGGCGAAGGCTATGGCCCTGCCGCCCGTCGGACACTGCGCCATTTTGAGGCGACGTTGCTGAAACGTGTCGGGGATGCCCCCGATGATGAGGTGGCCTGAGATGGGCTGGATCGCGCTTTCGGATCAGAACCGGCAGGTGTTTGACCTGAACGGGATCGGTGCCGCGCGCGGGACTGCCGCCGAAACGCTGGATCCAAGCAGCCTGTTGACCTGTGGTTCGATCCTGTTTGAAATGCGGCTGCCCGGCGATGGACGGCCCCGCAAACTGTTGGGCTATCACCGGGATCACCCCTGGGTCAGCTCCTTTTCTCTGCAAGAACTGCCCACTGGGGGCGTGGCTCTGGTTATCACGCAGGGCCAAGACGTGTTCCACACCGTGTTGGAACATGACGCGGTCACCCAGGCTGAAGAGCTGCGGGTGACCTACAGTTGGGATGCACCCGCCCGCTGGGGCCGTTTGGCAATCGAACGGATCCGCTCGGGCAAAGTGTTCCAGAAAGTGCTGCGAGACCCCAAGCCGTTGTTACTGACGGATCTGCGAGTGATGACGCTGGATCCGTTGCAACGGCAGATGGACCGGGCGGTACAATTCTTTGCCATTTCGACCGAGGTTGAGCCCATCGGCCCGATGCCCGGACTGACCGCGCAGGTGCCGATCCTTACGGCTCAGGGCTACCGCGCCGCGCAGAGCCTGCGACGCGGGGATCTGGTGCGGACCCCGGACGGGCAGTTGGTGCCGGTGCTGCAGGTCATTAAACGCGATGTGCCGGCCCTGGGGTCTTTTGCGCCGGTCCGCCTGCGGGCGCCCTACTTTGGCTTGCAACAGGATATTCTGGTTGGCGCCGAGCAGCGGCTTTGGTCCAGTGGCTCAGCGGTGGAGTATCTGTTTGGCAAGCCGCAGGTGCGTATTCCAGCGGCGCATTTGATCAATGGGGTTTCTGCGATGAAACACCAGCCGCAGGACACGGTGTCTTATTGGCAGATCCTGCTGCCGGGGAACGAACCTTGCGTGGCCGCGGGATCGACATTGGAAACGCTGTTTCTGGGCCGGAACCGGCGCGACAAAGCGCTGATGGCGGCCAGCCTGTTGTCTCATGTGGACCGGTCGCGCCTGCCTGAACATATCACGCCGGGCTTCCCGCTGCTGGATCACTTCGAGGCAATCACCCTGGCCGAACTTCGCGCGGCCTGAAGGGGCAAAGCAAAAGGCCGGTTACTGAACCGGCCCTGCCACGTCATTCAGGTCTTCGCCATCAAAGAATGGCGTCATCTGCGCCACAATGACCGAGTTCTCTTCCAACGCCCGCGCCATCAACTCGCGTTCTTCACCGCTAATGTCATGGCCCTGCTCCAGACGTTCGTCCAGCGTGCCGTAGCCGGTCACATCCAACGGGGCCAGATCGGCCTGTTTCAGGATCGCCACTGTTTCGCGCACGGCCTCGGCCTCATCCACGCCGCTGGCATAGATCATCAGTGCCCCGCCGGTTGCGCCCTCGGGCAAACCGTCGCCGTCTTTGCGGCCAACCTGCACCAGCAGTGTGTAGACCTGCTGACGCGAGGGTTTCTTCTGTTTCTTCTTCTCGCTCATGCTTCGGCAATACGACGATGGGCGGGGCGGATCAAGCGGTTCTGGCCCTGCAGGTGGTGCCTCATGGTCGGCCCAGGAAGTCGCGGCTCACCGTTCCTTTGAAACAGCGCGGGAAAAACGGATAGCTGTCGGTTGCAAAATAGACATAACGCCCGTCCAGCATCGCGCCGTTGCAAGCGTCCAGATTGCCGCTGCCTGCTTTATACACCCAATCCTGCACATAGGTGCCATCATGACGTCCGCCCGGGCCACCGCTGCGGGTGCCGGATTTCAGTTGATAGGCGCTTTGGGCGCGGTCGCCAACATAGTGTATCTCAAACCCGTCCGCCGCATAGCCGATCAGGCTGCCTTGGCCGCTGCCTGTCCAGACGTCGGCGGGGGCGTGGTAGTGATAGAGGCCGCGTTTATCGACATGGGCGTTGGCGTGATCCATGCCCAACAGTCGGCGCCACCCATGCCCTCAACCTGCCAGCCGCTGGCGCGATTGCGGGAAAATCCCCGTCGGCTGGAGGCGTCATAGAACTCGGCAGTGCCCGGCCGCAGCATGATACCTGTCAGAGTGATCCCCGAGGCATTGGTCCGCGTCACGGTCCGGCTGGTGCGTTCCGGTGTGGCGTCGACACAGACTTTCAAATTCTGCGCTTTGAACCGGTTGGGATTGCCACGGGTGGGAAATTGGCCAATGGAATGATCAGGTGTCCCATTGGACAGAATGCAGCGTTGGTCTCCGGAAACCGTGATCTGCGCCTCATTGTCATGGGCGCGGGCGGTTTGCGCGGCGAACCCGGAAAGAATCGCTGCGGAGAGGAAAATGGCACGAATCATGAAAGCCTCCTGTCGAAATCGTCGAATTTGATACGCCGAGGTTGCGCAATTCCGTCGCAGTAGGCCCGTTTAATTCAAAGCTACTCGGCCACAAGTTGCTTTTCACTCGTGTTTGGTTCGCCAAAAAAGGGTTTTGGGCGCTTGTTTTCCATCCCTTTGTCTAGGTCGCCATACCAAATCCCGGGCGAGTCTCCCCCTTTGCAGACCCTGCGTAAGAAGTGGGTGAATGATAACCTCCTGTTATTGAATTTTTTGCAAAGTGATGAGTGTCAGAGGTTGGGGATATGGTAGCAGCGCAAGAACTCAGCATAAACACGGATGCATCTGCCCTGCAGATGGCCGATGCTATGTTTGGCTCCGGGATTGAGGTCAAAAGTGCGACCTACACTGGGGACGATGACTCTTCTGGAATCTATTCAGGTGCCACCGAAACCATGCCGGGTGTGGCGCCTTCGGACAATGGTGTGATCCTGTCGACCGGCCACGCAACGGACATCACCAACAGTTCCGGTGAGGCAAACCAAACTGCGGACACCACAACCGACACTTCTGGTGTAGATGGTGATGCGGGGCTCAACGCGATCGCGGGCATGGACACCTATGACGCCGCGATCTTTGAGGCGACCTTTGTGCCGGACGGCAATGTGCTGTCGATGCAGTTGACCTTTTCCTCCGAGGAATATCTGGAATGGGTCGATTCCGGCTACAACGATGCCGTCGGCATCTGGGTCAACGGCGTGCAGGCAGAGCTGACATTCGGCGACAGTGAGATTTCGATTGATGAAATCAACCCTGACAGCAACTCGGACTGGTATGTCGACAACGCTGATGACCAGTACAATACCGAAATGGATGGGATGACTATCACACTGACCCTGCGGGCCCCCGTGACCCCGGGTGAAGAAAACACCATACGGATCGGCATCGCCGACGCCGGTGACAGCAAATATGACAGTAACCTGATGATCGCAGGTGACAGCGTCCAAACGGCCGTGGTGGTGAACGATGACGTGATCAGCGTCGGCTTGGGCGACGAACAGGATCTGGATGTTCTTGCCAATGATATGAGCTATGAGGGCGGTACGCTGACCGTCACCCATATCAATGGTCAGCCGCTGGTTGAGGGCAATGTGATCACCCTGAACTCCGGTGTGCAGATCAGCCTGAATGACGACGGCACGCTGAACATTGTTGGCGCTGACGAAGAGGATGAGACCACTTTCACCTATTCGGTGGTGGATGATATGGGCAACGAAGGCAGCGGCTATGCAACGGTGAAAACCGTGCCCTGCTTTGTCACGGGCACAATGATCGACACGGCGCGTGGGCGGCTGCCCGTCGAATCGCTGATGCCAGGCGATCTGGTGCTGACCCGGGACCACGGCTATCAGCCGGTGCGCTGGTCGGGCACCTGCAATGTCATCAGCAAAGAAGATAACGCACCGATTGAAATTGCAGCCGGTGCGCTTGGCAATCACGGCGAACTGACGGTGTCCCCACAGCACCGTGTCCTGATGCGTGATCTACGCGCGCAGCTGATGTTCGACGCCAATGAGGTGTTGATCCCTGCGAAACACCTGCTGAATCACCAGACCGTGCGCCGCAAACCGGTGGGGGAGCGTGTGACCTATGTGCATGTGCTGTTTGACCGCCACGAAGTGCTGCGTTCCAACGGCATGTGGACCGAAAGCTACCTGCCCGGCCCCGAGGCTGGCACCGGCTTTGACGCGGATGTGCAAAACGAGATTCTGTCTCTTTTCCCGCAGCTGGATCTGTCCACGGGCCGCGGCTACGGCCCCGCGGCGCGGCTGTCGTTGAGAGAGTTTGAAACCCAAGCCCTGCTGGCGTCCTGAACGCTATGCCAAATCGGCTGCCCCGGATCGAGCAGTGAACTGCAGCGGCGCCCTTCGGGGCGTCGCAACTGTTTTCGGGCAGGCACAAACAAAAACGGCGCCTGATCAAGGCGCCGTTTTCTATTCCGTGAACTGTCCGAAGATCAGTCGCGCAGCAGCTCGTTGATGCCGGTTTTCGAGCGGGTTTTTTCGTCCACACGTTTCACGATCACCGCGCAGTAGAGGCTGACGCCGTTCTTCGACGGCATCGAACCGGAGACAACAACCGAGTAAGGCGGCACTTCGCCATACATCACTTCGCCGGTTTCACGGTCGACGATCTTGGTCGACTGGCCGATGTAAACCCCCATGCCCAGAACCGAACCTTCGCGGACGATACAGCCTTCAACCACCTCGGAGCGTGCGCCGATGAAGCAGTTGTCTTCGATGATGGTTGGGCCAGCCTGCATCGGTTCCAGCACGCCGCCAATGCCAACGCCACCTGACAGGTGCACGTTTTTGCCGATCTGTGCGCAGGAACCAACGGTGGCCCAGGTGTCCACCATGGTGCCTTCGTCAACATAGGCGCCCAGGTTCACAAAGGACGGCATCAGCACAACGCCAGGGGCCACATAGGCCGACTTGCGTACAATCGCGTTGGGCACCGAACGGAAACCAGCCGCTTTATACTCGGCCTCACCCCAGCCAGCGAATTTGCTGTCGACCTTGTCCCACCAGCTGGAGCCCTGCGGGCCACCGGATTGCAGTTCCATGTCCTTGATGCGGAAGCCCAAGAGAACCGCCTTTTTGGCCCACTGGTTCACGTGCCAGTCGCCGCTCTCCAGTTTTTCGGCAACGCGCAGCTTGCCCGAATCCAGCGCGTTCAGCGTGGTTTCGATGGCATCGCGGGTCTCGCCGGTGGTGGCGGGGGTGATGGTGTCACGGGCGTCCCAGGCGGCTTCGATGGCCTGTTCCAATTGGGCGTTCGACATGGAATGTCCTCTTGTTCAATGCTGCGTTTCGCAACGGCTATAGGCGAGAGACACGGTTTTCGCAATGCGACCGCGCGACCTCATGCGTCCGACAGCGATCCAAGCGCGGCAAACATGTCGCGATCCGCGCCAGTTCCGGCGTTGGGGGCGGTCAGCAACACGTCGCCATAGAACACCGAGTTGGCCCCGGCCAGGAAACACAGCGCCTGTTCCGCGGTGGAGAAATCCGACCTTCCAGCCGACAGGCGGACGCGGGTTTTTGGCATCAGAATACGGGTGGTGGCAACCATCCGCAGCAGATCAAAGGCGGCGACCTTGCCGCGATCCGCCAGCGGCGTGCCCGGGGTAGCGATCAGCGCGTTGATCGGCACGCTTTCGGGATGGGGGTCAAAGTTTGCCAGCACCTGCAACATACTGGCCCGGTCGCGCCAGCTTTCGCCCATGCCGATGATCCCGCCACAGCAAAGATCCAGCCCAGCGTCACGGCAGTACGACAGGGTTTCCAGTCGGTCCTGATAAGTGCGGGTGCCAATGATTTCGCCGTAAAATTCAGGGCTGGTGTCGAGGTTGTGGTTGTACGCTTTCAGGCCCGCCTCAGCCAAGGCTTCGGCCTGATGCGGCTGTAGCATGCCAAGGGTGACGCAGGCCTCCATGCCCAGATCATTCACGCCACGCACCATCTCCAGCACGTTGTCGAACTCCTGCCCGTCCCGCACCTTGCGCCAGGCGGCACCCATGCAGAAACGCTCGGCGCCGGATTGCTGCGCCCGTTTCGCCAGAGAGATGACGTGTTTTGGGTTCATCAGCTTTTCTTTGTCCAGGTCCACCTCTTTGTGGTGGGCGGATTGCGGGCAATAGGCGCAATCTTCGGGGCAGCCACCGGTCTTGATCGACAGCAGACTGGCCTTCTGGATGTCTTCGGGATCGTGGTGGCGTCGGTGCAAGGCGCTGGCCTGCCCAACAAGATCCAGCAAAGGGAGGCGCATCAGCGCCTCCACTTCGTCCACGGTCCAATCCGAACGGATTTCCGCGCGGTCGGATGATGGTTGGGGATTTTGGTCAAACATCCAAAGAGGTCCCGCGGATTTTGTGGCGCCATGCGGGCGGGACACCCAGAACCAGAACAGCGGCCAGGGTGATTTTCACCAGATCACCGGCAATAAACGGCGTGAAGCCCCAGGCCAGCAGTTTGCCTTCGGGGGCAAATTGCGCCAGCCAGCCCAGACCCAGCGTGTAGATCGCAGCCAGACCGGCCAGCATGGCGGGCCAAAGCGCCAGCTTCGGCAGTTTGTCAGCGGCAAAGCCAACAATGGCAGTCGCCACAAGGAACCCTGCCAGATAGCCGCCGGTGCCGCCCAGCATATAGGCCAGCCCAATTCCCTTTTCCGGAGTGCCGGCAAACACCGGCAGCCCTACGGCGCCTGCGATCAGGTAGCCCGCCATCGTTGCGGTGCCGAGGCGGAAGCCATAGGCGGCGGCGATCATCATCAGCGCAGCGACCTGCAGGGTCATCGGCACCGGCCAAAACGGTACCTGAATTTTGGCGCTGACGGTCAAAAGCGCGATGCCCGTGGCGATACGGATCAGCTGGCCCTGAAGGCTCAGGCTGGGGTTGGAGAGTCCGAGAGTGGATTTCATAGCTTTGGGTCCTCCTTTTATAGATAAAAATACCCTATTGCTGTGTTGCATCATTACTATAATAGATAATTTTACAAGCGAGAAAATGACGACAAGGGTTTTGTCTATAATTTTCGGAGCTTAACGCAGGGAGATCCGGTCTGCCTTGCGCAGATGGCGCCGCAGCAGTTCGCAGGCGCCGGTCACATCGCGTCGCCGCAGCAGGGTGAGAATCGCCGCGTGGTCCCGATCTTCGCGCTGCACCCAACCGCTTTTCCAGTTCGCCAACAGATGCCGGGCCGAGGCGATATGCAGATCGTTGATCGTCGCCAGCAGTCTTGGCATGTGGCAGGGCGTCAGAATGGCGCGGTGAAAGGCGCGGTTGCGGGCCTCCCATGTGGGCAGGTCTTCGGCAGCGTCACAGGCTTTGCGGGCCTCCTCGGCGCGATGCAGATCGGCGCTGGTCATCTGCATGCCAGCATGTTGCAACGCCAGCACCTCAAGCGCGGCACGCATCTCGGTGACTTCGCGCAACTCCGCGGTGTCCAATTCACTGACACGGGTGCCGCGCCGGGGCAGGCTGACGGCCAGACCATGGGCTTCCAGCTTCAGGAACGCCTCCCGCACCGGCACGTGGCTGGTGTCGAACGCTTTGGCAATGTGATCCTGGCGCAGTTTTTCACCGGGTGGCAGGGTGCCCCGGATGATCTGATCGGCAAGACTGTCGTAAATGCGGTCGGCGATGGTGCTGTTGCTCATAGATTATCTATAATTTTGCACAGCCGGGGCGGCAAGATGCGAAGTGACACGGAACCGCGGAAATTCCCCGTCAGAAACAGGTCACTCTGGCGTGAGACTTGCTGGCCACCCCCGCGCCGCCGCGCTAGGTTTTACAGATAGAAAAGAGAATAAGGATTTCCGAGCATGAAAGACGACCGTCGCAGCCCGTTTCGTGACGCCCACACCGACCGCGAGACCGCCCATGAGGTGCCGGACACGCCGCAAACCCGTGCGCCGTCCTATGCCCTGGCCTTCAGCGATGAGGATTTCCTGTGCCGCGAAGAATTGCGCCCGGTGCGGTTGCAGTTGGAGCTGCTGAAACCGCAGATGTTGATGGATGAATATGGCGTCGATAGCACCGTGGTGCTGTTTGGTGGGGCCCGTATTCCCCGTCCCGAAAACAAGGATCAAGCGCGGACCCAAACGCTGTCGGATCTGTCGAAATACTATGATGAAGCGCGTGAATTTGCGCGGCTGGTGACCCTGCGTGGCAAGGAAACCGATGGTCATGACTATGTGGTCTGCACCGGTGGTGGCCCCGGTGTCATGGAGGCCGGCAATCTGGGGGCGCAGGACGCCGATGGGGTGTCTATCGGGCTCAATATCGTATTGCCGCATGAGCAGGCGCCGAACGAATTTGTCACCCCGGATCTGTGTTTCAACTTCCACTACTTCGCGATCCGCAAGATGCATTTCCTGATGCGGGCGCGGGTGGTCACGGCCTTCCCCGGTGGGTTTGGCACCTTGGATGAGCTGTTTGAGGCGTTGACGCTTATTCAGACCGGCCGCATGGAGCGGGTGCCGTTCCTGCTGTTCGGCGAAGCCTTCTGGCGTTCGATCATCAACTGGGAAGCGCTGTCCGAGGCGGGCACCATCTCGGCCGAGGATCTGGAGCTGTTCCGATTTGTCGAAACCGCTGAAGAGGCCATGGCGGCCATCGACGATTGGGAGGGCGCAGGCACCAAACGGGACATAATCCCGGGCCGCTGACGGCGAAAACGTTGCTGAAAACGCTTCAAATCAGTGCAGCAGCTCCTGCGGGACTTCGCAGATTTCCTCGTGGGAGCTGAGGTTCTCGATCATTTCACCGTGGTCGGTGTTCACAACGGCATAGCCGTAGCCAAACAGACGGTGTTTCCATTCCCGGACCGAAACCGACTTCTTCCGCTCTTCGCGGATCAGTTCCATAACCGCTACGGTTTCCAGGGCATTTGATTCATAAGCACTCGCAAACATGACGTGATCTCCAACAAATGAGTTCATAATGCTCATTAGATCGCAGGGTCATGTGGCCGCATATGTGCCGAAATGGGTCAATTGTGTGAAAATTTGACAGGAATACCCCCTTTTGGAGGGCGATTGTTTCGAATTCCCGGCTAGGCAGAGCGGGCGAGAATCAGGATACTCAGACCATCAAGACCGCCGGGAACCGGTTCGATCCCTGCGGCCTTCTTTCCAAAAAAGACAATTGTGACGGGCGAATCACTCGCCCATGCCGGCTTCGGCTTCGATCTGTTTGCGCGACTTGCGGGCGCGTTCTGTGGCCGATTTCAACTGACCACAGGCTGCCATGATGTCATCACCACGGGTTTTGCGGATCGGGCTGGCGTAGCCGGCCTTGTAGATGATGTCAGCAAAGGCGCGGATGCGGTTGTTCGACGAACATTGGTAGGGTGAGCCGGGCCATTCGTTGAACGGGATCAGGTTGATCTTGGCCGGAATGTTGTGGCGCTTGATGTGATCGATCAGACGATGGGCGTCCTCGTCGCTGTCATTCACACCATCCAGCATCACATATTCAAAGGTGATCCGTTCCGAGTTGGACACCTTGGGGTAAGCGGCCAGAGATTGCAGTAGTTCCTCGATTTTCCAGCGTTTGTTGATCGGCACCAGCACATCCCGGACCTCATCGGTGGTCGCATGGAAGCTGATCGCCAGCAAGCAGCCGATCTCTTTGGCGGTTTTGGCAATTTCCGGCACAACGCCAGAGGTCGACAGGGTGATGCGGCGGCGGGACAGGCTGATGCCTTCGCCGTCCATCGCAATTTTCATCGCGTCACGCACATTGTCGAAGTTGTAGAGCGGTTCACCCATGCCCATCAGCACGATGTTGGACAACAGGCGCGGGCCAGCATCGCCAGTGCCGACACCGGGCTCGGGCCATTCTTCCAGATCATCACGGGCCATCATGATCTGGCCCACGATTTCGCCAGCGGTCAGGTTACGCACCAGTTTCTGCGTACCGGTGTGGCAGAAAGAACAGGTCAGCGTGCAGCCGACCTGCGACGACACACACAGCGTGCCACGGCCTTCTTCGGGGATATAGACCACCTCAACCTCGTGGCCGCCGGCGATCCGTACCAGATACTTGCGGGTGCCATCGGTCGACACAAGTTTGCTGACCACCTCGGGCACTTCGATGACGAAATTCTCGGCCAGTTTGGCGCGGTAGGCCTTGGCGAGGTTGGTCATCTCGGCAAAGTCGCGCACGCCCCACTGATAGACCCACTGCCAGATCTGGTTGACCCGCATCTTGGCCTGTTTTTCAGGGGTGCCGATCTCGATCAACGCTTCGCGCAAACCAGCGCGGGTCAGTCCGACGATGTTCTTCGGACCCTCCGGCAGTTTGCGGGGAAAGGTTTTCACATCCTGAGTAATCGGTGCAGTGGCCGTCATATCGCGCTTCCTAGATGGGATGAACGCGGGTCATACAGGATTCGGATAGATTTGCCAAAGCCTATATCGGATAGGCTTTGGCTGCGCATGGCGGCTATGCGTTGGCCGGTTTGGGCCTTTAGCCGTAAAGCTGACGCGCCTGGGCAAAGCTCAGCAGGCGTTGCGATTTGTCATCCCAGAGATGCAGCCGCGCATTGACCAAGCTTTCGCGGATGTTCATCCGGTTGATCTTGGCCAGTTCTGCGTGATCCTTCAGTACCTCAGGCAGGCGGTAGAAAGGAATGCGGCTGTAGACATGGTGCACATGGTGGATGCCGATGTTGGCGCTGAACCACTGCAGCACCTTCGGCAGCACGTAGTAGGACGACCCATGCAGCGCGGCGTGATGCAGCTGCCAGTCGGTGTCTGGCGCCCATTGGGTGCATTCGAACTGGTGCTGCACATAGAACAGCCACATGCCCGCGGTGGCGGCAATCAGGATCGAGGGCAGGGCGATCAGCAGCAGCGGGGCCAGGCCGCCAAAGTACCAGATCACCCCGAACAGCACGACAATCGACAGGTTGGTGGTCATCGCAGACGCCCAATAGCGGCCCTGTTTCATCAGGCCGATCGGCAGACGGTTCTGCAGGAAGAACAGGTAGCTAGGGCCAAAGCCGAACAGCACAAACGGGTTGCGGTACAGGCGGTACTGCAACTTGCCGAGTTTTGACAGGCCGCGATACTCTTCTACCGTCATGGTGTGGATGTCACCCATCCCGCGCTTATCCAGATTGCCTGCCGTGCCGTGGTGTGCCGCGTGGGTGCGGCGCCAGACGTCATAAGGCGTCAGGGTCAGTACCCCAATAATGCGGCCGGTCCAGTCGCTCAGGTGGCGGCTCTTGAACAAAGCACCGTGGCCGCAGTCATGCTGGATGGCAAAGAGACGCAGCAGGAACAACGCATTTGCAGCGCCCAGAACAAAGGCCAGCAGGTAGCTCACCGACATGGCCCACCAGGCCAGCGCCCAGATGCCGATAAACGGCACCAGCGTGATCGCGACCTCGGTCAGGCTGCGGCCGGTGTTGGGTTCACGGTATTTGGCGAGGGTTTTGACCCAGTTCTGGGCCTTCATCTGTGGCTTGGGTTCGACGGGTACGTGCGAAGCGTCTTTGGGCATACGGATTTTGGTCTTTCTTAGGTCCGGACCCAGATAGCTGACTGGGGCAATCAAGCAAGACAAATCTTGCGGATGCCGCATAAATGACACCCGATCCGCCGATCCGGACGCCGTAACAAAGAAAAAGGCCCACGAAGCGGGGCCTTAGACGTGTATCAAAAATCTAGATTTCAGTTCTTACTTGCAGCGGGCCTGCGCTTCCTCGATGGCGGCGGTGAAGCCCGACAAAGAGAAGGTGTCCTTGGTGGTGGTCCGGCTGCGTTTTGACAGGCCGGTGACAACCGCGGTGCGGCCCCGTTTCATTGCGGTGATGATCTTGGCGTCATCTGCGGGCGAGTCGGTCCAGGCCCATTCCCCTTCGGTAAAGAGGTTAAAGACGGTGCCATCCACATCGATGGTCACCGGCGCGTCATCGGCAAAACCATAGCCGCCTGTAAAGGTCAGCTGACCCTCCAGGCCCGCGCCAGGGCGGTAGAACGCCATCAGCAGGATGTCGCTGCGGTTCACCGATACAATACGGCCTTCGCGGGTGTTGACGGTTTCCTTGGGGGCCGCTACGGCCCAGCATTCGCGCGGGTCGTTGTCTTCAAAAACGCTCCAAGCGGTTTTGGTGGCGACTTGGTTGGTGCTGTCCTGTGCCTGCGCAACGCCTGCAACAGACAGAGCCATAACCGCCCCGATCAGGGTGCTTGCTATACGGGATACCATGTGATCCAGCCTCCAGCTGTCCTTGCCTCAAATCTGCCGGCCCTCTCCTTCACCTTGTGCTGGTGTTTTATCGCGGAAACGGGCACTTCTTGCTCAACATATAAACAATAGCGCAAAAGCCACCAGCAACGAAAGGGTGATTGGCGGTTTTTCGCAGAAGAATAGGAGGGTTCCTCATGGTGGCACCAGTGCCAATGGTCGAAATCTTGCGTGGCGACTTCCTGGAGAGCGTGCACAGCGGTCATGCCGTGGTCTGTCGCGCGGATGGTGAGATTGTCGAGGCCTGGGGCGATCCCCATGCTGTGGTCCTGCCGCGGTCCTCCTCCAAAATGCTGCAGGCGCTGCCGCTGGTCGAAAGCGGCGTGGCGGACGCCCGGGGGCTGACTGGTGAACATCTGGCGCTGGCCTGTGCCTCGCACAACGGCGCGCCAATCCATGTGGAGAAGGTTAACGCCTGGCTGAAAGACATCGGCTGCGGCGATGATGATTTCCGCTGCGGCCCGCAGGAAAGCCGTGACGACGCGCTGCGCCTGGAGATGATCCGCGCCCACCAAGAGCCCTGCCGTGTTCATAACAACTGTTCAGGCAAACACGCGGGCTTCCTCACGTTGAGCCAGCACTTGGGCGGCGGCGCCGAATATTGCCAGATCGATCATCCGGTGCAGCAAGCCTGCCTCTCGGCATTTGAAGAAGTCACCGGAGATACCAGCCCCGGCTTTGGCATTGACGGCTGTTCTGCCCCGAACCACGCGGTAACCCTGCATGGTATGGCCCGCGCGATGGCGTTTTTTGCCGCGGCTGAGGAAGGAGGCGACACCCGTCAGGATGCGGCGGCGCGGCTGCGCAATGCGATGATGACCTATCCTGAGCTGGTTGCCGGTGAGGGCCGTGCCTGCACCGAGTTGATGCGCGCCTGTGGCGGACGTGTGGCCCTGAAAACTGGGGCCGAGGCGTTTTTCATTGCGATCATCCCAGAGAAAAAGCTGGGTGTGGCGCTGAAGATTGCGGACGGGACTACCCGCGGCGCCGAAGCGGCCATTGCAGCGGTTCTGGTGAAGCTTGGGGTGTTGGACCCGGCGCATCCGGCGGCGCAGAAATTCATGACGCCGAAGATCCGCAATTGGGACGGTCTTGTCACCGGTGCAATCCGCCCGGCAGAGATCCTGCGTTAAGCGCTGCGGCTTGCCTGCGCCTCCGGCGGGAGTATTTGCGGATCATTGAAAAGGGCGGCGCCGGGGAGGGGCCGCCCTTGTTGTTTTCGTGTCGGGATCAAAGCTTGTCGGCGAAGGCCGCAACAACCTTGGCGTAGACCGCGCGCTTGAAGGGCACGATATTGGTAACCAGTTCGTCTGCCGGCAGCCAGCGCCATTCGGAAAACTCGGGGTGGTCAGTTGCGATGTTCACATCGTTGTCAGTGCCGGAGAAGCGGATCAGATACCATTTCTGTTCCTGCCCGCGATAGCGGCCTTTCCAGATTTTCGGCACCAGATCATGGGGCAGATCGTAGGGCAGCCAGCCGTCGGTTTCGGCGATGATTTCGGCCTTGTCTTTGGTCACGCCGGTTTCTTCCCACAGTTCGCGCAGGGCCGCGTCACGGGGATCTTCACCATCATCAACTCCGCCCTGAGGCATCTGCCAGGCCGCGGCGTCATTGTCCAAACGCTGGCCCACAAACACATGGTTGTCGGCGTTGATCAGCATCACCCCGACACAGGGGCGGTAGGGCAGTTTGGCGATCTCTTCGGGGGTCATGGCAGCACTTCTTGTGGGCAGGGGACATGGAAAAGCCCCCGGCGCGATGCCGGGGGCCAGAGCCTCAAACGAGGCGGATCAGTTTTTCGGACCCAAGGCCATCAGACCTTTCAGAAGGTCCACAGCATAGGCCAGCTGATAGTCGTCTTCGCGCAGCTTGGCCGCTTCTTCGGCGGCGGCACGTTCGTCTTCGATCTGTTTGATCTCATCCTCGCTGAGCGAGTCGTTGGAGAGTGAGCCGCGCAGATCGGCCTCGGTCCGGTTCTGACGGGCCTCTTCCTCTTCGCCTTCAGCTTCGGGATTGCGGCGTGGCTGTTCAACGATGATATCCGGCGACACGCCCAGGTTCTGGATCGAACGGCCCGATGGCGTGTAATAGCGCGAGGTGGTCAGGCGCATTGCACCGTTGCCACGCAGCGGCATCACGGTCTGCACCGAACCTTTGCCGAAGCTTTTGGTGCCGACAACAATCGCGCGACGGTGATCCTGCAACGCACCGGCAACAATTTCAGAGGCCGAGGCCGAGCCGCCGTTGATCAGGACCACAATCGGTTTGCCGTTAGACAGATCACCTTCGGTGGCGTTGAAACGTTCACCTTCGGCGGCGTTGCGGCCGCGGGTCGAGACAATCTCACCGCTGTTGAGGAAGGCATCAGACACGCGGATCGCCTGGGTCAGCAATCCGCCCGGGTTGTTGCGCAGGTCCAGAACAATGCCGTTCACATTGTCCATGCCGCCCAGATCATCGGCAGCCTTTTCCAAGCCGTCTTTCAGGTTCGGGAAGGTCTGATCGTTGAAGGTGGTCACCCGCAGCACCACGGTGTTGCCCTCGGTACGGGTGCGCACGGCGGTCAGCTTGATGGTGTCGCGAATAATCGAAATCTCAAACGGCTCGGGTTCACCTTCGCGCACCACGGTGATCAGGGTTTCGCTGCCCACCGGACCGCGCATCAGCTCCACCGCTTCGTCCAATGTCAGGCCCAGCAGGGTTTCGCCGTCCACATGGGTGATGAAGTCGCCTGCCTCAACGCCTGCATCGCTGGCCGGGGTGCCATCGATCGGGGAGACCACTTTGACGAAGCCTTCTTCCTGGGTGACCTCAATGCCAAGGCCGCCAAATTCACCACGGGTCTGCACCCGCATGTCGGCGGCATCATCCGGCGACAGGTAGCCTGAATGCGGATCAAGCGAGGTCAGCATGCCGTTGATGGCGGCCTCGATCAGGTCCTTTTCGTCAACCTCTTCGACATATTGGGCGCGGATGCGTTCGAAAATATCGCCAAACAGATCCAGCTGTTCATAGACGTTGGTCTGCTGCGTGTTTTCCTGCGCGACCAGCGGGCCTGCGATCTGTGTGGTGGCAATAACCCCGGCAAGGGTGCCGCCAAGGGCTGCCATGACAAATTTCTTCATTGATTAATTATCCTTCCCCGTTGCGAACCACGCGTCCGGGTCCACCGGGGCGTTGTCTTCTCTCACTTCTATATAGAGCGTTTCTGACGCCTCAGTTCCAGCCCCCTCACCAGCCTGTGACAAAATCGTGCCGATTTCCGCGTCTTTGCCCCCCATAAGCCCAACCGGAGAGCCCGAGGGCAGCACCTGTCCGGCTTGACCGTAGACCACATCTAGCCCCGCCAGCACCAAGAGCAATCCGGCCTGCGGTTCCAGAATCACCACATTGCCGAAATCGAGGAGCGGCCCAAGATACCGGATCGTTGCCGCCGTTGGGGTCGAGACCAGCGCGCGTGGGCGGGTGGCCAGGATCAACCCGGGGCGTTTGATGCCGGCTGCGTCCGCTTCTCCGGCGCGGCGCAGGACGGTGCCTTGCACCGGCAGGGGCAGTTTGCCTTTGCGATGGCTGATGTCCGGCAGCGAGCCATCCACCTCCCCCTCGGCAATTTCGCTGAGGCCGGAGGCAAAGCCTTCCAGCGTTTCGGTAGAAGCAATCAGGATCGCGGTTTTCACCGGATCCTCGGTAAAACGTTTGGGCAGATTGGTGCGGTCCGAGATGGCCTGACTGAGCGAGGTGCGCGCCTGTTGAACGCCTTCCAGTCCACGTTCCAAGGTGTCGACAGCGTTTTCCTGTAGGGCGCGCAGCATGGCAACCTCTTCCAGCTTCAGGCGCAGCGCCTGTGCCTGATCGGTCAAGGCGGGGGTCACATGGGCCAGCAACATGCCGGAACGTGCCGTGCCAGTGGGGCCATCGGGATGCAGTGCCAACACCGGATCGGGCGTGGCAGCGATGGATTGCAGCACACCAAGCAGCTGCGAAATCTCGGTTTCACGGGCCTGCAACTCGCGGGTCAGCTGTGCCTCACGCAGTGACACACGGCGCAGCCCTTCGCGCATGGCTTCCAGCCCGTCTTCATAGGCGCGCAGGGTTTCCGACAGGGCTTTCACCCGATCCCGCGCCTTTTCTGCCCCGGCGAGTGTCTGTGCCGCCTGATCCAGCCGCGCCGCTGCGGCCTCAGCCAGAGCAGCAGGGTCGCTCTCGGCCTGCGTGACCGAGCACAGCCCAAACATCAGGGCAAGGGAGAGCGCGAGCGGGCGCAGCATCTGCTGTTATGCCTCCAACAGGCTTTGACCGGTCATCTCTGCTGGTTGGTCCAGCCCCATCAGCTGCAACAGCGTCGGCGCCAGATCGGCCAGACGTCCATTGCGCAGCCGCGCGCCCTCGGGCCCGCCAATCAACGCCACCGGCACCGGGTTGATGGTATGGGCCGTATGCGGTCCGCCGGTTTCGGGATCCACCATCGTTTCGCAATTGCCGTGATCGGCAGTAACGATCATCGCGCCACCGGCCTTTTCCAGCGCCTCGACCACTGCGATCAGCCCCTGATCCACCGCTTCGCAGGCCTTGATCGCGGCGTCCAGATCGCCGGTATGGCCCACCATATCGGGGTTGGCGTAGTTGGTGACGATCAGATCATAGCCCTCTTCAATGGCGCGGACAAAGTTCTCGGTCACCTCTGGCGCGCTCATTTCAGGCTGCAGATCATAGGTGGCGACCTTGGGTGAGGGCGCCATGTAACGGTCTTCGCCCTCCTCGGGATCTTCTTTGCCACCGTTCAGGAAGAAGGTGACATGGGGATACTTTTCGGTCTCTGCCAGACGGAACTGGCGTTTGCCCTGCTGCGCTACCCATGCGCCAAGCGTGTTCACGATGTCCCGCGGCGGGAACACGGTGGAAAGATAGCCGTTGTGGCCTTCGGAATATTCGACCATGCCCAGTAGAGCGGCCCAATCCGGGCGCGGCGCGATGTCAAACTCGGTAAAACCCGGCTCGCCAATGGCGCGCAGAATTTCCCGCGCTCGGTCAGCCCGGAAGTTGAGGCAGAAAAAACCGTCGCCGTCTTTGGCACCTTCGTAATCGGCAATAACCGTTGCCGTGACAAACTCATCGCTGGCATCGTTGTTGTAAGAGGTTTCCACGGCTTCTAGCGCAGTGGCCGCCGCCGCGCCCTTGCCCTGAACCATCGCGTCATAAGCCGTCGAAACCCGTTCCCAACGGTTGTCGCGGTCCATCGCATAGTAACGGCCGGTGACCGTGGCGATGTGGGCGTTGTCGGGCAATGCCGCCTCCAGTGCCGCCAGATAGGTCAGGGCAGATTTCGGCGCCACATCCCGTCCGTCGGTCACCGCATGCAGGGCAACCGGCACGCCAGCTTCGGCAACAGCCTTCACCGCTGCAATGATATGGGTCAGGTGGCCGTGCACCCCGCCGTCAGACACCAGCCCCATCAGATGCGCCGTGCCGCCCGAGGCCTTCAATGTGTCGATAAAGCTGACCAGCGCGGCCTCCTGCTGGAACGTGCCTTCTTCGATCGACAGGTCGATTTGGCCCAGATCCATCGCCACCACCCGGCCCGCGCCGATGTTGGTGTGTCCCACTTCCGAATTGCCCATCTGTCCACGGGGCAGTCCCACATCCGGTCCATGGGTGATCAGCTCTGCCGAGGGGCAGGTCGCCATGATCTTGTCAAACCCGGGGGTGTTGGCCAGCACCGGTGCATTGGCACCATTTTCGGCACGTTTGCCCCAGCCATCGAGGATGCACAAAACAACGGGTTTGGGGGTGGTCATACTGTCTCTCCGCTCTGCTCTCTTGCCTTCTAGCGCAGCCGGCGGCAGGGGGGAACCTCTTGTGCAGCGGGTTGTGTGGGCATGTGCAGGATTTAAGCGCGTTGTCCGATCTCTTGACCTATGCGATGCGGATGTGCTGTGCAGAGGAAATGGAACTTATCACCCCTCGCACCTTCATCCGGCGGCGCAGCATCGGCGATGCCAGCGCCCTCAGTGCCTATTATCTGCGCAACGCTGAACATTTGGCCCCTTGGGAACCCGAACGCCCCACCGGCTATCACCGCCAACTGGAATGGCTGCGCCGGATCGAGGCCGATGGCACGGATGCGGTGCATCTGGTGGCGCGCCGGCAGGATGCCCCACAGGAGATTGCCGCGATCTGCAGCTTCACCGGTATTGCCCGAGGGGTGTTTCAGGCCTGCCATATGGGCCTGTCGATTGATGCCGCCCATCAGGGTACCGGGCTGATGGCAGAGATGGCAGAGGCCAGCATCCAGCATATGTTCCAGGCTGAAGGGCTGCACCGGGTCATGGCCAGTCACCTGCCCGAAAACCACCGCAGCGCCACCCTGTTACAACGTCTCGGCTTCAGCCGCGAAGGCTATGCCCGCAAGTATTTGAAAATCGCAGGCAGTTGGCGTGATCATGTGCTGACCGCCCGCTTGGCCGAGGATGCAGGTCCGGACCGCGATCACACCCGGTGATACGGGCTGCCCGCCTGGATCGATGCTGCACGGTAAAGCTGTTCGCTCAACATCACCCGCACCAGCATGTGAGGCCAGACCATCTTGCCAAAGGAAATGGCAAAATCCGCCTTGGCCCGCAGGGAGGGGTCAATCCCGTCGGCGCCCCCGATCACAATCGCCAGATCTTGCCGCCCGTTGTCGCGCCATTCGCCCAGCTTGTCGGAAAACTGCGGCGAAGACAGCACCTTGCCGCGCTCATCCATGACACAGAGCAAGGCACCTTTCGGGATCACCCGCTCCAGCAGCGCCGCCTCTGCGGCCATGCCGCCACCTTTCTTGTCCTCAACCTCATGGAAGGACAAAGGGCCGAGGCCATGCGCCCGGCCCGTTCGGTCAAAACGGCTGGTATAGTCATCGATCAAGGCGCGTTCCGGGCCGGTGCGCAACCGGCCCACGGCGCAGATATGGACCCGCATCAGACGCTCTCAGGAGAGAGGCCGTCCTTCCACATCTTTTCGATCTGGTAAAACTCGCGCACTTCAGGGCGGAACACATGCACGATGATGTCGCCCGTGTCGATCAGCACCCAGTCGCCGGTCGCTTTGCCTTCGACACGCGACAGACGGCCGATGTCTTGTTTCAGGCGGTCCACCAGTTTTTCGGAGATGGCCGAAACCTGCCGGGACGAGGTGCCCGAGCAGACTACCATAAAGTCACCGATCGAGGATTTGCCGCGCAAGTCGATCTGCTCGATATCCTCGGCCTTGTCAGACTCGAGAGAGGACAGAATACGCTCCAGCAGTTCTTCGCTGGTCACATCACTGGAGGCGCCACTCATCGGCGCGCCCGTTTGGTTGTTGAGAGACAGGACATAGTCCTCCTTCTTGCAAACGCCGTTCAAAGTCCCGGCGCCGGACAGATTCAGATTAGCACCGCATATGTGAAATCTCAATCTTGCCTTCAACCCGCAAAACGCCTCGAACAGGTCAAATGAGCGCCTGCGGCGCGCTTTCTTGTCTGAATTGCCTTCGGCGAGGATATTTGCGCCAATGAGAAGGCGGCTTTCTTTTTGGCCAAAATATCCCGGGGTTTGGGGCAGCGCCCCAAGTCGGTGTCTCCACGGGTGCTGTCAGTCCTCTGGCGCGCGCAGCATTGTGACTTCGCGCTGGGGGAAGGGGATCGAGATGTCGTGGCTCTGGAACGCGTCCCAAAGTGCCAGATAGACATTGCCGCGGATATTGGTCAGCCCGCCAGTGGGATCCTCGATCCAGAAGCGCAGCACATAGTCCACCGAACTGTCGCCAAAGCCGATGATATGGCAGACGGGGGGCTTTTTTCTGAGCACACGGTCAACACTGAGCGCGGCCTCAATGGCGATCCGTCTGACCAGATGTGGATCGTCGTGATAGGCGGTGCCGAAGTGGATATCGAGGCGCACGAAGTCGTTGGAATGGGACCAGTTGACCACCTGACCGGTGATCAGGTCCTCATTCGGGATCAGGTATTCCTTGCCATCGCGGGTGACGACGCTGACATAGCGCGCACCGAGCGCTTCGATCCAGCCGAAGGTTGACCCGAGGGAGATCACGTCACCGGGTTTGATCGACTTGTCCAGCAGGATGATCACGCCGCTGACCAGATTGGAGACCACTTTTTGCAGGCCAAAGCCAAGGCCGAGGCCGATCGCGCCCGACAGGAAGGCCAGGCCAGTGAGGTCCACCCCAACAGCGCGCAGCCCGATGAAGAACGCCGCCGAGTAGAGCGCCAGTTGCAGCAGCTTGCCCAGCAGCACCTGCATGGACGGTGAAATCTCGACATTGCGTTTGATGCTGTCGGTGCTGGCTTTGGTGACAAACCGCGCGGTGGCAAACAAAACGCCGAGGATTGCCGCGCCTTGGACGATCAGCCAGAGCGACAGGTGCATCTCTCCGATGTCCAGGGCAGCGCTGTCCAGCAGCAGCTGGGTTTCCTCGGTCAGGTTAAGGATCGACAGGGTGACCCAGATCCAGCCAGCATAACGCACAATGGCGCGCAGGAATTTGTTGGCGATAAGCCGGGTAAGCACCGCAATGATCAGCCAGGCAAGGGTGAGCTGCGCTATGATCGCCAGCATGTAGCTGCGGCTGGGCCAGGTGACTTCGCGCATGATCCAGACCGTTGGCCAGATCAGGGCGGCAAAGAGGATTAGGTTCAGCCGTTTGTGCAGGATCACCAGCAGGCGCATCCGCCAGGTTGGCAGGCCGGTCAGCGTACGCATCCAGTCGTGCAGCCGTGGGGCCAGCAGACGGGTCAGCAGGTAGGTTGCCAGAACCAGCCCCAGGGCAATCGCCACCTGATAGGCGTTCCAGGGCCGCAGCAGCCCGGTAAGAAACCGTTCGAAGTCCGATGCCAGTTCTAACGCCACATCCTGCGCCACCTCCTGCGCAGCGGCGGGCGGGGTGTCAGCGGCGGCTTCGGCGGTTTGGTCTAAAGTTGTGCTGCTCTCTTCGTCCATAGGCTCCCTCTGTGCCTATTGGTGCACAGAAGGCGGCCTCGGGCAACAGCCTGCGCCGTCAAAGCCCGTTGCAAGGGTCCAATGTCTCACCCGCTCCGATTTGTTGCATCATGTCAGCAACAGTGAGCCCGGTGAGGAAGGGGCGGAACTGCGCGCCGCCGTCGAAGCTGAGGCGGACGGCAATCTCCCCTTGCGGATCGGGCGTGCCGGTCAGGCTGCAACCCGCAATGCTGATTGACAGAGTGCCTTCGGTGCCGTCTGGATCCTCAGCTTTCCAGATCCCAATCTCGCGTTGCAGGGTTTCCAGCCTGATCACGTCTTCAGGGCTGAGCCGCCAGATGTCGCCATGTTGATCCAGCTGCACCGTGGCGCTTTTCTCTTGCCCGTCACGGGTGGCGCCAAAATACATCTCCATTCCGCCGGTCGGGATCGCAATATCGGGAGGCAATGTGACCTGGGCGGCAAGGTCGGCGGGATCGCTGGTCAGCGGGTCCAATTGGCTGAGCCTGGCGGCGGTCAGCGGGTTGATCGACCCGCAAGCCGTTAGAAAGAGGAGGGCGGGGAATGTTGGTTTCATGGAATTCTCCATTTATTCGCGTAAAATTTAATGTAAAACGATAAATGTTTACTGATTTGCTTGGAGTCAACCATGACAACGCGAAATCTATCTTTACTACTTCTCTGGGGCTGTCGTCTGGCCATCGCGGGCTTTCTGGCCACGATGCTGATCGGCGCCTGGGTCAGTTATGAAAACCCTGAGGTGCTGGTTTTGGCGCGGGGGGATGTGCCTATTCTGGGGGATCTGTCGCTCTGGGCCTGGCTGGGCAGCGTTTTGGTGGCGGCTGCGGTCATGGCGGTGGCGATCTATGTGCTGTTGCAGGCGCATCAGCTGTTTGACATCTACCGCGCTGGCGATCTGCTGAGCGTCGCCGCGGCCACGCAGATTTCGCGGATTGGCAGGGGGACCTTGTTGATGGCAATTGCCTCGGTCCTTGCCCATCCGGTTCTGACGGTGCTTTTGACCTCAGCGAACCCGGTGGGGCAAAGGGCGGTCTCTGTGGCGCTGTCCAGCAACGATGCCAGCCTCTTGTTGCTGGCGGGTTTGTTGACCGTTATCGGCCGCGCCTTGCGGGAAGCAGCGGCGGTTGCGGCCGAAAACAAGGCCTTTGTCTGATGGAGATTGTGGTGCGTCTGGATGTGATGCTGGCCCTGCGAAAAATGAAATCGCGGGAACTGGCAGAGCGGATCGGGATTTCCGAACAAAACCTCTCGCTTTTGAAATCGGGCAAGGTCAAAGGCGTGCGGTTTGAGACTCTGGCGCGGATCTGTGAAGTGTTGCAATGCCAGCCGGGGGATCTGTTAGAGGCTGTGCCCCTATCCGAATGAGTAGTGCCAGCGCCATTGCAACGCGGGGGATCTGTCTATAACCGTCTGGCCATGCTTCATATTCTTCTGATCCTCGCAGCTGGCTTCGGCGCTGGCATCATCAACGCGCTTGCTGGTGGCGGCACGTTTCTGACCTTTCCGGCGCTGGTGATGATCGGCATTCCGCCGGTGGCGGCCAATGCCACCTCAGCGGTGGCGGTGTTTCCCGGCTACCTGTCGGCGGCGCTGGGCTTCAAGCGCGAGATTGGAGAATTGCCACGGGCGGCCTTGTTGCGCGCCTGTGTGGTGACATTGGTTGGGGGCCTCATCGGGGGCCTGTTGCTGCTGGTCTCTTCAAATGAGGTCTTTGCGGTTCTCGTGCCCTTCTTGTTGCTGGCGGCGACGCTGGCCTTTGCCTTTCAGGCGCAGATCCAGAACTGGATGCGCGGCACCGCGCTGAAGGCCACGCCCTACGGCACCTTCGGTCTGATGGCGGTGTCGATCTATGGCGGCTACTTCAACGGTGGTCTGGGGATTGTCCTCTTGGCGCTGTTTGCGCTCTGGGGGATGGAGAGCCTGAACCAGATGAACGGGCTGAAAAACGCCCTGTCGTTTGTGATTTCAGCCATCTCAGTGGCGACCTTTGCAGTGGCGGGAATTGTGCATTGGAATGAGGCGCTGATCATGGCGGCGGCGGCCATTGCTGGGGGATTCGCCGGGGCCCATCTGGCCAAGATCCTGCCCAAATCCGTGGTGCGCGGCTTTATCATCCTGATCGGATTGGGCATGTCTGCGGTGTTTTTCGCCCGTATTTGACCCAGACGCAGGCGCGCCGTGCCTTGCGGAAAATTGCCTCTCGGTGTAGGAGGGGCGCAATGAAACGTATTTTCGATATCGACGACCGCAGCTTTCTGCCCTGGCGGTTCTTTGGCGCCAAGCGCGCCGTGCTCGCCTGCCTATAAGGCTGGGTGCCTGCCCTCGTGGCGGGCCTTTGTCGTTTCATCACCCCTACATCCAAAGACAATCCACGGGAGAGGACCATGACCGCCCCGAAGACACTCTATGATAAAATCTGGGACGCCCACGTCGCACACGAAGCGGACGACGGCACCTGCCTGCTCTACATCGACCGCCATCTGGTCCACGAAGTGACCTCGCCGCAGGCCTTCGAAGGTCTGCGTATGGCAGGCCGCAAAGTGCATGCGCCGGAGAAAACCATCGCGGTGCCGGACCACAACGTGCCGACCACTGCTGGCCGTGAAGATCCGGCGCAGATGACCGAAGAAAGCCGTATTCAGGTTTCCGCTCTGGACAAAAACGCCAAGGAATTTGGTGTGCATTACTACCCGGTGTCTGACGTACGTCAGGGCATCGTGCACATTGTTGGCCCTGAAAACGGCTGGACCCTGCCGGGCATGACCGTTGTGTGCGGTGACAGCCACACCGCGACCCATGGCGCCTTTGGTTCGCTGGCGCATGGCATTGGCACCTCCGAGGTGGAACACGTGCTGGCCACCCAGACGCTGATCCAGAAGAAGTCCAAGAACATGAAGGTGGAAATCACCGGCAAGCTGAAGCCGGGTGTGACTGCCAAGGACATCACCCTGGCGGTGATCGGGGAAACCGGCACCGGCGGCGGTACCGGCTACGTGATCGAATATTGTGGTGAAGCCATCCGCGATCTGTCGATGGAAGGCCGCATGACCGTCTGCAACATGGCTATCGAAGGTGGCGCACGTGCCGGCCTGATCGCTCCTGACCAGACCACCTACGACTATTGCCGTGGCCGCGCCCACGCGCCGAAAGGCGTTGCATGGGAACAGGCACTGGAATACTGGAAAACACTCTTCACCGACGAAGGCGCGCATTTCGACAAGGTTGTCACCCTGCGCGGCGAAGACATCGAACCGGTTGTAACCTGGGGCACCAGCCCTGAGGACGTTCTGCCGATCACCGGTGTGGTTCCGGCGCCGGAAGACTTTGAAGGCGGCAAGATCGAAGCGGCCCGCCGTTCGATCGAATACATGGGCCTGACCCCCGGTCAGAAACTGTCGGACATCGAGATCGACACCGTGTTCATCGGCTCCTGCACCAACGGTCGGATCGAAGATCTGCGCGCCGTGGCCGAAGTGGTCAAAGGCAAGAAGATCAAAGAAGGCATGCGTGCCATGATCGTTCCGGGCTCGGGTCTGGTGCGGGCACAAGCCGAAGAAGAAGGTCTGGCCGAGATCTTTGAAGAGGCCGGTTTCGAATGGCGTCTGGCGGGTTGCTCGATGTGTCTGGCGATGAACCCCGACCAGCTGTCCGAGAACGAGCGCTGTGCCTCTACCTCGAACCGCAACTTCGAAGGGCGTCAGGGCTACAAGGGCCGCACCCATCTGGTGTCCCCCGGCATGGCCGCCGCCGCTGCCCTCACCGGCAAGCTGACCGACGTTCGCGAGCTGATGTAAGGAGCCAGCACCATGGAAAAGTTTGAAAAACTGCAAGGTATCGCCGCGCCAATGCCGCTGGTGAATATCGACACCGATATGATCATCCCCAAGGTGTTCCTGAAGTCGATCCAGCGGACCGGCTTTGGCAAGAACCTGTTTGATGAGATGCGCTACAACCGCGACGGCACTGAAATCGCAGATTTCGTGCTGAACAAACCGCAGTATCGGGACGCGGAAATCCTGATCGCGGGTGACAACTTCGGCTGTGGCTCGTCGCGGGAACACGCGCCTTGGGCAATTGCGGATTTTGGCATCAAATGTGTGGTCTCGACCTCCTTCGCGGACATCTTCTTCAACAACTGCTTCAAGAACGGCATCCTGCCGATTGTCTTGCCGCAGGAGCAGGTGGATGTGCTGATGGCTGACGCGGAAAAAGGCGCTAACGCGCGGATGACCGTTGATCTGGAAGCCCAGGAAATCACCACCTCGGATGGCGAAACCATCGCGTTTGAAGTGGATGCGTTCAAGAAGCACTGCTTGCTGAACGGCCTCGATGACATCGGCCTGACCATGGAGAAGGCGGAGTCGATCAAGACTTACGAAGCCCAGATGTCGGCGCAACGCCCCTGGGTCTAAATCCAGATCTGGATAAGATGATGCAAGCCCCCGCCGGAAACGGTGGGGGCTTTGCTTTTGGGGCTGTCGTGCCGCCTCCGACGGGCAGCTTTGCGGCAGGCTGAAAGGGGGATCACGCGTAGTCGTTAAACGGGGTCAGGGGCTGGCCGTTCAAAACGGCCTCATAAATCCGGGCCGTATAGGCGGCTTTGGCGGACCAGCTGTAGGCCGTATGAGCCTGCTCGCATCCAGCGGCGGCAAGGGTGGCGTGGTGTTCGGGCGCCTCGATGCAGGCCTCCATCGCGCGGCGGTTGCTGTCCACCAGCCCGTCCATCGCAGACAGCGGCAGCGCAACGCCACGGCCATGATCAACCAAGGCGCCAGGCGCACCGTAATCGGTGACGATCAGAAGGGCGCCGCAGGCCTGGGCCTCGACCACCACACCAGCCCCCAGCTCGCGGATCGACGGGAAAACAAGGGCATCGGCGCGCCGCATCGCCTCGGCCACTTCGGTCTGGGTTTTGCGCCCGTCAAAGTGGACGCGATCTTCCGCCCCGTGTTCGACCACAATCTGGCGCAGGCGCGCCTCTTCCGGACCGTTGCCAATGATCCGCATCCGGTGCGGGCGCAGTTTTTCCGAGGTCACAAAGGCGCGTACGGCAGCTTCGGGCACCTTGTAAGGCACCAGACGTCCGGCAAAGAGGAACTCAAACGGGCAGTCCCCGGAAAACGGAGCTTGGCGGCCATTGGCGTGGAAAATTTCGGGATCGATGCCAACTTCGGGGAAGGGAATGATCCGCGCCGGATCCGCCAGCCCAAGGTCGTCTATCGTGTGCTGGAACCCTGCCAGCAGACAATCGGCGCGTTTCTGGGTCCGCCGCGCATAGGGTAGGAACTTGTAGAGATCGCGCAGCGACCGCGCCTTTTCCTTCTCGCGCTTCTGCTCACCAGCAAAGGCCGCAGGCCAGTCGAGGTTGCCGTTCAGAGGGCCGATCACAAAGGGCAATTCACCCTTTCCGACCATTGCACTGGGCAGGGTCGGTGACATGGGGGTGATGCGGTGGATCAGATCAAAATCGCCCGCCTTTACCTCGGACTTCCACCGGTGCCAGGCCTGTTTTTCAAAGGCCACATACGGCGGGTAGGACAGGATCATATTGGTGGACCAGGCCACCTCGTCGCCGCCGCGCACCCAGGTGGCAAAGCGGTGCATGGGGGCCGCCAACCATTCGGTATCGATATAATCGACCGGTGCCCCCAGATCACCTGCCGCCTCGATATTGTTGCGGTTGCGTACATGGGTCACCACCTGCACATCGGCAACCTGCGCCAAAGCCCGGGCATATTTGTAGCCCACGATCGGCAGCGAAGGCCAATCGGGATTGCACTGTTCGGCAAGGATCAAAACGCGGCGTTTGGGCATCGGGCACTCGGGACTACGGGATGTCTGCTTGTACCGTGGTCGAAGGCTGGGCGCATACAACATCTGGTATCCGGCACGCGACGGGCTGATCGATTGATGCAATCGCGCACCACTTCGCCTGCCAAGCCCGCGAAATCACGGGTCTTTTGCAGGCGCCGGGTTGAGCCGGACAGGCAAACAAGGCAGAATTAGGGCAAGAATGAGGCAGCGTGTCCGCAAGGGACACACAGAGTTGGACAACGGATGTGGCAGCGTATCACATCTGGCCAATTTGAAGGGATCGGGTTGTGATCGAACGTGTGGCAGGCGCGGGGTTCCGGGCATTATGGGTGGCACTTCTGGTGGCCATCCCGTTTTTGCTGTTGCCTGCGGGGCTTGGCGATGCAACCGCTCTGATTGTTCTGGTCGCCTTTCTGGCCGGCGTGATGACCTTCCTTGAATATAGCACGGATTACCCCTCGGTTCTGGAGTTCCGCGACGCGGCGCCTTTCAACCGTCTGCGGTTTGGCGCTGTCTTTGCTGTTGTGCTGGTGCTGGGGCTGATGCTGCGGGTAGAGCTTTACCCGTCCCAACTGGGGTTGATCCTGCATGGGTTGGCAAAGGTGCTGGGGCAATGGACGGATGTGCCTTATTCGCCTGTGCGATTGGCTTTGCTGGCCCTGCCCGCAGATGCACACCCTGCGCTGGTGGCCCATGTGCGCATGGCTGCTGCGGTGGCTTATGTTCTGGCCGGGACAACGGTGCTGCTGTTCCTCTTGGTGATCCGGTTCACCGCCTGGCCGATGCGCGGCGGGGCGTTCAACGTCTGGGTCAATCTGCCGATGTTCGATCCGACCAAAGGCGACGTGCTGGTGCGGCTGCAACGGGATGCCCGCATTAACGTCATGTTAGGCTTTATCCTGCCATTCTTGATTCCAGCGGTGCTGAAGGGGCTGTCGGGTTGGATTGATCTGGCGGTGCTGGGCAATCCGCATGTCTTGATCTGGGCGATGATGGTATGGGCTTGCCTGCCGGCAAACATGATGATGCGCGGAATCGCCATCGGTCGCGTGGCCGAGATGATTGGCGAAAAGCGGCGGCGCGCCTATGCAGAGGCCAAATTGGTCGAATCTGCCTAATATTTGCCCTTCTGATACTGGCCTGCCTGTTCTGTGCAGGTCCCGCTGCAGCGGAGACGCTTCGTTTTGCCTCTTTCAACACTGGTCTGGCCCGGAAAGGTCCGGGGCTACTGTTGCGCGACATCCTCGGGCAGAGTGATGATACTGAGGTCATTGCCCGAACCATTGCCGCGGCTCAGGCAGATGTGATTGCCCTGCAAGATGTGGATTATGATCACGGGCTGCAGGCCTTGAAGGCGCTGCGGGACCGGATTTCCGATGCGGGCTGGGACTATCCATACCTGTTTGCATTGCGTCCCAATACCGGTTGGCAAACCGGTTTGGATCTGGACGGGGATGGCCGCCGTGGACGGGGGCGCGATGCGCAGGGGTACGGGCGTTTTGCGGGACAGGGCGGGATGGCACTGCTGTCGCGCTGGCCGATTGAGGCCGCTGGCGTTCGCGATTTTTCACCGCTTTTGTGGGCCGATCTGCCCGGGGCCGAGGGGGCCTCGCGCGCTGACGTTCTGCCGCCGCACTTGCACCAAGTGCAACGGCTCAGCACGGTTGGACATTGGGCCGTGCCGGTGCAAACCCGATGGGGCACTGTTCACATCCTCACCTTCCATGCAACACCCCCGGTGTTTGACGGGCCGGAAGACCGTAACGGTTATCGCAACGCGGATGAGCTGCGGCTGTGGCTGCGCTATTTGAATGGTGCGTTTGGCGCCCCGCCGGACAGGTTTGTGCTGCTGGGCGATATGAACAATGATCCGCACCTTGGTGAAGGACATAAACCGCCGCTGCTGGGATTGCTGACCCATCCGCAACTGCAGGATCCCTTTGCCGGTAAAGCGGCGGCAACCGTGGCGTGGAAAGGTTTACCTGCCATGCGGGTTGACTATGCGCTGCCGTCGCGGGCGTTTGAGGTTGTCAATCAGGGGGTGATGGCGACCGAGGCGAGCCGCCATCATCTGGTCTGGGTTGATGTGAAACCGCCGTAATCAGGCTGGCAGTGGCACCGTTGGTAGCGCAAGATGCGCTGTCGCCTGACGTAGGGCCGCCTCCACCGGTGTCGCCGGAAAGTTAGGCAGGGCGGTTTCGAAATCTGTGGGCTCCAACCGGTGCGGCAGGTTCCAGAGGTAGCGCATCTCGAATAGGTGTTTCATCACCGGCATGAACGGGCGCATCAGATGCAGCGGCGCCCAGGACATTTGCCGAACCTCAACCGGATGGCCAAGGGCATGCGCCAGGGCTTGGCGCAGCTCGTGGCCGGTAATCGTGTATCCGGGGAAACCTATGTCTGCGAAAGATGCCAGTTCGGAGCGGTTCTCTGCCAAACCCACAGCGGCGCGGGCAAGGTCGGGCAGAAAGGCCCAGGAATGCGGCACATCGGTGCGACCGGGATAGGTCAATATGCCTTTGCTCAGCTTCGGGGCCATGATCTTGTCGAACCAATTGCCGGAAGCCTCGGTATCGACGAAATCGCCGGCCCGCAGCACAATGGTCCGAACACCTTCGCGGCGGTAGGTGGCCTCCATCTCAATCCGGATGCGGCCCAGCGGATTTGTTGCCCGGTGAGGTGTCTGTGCCGTCCAGCCAAAAGGCGCATCAGGGCCGTAGACATAAACATTGCCGGGGAGGATGACGGTGGCGTTGTTGGCCAAAGCGGCGCGGCGCACCTCTGCATGCAGGCCAGGCACCAAACGGGCCCAGTCCTGATATTCAGGGTTCCAGCCCGCGACGATCACATCCGCCCCGTCTGCGGCCTCGCTCAGATCGTCGCGGGCCCGGTCAAACCGGCGCACCTGCCATCCGGCGTTGGCAAAAGCGGTGGCGGCGTGGCGGCCAAAACGCCCCGTGGGGCCAAGGATTAACACAGTCTGGGTCATCTGGGGCTCCTGATTTGAAGTCTGGTGTCTGACCCCAAGATAGCTCCAACAGAGAATAACCAATATTGCCTAAGTCTCTATCTTATGTATTCATCAGTGAATGGATGGCTTGACCCAAATTGACTGGACGCTGGTGCGCAATTTCCTGGCGGTGGCGGAGACCGGCTCTCTCTCTGCGGCGGCGCGGCGGTTGCATGTCAGCCAGCCAACCCTGGGGCGGCAGATGAAACAGATGGAGGCCGATCTGGGTGTCACCCTGTTTCTGCGCCAACCGCGCGGATTGTCCCTGTCGGAGGCCGGCCAGGCAATGTTGCCCGCTGCCCGCCGCATGCAGGAAGCCATGAGCGAAATTGCCATGACCGTGGCGGGGCGGGACACGGAAACCGCAGGCACGGTGCGGATCACCGCAAGCGAGGTTGTGGCGCAGCAAATCTTGCCGGGGGTCATCGCCCAGATCCGGGCGCAACACCCTGAGATTGCTATCGATCTGACGGCAACCGACAGCAGTGACAATCTGTTGTTTCGCGAAGCCGACATCGCGATCCGGATGTACCGGCCGGAACAATTGGAAATTGTGACCCGCAAGCTTGGCGATATGCAGCTGGCGGTCTGCGCCGCCACCACCTATCTGGAAACCCATCCCCGCCCCGAAACGCCCGAAGACCTGATGCGCCATGCGCTGGTCGGCTATGATGAAAGCGAGCTGATCCTGCGCGGCATGCGTGACCTCGGCTGGCCCGCGACACGGGACTGGTTTGCCACCCGGTGCGACAGTCAAAACACCTATTGGGAACTGATCAAAGCGGGCTGCGGTGTCGGCTTTGGTCAGCGTTGGCTGATCGACCAGACACCGGGTGTGGAGAGACTGGATTTGGGTCTGGAAATACCCGCTTTGCCGGTCTGGCTGGCCACACCGCAGGCTTTGCGCAACATTCCCCGTATTTCCACGGTTTGGCAGGCGCTTGAGACCGGTCTGAGGCCCTTCATTTCTTGACCATTTCCGCCCCAGAGGGTAGGCGTTTTCAGAATTCGAAAACCGAGGAAAACCATTATGACCAACCCTTCGCTTCTCATCCTGCCCGGTGACGGCATTGGCCCCGAAGTCATGGCGGAAGTGCGCAAGATTATCGACTGGTTCGGTGCAAAACGCGATCTCGCCTTTGATGTCAGCGAAGGCCTGGTGGGCGGTGCGTCCTACGATGCCCACGGCACCCCGCTGACCGATGAAACCATGGCCCACGCACAGGAAGTGGATGCGGTTCTGCTGGGCGCTGTTGGCGGCCCGAAGTACGACGAACTGGACTTCTCGGTGAAGCCCGAGCGTGGGTTGCTGCGCCTGCGCAAGGAAATGGACCTCTACTCGAACCTGCGTCCGGCACAGTGTTTTGACGCGTTGGCCGATTTCTCGTCTTTGAAGAAAGACGTTGTTGCGGGTCTCGACATCATGATCGTGCGCGAGCTGACTTCGGGCATCTACTTTGGTGAGCCGCGCGGCATCATCGAAGAGGGCAACGAACGTGTGGGCATCAACACCCAGCGCTACACCGAGTCCGAGATTGACCGTGTGGCCCGTTCGGCGTTCGAGTTGGCGATGCGTCGCGGCAAAAAACTCTGCTCGATGGAAAAAGCCAACGTGATGGAATCCGGCATTCTGTGGCGTGAAGTTGTGACCGAGGTGGCAAAAGACTACCCCGAGGTCGAGCTGTCGCACATGTATGCCGACGCCGGTGCAATGCAGCTGTGCCGCTGGCCCAAACAGTTCGACGTGATTGTGACCGACAACCTGTTCGGCGACCTGTTGTCGGATGCGGCGGCAATGCTAACCGGTTCGCTGGGCATGCTGCCCTCGGCCAGCCTCGGCGCACCGATGGCCAATGGTCGCCCGAAAGCGCTGTATGAGCCGGTTCACGGTTCGGCACCGGATATCGCCGGTGAAGGCAAGGCCAACCCGATCGCTTGTATCCTCAGCTTCTCGATGGCGCTGCGCTACTCGTTCGATCAGGGCGCCGAAGCCGATCGTCTGGAAGCCGCAGTTGAGCAGGTCCTGGCCGATGGTGTCCGTACCGCAGATCTGCTGGGTGAAGAAGGTGTGACCCCGGTCAGCACCTCCGGCATGGGCGACGCGGTTGTCGCAGCACTGGACGCCAGCCTCTAAGCTGCGCCGCAGGTAAACTATTGGCTCGCCTCGGTTCTCCGGGGTGGGCTTTTTGTTGCGAAAATGTCTGGACGATTGTCTGCCGGATCAGCCGGAAAGAAATTCCCGCAGTTTGGCGCGCAGGGATTCCAGTTCCACGGGTTTCGCTAGGTAGCCATCCATGCCGGCTGCGATACAGCGTTCAGCCTCACCGTCAAGCGCGTTGGCGGTGATGGCGATGATCGGGCCGGGTTGGCGGGCCTCGGCGGCCTCGATGGCGCGGATTTCAGCGGTCAGCCCAAACCCGTCCAGTTTGGGCATGTGGCAATCGGTCAGCACCAGATCGTAATCCCCGCTGCGCCAGAGCTTCAGGCCCTCTTCGCCATTGGGGGCAATGTCATGGGGGAAGCCGAGGATATCGAGCTGTTTGCCCATGACGATCTGGTTGATTTCGTTGTCTTCCACCACAAGGATACGGGTGTCTCGTTGGGCCACTTCTTCGGGTTCGGCTAAATCGGGTTTGGGTGGCTCTGGGGCAGCGATGCGGCCGCCAAGCAGGGCGATTGCCTCTAGCATTTCGCTAAGCATCAGCGGGTATATCGGGATTGTATAGACATTGGGTGGTTGATGCCCCAACCGCACCGAGCGGTCGGCGGAGAACCGCAGGAAGCGGCTGCCGGGCACCAGCCGTTCGACCGTGCGCTGTACCTCGTCCCCCAGAAGTTTGTCTTTGGTGGGCAACAGGATGACCGGCAGGTTGTTGAACCTGATATGCGCCAGTTTATCAACCGAATCGATGATCCGCACATTGGCATCGCTGGCCTCCAACATATGGCGCAGCCCGTCTTCGATATTGATGTCCGCCAGCGAGAAACAGGCCACGTCCAGCCCGCTCACATCCGCCAGATGGCGCGGCCCCTTGCCGCCTTTGCCGGGCAGGAAGACCTTCACTTCGGTGCCCTGATTGGCCTGACTGTCGACGGTGATTTTTCCGCCCAGAAGCTCGACCAGGTTCTTGGTAATGACCAGTCCCAGACCGGTGCCGGAGACATGCATCTTGGTAGAAGCATCGCCTTGGCTGAACGGCTGGAACAGGCGGGTTTTCAGGTCGTCATCCATTCCAATGCCATTGTCGCTGAGATGCAGTAGAACGTTGTCGTCGGGTCCATTGGTGACATGCAGGCGCACTTCGCCCGCGCGATTGGTCAGGCGACGGGACGAAAACTTCACCGCATTACTGAGTAGGTTCAGCAGCACCTGACGCAAACGCCCGGAGTCTGATTTGATCCATTCGGGCACATCCGGGTCGATGAACAGGCGCAGTTTCACATCGGTTTCATCCGCCAGCGGTCGCAGCGTCAGCGCCACACCTTCCACCACCGGCACCAGTTCAATATCGCGCAGTTCCACATCCAACTTGCCGGCTTCGATCTTGCTGGCGTCCAGAATGTCATCGATGATCCGCAGCAGGGAAAAGGCCGAGTTGCGGATGGTGCCCACGGTGGGGGCCTGACGTTCGTTCACCCCCATGCTTTCCAACACTTCCAGCATCCCGATCAGCCCGTTCATCGGGGTGCGGATCTCATGGCTCATATTGGCCAGAAACTCGCCCTTTGCCCGTGAGGCTGACTGCGCCTGAACCAGCGCTTCGGCGGCTTCCAGATTGGATTGCCGTGTGAGGTAGGCAAAATATCCAAGTTCCGCCAGCAGGATCACCGCGACGGTCAGTCGAATGAAGAAATCCGTTTGTGCGTTCATTTCCGGTGAGGCGGCCGAGGTTACGGACAAATTGGGCAGGATCATCTCATTGAATTCGAAATAATCCGCGGCCAGACCGACCATCGAGATACAGGCCATTAACACGCCCACAACCAACATGGTGCGCCGTTCGTGTTCCCAGGAGAACACAAGGAAAGGAAAGGCCAGCAGTGCGAAGAAGTATATCTCTGGACTGGTTTGGTTGCCACCTACGATTGTAAGCGTGAAATTCACCAGGGTTGCAATGAACAGCCACAGCAGGCGGGCAACATAGTGGTGGCCGCGCATAAACAATAAAACGATGAAGAAATAGGGCGACAGCGACACAAATGTGTAGATCAAAGACCGCACCTGTCCGGTGAACAGGAAGTAGAGCATCCAAGGGCCACCGGCCAGAATGCTAAGGCCCACGGCCACATGGGCCGCCTTGATCCTACGGATCAGGTCACGGGTTTCGACAGGGTTTTGGGACGTCGTCTGCATGTATTTCGTTTTTACCCAATATCTTAGACGTTCTGGTCGGCTCAGGAAACACGGCCTGATTACTGTAGATGTTTCCCCTGTAGATGTTTCGAGTTTTGCACCATGCGCAGGTGTTTTTCCAACTTGTTGCGCAGAGTCTCCAATTCAACCGGTTTGGCCATATAATCGTCCATCCCATGTGCCAGGCATTTTTCAGCCTCACCCTTCAGCGCATTGGCGGTGATCGCAATGATCGGGATCGGGGGCATATCTTCTTGCTGCTCATGCTGACGGATCGCTTTGGTCAGTTCAAAACCGTCCATCTGCGGCATGTGACAATCGGTCAGCACAAGGTCGAAGTCGCCCGAGCTCCAGGCGGCCAGCCCCGCAAGACCATTTTCAGTAACACTGTGCTCGTAGTCCAGCAGTTCCAATTGTTTGCTGAGAACCATTCGGTTAATTTCGTTGTCTTCAACAACCAAGAGGTGGGGGGACCAGTCTGGATCAAGTTGGTCTTTGCCGGTGTCTGCCGCCGGATCAATGGGCGCGGGATCATCCTCTGTTTTCAGCAGCCCGCCAAGCTGCGCCAAGGCGCGGTAAAGCTCGGTGCCCATCATCGGGAAAATCTGGATCAGATAGACGTTGTCATTCTGCATGCCATAGCGGGCCGAGCGGGAGGCGCTGAAACAGACAATTTTGGCATCCGGCCAACGATTAAGCACCGCCTCCTGCATATGCGCGGACTGCGTTTCATCGGCAGTGGGCACCATAAAAATCGGAGGGTTGTCGGGATCCAGCACATCGGTGTCCAGCTCTTCGATATGGCTGATGAACTGCAGCTGGGCGCCGCCGCCCCCCATGATTTCGCGCATGCCTTTGCGCATCTCCTCATCCATCAGGTCAAAGCACAGGATGGTGAGCCCCGTCAGATCAGGTTGGTTTTTGGGGCCGTCCGCCGGCTCCAGTGGCAGGTAAACTTTGACAACGGTGCCTTTGCCTTCTGTGCTGTCGACGGTGATCCGGCCGTCCATCAATTCGATAAGGCTGCGGGTGATGGACAGGCCCAGACCCGTCCCGCCCACTTGCCGACGTGACGCCAGCTCACCTTCCGCAAAAGGTTGGAACAGGGTGTTCAGCACTTCGGGGCTCATGCCTGTGCCGTTGTCACTGATTTCGATGCAAATGTCGGTGCCCTCAGGGCAGTAGGCCGTGCGGAAATAGACGGTTCCGATATGCCCTGTCAGCCGTTCGGAGGAGTATTTCACCGCATTGCTGAGAAGGTTCAGTAGCACCTGCCGCAAACGGCCCGAGTCCGACCAGATCCATTCCGGCAACGTGGGGTCCACCAGCATCCGCAGCCGCACCCCCAAGGTGTCCGCCTGTGTCTGTAACGTCTGGGCCGCGCCTTCCAGCAATGGGCGCAGTTCAACCTTGGTTTTCTCAACACTCAGTTTGCCGGCATCGATCTGGCTGGCGTCCAGAATGTCATCGAGGATGCGCAACAGCGAAAAAGCTGAATTGCGGATCATCCCGATGGACCGTTCGTGCCGTTTGTCCTCATCCATTGTTTCGAGCACTTCGATCATGCCGATCAGCCCGTTCATCGGGGTGCGGATTTCATGGCTCATGTTGGCCAGAAATTCACCCCGCGAGCGCGCGGCGGCTTCGGCATCTTCCAGCGCCTGTTCCGTCTCACGGGCACTTTTCTGGGTTAGGAACGCAAAATAGGTCAGTTCCAGCAGCAGCACCGCCAGAACCGTCATCCGCACCCCCCAATCGATCGTGGCGGGATCCACCAAAGTCTCGGGCGGGGGGACAGGGAACCAGGCCGGATCGCCCAGCCTGTCAAAGCTGAGGGCAATCAGTGCAAGCGCAAACTGGTACACTGTCAGCAAAGTCAGTGCGCGACGTTCGGTGTCCCAGGAGAAGAACAAAAACGGGAAACCGATGATGGCAAGGAAGATCAGTTCAGGATTGATGTCGGTGCCAAAGAAGACCGTTGTGACCAAAAAGGTCAGCGGCATGGTGATCAGCCATAGGTAGCGCGCAAGCCGGGTTCGACCGGTCAGAAACAACACCAAGGCGATCCACGCAGGTGCTGAGGCAAAGCCGGTGGCAAGTGCTGCAATCAGGTCGCCATAAATCACGAAAAACAACAGCCACAACAGCCCGCCGAAACTGGTAAATCCGATCGCGAATTTCGCAAGGTTTCGACGACGCATGGCGTCAAGTTTTTGCGATCGTTTCTGTGTTGTCAGGGGCAACATCAGGGCGTCATTGTTTCCTTTGGCGACGGGGTCTTACCCCTGACTGTGAGGTGCGGCGGCGGCAGAGTCAAATGGGACCGGGGAATTCTTCTCAATCCCGCTGGCTAAGAGGCGGCTGTTGCAGGCTGTCCTCCAGCTTGGCACGCAGCTGCGCCATCTCAATAGGTTTGGCCATATAGTCGCTCATTCCGGCATCTCTGCACCGCTGTGCTTCTTCGGGCTGTGCATTGGCGGTAATGGCGATGATAGGTGTTTCCGCTGCATCAAGCGACGCTTCCACTTCGCGGATACGCCGTGCCATTTCAAACCCGTCCATCACCGGCATGTGGCAATCCGACAGAATCAGGTCGTAGAGACCGGACTGCCATTCACGAATCCCTTCCAGCCCGTTGCTGACGATATGATGGTCAAGTTCCAACAGGTCTAGCTGGGTCGCCAGCACGGTTTGGTTGATCGCGTTGTCTTCGACCACCAATACGCGGTAGCCCGCAGGTGACCAATCGTCTGACGGACGCAGTTCAAAAGCACGTGCAGGGGCTGGGGTCGACGGCTCCAGCAATTCAAAATCGGACCGTCCGGCCAGATAGGACAGGCCGCGATACAGCTCGCTGGCCAGGGTCGGATGGGTCTGGATCTGATAGCGATTGGCCGCGATGAAACCGAAATCCGCGTTGCGTTTGGCGGACAGCTGCAAGAAGCGCGCTTCGGGGTAGCGGTGCAGCAGGTCAACTTCCAGTCCCGGAAACTGCGCTGCGGCTTCGGGGGAAAGGATGAAAATGGGGCGTTCCGCGGGCCTAGGGGGGGAGTCGATGAAGCTGATCGGATCCTCAACAAACTCCAGCATAGCCCCCGCTTCGGCAAGACGCGCGTGATACAGCTGGCGTTCGTATTGGGTTTGCGGGGCGACATGAAAGATGGTGAAACCCTGCAGCGTCGGGCGGGTCTTTTCCCCAATCGCGCCTTCCAGCGGAAGGATCACGGTCATCTTGCTGCCTTCACCCTCCACACTGCGCACCACGATTTTGCCGTGCATCAGCTCAACCAACTCACGGGTGATCGCCAGCCCCAGTCCGGTGCCACCAACCTGTTGACGGGAATATTCCTCGCCTGAGGCAAACGGTTGAAACAGCTCTGATTGCACTTTCTCACTCATCCCGATGCCATTGTCGGAAATGGTGAACACAACGGTTTCCTTGGAGCCGGGTTCAACATGAAAGCGTACCTGGCCGCTTTGCCCGGTCAGTCGGGATGAAGAGTATTTGATGGCGTTGCTGAGGATGTTCAGCAGCACCTGACGCAGACGACCCGCATCCGCCTCGACCCATTCCGGCAGGCTGGGATGGATCAGCAGATGCAGCCGGACATCCAATTCATCCGCCAGCGGCTGAACGGTCAGCGCGCAGCCCTCGATCAGGGGCTGCAGTTCCACCGGATCCAGTTCGATGCTGAGTTTTCCAGCCTCGATTTTGCTGGCATCCAGAATGTCGTCGATGATGCGCAGCAGCGCAAAAGCCGAGTTGCGCATGGTGGTCACCGCACGCGACTGGTTCACCGACAGGTTCATGGTCTGCAGGATTTCGATCATCCCCACGATGCCATTCATCGGGGTGCGAATTTCATGGCTCATATTGGCCAGAAAGTCGCCCTTGGCCTGCGTCGCCGTATTGGCCGCAAACATGGCCTTGTGCACTTCACGTCGCGCGCGGTTTGAACGGCGGGAAAAATGCCAAATCTGCGCCATCAGCATCAACCCTATGGTCAGCCGTCCCATCAGGATGTTCCAGGCCGGATCCGCAATGGGATCTGGCGGCAGTTCGAAGAACAGACCGCGCAGGGGCAACACGTCATGGGCAAAAGCGATCACGGACAGGAACAGGGCAAAAGCAGATAGCGCAATCGTGGTGCGGAATTCATTGTTCCAGGAAAAAAACAGGAACGGCAGTCCGATATAGATCAACATAATCAGTTCAGTACTGACTTTTTCCCCCAGCATGTGAACGGCCAGCAAAAACTCCAACCCGGTGATCAGCACCCAGAACATCCGGGCGGCGTAGTGTCGGCCGATCCGCAGCAGAAACAGCGCCATTAGGGCAGGGATCACATAAGAGGCCGTGAAGGTCAGCCGCAGCATATCGCCGCCCATAATGTGTATCACTGACCAGACTCCCAGCACAGCCAGCAGCAAACCAATGAAAAACCGAAACGCGCTCAGGCGTTGCTCCAGATCATCATAGGTGGAACTGTCAAACTGCGTTTCAGGGGACACGATATTTTCCGGATCAAAGAGTGAGTCGCTTCAGGCTATCAGCAAGCCCCGTCAGGATCGAAGAATTTCTGAGCTTGCGTAAAGGGCGCGGCTGTAAGCATCTATAAAACATGGAAAAAGCAACCGATGTCCATGGTCAATTCACAGCATCCGACGTCCCGAACAGCCTGCCGAAATCCGATTTGAATGGCTTGACATCCCGCATGGAATCTCCGATAGAGCCTGCACTTTACGAAGTGCCGGTGGGCCGACCTCCCGAAGTTGGTCCCAGACAGCCGGAACTTTGGTGTCGGAGTGTAGCTCAGCCTGGTAGAGCACTGTCTTCGGGAGGCAGGGGCCGGAGGTTCGAATCCTCTCACTCCGACCACTTACACAAGGCGCCTTCGGGCGCCTTTGTTGTTTTTCGGATTTACTGCGCTCTGTTGGGCAGTGATCGCCCGGTGGTTAACCGATATGCCAAATAGAGTGCATTAGCCTTTCGAGAGAATTGCCAGAGCCGCAGTGATATGCCAAACAGGCAACCTGTCTGCCAGACATGACGCCGGAGAGTCTATTTTGACTGTGGAAATTGTTCATCATTCTGACGCCCGTTTGGTGATCACCCGTTATTCCGGGTGCCACACGGCTGCAGATTCCGAACATGTTGTTAAAGCGCTGGAAACTCGGGCCGAGCTTTCAGCGGGGTTCCGGTTCTTGATCGATCTGTCTGCGGTGACCTCGGTTGAAATCAGCCGCAGCAAACGTCCGGCGCGGGTGGACCGCATGTTGTCGGCGGTGCAGCAGGGGGCGGACAAACTGATCCTGATTGCCTACTACGCCCCGCTTGGTCCCGGCGCGAGCTTGGCCAGTTCTTACCAACCGCAATGGAACACGCAACGGGGGGTGATTTCGATGGCCAGCCGTGAACTGCAGGACTGTGCCACCTTTCTGGACGTGCCGCTGCCGTGATCGAGGGGCCGCAGCCAGCCCTTGCGCCCCTTGTCAGTCGCGATACTGCTCCCGCAGCTGCATTTTCTGAACCTTGCCCATAGTGTTGCGCGGCAGTTCCGCGCAGAACTGATAGTGGCGCGGATGTTTGAACCGGGCCAGCGCGATGGTGATCGCACTGCGCAGGGTCTCCTCCTGCAGTTCAGTACCCGGTTCGGCCACCACGGCGGCGATCACCTTTTCGCCAAAGTCCGGATCCGCCACTCCAAAGACCGCGCTTTCCGACACGCCCTCCACGTCGTTCAGCACATCCTCGATTTCCTTGGGGTAGATATTGTAGCCGCCTGAGATAATCAGGTCCTTTTCGCGGCCCACGATGCTCAGATAACCTTTCTCATCTATCCGACCCAGATCCCCGGTAAGGAAGAAGCCGTCGTCCCGCAGCTCCTCTGCGGTTTTTTCGGGCATGTTCCAGTAGCCTTTGAACACATTGGGACCACGGACTTCGATCATGCCGATGTCGCCCTGCGGCAGTTCGGTAACGGCGCCCGAGTCAGCATCGCTGCCTGTGATCCGCACCTCAACGCCTGGCAAGGGGCGTCCGACGGTGCCGGCCACCCGGGCGCCTTCGTAGGGATTGGAGGTATTCATATTGGTTTCCGTCATCCCGTAGCGTTCCAGAATGCGGTGGCCGGTGCGGGTGGCAAAGGCATCGTGTGTTTCCGCCAGCAAGGGGGCAGAGCCAGAAACAAAGAGACGCATCTTGCGACAGAGTGCGCGATCCAGACCCGGGTCGGATAGCAGTCGGGTGTAGAAGGTTGGCACCCCCATCAGCAATGTGGACTGCGGTATCTCGGCCAACACCTGCTCCAGATCAAACCGCTCCATCAGCCGCACCTGCGCCCCGGCCAGAAGCGATGTGTTCATCGCAACAAACAGCCCGTGGGTGTGGAAAATGGGCAGCGCGTGGATCAACCGGTCCCGTTCAGTGATCTGCCACAGATCAGTCAGCGCTTCGGCATTGCTGAGCATATTGCCATGGGTCAGCATCGCCCCTTTGCTGCGCCCTGTCGTGCCCGAGGTATAAAGCAGCGCCGCCAGATCATCGGGGCCACGTGGCACGGTCTCAAAGCTTTTGGGCTGGTCCTTGGCCGCGGTGTTCAGGGTGCCACTGCCATCGGCGGCGATGGTCAGCACCTTGGCATCGCAGGTTTCGGCGAGGGGCTGCAACGCCTGCACGTCTTTGGGATCGCACACCAGCAGCCGCGGGGCGGCGTCGCTGACAAAATACTCCAGCTCCGCCGTTGTGTAGGCGGTGTTCAACGGCAGATAAACGGCGCCACATTGCAGGCAGGCTCCATAAAGCGCCAGCACTTCCCAGCGTTTTGGCACCTGCGCCACCACCCGGTCACCCGGCGCAACACCTGCAGCAGCCAGGGCATGGGCGATCTGTGCCACTTTGGCCGTGAAACGGGCAAAGGTAATCTGCCGCTTGTCGTCGGTTTCCAGAAAAGGCGCGTGGTTGTCGGCATGGGCGCCAATCAGCGCGTCATAAAGTGTGTTGGTCATCGGGATCTCGATCTCGGGTCAGGGGGCTGAATTTCGGGTGATCGCGGCAAGCGCACTGCGGGCCTTGGCCTTGATCGGTTTGGACGCGGCGATGCTGTGCTGTAGGGCAAAGTCTTCGTGGTTCTTTTCGGTCTGGATGAGGTCGTAGTGATAGTTCACCATCACACCGTAGGACTGGGCGTCGCCTTTTTCGCTGGCATCCGCATCTGCATGAACCTCCAGTACGGCGGCGCCATTGCCCAGGTGGAAACGGGCCACCGGATCAGTGGGCAGGCCGTCACTGCGTTTTGCCTCCAGCAGGTAATGTGCGGCCAGTTCGTCGAAGGGCAGAGTGGGGAGGTCTTGGGCTTCGGTCCATTTCCGCAGACCGGGAATAGGTGACAAAGTGACAAAATTTGTCAATTGCGGCAGGGCCTGCGCCAGTTCAGAGGCCACCTGTTTGATCAACAGATTGCCGAAACTGATGCCCGCCAGACCTCTCTGGCAATTGGAAATGGAGTAGAACACCGCCGTGCGGGCCTCTTCGATCTGCAACGGCGCGCGGTCTTCGGCCAGCACCTTTTGGATCGAGCCCGGCACCTCTTGGGTCAGGGCAACTTCGACAAAGATCAGCGGCTCATCGGGCATCGCCGGGTGAAAGAAGGCAAAGCACCGCCGGTCTGGTGGATGCAGCCGGCGGCGCAGATCGTCCCAATCCTGAATTTCATGCACAGCCTCATAAGCGACGATTTTTTCCAGAATGCTGGCAGGGGTGTCCCAACTGATCTGCCGCAGCACCAGAAATCCCCGATTAAACCAGCTGCGCAGCAGATGGGTCAGGTCCATATCCGTGCGCTTCAATTCGGGGTGTGCTTTGACCAAGCGCAGCAGATCCACCCGCATGCGGACCAGCGCGGCAGTTGCCCCCTCAGCCTGATTGAGGCGGCGGAACAGTTCCTGCCGACGTGGCTCTGCCGCTTTGGAAAGTGCCGCGAAATGGGCCGGAGTCGGTTCGTCCTGATAACGCGCTGCCAATTCGGCAACCGCAGTGGCGTCCAGATCCAGCGCGTCGTTGAGGTGGTGAAAAAAGGCCAGCTTCTCTTCAGCCTTCAAACTTTCATAGCGGCGCAGGATGGCGCTGGCGATCTGCCGCCCCGAAACCTGGCCGCCCGTCGAAAGCAAAGCGTCGCAGAGCGCCTCAATCGGCTGCGCTTCCAGCTTGTCGCCACCGATCCAACGGCGGTCAAACAGGCCCGAAAGGAAATCGGATACGGCAGTTGCGCGGGCCATCGCTCAGCCCAGCTTTACAGTGTTCGTCGACAGGCCAACAGACAGCTGCAGGCTGCCCTCATTGATCAGCCACCGGCGCAGGCGAAAATGGCGCGCCCCTGTCTTATGCATCGGATCCCCCTCAGCCAGAGCACGTGCCTGCGTCAGCGAATCGGCGCGGTAGATGATCAATCCAGTGCCCTGCATTAGCTCACCGGTGTCGTCCGACAGGGGCCCGGCAAAGGCAAGGTTGCCGGCGATTTCCAACGCTTTCTGATAGGCCAGATGGTCCGGCAGAACCTCAGGCACGGGCGGGCCGTCCTCAGAAGGTGTTGATTCCACAGCATATAGTTCAAGGGCCAATGCACCACGTTCCTGCGCGTGGCTCTTATACTCTTTCCAAGTCGGCATTTTCGGCTCCAGATTAAAAATATCGATATTTATTGACAGTATCATAAATAATCGTCAAATGTGAAGGAAAGTTAGGGAGAGGAAAATGAAATTCCTTGTGGGTAAATCGGACGCGGCAACGGGCGTCTATGTGGTGGCGGGCGAACAAGCCCGTTTGGTGGCGAACGCAGGAGACGACCTGATGGGGTTGATCCGCGCGGGTGCAATGGCGGCAGATTTTGATGCGCTGCCGGGACCGGATGTGCCGGTGGCCGAGATCACCCCGATGCTGCCGGTTGCAGCACCGGGGAAGATCATCTGTCTGGGTCTGAACTACGTCGACCACATCAAAGAAGGCGGCTACGAGATCCCCGAATATCCGGCGCTGTTCATGCGGTCGCGCAACTCGATCATGCCAGCCGGTGCGCCGATGGTGCGGCCCAGTTGTTCGGAAAAACTGGACTATGAGGTAGAGCTGATGCTGATCGTCGGCAAAGGCGGCCGTCATATCAGTGAAGAGGCGGCGCTAGACCATGTCTTTGGCTATACGGTGTTTAATGACGGGTCGGTGCGCGACTACCAGCGCAAAACGCATCAGTGGACACCGGGCAAGAACTTTGACGACACCGGTGCTATCGGGCCCTTCGTGGTCACACCTGATGAACTGCCCGAGGGGGCGACTGGGCTGAAGATCGAAAGCCGTGTGGGCGATGAGATCCTGCAAAGCGCCACAACGTCAGACATGATGTGGTCGGTGGCAAAAACCATTGCCACCATTTCAGAATACACCACGCTGGAGCCAGGTGACTTGATTGCGATGGGCACACCGCCGGGTGTGGGGCACGCCAAGACACCGCCGCGCTGGCTGCGTCCGGGGGAAGTTGTGGAGGTCGAGATCGAAAAGATCGGGATCTGTGCCAGCCCGATTGTGGATGAAGCCGAGGCCTACGCCGGAGCTGCGGAATGAATGCGCCAACCCATACGGCGCCCGTGACCGCACCAGTGGGTGAGGAGCTGCAGCGCCTGCGTGAGGCTGCGCAGGCCGATGTTCAGGCGTTGCGCAAACGGAAAACCGCGCTCAGCCCTGACGGCATCGATCTGATCCTGCGTGGGGCAAGGTCGCACTACGCCTGGCAGGCCAAGCCGGTGCCGCAGGAGGTGCTGGAAGAGCTTTATGCGATCACGGCCGCGGGGCCGACCAGCATGAACACCTGCCCGGCGCGGTTTATCTTTGTCACCTCACCCGAGGGCAAAGAGCGTTTGGCCAAGTCATTGAAAGCCAAGAACATTGACAAGATGATGGCGGCGCCGGTGACGGCGATCATTGCCCATGATCTGGAGTTCTGGCGCGACCTGCCCTTCCTGTTTCCGCATGAAGACCGGCGGCCATTTTTCGAAGGCAAACCGGAACATTGTGAAGCCACGGCCTTTCGCAATGGCACGTTACAGGGAGCCTATTTCATGATCGCCGCGCGGGCGCTGGGGCTGGATGTCGGCGCGATGAGCGGATTTTCCAATGAGATCGTGGACGAAGAATTTTTCTCCGGCACCACCCTCAAGTCGAATTTTCTGTGTAACCTAGGCTATGCGGATGAAACGGCGCTGTTCCAACGGCTGCCACGTTTCTCCTTCGCGCAAGCCTGTTCCTACGAGTGAGGACAAGATGGCGATACGGCAGAAGACAACGATCAAAGTCCGGCTCAAAGGACAGGGGCACAGCCATTCGCACTGCGACGTGATGGTGCGTGACCTGACTTCGACCATCGATGAGCCGGTGGAGCGGGGCGGCACCAATCTGGGGTTTTCACCCACTGAAACAGCCTATGCCGCGCTGGTGGGCTGCACCAATACAATTGGGCACAAATGTGCTGACAAGCTGGGGGTCGATATCGGCACTCTCAGCTTTGATATGGTGGTCGATTTCGACCGTCGCGGGGTGATGTTGATAGAAGAGATCGACATCCCGTTTACCGCCATCCGCCTTTCTGTAACGGCCGCAGGTTCTGCATCTGACGCGGATCTGCAGCGGGTGGCTGAGGAGACTGCAAAATACTGTGCGGTTTCAAAAATGTTTGTCGCAGCAGGCACAGAGGTGGAGGTCAACTGGGCCAAGGGCTGAGGCAAACCGGAAAAGACAAAATCAAGGGAGGAAGATGATGTCTGTATTTTCGAAAGGAATGGCACTGGGGGCTGCGCTGACGGCCTCGTTGGCGGCGTTCTCGGCGGCGCCTGTTTATGCAACCGAAACCATCCGGGCGGTGGTGATCGACGGGTATCCTGCCCGTGCGCTTTGGGTCAAAGAGTTCAGCGAGTTCTTTATCCCCGAGGTCGACAAGAAGCTGGCGATGACCGGCAACTACAAGATGGACTGGCAGGAAAGTTACGGCGGTTCCATCGTGAAACCCAAAGGCGTATTGGAAGGTGTGAAGCTGGGTCTGGGCGACATCGGCATTGTCACCACGATCTTCCATTCGTCGAAACTGCCCAGTCAGGCGATTTCTGCGGTTACGCCCTTTGTCGCGGCAGACTCGGTCGCGGTGGCCAAGGCGGTGGATGAGATCGCCAAAGAATTCCCCACCATGCAGAAAGAGTTCGAAAAGCAGAACCAGGTCTATCTGGCGACCGGTGTGGTTCTGGACACCTATCAGGTGTTCTCGAAACAGCCCATTGCGTCGCCTGCCGATCTGGCGGGCAGCAAGGTGGCGGGGGCAGGCATGAACCTGCGCTATCTTGAAGGCATCGATGGGGCTGCAGGCGTACGTGGCGGTCTGACCGATTTCTACAACATGCTGCAGACCGGCCTGGTGGACAACGCGATGCTCTGGCCCGAGGCGGCCAAGACCTTCAAAATTGCCGAAGTGGCGCCGCATATGCTGCGCGTGGATCTTGGGGCGGTGAACTCCAAAACGATCACCGTTAATGCGGACTATTGGGCCAGCCTGCCGGATGAAGTGAAAGAGGCGCTGCAAGAGGTGGCGGTGATGTACCGCGATCACGTGGCGGGCATTGCGATGGATCGTGCCAGTGCCAGCCGTGACGCCTATGTGGCCGCAGGCGGCACCATTGTTGAGGTCTCAATGGAGGATCGTCAGGCCTGGGCCGATGCGATGCCCAACATTGCGGCGGAATGGGCCGAAGGTCTCGACAGCAAAGGTGAGCCGGGTTCGGACATGTTGAAGGCCTATCTGGGCAAGCTGGAGGCCGCAGGCCACACCGGTGTGCGCGATTGGACGACGAACTAAGTCGTAAAGTAACCCTTTAAAGAAACGGGAAGGGCCAGAGCCAAGATGTTTCAAGCAATACAAAAATTGGTTCTGGGCCTTTCCAGCTTTGGCAACGGTCTGGCAATCCTTGCCAACGCTGCCGGAACGCTGGTGGTCCTGGCGCTGGTGGCGGTGGTGAACTACGACGTGGTGGCCCGCGGTGTGTTCAACGCGCCGTTCCTGGGTGCAGTTGAGGTGGTGCAGTTCTCGATGGTGTTGATCGTGTTTCTGCAATTGCCCGACGTGGTGCGGGTCAACCGGTTGACCCGTTCGGACGGGTTTCTTGTGGTGATCGGTCTCAAACGTCCGCAACTGGCGGTGACGATCCGTCGGGTGATCGATACAATCTCGGCGGTGTTTATGGCGCTGATCACTGTCGCCATCTGGCCTGAATTTGTCGAGATGTGGGAGACGCAGGACTTCTTTGGCGTTCCCGGTGTCTTCACGGCCCCGTGGTGGCCGGTGAAACTAACGATCTTCCTCAGCGCGGCGCTCTGCGTGCTGATCTTTGCCCTGAAGGTGCTGCGCCCGGCGGAGAAACCCGCCCTTGTCCGCACACCCGAGCATGAAAATTCCGAAAACGAGGACAAAGAATGAGCCCTCTTGAAATTGGCATGCTGTCTGTCGCTGCCATCGTCTTCCTGATCTATATGGGGCTCTATATCCCCGTCACGCTTGGGGTGGTGTCGTTTGTGTCGATCTGGCTGATGCGCGACAATTTTGATCTGGCGATGAACCTGTTGAAGGTCGCCGTTTCCGACAGTGTGATGGAATACACCTTTGCCACCGTGCCGTTGTTCACTTTCATGGGGCTTATCGTCTCTAAGGCGGGACTGGGCAGTGATGTGTATGAGGTCATGAGTTCCGGTTTCCGCCGTGTCAAAGGGGGCATCGGCATGGCGACCGTGGGGGCCAACGCCGTGTTCGCCGCAGTGACCGGATCCTCGATTGCATCGGCGTCGGTGTTTTCCAAAGTCTCGGTGCCGCAGATGCTGCAATATGGCTACAACCCACGCTTTGCGGTTGGGGTTGTGGCGGGCTCCTCGGTGCTGGGGATGATCATTCCGCCCTCGGCGATGCTGATCATCTACTCTTTTGTGGCCGAGCAATCCGTAGGGGACATGTTCCTGGCCGGTGTGGTGCCGGGGCTGATGCTGGCTGTGGCCTATGTCGGGGCAATCTGGCTGATGGGCCGGTTCTGGCCACGTTTTGTTGGCGGCCGCGCGGCCGAGGATTTTGAACCGATCCCCTGGGGTGAGATTGCCCTGAAAACCGTGCCAACCCTGTTGATCATCGCGGTTGTGCTGGGCGGCATCTACACTGGGTGGCTGACCCCGGTTGAGGCAGGGGCTGCAGGTGCGGTGGTGGCGTTGATCATTGCGATGGCCAGAGGCCGCATGACGCTGAAAGGGTTTTGGGAAGCCCTGCTGGAAACCGGTCATATCACCGCGTCGATCCTGTTTCTGATCACCGCCGCCTCAATTTACAGCCGCATGCTTGGTCTTGCCGGCCTGCCCAATGAACTGGGGGATCTGCTGGCGGAAAGTCAGGTGAGTTTCTTCTGGATTATGGTGCTCTACGTGCTGTTGATGCTGTTCCTTGGCACGCTTCTGGACACGGCGTCCATCATCCTGATTGTAGTGCCGTTGTTCCTGCCATTGGTCGAGCCGATGGGCCTCAGCCTTGTCTGGTTTGGCATCATCACCGTGGTTGGCGCCGAGATCGGGTTGCTGACACCGCCGCTGGGCATCTCCTGCTTTGTGATCAAAGCCACTCTTAATGACGACCGGATTTCCCTGAAAGACGTGTTCCTTGGCGCGCTGCCTTTTGCGGCTGTGATGCTGGTCGTGCTGATCCTGCTGATCCGCTATCCGGCGCTCAGCCTCGCAATTCTGAACTAGGAGGCGCAGATGCGTTCCGTCACCAAAGACAATATCACCGATGTGTTCACCGCTTACTTTGCCGAGGACACGGATCCGCGGGTGCGCGAAGTTCTGGGCGCTTTGGCGCGGCATGTGCATGACTTTGCCCGTGAGGTGAATCTCACCCATGCGGAATGGCAGATGGGAATCGATTTCCTGACCCGTGCAGGCGACATCACCACGCCGGAACGGCATGAATTTGTACTGTTGTCGGATGTGATGGGGCTGTCCTCATTGGTGGATATGCTACACTCGCGTGAGGACGCCACCAGTTCGTCGGTGCTGGGGCCATTCCATGTCTCCAACCCGCCGCCGCTGGAAATCGGTGGCGATATGAAAAACGACTTCGAAGGTGAGGTGCTGCTGGTCGAGGGCACCGTGCGCGACACCGCAGGAAACCCGATTGCGGGGGCCGAGATTGATATCTGGCAGACAGCGCCCAATGGGCTTTATTCCAGTCAGGATCCGGATCAACACATCCACTCGTTTCACGGGTTGATGACCACCGATGAGAATGGGCGCTACGCTTTCACTACGGTGCGGCCGGTCAGCTATACGGTGCCGTCTGATGGGCCCGTTGGCGACATCCTGAAGGCGGCCGGACGACACCCCTGGCGGCCGTCGCATCTGCATTACATCGTTTCGGCCAAAGGGTTCCGCAATCTGGTGACCGAGGTTTTCCCCGATGACGATCCCTATCTGGATGAGGACACCGTGTTCGGGGTCCGCAGCGATCTGGTGATGAAATATGTCCCGCAGCCGGCTGGTAGCTTCCCAGAGGGGTTCGCCCTGTCAGGCAAGGTCACTGAGGCCTATTCGCGGGTGGATTTTGATCTGGTGCTTGCCGCCGAATGAGTCGCCGCTGTGGTGGCAGCCCCGATCAAAGGCGGCCCGGTCTGTCCGGATTATTCCGGCAGCTGGGCCGTCAAATAGGCGCCTGTTTGGCGGTAATGATGGATCAGCCGTTCCGCGGCCAGATCAGCGTCGCGGTTGATCGCGGCCTCCAGAATATCGGCGTGCTCTTTGCCAATATCGCGTTTCTTATAGCCCATAGCCTGTTCCGCCAGATAGCGGTAACGGATGTTCAGGTCATAAAGCTGGGTGCAGAACTTCAACAGGATCGGGGAGCCGCAAGCGTCCAGCAGGGCCATGTGAAAATCCTTGTGCCGCTGTTCGAATACCTCAACGTCCTCACGCGGCTGGCGCAGCATCCGGTGGTGGGCCAGCACGGCACGCTCTTCCCAGGCGTCATCCGCCGCCGCAATGGACTGCCGCAGCGCCATGTCTTCCAGATAGCAGCGCAGCTTGAGGATCTCTTCAAAGTTCGCCTTGCTGGTTTCCGCCGTGCGAAAACCGCGCTGATCGATCCGTTCCACCAGCTGGTCAGAGGTCAACAGGCTCAGCGCCTCTCGCACCGGTGAGGCACCGGTATTCAGGATCTCCCGAAGCCGCTCAATCTTCAGCTTTTCCCCCGGCGGCAACTCCCCCACGACGATCATGCGGCGCAGGGCCTGATAGGCTTGCTGCGTCGCCGAAGTGCTTGCGGTTTCGCCAGAGGTGCGGGGGGCTGTTGTTGAATTTGACATGGCGCCTAAAATATCGTTTTTTGATCGATTTTCAATGGAAACAGTACATTTTGCTGTTGTTAAGGTGCGCGTCTTGCATCCGCATCACGGGACGGCTTCACGTGTTTGCCTAGGTAGGAACCGGGGGGGACTGGATCAAGGTCTAATGCAGCAGGGCGTCGTCGATGGCTTGTTTCAACTGCTCCCGTTTCAGTGCCTTGGTCAGGAAGGTGTCGCGGTTGCGATCGATGCCATATTGTTCAAACGCTTCCGCCGAGAAGGCCGAGACAAAAACTGCCGGAATTTCGCGGTTGGTTTTGCGGATCTGGTTTACAAGGGCGGGGCCATTCAGACTGCCGGGCATCAGCACATCGGTGAGGATCAGGTCAATCGATTGGCTGACGGTTTTATAGAGTTCATAGGCGTCATCCCCACTTGCAGCGACCAGGACGTTGTAGCCTTCTTTCTGCAGCATGGCGGCCGTTATTTCCCGTACCGCGGGGTGATCCTCGGCAAACAGGATGGTGACCTGTTCAGGCCGCACCCGTTTCGTCTGCGCAGGCACTGCATCGTCAGGCAGCGAGATCGGTCGGGTGTCCGCAAGTGGCAGCAACAGCCGCATCTCCGTGCCGCCATTTGGCGTGTCCAACGCTTGCACGGTGCCGCCGGATTGCCGCGCCAACCCCATCACCACCGACAGTCCGAGGCCCGAGCTTTGGTCCAGGCCCTTGGTGGTGAAATAGGGGTCAAAGATACGGTCGCGCAGTTGCGGCGGAATACCGGTGCCTGAGTCAATCACGCTCAATTCAGCATGATCTCCGGCACGCAGTTCTCCGGTCAGAACCAGTGGATCGGTGGCGCCGAAAACCACCTTGCTCAGCCGCACATTGATCGTGCCGTCGCCTTCGATTGCGTCCGATGCATTATTCACCAGATTAACGATGGCGTTTTCAAACAGGGTTTTGTCCGTCAAAGCGGACAGTTTCCGCCGCCCGGAGGTAAACCGAACTTTAACGCCTGCACGGATCGATTGCGGAAGCACGCGCGCCAGATCCTGCACGCAGAGGGTCAGATTGACATGCGCGGAAGAAAAGGAAGCGCTTTGTGCAAAGCTCAGCAATTGGCGGGTCAGCTTGCTGCCTTCTTCCATTTGATGCTCGATAGCATCGAGATAGCGCAGGTCCGACGGTTTGGCTGTGTCGCGCATCGCCTCGACGTTGCCCTGCGCGGCAAAGATCAGGTTGTTGAAGTTATGGGCAATGCCTCCGGCAATCCGTGCAATGCTTTCACTGCGCTGAGCCCCCAGCATCATTTCGCGCTGTTTGGCGGCATCCGCCTCGGCTTGGACTTCGCTGGTGACATCAAACACCACCGCATTCCATGTGATCCGGCCATCGCTGCGCCGCCGTGGGGTGCCCACCCCTTGCAACCAGATCTGTGAGCCATCGTTTCGGGTGCGCCGCCATTTATGGCTCCACTTTGTTAACCCTTTGGCCGAGGCCGCAAAGCTATGGCGCAAAGGGTCCTGATCTTCGCGGCAGGCCGCAGACCACAACCTGTCAGGGGCGCGGGTCAGGTCTTTGGGGGCGATGCCCAAAACCGTTTCGCAGCCCTCCGAGGCAAAACTGATCCGGTCCGAGCCATCCCGTGCTCGCACCAGTTGGAACATCGCACCGGGGACATTGTTGGACAGATCGCGCAAACGCTCGGTTGCAAGAAGCTGCGCCTTCTGTGCCAGTTCCGCATCTTCACGGGCCAGATTGGCGCTGCGCAGGGTCATCCGCAGCGAGATATTGGTGGAAATGGCAGAGGCGATGGCCTGCAAATGTTGCAGATCCTCCGCGCTCCATTCCCTTGGTGTGTCCTGTATCGCGCAGACCGCACCCACCGCCGTGTCCTGGTCCCAGCCAACCGGGCACCCGAGGTAGGCGGTGACATTCAGCGCCTCAATCGCGCCGTTGCCAGTGACCCGCGCGTCTTCATGGGCGTTTACCACAATGAACGGCGCGTTGTCGGCGACCACATGTTTGCAGAAGGAATGCGACAGCGGTGTTTGGCGACGTGAGGTCCAGGGCTCTGGCAGGCCCAGTTCGCCTTTGAAGAACTGCCTGTCTCCCGCCTCATCGATAATCGACAAGAGTGCAACCGGCGTGTGCAACTGCGACGCGGCAAGCTGCAGCAAGGCGTTGATATCCTGTTCCGCCGGGGCGTCCAATAACCCCAGCTCTTTCAGCAGTTCCGAAGCATCCATTTGCAGGCTTCCCGGAATGACTATCGTGAGTGGGCGATGGCTTCAGTTTCGCGCAAATACGGGAATTTTCCAAGAAAATCTTGGCCTTGTGATATGTGCAGCAATTTGAGGCTGGCTTAGGGGCCGCTCAAGAGGGCGCCGGACGATTCGCATCGTGTGACCGCCCCACAGGCGCTAGAACAAAATTCAATCATTTTAATTCGTTACCTGGTTGCAGAATTGATTGTTTCTGTCCGCTTTAAGATGAAGAAAATGTGAAATTCCGGTATGGATACCGTGTTTCAGTTTGACCGAGTGGTCAATTCGATTCAATGTATGTGCACACCAAACCACACTGTCTTCAACAGGGACACGAACCATGAAAACCAATTCGTTTATCTTTTCGGCCGCGGCTGCCGCGCTGATCGCAGGCACTTCGGCTGCTTCGGCGGACACGCTGCGTCTGCTGACCTGGGGTGGCTACGCTCCGGAAGAAGTTGTTGCAAAGTTTGAGGCCGAAACCGGCCACACCGTTGAGGTGACCAAATCGAACAACGAAGAAATGATCGCCAAGCTGCGTGCCACCCGTGGCGGCGGTTTTGACCTGGCTCAGCCGTCGCAGGACCGTATCGCTGGCCCGCAGGCCGAGTTTGGCATCTACAAGCCCATCGATCTGAGCAAGATCGACGCCGCGCAGTTCATCCCCTCGATGCTGGAAGCCACCAAAGGCAACACCACCGTTGACGGCGAAGTCTACGGCGTTCCCCACGTATGGGGCACCTCGGGTCTAGTTGTTGACACCGCCAAGGCGGGTTCGGTCAAGGACTACACCGACCTGTGTAACGCCGACGTTGCTGGCAAGGTTTCCTACCGTCTGAAGCGCCCGACCCTGATCGGTTTCGCCTATTCGATGGGTCTGGATCCGTTTGCCGCCTATGGCGACGAAGCCGCCTATGCCGAAATCATGGGCAAAGTCGAAGACAAGCTGATCGAATGTAAAGCCAACGTCAAAACCTACTGGGGTGGCGGCGATGAGCTGATGGGCCTGCTGCGCTCGGGCGAAGTTGTTGCCTCGATGGCATGGGACACCGGCGGCTGGAAACTGAACGCCGATATGGCCGACATCACCTTTGTTGCGCCTGAAGCGGGTGCACTGGGCTGGATCGACACCTTTGTTCTGCCCGCCAAAGGCAAAGCGGATGACGCCGCCTATGCCTGGATCAACTTTGTGATGCAGCCGGAAGTGGCCGCGATGATCACTGCCGCTGCTGGCAACTTCACCGCATCGCAGGGCGCTGACGCCTATGCCGATGACGCGCTGAAAGCCCGTTATCAGGCCTCCTTCCCGCAGGAAGCCATCGACAACATCAAATGGTATCCGCCGGTGCCTGCCGGTCTGGAAGCCATCGAAGGTGGTGTTCTGGATCGCGTGAAAGCGGCCAACTAAACCCTTTTGATCTCAATCGTGACGCCTGCCCCGGATCGGGGCAGGCGTCTGCTTATTTTACGGACCCGATGATGACTCCCGATCTTGAATGCGCTGCGCTGACCAAGCGTTTTGGCGAAACCACCGCTGTAGAAAACGTTTCCTTCCAGGTGCCGCCGGGCTCCTTCTTTTCGATCCTCGGGCCGTCGGGCTGTGGCAAGACCACCATCATGCGGATGGTCGCAGGCTTTCTGGAGCCCAGCGAAGGTGACATCCGCATCAAGGGTAAATCGGTCCTGAACGTGGCGCCGAACAAACGTCCGGTGAACATGGTGTTCCAGCATCTGGCCCTGTTCCCAATGATGAATATTGCCGAAAACATCGGCTACGGTCTGCGCCGTCAGGGCATGGACAAGACCCAGATCGCCCGCAAAGTCGATGAAGCGCTGGACCGTATCGGCCTGCCGGGGATTGGCAGCCGCAAGGTGGATGAGCTGTCCGGTGGTCAGAAACAGCGTGTAGCCATTGCCCGCTGTATGGTGCTGGAACCCGATGTGCTGCTGCTGGATGAGCCGCTGGGCGCGCTGGATCTGAAACTGCGAGAACGCATGAAGGTGGAACTGAAATCACTGCAGGCCGCTTTTGACACCACCTTTGTTTACATCACCCACGACCAGTCCGAGGCGCTGGTGATGTCCGACAACATCGCCGTGATGAACAACGGCCAGTTTGAACAGATGGGCAGCGGTCAGGATCTCTACTACCGCCCCGAAAGCGCCTTTGTGGCAGGGTTTGTCGGTGACACCAACCGCTGGCAGGGCAAGGTCAGCCGCAAAGAGGGTGACGCGATTGAGCTGGTCACTGAAAACGGTCTGACCCTGCGCGGCGCCACCCATGGCCGCGATTTGAGCGACGGCCAGCAGGCAGATGTGTTTGTGCGTCCCGAGGCGATCCGGATTGCTCATGACGCCGCCGATTTGGCGCATTTTGACAACCGCATTTCCGGCCGTGTGACCTCGCTTCTGTTCAATGGTGCCGCCAGCCGGATCCTTGTGGGGTCCGAAGATGGCCGGGAAGAGATCGAAGTTAACCTGCCGCAATCCGGTGAGTTTTCCTCGATCGCCAAGGGCGACGCGGTCCATATTGGCTGGGCCTCGGATCAGGGCAACTGTTTCAAAGCAGGGGGCAACTGATGCGGACCGAAGCCAAAGTCGGGCTGGGTCTCTTGCTGACGCCACTGCTGTTGTGGCTGTCGCTGCTGATCTTCATCCCGCATGTTGATATGTTCATCGTCTCGCTGCAGGAACGCATCGGGGTGGGCAAATACCAGACCAGTCTGGCGAACTACCTGACCTTCTTTCAGGAACCGCTGTACCTCTGGACGTTCCTGCGCACCGCTGTGATGTCGATCCTGGCGACGCTGATGACCCTGCTGATCGCCTTTCCGGTCAGCTACTACATTGCCAAAATGGTCAAGGGCCGGGTGCAATCGGCGCTGTTCTTGATGTGTCTGGTGCCGTTCTGGGTGTCGGAACTGGTGCGGACCTTCGGCTGGATGATCCTGCTGCGGGAAACCGGCATCTTTTCGAACCTGCTGCAGTTTGTCGGCCTCGCCGATGGGCCGGTGGAGATGCTGTACAATGACGGCGCGATCATGCTGGGCCTTGTCTACACCTCGATGCTGTTCATGGTGGTGCCGCTGGTGACCACGCTGGAAAGCCTGCCGGATGAGGTGATTGAAGCGGGCTATGACCTTGGCGGTTCCGGCCTGAGCGTCCTGCGCGAGATCATCATCCCGCACGCCATGCCGGGCATCGTGTCGGGCTGTATCGTGGTCTTCATGCTGAGCCTTGGCAACTACCTGACCCCCACCATGCTGGGCGGCAAGGAAAGCCTTTGGTTCACCGAGCTGATCTATTCGCAGTTCATCGTGCGCTTCAACTGGGAACTGGGATCCGCCTTTGGCTTCATGCTACTGATCCTGTCCTCAGCCATTGTCTGGGGCATGTTGAAGCTGACCGGTCAGTCGCTTGAGAAAACAATGGGCTAAGGGAGAGACATCATGATTCCATCTATTCCCCAATCCCGTTTTCTGACCACCGCCTATGCGGCCTATATTGTGGTCTTCTTTGTCTTTTTGGCGCTGCCGCTGCTGGTGGTTGCGGGCTTTGCCTTCAACGACAGCCAGTTCCCGTCACTGCCATGGGAAGGGTTCACTTGGAACTGGTTCTTCGGCGATGAACGTCCGATGATCGGTGTGTTCCACGAACGTTCGATCCTGCGGGCGATCGGCACCTCGATCCTTGTTGCGGTGCTGGTGTCGGCCCTTGCGGTGACGGTTGGCCTGTCCAACGCCTTCCTGTTCAACCGGTACAAGTTCCGGGGTCAGGGCATTCTCTATGTGTTGATGCTGCTGCCGCTGGTGATCCCTGGCATCGTGCTGGGCATTTCGATTCTGGTGTTTTCCAGCCGTGTAGCCAATGGCCTCTGGGATGGGTACCGCATTGATATCGAAGCACTGCGGCCCGGCCTTTTGCTGGTGATCTTGGGGCAGTTTTCCTTCATCACCACGATTGCCACGCTGGTGATCGGCGCCCGTCTGCAAAAGTTTGACCGCACGCTGGAAGAGGCAGCACTGAACCTTGGCGCAGGCCGTTTGGTAGCGATCCGCACGGTGACACTGCCCTATCTGGCACCGGCGATGGTGGGGGCCTTTGTGGTCTCGTTCCTGATGAGCTTTGAAAACTTCAACACCACGCTGATGCTTGTGGGCTCTGACGCGCCGCTGACAATTGCGATGTTTGACCGCCTGAAAGAAGGCTCGACGCCTTTGCTGAACGCGGTGTCGCTGCTGTTGATGCTGGGCTCCAGTTGTCTGGCGCTGATCATGATTTTCTTCCAGAAGAAGTAAAAAACCTTACGAGAGCGGCAGTTCCAGCGTCAGGCTGGCGCCGCTCTCGACCGCGTCGATCCGTAGTTTGCCTTTGTGGCGCAGTGCCACGGATTGCGCGATGGCCAGACCCAGACCGCTGCCGTCAGACGGGGTGGCCTGCGAAAAACGGCTGAAAAGAAAATCGGTCTGATCCGGCTGCAGGTCGAGGCCGTCATCCCACACCGTGAGCTGTGCGTGTGCGTCGGTCTGGCGCAAACGAACCTCAATCCGGCCCAAGGCGCTGCCGCCGTGTTTCATAGCGTTGTCGATGAGGTTCTTGATGGCCTCCGACAGGAACACACGGTCACCCTGTACCGTCACGGTCGCCTGCGGCGGGTCATAGGCAAACGCCACCCCCGCCGACAGCACATCAGCGCCCATTTCGGCGCAGATGTCCTGCACCAGCTGGCCAAGATCAAAGCTCTCCTGCGCCAGGTCCTGTCCCGGCTGACGCAACCGTTCCAAGGAGAGCAGCTGTTCGGCAATGCGGGCGGATTGGCGGGCGGCGGCGACCAGTTCGTTCACACGCTGTTCACGGTCCTGATCCGTGCGGGCATCGCGCACGGATTCCGCCATGGATTGTACGGCGGCGGCGGGGTTGCGCAGCTGATGCGCGGCATCCGAAATAAAGCTCTGATGGGCCTCGATGCTGTGTTCGACCTGCCCTAGCAGGCGGTTGAGCGTGCGGACAATGCCTTTGGCCTCCGCAGGGACCGACCGTTTGATCCGGCTGAGATCTTTGGGTGAACGGCGGGCAATGGCCTCTTGCAGGTCGGTCAGCGGGCGCAGGCCCCGTTCCACCCCGAACCAGACGACCAGCGCCAGCGTCGCCATCAATGCGCCAATCAGACTGATCGCCCGCACCGCCAGTTCATTGGCGAAGGCGCGGCGGTCACTGATCCGCTGCCAGACGGTGACGGTGGCGTCACCGGTCAGGGATTCAAAGGTGGTTCGTTCGGTGACGCGCAAAACCCGCACCGGTTCTTCGCGGTAGGAAGCTTCGAAAAACTGCGGGATATAGGTGTTGGCTTCGGCCTGTCCGGTGGTGGCGGGAGGATAGGCATAGCCGGTGATGTAGATCCCCCCCGGTCCGGTGGCGTGATAGAACACCTCCCCGCCAGAGGCGTCGCGGATCAGATCCCGTGTCGATAGGCTCAGAAGGTCGCCGCCGGAAATCGCCACATCGCGCGAAATCGCCAAGGCGGCCGCCAGTAGGCCCCGGTCAAACAGTTCTTCGGCGGTTTGCTGGGCGACGGTGAAGCGCCAGTAGCCAAGCAGCAGGGCCATCACCATCAGCGGGCTGAGGATCAGCACAAACAGGCGCAGCCGCAGCGAAGGGCGGCGGGGCCGGCGCATCAGCTTTGCGCTTCCAGCATATAGCCCAATCCACGGGCGGTTTTGATCGCCACCCCATGCGGGCTCAGGCGTTTGCGCAGGCGCGAGACATGCGGCTCAATTGCAGTGTCTTCCACATCCGCACCCACGCCGTAAACGTGATCGGTCAGCCGCGCCTTGGAGATAATCCGCCCGCGCCGTTCCAGCAGACATTCCAGCACTGCCAGTTCCCGCCGCGGGATGTCCAGCGCCTGACCGGTCGCCATCACCTGCCGTGTGGTCCGGTCAAAGGTGAGGGCACCGACCTCTTCATGTGCGCCATAGTCGATGTTCTTGCGCCGTGACAGGGCGCGGACCCGCGCTTCCAGCTCATCCATCTCGAAGGGTTTCACCAGATAATCGTCTGCCCCGGCATCCAGCCCGGTCACCCGGTCCCGCGTGTCGCTACGGGCGGTCAACAAGATCACTGGCGTGCCATCCCCACGGGCCCGCATCGCCCGCAGAACCTCTAGCCCGGAAAGGCCTGGCAGGTTGATGTCCAACACCACCAGATCTGCCCCGTCGTGGGCCAGAAAGGCATCGCCCTCTGCGCCATTGGTCAGCACATCGGCGGCATGGCCCCGGTCGCGCAGACGGTAGGCAATGGCGTTGGCCAGGGTTTCATTGTCTTCGATGATGACGATCCGCATGGGGTTCCTGAAAATCTAACTTTCCACTTTGGCGCAAGTTTGGCGCAAGGTTGGTCGTGCATGATCCATGTCATCGGATGGGGAATCAACCCCGTCAAAGATTTCTGAAGCGCGGCGATCATGGAGGGTTGCTGCGCCCTATAGGTCTATATGGGAGGATCCAATGACCGTATCCAAATACGCCCGCACTGTGGCTGCTGGCCTGATTGCCGCTGCCGGTATCACCGCCCCTGCGGCTGCCGAAGTCGATTTCTCCGGTAAGACCATCGAATGGGTCATCCCCTTCTCGGAAACCGGCGGTTCGGCCAAATGGGCCAATTTCTTTGCGCCTTTGCTGGCCGAAGAGCTGCCTGGCAACCCCACGGTTGTGGTGAAATTCATGCCTGGCGCAGGTTCGACCAAAGGTGCCAACTGGTTCCAGGAACAAGAACACGAAGACGGCACCCTGCTGTTCGGCACCTCCGGCTCAACTCAGTTCCCCTATCTGCTGAACGATCCGCGTGTGCGCTATGAGTACAACGAATGGAACCCGGTGATGGCATCGGGCACCGGCGGTGTGGCTTACCTGAACGCCGAAGATGGCGCCAAGTTTGACGGTTCTGCCAACAACCTGCAGGACATCGATTTCATCTACGGTTCGCAGGGCGCAACCCGTCTGGATCTGGTGCCGCTGCTGGCCTGGGAAATGCTGGGCATGAACGTGGAACCTGTCTTTGGCATCAAAGGCCGGGGTGATGGCCGCCTGATGTTTGAACGTGGTGAAGCCACCATCGATTACCAGACTACCTCGGGCTATCTGGGCGGATCGGCGCCGCTGGTCGAAGCGGGCACCGCGGTGCCCATGATGACCTGGGGCGCTCTGGACAAGGACGGCAACATCGTTCGCGATCCCACCTTCCCTGACATGCCGACCTTCAAAGAGGTTTGTGAAGCCACCGACGGCTGTGAAACCAGCGGGGAGAAGTGGGATGCATGGAAAGCCTTCTTCATCTCGGGCTTCCCGGTGCAGAAACTGGCCTTCCTGCCCGCAGGCACCCCGCAAGAGGTGATCGACACCTACACAATGGCCTTCCTGAACGTGGTCGCCCGTGACGATTTCGCTGAGATTTCGTCCAAGCGCGTGGGCAAGTATCAGGTCTTCACCGGCGACAGCGCACAGTCCGCGCTGGGCACCGCCACCAGCGTTCCGGTGGAAGCCAAAGACTATGTCACCGGCTGGCTGAAAGACTCCTACGGCGTTGAGCTGAAGTAAAAGTCTCCTCCCCGGGGCGTCGGTGCGGTTTTCCGTCCGGCGCCCCACTATTTTCCACATTCCCAAGATGAAAGGCATGTCCGATGGAGATGTTTGCCACCGCACTTCCCGCTTTGGGAGACGCCTGGGCGTTGATCCTGCAACCTGTTGTGCTGGGCTATCTGGTGCTGGGCGTTGTGATGGGGCTGGCTGTCGGGGTGTTCCCCGGACTGGGTGGTATCGCCGGTCTGTCACTGCTGTTGCCTTTCATGTTTGGAATGGATCCGATCCTTGGTCTGGCGCTGATGATCGGGATGGTCGCTGTGGTGCCAACCTCTGACACCTTTGCCTCGGTTCTGATGGGGATCCCGGGATCTTCGGCCTCGCAGGCGACGGTGCTCGACGGTTTTCCGATGGCCAAAAACGGCGAAGCCGCGCGCGCGCTGGCGGCGGCATTCACCTCGTCCCTGTTTGGCGGGCTGGTGGGGGCCACCTTCCTGACCATGTTCATTCTGGTGGCCCGTCCCATCGTTTTGGCCTTTGGCCTGCCCGAGATGTTGATGATCACCATCCTTGGCTTGTCTATGGTGGCCGTTCTGGCTGGGCGCTTTGCCCTGAAAGGGTTGGCTGCGGCAGGTCTGGGCCTGATGATCGGCACCATTGGTGAGGCGGATGCTGGTGGGTCGCTGCGGATGGCAAGCTACGACATTCCCTACCTGACCGATGGCCTGAAACTGGTGATCGTCGGCCTTGGCATCTTTGCCGTCCCCGAGATCGTGTCGCTGCTGCGTCAGGACCGGTCCATCGCCAAGGGCGCCAACCTTGGCGCAGGCTGGACGCAGGGCATCAAAGACTGGTTTGCCAACAAATGGCTGTCGGTGCGCTGCTCCATCATTGGTGTGGTGGTGGGGATCATCCCCGGTCTGGGGGGATCGGTTGTGGATTGGATCGCCTATGGCCACACGGTGCAGACTACCAAGGACAAGTCGAAATTCGGCAAGGGTGAAGTGCGTGGCGTGATTGGGCCGGAAAGCTCGAACAACGCCAAAGAGGGCGGCGGTCTGGTGCCAACCCTGCTGTTCGGCATCCCCGGTTCTGGGTCGATGGCGATCTTCATTGGGGCTGTGGCGTTGCTAGGGTCGGGCAGTATCGAGGTGGGCCCCGCCATGCTGAAGGACAATCTGGACATCACCTATTCGATTGTCTGGCTGCTGGCTTTGGCCAATGTGGTGGGCACTGTCCTGTGTATCGCGGCCTCCGGTGGCATCGCCAAGCTGACCACGATTCGCTTCACCTATCTGGCGCCGTTCCTGTTCATGCTGATCAGCTTCGCCGCTTTCCAATCCGGCCAGAATTTCGAAGATCTGCTGGCGCTTTTCCTGATTGGCCTGATCGGCATCTTCCTGCGCCGGTTCGACTGGTCGCGCCCTGCCTTCCTGATCGGCTTTGTGCTGTCCAATCCGGTGGAGAAATTCACCAACCAAGCGTTCCAGATCGCCTCTTTCCGCTTCCGCAAAAGCTTTGAGGCGGGGATGGACTATGTCTTTAGCCCGATTGTGATTGTGCTGATCATCATCACCCTTGTCTCGGTTGTGCTGGGCATCCGTCAGGCCAAGCTGATCATGTCCGAAGGCGAAGTGCAGTCCGGTGCCAAACGGGCCCCGTTGGTGTTCCTCTTGGTGATTGCGGGCTACCTGATCACCGCGCTGGTCAATGCCAACATGATCCCCGACTACAACATGACGGACAAGATCATCCCGCTGGTTGTGGGCGGCTTCGCCCTGACCTGCTGTCTGATCCTGCTGATCCAAATGATCCGTCGTCCGGAAGGGGATGCGATTTTTGCGGACAAGGAAGTGGCAGGCGAAGACGCCGATGCCCCGCACGGGTTGTGGTCGACGCTGGCTTGGTTTGCTGGGCTGATCGCGGCCACCTGGGTTGTGGGGTTCATTCTGGCGCTGGTCGGGTTCCTGCTGGCCTTCTTCCGCCGCCGTGCAGGCGCCAGCTGGGGCATGACGCTGCTGCTGACCACCTGTGGCATTGCCTTCATGTGCTTCATGGCTTGGTCGTTGAACCGGGATTTCCCACCGGGTCTGCTGCAGGACGCTGTTGACCTGCGCTGGCCGCTGAAGTGATCGGGGAGGGCGCAAACGGATGTCGCAACCGCTGAGATATCTCTGTCTGGCCGGAGACGGGATCGGCCCCGAGATCATGGCAGCGACCGAGGCTGTGCTGCGGGCGGTGGCCCCGGCCCTCACCAGACCGTTGCAGCTGGAACAGGCAGAGATCGGCTTTGCAGCCTTGGAGGCTTCGGGCACAACACTGCCTGAGGCCGTGATCGCCCGCGCCACAGCGGTGGAAGGGGTGATCCTTGGCCCGGTCTCCCACAACGCCTATCCACTTGCTGACGCGGGGGGGATCAATCCATCGGGCGTGTTGCGCAAGGCGTTGGATCTGTTTGCCAACCACAGGCCCGCGGCCACCTGGCAAGGTCTGGAGGCCCCGTCGCGCAAAGCGTTTGATCTGGTGGTGATGCGCGAAAATTTGGAAGGGTTTTATGCCGATCGCAATATGCATCACGGCGGCGGCGAGTTTATGCCCGACGCGGACACCGCCTTGGCCTTTCGCAAAATCACCCGCGCCGCCTCGATGAACATTGCGCAGGCAGGCTTTGCGCTGGCGGCAACGCGACCGGCGCAGAAGGTGACCGTGATCCACAAGGCCAATGTCATGCGGATCAGCGACGGGTTGTTCCTTGAGTGCTGCCGCGCAGTGGCCAAGGCCTATCCGCAGATCACCTATGAGGAGGTGCTGGTGGATGCCGCCGCGGCCCATCTGGTGCGCGATCCGTCCCGTTTCGATGTATTGATCACCACCAATATGTTTGGCGATATCCTGTCCGATCTGGCCTCGGAACTGGCCGGTGGTCTGGGACTGGCGGGATCGCTGAACTTTGGCCGCCCCCATGCGCTTGCGCAGGCCCAGCATGGGTCGGCGCCGGATATTGCCGGACAGGATAAGGCCAATCCAACCTCCTTGATCTTGTCGGCAGAAATGCTGCTGCGCCACCACGGGGAAACACGCGCCGCCGACCTGATCCGCACAACAGTGGGCCAGGCCCTTGCCCGCCCCGAAACCCGTACCGGGGACCTTGGCGGCACGATGGGCACTGTCGCCTTCACTCAACATCTGACCACCCAAATTTCGGAGGCCCTGAGATGAGCCAGACCGCCATTCCCTACCTTTTCATGCGGGGCGGTACCTCGCGCGGGCCGTATTTCCGACGTGAAGACCTGCCGGAAGATCTGGACCAACTGGCCAAGGTGTTGATTGCGGTCACAGGATCAGGGCACAGGTTGAACATCGACGGGATCGGCGGGGGGGATGCGGTCACCACGAAATGTGCCATGCTGTCGAAATCGGATCGCGCTGACGCCGACATTGACTACTTTTTTGCGCAGGTTGCGGTCGAGGAACAGCTGGTCGATTTCAAACCCACCTGTGGCAATATCCTGTCGGGCGTTGGCCCGGCTGCAATTGAAATGGGGCTGGTCACGCCGACAGGGGACGAGACCGAGATCACCATTCATGCGGTCAACACAGGGGCGCTGGTCAAGGCGACGATTACCACCCCAAACGGTCAGCTGACCTATGACGGCGACGCTGGAATTGCCGGGGTGCCGGGCAGCTCCGCGCCGGTGAAACTCAGCTTTATGGGGGTGGTCGGCTCTGCCACAGGGGCGTTCCTGCCCACGGGAAAACTGCGCGATGAAATCGACGGAATCGTGGTTACTTGCATGGATGTGGCAATGCCTGTTGTGCTGGCCCGCGCGGCGGATTTTGGTCTGACAGGCTATGAAACGGTGGCCGAGCTTGACGGCAACCGCACCTTCTTTGACCGGTTTGAAGCGATCCGCATTGAGGCCGGCAAACGCATGGGAATGGGCGATTGTTCCAAATCCGTAACCCCCAAGTTTGCCCTTCTGGCGGCGGCGCAGGAGGGCGGCACCATTGCCACCCGCTATTTCATGCCGTGGAAAACCCATCCCACAATGGCGGTCACCGGGGCGCAGTGCATCGCGTCCTGTGCGCTGACACCGGGATCGGTTGCAGATGGCTTGCTGACCCGGCCGGACAGCAGCCCCGCCGAGGTGGTATTGGAACATGCGTCTGGCACCATTGCTGTGCTGGTCGATTTTGACACAAGTGATGGCTTCGCCCTGAACGCCGCCGGTCTGGTCCGCACTGCGCGCAAGATTGCCGCTGGTGAGGTCTTTGTGCCTGCCACCCTCTGGGATGGAACATAACGCCACGCACGGGAGGCCGCGATGAAGGTGCATATTCTCGACGACTGGTTTGACACCCTGCGTGGCTTGCCGTGTTTTGCCAAGCTGCAGGGGCTGGACGTCACCGTCTGGACCGATCATTGCGACGATGTGGCGGCGCTGGCAGGTCGCCTGCAAGACGCTGAGGTGTTGGTGCTGTTTCGCGAACGGACCCAGATCACCCGGGCGCTGCTGGAACGGCTGTCCAATTTGAAACTGATCTCGCAACGCTCAGCCTATCCGCATGTGGATGTCGCAGCTTGCTCTGATCATGGGGTGTTGCTGTGTTCCAACATGCATGGTGGTGCGCCCGCCTATGCCGCGGCCGAGCTGACCTGGGCGCTAATCATGTCAGGGATGCGGGATTTGCCAGCGCAGATGGTCAGCACCAAGGCAGGCCGCTGGCAGGTGGGTGTGGGCAAAACCCTACGCGGGCGCACGTTGGGGCTTTATGGCTACGGACGGATTGCCAAAACGGTTGCGGGCTACGCGCAAGCCTTCGGGATGCAGGTGCAATGGTGGGCCTCAGAAGAGGGGCGCGCACGGGCGGCAGCAGATGGCGCCGCAGTGGCTGCAAGCCGGGCGGCGTTCTTTGCCAGTTCGGATGTGGTCTCCCTCCATGTGCGGCTGAAACCGGAAACCAAAGGCATCATCACCTCCGTAGATCTGGCGACGATGCAACCGGGTGCCTTGTTTGTGAACACCTCGCGCGCTGGGTTGATTGCACCGGGCGCCTTGCTGGCGGCGCTGCAGGCCGGGCGACCGGGCAAAGCGGCGGTGGATGTGTTTGAAACGGAACCGATGAGAGATCCCGATGATCCGCTGCTGCGTCATCCCAATCTGATTGCCACGCCGCATATTGGCTTTGTGACCGAAGATGAGTTCGATCTGCAGTTTTCAGACATCTTTGATCAGGTGGTGGCCTATGCGGCAGGCGCACCGACCCACATGATCAACCCCGAGGTGCTGGCGTCCTAATTCCCTGCCGCTACCGCGCGGATTTGGGCTTTCAGTGCCGTGACAGCGGGCGTTTCGGTCTGGCCCAAGCGGGACAACAGCCCCACCGGACGGGCGATATCGGGTGCAACCAATGGCACGGCGGGCAGACCCGCCGCGTGGGTCACAGCCTCGGGCAACAGTGCGGCGCCAATGCCGTCCCGCACCATCGACAGCGCGGTGGTAGAACGCCCTGCCTCATAGGACCAGCGCAAGTCCAGCCGTGCACGCGCCGCAGCCTCATCAATTAACAAACGGTTGCCAGTGCCCCGTGCAGGCAGGATCAATGGCGTGTCGCGCAACTGGTTCAGGTCGACCCGCGCAGCCTGAGCCGCCGGATGATCAGGTGGTAGCGCCAGCATGATCCGCTCTTCCATCAAGGTTTCAAATGCAGTGGCGGGTTCCAACATAGGGATCGAACAAAGGCCAAAATCTGCCTCGCCCTCGGCGACCGCTTCTGTCACCTCATTGGCGGCGGCGTCGATCAGCCGGATGCGGGTGCTATGCCCGGCGGCATGGAACCGCTTTAGCGCAGGCGTCAGCAGGTGGCTGATAACCGTGGGGATGGTTGCCACCGTCACCACAGCCCCCCGTTGATGGGCAAACGCTACACTTTCGTCCCGCATGGCGCGTGCGGTTTCCCTGGCATCTTCCAGAATAGCCTCGGCCCGGGCCTGCAGACGTTTCGCTGCCAATGTCGGTTTCACCGCCCGTGTAGTGCGTTCAAACAGCTGACTGCCCAGCGCCTCTTCCAACTTTCGAATGCGGCGGGTCACGGCGGATTGCGACAGGTTCAACCGCTCTGCCGCCTTGTGGAAAGAGCCGAGGTCTTTGACGGCCAGGAAAGCTTCGAGATCGGCAAAATCGTAATTGATGCTCATAACGCATTAATCCCATCAAAACCGGTATTGGTCAAATTAAACGCCCGCCGTTACGCCCAAGTGCAGCAAGGGAGCTGAGACTATGACCAGCCAATATGACATCGTGGTGATTGGGGGCGGCAACGCCACGCTTTGCGCCGCCATGACCGCCGCCGAGGACGGGGCCAGAGTTCTGATCCTTGAAACCGCCCCCAAACCCTATCGTGGTGGCAATTCGCGCCACACCCGCAACTTTCGCTGTATGCACGCAGGCCCCCTTGGGCCACTGATCGAGGATTACAGCGAAGAAGAATACTTTACCGATCTGATGAAAGTGACAGGCGGTAAGACCGATGAGCATCTTGCCCGTCTGGCCATTCGCAGTTCCGAAGAATGCCTGCCCTGGATGGAGGCGCATGGCGTGCGGTTCCAGCCGTCGCTGTCAGGCACGCTGAGCCTTGCGCGCACAAATGCCTTCTTCATGGGCGGCGGCAAAAGTCTGGTAAATGCCTATTACCGCACCGCTGAGACGCTGGGGGTCGAAGTCCTTTATGAGGCGCATGTGACCCATCTGGAACTGGCGGGTGACCGGATTGAATGGGTGGACTACACCCATGAAGGTCAGTCCCATCGCCTGAGCCCCAAAGCGGTGATCGTGGCCTCTGGTGGGTTTCAGGCAGACACCGACTGGCTGACCCGCGCCTGGGGTCCAGCGGCAGAAAACTTCCTGATCCGCGGCACGCCCTACAATCGCGGGGTGGTGCTGAATGATCTGCTGGAACAGGGCGTCGAAAGCGTGGGCGACCCCACCCAATGTCACGCGGTAGCGATCGACGGGCGCGCGCCGAAATTTGACGGCGGCATCGTGACCCGGCTGGACTGTGTGCCTTTTTCCATTGTGGTGAACAAAAACGCTGACCGTTTCTATGATGAGGGCGAAGATGTCTGGCCCAAACGCTATGCGATCTGGGGCCGACTGGTGGCGGCGCAGCCCGATCAGGTGGGGTATGTCATCATCGACGCCAAATCGCTGAACCTCTTCATGCCCTCGGTTTTCCCACCGCTAAAAGCCGACACTCTGGAAGAGCTGGCCGAGATGATGGACCTGCCACCGGAAAAACTGTGCGACACCGTCGAGGCCTTCAATGCGGGTTGCGGTGACACCTCGAATTTTCATCCGACCGAACTGGACGGGGTGGCGACCAGAGGTATTGAACCGGCCAAGACCAACTGGGCCCGCCCAATCACCGAGCCGCCGTTTTACGGCTATTCCCTGCGCACCGGCGTGACCTTCACCTATTTGGGGCTGAAGGTGGACGATAACGCGCAATGTTCAACCGCCACAGGCAAAATCCAGAACCTCTGGGCGGCGGGCGAAACCATGGCTGGCTCCATTCTGGGGCAAGGCTATCTGGCCGGGTTCGGCATGACCATCGGGACCGTGTTTGGTCGCATCGCAGGACGGGAGGCCGCAGCCTATGCCCAATGAAATGAACACCGTAAATCCTGACCTCATTCAGGAAGCCCGCCGTCAGGCAGAGATCTGCAACGCCTGCCGTTACTGCGAGGGCTATTGCTCGGTCTTTCCCTCGCTCAACGCCGAACGCGCCTTTGGCGCAGGGGACATCACCCAGCTGGCCAACCTCTGCCACAATTGTCGCGGTTGTTACTATGCCTGTCAGTATACCGCGCCGCATGAGTTTGATCTGAACCTGCCCAAGGCCCTGGCCGAAGTGCGCCGGGACAGCTGGGAGGCCTTCGCCTGGCCGCAGCCCTTCGCACGTCGGTTCCACACCCAAGGCGGAGCGATTGCGCTGGCGCTGGTCATTGGGTTTGCGCTGGTGTTCTGGGCGATCAAGGCGCTTGGATCAGCCGGGGGCGAGGGGGTCTATGCGGTGTTGTCGCACAATGCGATGGTGGCGATCTTTGTGCCTGCCTTCCTGCTGCCGCTGGTCAGCCTGGCGGTGTCGCTGCGACGGTATTGGGCCTCTGTCGGGGGCAAGATGTTGACCTTTGGCGATGTCCGGATGGCCTTCACCCGCGCGGCCAAGATGCAGGATCTGGCGGCGGGGCATGGAGACGGCTGCAATTTTGAAGATGAGGACCGTTTTAGTCACGCCCGGCGCCATGTGCATCATGCGGTGATGTATGGGTTCCTGTTGTGTTTCGCGGCAACCTCGGCGGGGACAATGATGCATTTCCTGTTGAACATGCCTGCGCCTTACCCGTTGTTTTCACTGCCCAAACTGTTGGGTGTTTCCGGGGGTGTCTTGCTGACGCTGGGCTGCATCGCGATGGTGGTGCTGAAGCTGAAATCGGACCGTGAACTGGGTGACGTACAGGCCTGGGGTGGTGAGATCGGGTTTATCGCCTTGCTGGGCTTCACAGGATTTTCTGGGCTGGCGCTATATTGTGCGGGTGGCACTGCTCTGATGCCAGCGCTGCTGGCGATCCATCTGGGGGCGGTGCTGAGTTTTTTCCTGCTGACGCCGTTCACCAAAATGGCGCATGGGTTTTACCGGTTGGCCGCGCTGTTGCGAGATGCACAGCGCAAGCGTGGGATGTGATCGGCCGGAGTTGAGTATTTAGAGGATCATTGAAAGGGGCGCGGCCGATCTGGTCGCGCCCCTATCGTTTGTGCAAGAGGCGTTAAGTCAGGTCGAAGCGGTCCGCCATCATCACCTTGGTCCAGGCGCTGGCGAAGTCGCAGACAAAACGGCTGGCCGCATCATCCTGCGCATAGGATTCTGCCAAGGCCCGCAGTTGCGAGTTCGAGCCGAAGGCCAGATCCACCGCAGAGGCCGTATATTTCGCAGCCCCCGTTGCCCGGTCGCGGCCCTCATAGGCCCCCGGCGTGTCGGTCGGTGTCCACAGCGTCCCCATGTCGAGGATATTGGTGAAGAAATCCTGGCTCAGCACGCCGGGGCGATCGGTGAAGACGCCTTGCGTATTGTCGCCGTGGTTCGCTCCCAGAACCCGCAGGCCGCCGATCAGCACGGTCATCTCTGGCGCGGTCAGACCCAAGAGCTGGGCACGGTCGACCAGCAGCTCTGCGGAGTTGGCGTAACCACCTTTGGTGTAGTTGCGGAACCCATCGGCCAAGGGCTCCATCATGTCCCAATTATCGACATCGGTCTGATCCTGCGTCGCGTCGCCACGACCTGCGGTGAAGCTCAGCGTCAAATCTTCACCAGCAGCCTTGGCAGCGGCTTCCACCGCGGCGTTGCCGGCAATCACAATCAGATCGGCCATCGACACCGGCTTGGCGAAATCTGCTTGGATGCTTTCCAGAGTGTCCAGCACTTTGGCCAGCATGTCGGGTTCATTGACGGCCCAGTCCTTCTGTGGCGCCAACCGGATGCGGGCGCCATTGGCCCCACCCCGCATATCCGAGCCACGGTAGGTTGAGGCCGAGGCCCAGGCCACCTTGACCAGTTCCGCAATGCTGTGGCCCGAGGCCATGACGGCGGCTTTCAGCGCGGTGACATCGGCGTCATTGATGTCGCTGTTGGAGGCCGGAATAGGATCCTGCCAGATCAGCTCTTCGCTGGGGACTTCGCCGCCAAGATACCGGCTGCGCGGACCCATGTCGCGGTGGGTCAGTTTGAACCAAGCGCGGGCAAAGGCATCTGCAAACTGATCCGGATTTTCATGGAACCGACGTGCGATGGGCTCATAAATCGGATCCATCCGCAGTGACAGGTCCGCTGTGGTCATCATGGGGGGATAGGATTTCGACGGGTCGTGCGCGTCGGGGATCATATGTTCAGGCGCGCAGTCTTTGGCGTGCCACTGTTGCGCACCGGCGGGGCTTTTGCCCAGTTCCCATTCATAGCCGAACAACATGTCGAAATAGCCGTTGTCCCACTGGGTCGGGTTCGGCTTCCACGCGCCTTCGATGCCGGAGGTGGTGGTGTGCACACCTTTGCCGGTGCCGAGGTCGTTGATCCAACCAAGGCCCATCGCCTCTGCCGGGGCGCCTTCGGGGTCGGGGCCAACAAGGTCCGGGTCACCGGCACCGTGGGCCTTGCCGAAGGTGTGGCCACCGGCAACCAGCGCCACGGTTTCCTCATCATTCATGCCCATTCGGCCAAAGGTGTCACGCACATCCAGGCCCGAGGCCACAGGATCAGGGTTTCCGTCAGGCCCTTCGGGGTTCACATAGATCAGGCCCATCTGCACCGCGGCCAGCGGGTTGTCCATTTCCCGGTCGCCCGAGTAACGGCTGTTAGGATTGTCCGAGGTCGCCAGCCATTCGGTTTCGGCACCCCAGTAGATGTCCTCTTCGGGGGACCAGATGTCGGCCCGGCCGCCGCCGAAGCCGAAGGTCTTGAACCCCATCGATTCCAGCGCACAGTTGCCTGCGAGGATATAGAGGTCCGCCCAGCTGAGCGCATTGCCGTATTTCTGTTTGATCGGCCACAGCAGACGCCGCGCCTTGTCGAGGTTGCCGTTGTCCGGCCAGCTGTTGAGCGGGGCAAAACGCTGGTTGCCGGTGTTTCCGCCACCGCGCCCGTCAGCGGTCCGGTAGGTGCCGGCGCTGTGCCACGCCATACGGATGAACAACCCGCCATAGTGGCCGTAATCCGCAGGCCACCAATCCTGGCTGTCGGTCATCAGCGCATAGAGGTCTTCTTTCACCGCCTTGAGGTCCAGCGATTTAAACGCCTCGGCATAGTTGAAATCAGCGCCCATCGGATCCTCACCCGCGCCATGCTGGTGCAGGATCTTCAGGTTCAGCTGGTTTGGCCACCAATCGCGGTTTGAACGGGTGTTGAGGCTTGCGGCCCCATGCATCACCGGGCAACCGGTGGGTTTGACGTCATTGCCGTCCATGTCTCTCTCCTTCGCTGGAATAGCTTGTTCTAAATTTTGGTGCTGTCTGGCGGGCGCGGGCCGATTGGACAGCCCGCGCCTTTCTCTGGGAGTAAGCTAGGGCAGAATCTCAATTGGAAAAAATTGCATTTTCCGATTGCTGCGATAATCTCAGGTTATGATGAACATTACCCTCCGCCAGCTTCGCTATTTTGAAGCTCTCGCGCGGCTGTCCCATTTTGGTCAGGCCGCCGATGCCTGCGCCGTGTCACAGCCTGCCTTGTCTGTGCAGATCAAAGAGTTGGAAGAGACGTTGGGGGCAAAACTGTTCGAACGTGGGGCGCGTCAGGTGCGGCTGACGCACTTCGGTGAAGAATTTGCCGGACGGGTGCAGCATATCCTGCGGTCTGTGGATGAACTGGGCGAGCTGGCGCGCGCATCGCAGGATCGTTTGGTAGGCCGGTTGCGGATCGGGGTGATCCCGACCATTGCGCCCTATCTGTTGCCGAAAGTGGTCGAGAACCTGTCGCGCGACCATCCCGAGATTGACTTGCGTTTGCGCGAAACCGTGACGCCGAAGCTGATTCAGGAACTGAAGGAGGGCAGTCTGGACACGGCCATTGTGGCTTTGCCGCTTTCTGAAAACGCTTTCACCGAAGTGCCGCTGTTTGAAGAGGACTTTGTGCTGGTCCGGCCCGAAGTGGATGCGGGCAAGCCGGTGCCAGGGCCGGAGCGTCTGCGCGAAATGCGGCTGCTGCTGTTGGAGGAGGGGCACTGTTTCCGTGATCAAGCGCTGTCCTTCTGCGCAATCAGCGCCTCTGCCCCGCGAGAGTTGCTGGACGGCAGTTCGCTGTCAACGTTGGTGCAGATGGTGGGGGCGGGGATTGGTGTGACCCTCATTCCTGAAATGGCCGTGCCGGTTGAGACCCGTTCCGCCAATGTGGCCGTGGGACGCTTCCCTGCGCCGCAGCCCAAACGCCAGATCGGGATGATCTGGCGCCGGACCAACCCGCTGACCAAGCAGCTGGGGCAGGTTGCCGAAGCGGTACAGGCGGCCGCTTCGGATTTGGGAATGGGGCGCGGGGTGGCTCAGTGGTCCTCCTCGCCGGAGGTGTAGATTACCTGCGCTTCAAGGAAGGCGACGATGGCCTGCTGTGCCTGTTGAGACAGGTTGAGGTACTGACTGCGGCTGTCCGCGGCGGCCCCACCGTGTAGACGGATCGCCTCGTCCAAAGTGGTGGCACGCCCGTCGTGCAGCCACGGGCCGGTGGAGCCGACCCCAGCCAGAGAGCGGGTCATAAAAGTTGCCGCCCCAAGGCCTGTCGGATCGGCAGGATCGGCCAGTGCCGCCCCCATATCGTGACGTTTGAAATCGGTGAACCAGCGCGCAATGGCTTGACCGTTGCGCCGCTCCACCGCGCCAAGGTGATGGGTCGCGCCATTGGCCAGTTTGATTTGGTTGTTCGGCTGGTCCTGGGTCAGATCCACATGAATGGCGCTGTCACCAGTCAGACCCAAAGCGGCCGGATCCGCGCCGGAGGGCAGCGTGGCGTCAACATATCCTGTCACACGGCTGGGTTCTGAAAAGGTGGGGTCGTTGAGGGTCATCTGCGGGATGTGGCAGCTGCTACAGTCGGTGAGCGCAAACAGCACCTCGCCCCGCGTGATCCGACGGCGCTGGGCCTCGGACATCTCTTGCAGGCCCAGATTGGCCAGTTCAATCGTGCTCACAGGCCGCTCCAGTGCTGCCATGTAGATCGTCAGGGCGGTCAGGTCGCCCACCGTCAGTTCATCCGTGACGCCATCAAAGTCGCCGTCCTGATCGCCGACCAGCTCAACCGCCTGCATCCCCAATTCGTTATGGGCCGCATCGCGGGTGAACCCACGCAACGAGGCATGGCTGCCCTTCCAGCCAAAGGGTTTCACGATCAGATCGGCGTCTATCCCTGACAGCTGGCTGCTGTCTGGCTGCAGCTTGCAGGGGTTTTCCGCGCGGCGATGCAGAGTAAGGGAGCCGAAGGCCACCCCCTTGGCGTTCAGGGCTGTGGTGGCGATGCCTTTGGCGCAGGCCTCGGCCTCGGTGGAAAGACGCTGGGTGGCCAGCTCCAGTGTCATCTCCTCGGCCAGACGTTGCGGGATGCCAAGCGCAAAAAGCGCAGGGGTATTGCGTTCCAGAAACAGCGCGGGGTCACCTGTATGGCCGGGATCCACCACCACATTCATTGCCACATCTCCGGCGCCATTGGGGGCGGGGGCCGCATGGCAAGCGATGCAGCTGGTGGCATTTGGCCCGCCTTCACGTGTGGGAAAATGCTGCGCCCATTCGCCGTATCCTGCCAGATCCGCCCGGGGGACACGGGCAAAACGGTGGCCTTCACCAACGTTGGCACCCACACCGCGGTTCGCGTCAAAGGAGAACTCGGTGAGTTCGTCTCCGGCTTCAAACGCCTGCAGAAAGGCGTCTTCTGACTGTCCCGACAACACCAGAGCGTTGAGCGCGAACTGATCAACCGGTGGTGGCGCGTCTTCCGCCCAGGGTGGGGTGGCCAAGGTGACCGCACAGAGGCCGGCGGTGGCGAACAAAGGGTACAGGCGTGACATGGATTCCTCCCGTTTTGGAGCACTGGCTAAAGCGTGCATCGCATTGGGAGGTGAAACGGGGGGCGGTTGGGTTTCCGTCGGGGAAAGTTTCGATCAGGCCTGAGAAAGACGCGCAAGATATTGACTTAGAAACATAAAAATTGAGTGTCGGATCTTGTGTTGAACGGTTCTGCGAAATCAGAGCCGCCCAAAGCCGTCACACAAAACGGGAGCGGCGGGTTTTAATTAGCGGTGCTGATCCTGCGGGCCAGACGCACGGCGGTCAAGCCGGGCCACAGCCGTTTTGTAGGCATCACCAACATGCAATCGTCATAGGGGGTGGTAATTTCGCGGTCTCCATCGCGCGCCAGCAAGGTCCCGGCCTTGGCGATCACTTCCCCCCCGAAAAAGGGTTCGGCAAAGCGGAACGCTTCGGTTGCAACAGTGACCACATCGGTCACTTCAAACTGTACCTGCGGAGCGCACTCGCCTTCCAGCTGCTCTAGCAGCACGGGATCGCAGACCCCCAAACCGCAGAGGAACCGTGCGGTGGAATAGATCGCCAGCGACCCGGCGGAGGCTTCCCAATGCTGGCCGCACTCGATCAAAACGGCGGATTGTTTTTGTGACGGATCGTCAAATGTACCGTAGTCGCGCAGGCGTTTACCGGAGGCATGGCCCTGATCTGCGATCACCTTATCCGGCGTACCGATGAGGCCGGCAAGATCGCGGCCCTTGGCGTGACGGCCGGACAGCAGCACCGGTGGGGCGGTGTGGGTCATGGAGTGAATGTCGAAGAGGTAATCCACATCGGCCAGCACCGGTCGCACCTGACGTGCACGTCGCAATTCGATCGACTCGCGGTCCCCCTCCAGAACTTCCGTGGCCCAGACACGGTTCATGTCTTCCTCGACCCAGCGGCTGGCGTTGGGATTGTCGGGGTCAAACGCCTGGTAGGCCGCCACATTCATAAAGGCGAGGGTCATCTTGCCCGTGCTGGGGCGTACCCCGTTTTGCAGCAGCCAATCCAACGCCACCGCGCCGCAGGGTTCATTGCCATGTACAATGGCAGTGACCATGGCATGCGGGCCGGGCTGGCCGGAATCGAACTGCCAGACATAGGGAATACCGGTGTTGCCGGCGGCATAAGGGGTGATGTCCGGCCCGATCAGATCGATAGGGTATTCATTTGGAATGGCGCTGATGTCCATGCTGGCTCCCTCGGCTTATCAAATTGGCCGGCACCGGATCAGGTGCGGCAGGTCTCAATCAGGTTGGAGAGCGCAGCCATGCAGCTGTCGAGTTCTCGCAATGTTATGAATTCGTCCGCCTTGTGCGCCCGGTCGATGTCCCCGGGGCCTAGGATTACGGTCGGGATGCCGATGCTTTGGAACAGTCCGCCTTCGGTGGCGAAGGCCACTTTGGCGTGGTCATTCCGTTGCGCAATGGATTTGGCGAGAGCCGCCATCGGGGCCTCGGGCGGGGTGTCCACACCGGGGGTGTCGCTGAGGGTTTCGAACCGGATCGTCGCATCGGGATCCACCGCCTGCATTTGAGGTTCCAGCACGTCGTGAGCGTAACGACGGACCTGATCGACCAAGGCCGCGGTGTTGTCGCTGCAAATGGTGCGGAACTCAAAGTCCAGATATGCGGTGTCGGGGACGATATTGACCTGCCGACCGCCGTTTAGGACGCCCACATGTGCGGTGGTGTGGGTCACATCATAGAGCGGATCCTGTGCCGTGCCTTCGGCCAGGTTACGGCCGAGATCGGCAATGAACACCGCAAGCCGCGCCGCATATTCCACCGCATTGACGGCCGTGGGGGCCAAAGAGGAATGGGCAGAGAGGCCGGTGAAATGAACCCGCTCTGCCCGTTTGCCCTTGTGGCCCAGGATCACCGCCATATTGGTGGGCTCCCCCACAAAACAGCCCAGCGGCTTCACCGGCCATTGGTCAAGATCGGCAATCGCGGAACGCACACCAACGCAGCCGATTTCCTCATCGTGGGAGAAGATCAGATGCAGAGGTTTGGCCAAGGAATGGGCCAGCATTTTGGGCACTGCGGCCAGCACACAGGCGACAAACCCCTTCATGTCCGAGGTGCCACGGCCCCAGACCTTGCCGTCCTCAATCGCGCCGCCAAAAGGGTCCACTGTCCAGTTCTGGCCCGAAACTGGCACAACGTCCACGTGTCCTGACAAAACATACCCTGGCGTATCCTCTGGGCCGATGGTGACGATCAGATTGGCCTTCTTCCCGGTCGCGTCATAGATCCGTCGGCCGGTGATGCCGTGCTCCGCTAGATAGGTTTCCACCCAGTCCAGGAGCGGCAGGTTGGAGCGATGGCTGACGGTGTCAAACTGGACCAGCCGTGACAGAATATCTGCCGCGCTGCGGGGGGTGGGGGACATAACTTACATGGACTCCGAGAAATCATCCGCCGGGGTGGTCAACTTGAGGTGGCGCATAAAGGCGCGGGCCTGGGCGGAAGGGGGGTGATTGGTGGGCAGCACAAAGGAGGTGCGGTATTCGATATGAACCTCAAAGGGGCGGATCACGATTCCATCGCGGTGGTCTTTGCCGGTGAGCAGCGGGAAGGGGTTCATCACGGTGACACCGATGCCCGCACGGGCCAGTTCCAGAGCTGCCATATTGGTGGCGCATTCGGCGATGATGTTGGGCTTTACGCCGGCACGGGCAAAATACTGTTCGGTCAATGCGCGGGTCCCAAGGCGGCGAACAAATTCGACCATATCGACCCCGTCCAGATCCTGAACCTCTATTTTGTCTTTCTCGCAAAGCGGGTGGTTTTCAGGCAGGACGCAAACGATCTGAGACCGCCGCCAAGGCGCAAGCTTCACCCCTTCGCGCTGGATCATGGCCGAGGTCAGGCCTAGGTCGAAGCTAAGGTCAACGATCCCCGCAACGATTTGTTCTGTAGGCTGAATTTCCAGCTTTATCCGACGGGTCGGATCCTGTTTCAGGTAGCTGGGCAAACGCGGCAGTACAAAGCTGTGGGCCATCGAAGGCGGCACCGCAAGGCTGAGCGTTTCATTTTCAGGTTTGGCCCAGTCTTTGCCATCAATGCGGCTTAGGGTTTCAAAGAGCGGATCCAGCGTAGCGTTGAGGCGTAGCGCTTCGGCAGTGGGTTCGATCCGACCCGAAGTGCGCAGGAAAAGCGACCGTCCCAGCCGGTCCTCCAACTGGCTGAGCGATCGGCTGATCGCGGGTTGGGACACGCCAAGACGCCGTGCTGCGCCGATGGTCGTGCCGGTGGTGATGACCGCCCGCAACGCCTCGAACTCCCGTATCCTGTGCCGATTCTCTTTCATTTGGGCCATCTTCTATCCTCCAATCCCCCGCGCGCCATCCGGGGGGGCAGAATTGACCTATACCAAAAATGCATAGCCTTTGCGATTGCGATACGTTTCTCTCATCATATTCTTTTCCCACTTGGCAGCACCCGCCGGAGGGGGCGGCGTTGCCCAAACACACAGGGAGTTCAACATGACTAAGAGAATTGCGATCCTCGGCGCAGTCGCCGCGACCGCATTGATCTCGGGCGCACCGGCAATGGCAGAGAAAATCACCATTGGTCTGGCGTCGGAGCCCACTTCGCTCGACCCGCATTTCCACAACCTTGGCCCGAACAACGCCATGTCGGTCCATTTGTTCGATCGCCTGATCAAACAAGATGAACGCCAGCGCCTGGCCCCCAGTCTGGCCGAAAGCTGGGCGCCGGTGGATGATCTGACCTGGGAATTCAAACTGCGTCAGGGTGTGAAATTCCATGACGGCACCGATTTCAACGCTGACGATGTTGTCTGTTCCTGGGAGCGGGCGCCGGATGTGCCGAACTCGCCCTCTGGCTATGGCACTTACACCAAAGGCAAAACCATGGTGAAGGTTGACGATTACACCGTTCACATCAAAACCGGGGCGCCTTATCCGCTGATGGCCAACGACGTTTCCGTTGTGCCGATGATTTCCGACTCTGTTGGCTGTGGTGCCACAACCGAAGCCTTCAACAGCGGCGAAGCGGCAGTGGGCACCGGCCCGTTCAAATTCTCTAGCTACAAGCCGGGTGAAGCCATCACCTTTGTACGCAACGACGACTACTGGGGGGACAAAGCGATCTGGTCCGAGGTGGAGTACCGCCCGATCAAGGCGGGCCCGTCCCGTGTGGCAGCTCTGCTGGCGGGCGACGTGGACATGATCACCGGCGTCCCGACCACCGATATTGCGATGCTGGGTGGCAAGGATGACATCACCCTGTCGCAGGGGCCGTCAAACCGCGTGATCTACCTGCATATGGACCAGTTCCGCGAAAACTCGCCCCACATCACTGCCAAAGACGACAGCCCGATCAAGAACCCGTTGATGGACAAACGGGTGCGTCAGGCGATCTCGATGGCGATTCACCGCGACGCCATTGTTGAGCGTGTGATGGAAGGTGTGGCCATCCCTGCCGGTCAGCTGCTGCCCGACGGTTTCTTCGGCGTGTCGGACAAGCTGGACGTGGTTGGCTATGACCCCAAAGCGGCCAAGGCACTGCTGGCAGAGGCAGGCTATGGCGATGGTTTCAAGATGACCATCCACGGGCCGAACGACCGCTACATCAACGACGCCAAAATCCTCGAGGCGATTGGCCAGATGCTGAGCCGCATTGGCATTGAAACCGCTGTTGAGACCATGCCGCGCTCGGTCTACTTCAAACGTGCGTCCAAAGGTGGCGAAGGCTCGCTGCCCGAGTTCTCGTTCATTCTTGTCGGCTGGGGCGCTGGTTCGGGTGAAGCCTCTTCGCCGTTGAAATCGCTGATCCACACCTACGACAAGGACCAGGGGTTCGGCTCGTCCAACCGTGGCCGTCACTCCAACGCCGAAATCGATGCCATCATCGAAGAAGCGCTGCGCACCGTGGATGATGCCAAACGTCAGGACCTGCTGGCAAAAGCCACCGAAATGGCCATCGGCGATGTTGCGATCATTCCGACCCATTTCCAGGTGAACACCTGGGCGGCACGTAAGGGTCTGAAGTATATCGCCCGGACTGACGAGTACACACTCGCCACCGGCATCATCAAAGAATAACAAACACTTACGAACGGGGGCGGCGCTGCGTCGCCCCTGCACCCAACCCTGCCCCAGGAGGGCCTTCCCCCATGACTGTGTTCATCATTCGCCGCCTCATGCAGGCGATGATTGTGGTGTTCCTGATGTCGGTGATCGTGTTCTTCGGCGTCAATGTCGTCGGTGATCCGGTTGACATGCTGGTCAGCCCTGATGCCGACCAAGCCGATATTCAGGCCGCGATCGAACGACTGGGTTTGCATTTGCCGATCCACGAACAATATCTGAAATTCCTCCAGGGTGTGGCCCAGGGCGACTTTGGCCGCAGCTTTGTTTTTGGCGAACCGGCGCTGAAACTGATCCTGCACCATATGCCGGCAACACTGGAACTGGCCTTCACCGCGCTGTTTCTGGCCATTGTGATCGGCATTCCGCTGGGGCTGTTTGCCGGGCTTTATCCGGATAGCAAGTTTTCCAAAGGCATCATGGCCGGCTCGATCCTTGGGTTTTCGCTGCCGTCGTTCTGGGTGGGGCTGATGCTGATCATGCTCTTCGCTGTGGTGCTGGGCTGGCTGCCCTCAACCGGGCGGGGCGACATCGGCACTTTCCTTGGGTTTGAGACCTCGCTGGTCACCTTGGACGGGCTGTCCCATATCTTCATGCCAGCCCTCAATCTGGCGCTGCTGAAAATCTCCCTTGCCATTCGTCTGACGCGCGCCGGTGTGCGTGAAGCGATGGGGCAGGACTATGTGAAATTCGCCCGCGCCAAAGGCCTTTCCACCCGCCGGATCATCCTGGTGCATGTGATGAAGAACATCATGATCCCCGTTGTGACCGTTATGGGGCTGGAGTTTGGCAGCCTGATCGCCTTCTCGGTAGTGACCGAGTCGATCTTTGCCTGGCCGGGCATGGGCAAGCTGTTGATTGACGCGATCATCCAGTTGGACCGCCCCATCGTCGTTGCCTACCTGATGATCATCGTTCTGCTGTTCGTAGTGATCAATCTGGTGGTCGACATCATCTATTCGATCCTCGATCCGAGGGTCCGTCTGCAGGATCAGGGCGCATGAGCAAGACCACTGCAAAAACCGTGAAGGTGGAAACCCCATTCCGCCGCTTCGCCGGCGAGTTCTTCGAAAGCAAGATTGCCACAGTGGCCTTTGTTGGGCTGGTGGTCATCATTGCGCTGGCGCTCTTCGCCCCGTGGATCACCCCGCAAAACCCCTACAATCTGGCTGAGGTCGATATTCTGGATGGCCGTCTGGCCCCGGGGTCCGAGGCCTTTGCGGGCTACACCATGATCCTTGGCTCCGACGGGGCAGGGCGCGATCTGTATTCCGCCATTCTCTATGGGCTGCGGATCTCGCTTTCTGTTGGGGTGACCTCTGGTGTGATTGCCTTGGCTGTTGGCATGGTAGTGGGCCTTTTGGCGGCCTATGCCGGTGGCCGGGTAGAGACCTTCATCATGCGGGTCGTGGACCTGCAGCTGAGCTTCCCGGCTGCACTGGTCGCACTGATGCTGGTGGCCATTCTGGGCAAGGGCATTGACAAGATCATCCTCGCCCTCGTGGTGGCACAATGGGCCTATTACGCACGGACCGTGCGTGGCTCAGCACTGGTGGAACGACGTAAAGAATACGTTGAAGCGGCGTCCTGCCTTGGCCTCAGCCATCGCCGGATTGTGTTCCGCCACATTCTGCCGAACTGTCTGGCGCCGCTGATCGTGGTGGGCACTGTGCAGACCGCCCATGCCATTTCGCTGGAAGCAACGCTCAGCTTCCTGGGAGTGGGGCTACCACAGACCGAGCCGTCGCTGGGCGTGCTGATTTCCAACGGGTTCGAGTACATGATGTCGGGCCGCTACTGGATCTCGGTCTTCCCAGGCATGGCGCTGTTGTTGACCGTGGTTTCCATCAATCTGGTGGGTGACCACCTGCGTGACATCCTCAACCCGAGGCTCAAGAAATGACACAGACCTTACAAGTGTCCGGGCTGCGGACACATTTCTTTACCCGTGACGGTGTGGTGAAAGCTGTCGATGGCGTCGACTTCTCGGTTGGGAAGGGAGAGGTCATGGGGCTGGTGGGCGAGTCGGGATCCGGCAAATCCATCACCGGCTTCTCCATCCTAGGCCTGATCGACAAACCGGGCCGCATTGTCGAAGGCTCGATCAAGTTCAACGGGCAAGAGATCGCCAACGCACCCGAAGATCAGCTGCGCAAGCTGCGCGGCAACAAGATCGCGATGATTTTTCAGGATCCGATGATGACGCTGAACCCGGTTCTGCGCATCGACACCCAGATGATCGAGGCCATCGCGGCCCATCGCAAGGTTTCCAAAGCCGAGGCCTGGACCCGCGCCCGCGATGCGCTGGGCATGGTGGGCATCCCCTCGCCAGAGGAACGGTTGAAAGCCTATCCGCACCAGCTGTCTGGCGGCATGCGGCAACGGGTGGCGATTGCCATTGCGTTCCTGAATGAACCCGATCTGATCATCGCGGATGAGCCGACCACAGCGCTGGATGTAACCATCCAGAGCCAGATCATCCATGAGGCGCAGAAGCTCTGCAAAACCACAGGCACCTCGATGATCTGGATCACCCATGACCTCGCGGTGGTGGCTGGATTGGCTGATCATATCTCGGTGATGTACGCCGGCCGTGTGGTTGAGCAGGGCGGCATTGATGACGTCATCGACCGACCATTGCATCCTTATACGGTTGGGCTTCTGGGGTCGGTGCCCTCGTCGAACCGGCGCGGTCACCGGCTGAACCAGATCGACGGGATGACCCCGAATATGCTGGCGTTGCCCTCGGGCTGTGCCTTTGCTGCCCGATGTCCACGGGCCGATGCGGCCTGCGACGCCCGCCCAGAGCTAAGTCAGGATCAGAGCCGCGCCTTCCGTTGCCACCATCCCCATCTGGAGGGCGCATGATATGACGACTCCCATTCTTGAAATCCACAATGTTTCAAAACGCTTCACCAAGCGGTTGGACCTTGCCGGCAAAATCGCAGCGCGGCTTGGGTCGAACATCCGTGAAGAGACCGTACATGCGGTCGATACCGTGAACTTGTCTATTCACAAGGGCGAGGTGGTTGGTCTGGTCGGGGAATCCGGCTGTGGCAAATCCACCCTTGGCCGTGTTGTTGCAGGCATCCACCCCGCCACGGAAGGGCAGGTGTTTTATGAGGGCAAGGACATCGCCACCATGTCGCCCGAGGAAAAGCGCGCGGCAACGCTGGCGATCCAGATGATTTTTCAGGATCCGTTTGCCTCGCTCAATCAGCGCATGCGGGTGGAGGATATCATTGGCGAAGCGCCACTGGTCCATGGGCTGGTCAGCAAGGCGGAACAGTCCGATTATGTTGATGAAATCATGACCAAAGTGGGCCTCGATCCCAGTCTGAAACGGCGCTATCCGCACCAGTTCTCAGGCGGGCAGCGTCAGCGGATCGGGATTGCCCGTGCACTGGCGGTGAAGCCGAAGTTTCTGGTCTGTGATGAGGCCATCGCGGCACTGGATGTTTCCATTCAGGCGCAGGTGATTAATCTTTTCATGGATCTGCGCGAAGAGCTGGATCTGACCTACCTCTTTATCAGTCACGACCTCTCGGTCGTGGAACACATCGCGGATCGTGTTGCCATCATGTACTTGGGCCGCTTGGTTGAAAGTGCCGGCACCGAGGAAATCTTCGACAGTCCGAAACACCCCTACACGCAGGCGCTGCTGTCTGAGGCACCGCGTCTGGATCAGCGTCACCGCGAATTCACCCCCGTCAAGGGCGAGATCCCATCCCCCTTGGATCCGCCTCAGGGGTGCCATTTCCACCCGCGCTGCCCTGTTGCAACGGCGGCCTGCAACGCGGATCGTCCGCAGCTGGAAACCTTCGGCGCGGACCGTCTGGTGTCCTGCCATAACTGGAAAGAGTAACCCTGTTTATGTCGAACCTTGTTGTGATCAACCGCCCCTTGGGCGATGCCCTTCCTTTGGTCTTTGACAGCCCACATTCCGGCTCGATCTATCCAGAGGATTTTAACCACGTGATGGACCGGATGACCCTGCGCCGATCCGAAGATGCCCATATCGAAGAGCTGTTCAGCCATGTTCCCGATCATGGGGCCACTCTGGTCCACGCGTTGTTCCCGCGCTGTTACATTGACCCGAACCGGAACGAAGACGACCTCGACGTCACCATGTTTGACGGGGTCTGGCCGCATCCGGTGAACCCGACCCACAAGACCAAGGCGCGGGGCATCGGGTTGATCTGGAAAAATGTCAAAGCGCTGGGCGCGGTCTATGACCGCAAACTCACTGTTGCAGAGGTGGAAAAGCGGCTGAACACCTGCTGGCGTCCCTATCATGCCGCGCTGCAAGGCGAGCTGGATCGCGCCTATGCCGCGCATGGCAAGGTGGTGCATGTGGACTGCCATTCGATGGCCAGCCACGGCGATCACACCACCGAAGACGGGGCCGTTCGGCGTCCGGATTTTGTGATTGGCGATCGCGATGGCACCACCTGTGATCCACGCCTGACCACTTGCGTGATCGAAACCTTGCAGGCCTGCGGCTATTCGGTGTCGCTGAACGATCCGTACAAGGGGTTTGAACTGGTCCGGCGCAGTGGCGATCCGGCCAACAACCGCCATTCGATCCAGATCGAGGTCAACCGCGGCCTCTACATGTGTGAGAAAACGATTTCCAAGACCGACGGCTATCTGGCGTTGCAGGAGAACCTGAAGGTCTTGACCAAGGCGATTGCGGAACTGACGTCAGAGCTGTAACCGCACCCCCGCAACTGGCCCCGCTGCGCGCGGGGCCTTTTCTTTTGTCCGGGTCTTTTGTGTGGGCGCTTCTGCGTAGGCGGCGGCTTAACCCGCCCGCTGCAGCATCCCGAACAGGTCCCGCGGATCATCCGGGTCCGCCAGCATGTCCAGCATATCAAAGAATTCGGTGCCTTTGATTTTCTCGGCGACATAGCGCAGGGCGCTGAAATCCTCGATGGCAAAGCCAACGCTGTCAAACAGGGTGATCTGGCGCGGATCCTTGCGACCCTCGGCCTCGCCCAGCATGACTTGCCACAGCTCCGTCACGGGGTGATCATCGGCCAGCTGCTGGATTTCCCCCTCGATGCGGGTCTGCGGCGGGTATTCCACAAAAATCTCGGAGCGCAGCAGGATGTCCTTGTGCAGTTCCGTCTTGCCCGGGCAGTCGCCACCGATGGCATTGATGTGCACACCGCTGCCCACCATGTTGTCGGTCAGGATGGTGGCATATTGCTTGTCGGCGGTGCAGGTGGTGATGATTTCCGCCCCCTCCATCGCCTCTTCACCGCTTTTGCAGGACACAACGGTCAGGCCAGAGTTGGCCAGGTTGCGTGCCGCCTTTTCGGTTGCGGCGGGGTCAATGTCATAAAGGCGCACGTGCTCGATGCCGCAGATCGCCTTGAACGCCAGCGCCTGAAATTCGCATTGCGCCCCGTTGCCGATCATTGCCATCGTTTTGGAGCCTTTGGGTGCAAGATATTTGGCCACCAGCGCCGAGGTGGCCGCCGTACGAAGCGCGGTCAGAACGGTCATTTCGGTCAGAAGGATCGGGTAACCGTTGGCCACCGAGGACAACACGCCAAAGGCGGTCACGGTTTGAAACCCCTCTTTCATGTTCTTCGGGTGACCGTTGACGTATTTGAAACCGTAGTTGTCTGCATCCGCCGTCGGCATCAGCTCGATCACACCATCGGTGGAGTGGCTGGCGACACGTGGGGTTTTGTCAAACTCGGGCCAGCGTTTGAAATCCGCCTCGATATAGCTGGCCAATTCGGTCAGCACGGCCTCAGCGCCCATGGCATTGACCAGTTTCATCATGTTTTCAACGGATACGAAGGGCACCAAGGCCTTCTCGGAAGGGGCAATCGTCATGCGGCGAACCTTTCACGGGGGGTTAGGTGGATGCCGGCCAGCATGCAGCGGACCGATCCACCGGCAGTTTCAAGTGTGGGGATGCTCAATGGCAAAGCGGTGGCGCTGCGCTCAATGACCGCTTTCTGGTCAGAGCGCAGCGCGTCCCAGGCCCGGGCCGAGAGCGCCAGGAGGCGTGAAGTCCCCGTCAGCTCCAGCGCATTGCCCGCGAAATGTGCCACCTGATCTACTGTCAGATTGATGACTTCGCGGGTTTCGCCCAAACGGGCGGCCACTTCTGCGCGGCGGGTGGGATCCTGGATCATGTCGAGGCAGATCAGCGCGTAGTCTGTGCCGATGCCCATCATGACGTTGGTGTGGTAAACCGGCAGCCCGTCGGGATCTGCGGCGGCAAAGGCCATAGGTTCGTAATTGAAGTGGGTGCAGAACCGCTCCAGCAGCACCGGATCGGCCCGATTGGACTGCGCCACATAGGCGATCCGGTGCAGGTGATCGAGCACCATCGCGCCGGTGCCTTCCAAGGACAGCCCGTCCTGTTCCAGCCCGGAGTAGTCAATCACATCCTGCACGCGGTAGTCGGTCTTGAGCAGTTCAATCACATCGCTGCGCCGTTCGCGGCGGCGGTTTTCGGCATGCATCGGGTAAAGCGCAACATGGCCGCCGGCATGGGTGGAAAACCAGTTGTTCGGGAACACGCTGTCGGGCGTGTCCCTGTTACCGTGATCGTCAAAAACATGCACCGTCACACCCGCCGCACGAAGCTGGGCAACAGCGGTGTCGAACTCGGCCAATGCCTGCTGAGCATCGACGGTGCCAGCGGTCTGAAACCCGTTGTCACCCTGCGTTTCAGGGTTCGAGTGGAAGGCATGTGGGCGCACCATGACCACCGCGCTGGGGGCCTGCGGGTTCATGCGTAGCTCCGTGTCATGCGATCCAGCACGCGGCGGCCGAACAGGCTGGCGGTGAGGTCTGTCATCAACTTGGCGGTGCGGCCCCGTTCATCCAGGAAGGGGTTCAGCTCGACCAGATCAAGCGAGGTCACAAGGTCACTGTCATGCAGCATTTCCATGATCAGATGGGCCTCACGGAAGGTGGCACCGCCGGGGACGGTGGTGCCCACCGCCGGGGCAATCGATGGGTCAAGGAAATCGACGTCGAGGCTGACATGCAGCATGCCGTTGGCGGCCTGAACCTTGGTGAGAAACTCGGCCAGCGGGCCGACGATGCCGCGCTCATCAATGGAGCGCATGTCGTGCACGGTTAGCCCTAACTCGGCGATACGCTGACGTTCGGCTGGATCAACCGAGCGGATGCCCATCATGCAGATGTTTTTCGGATCCACCGCAGCGGCCACGGGCGGGAACTGATCAAAACCGGGCTGGCCAGTGTAATAGGCCACAGGCGTGCCGTGCAGATTGCCTGAGGTGGTGCTGTCCAGCGTGTGCAGGTCGGGGTGGGCATCCAGCCACAACACAAACAGCGGGCGGCCCTGTTCGGCGGCATGTTTTGCCACGCCGCTGACGGTGCCCGCCGCCATCGAGTGATCCCCCCCGATAAAGATCGGGCGGTCGCAGGTCTTGGCCGCCTCATAGGCCGCTGCGGACAGCAGGCGGGTCCATTCGATCATCTCGGCCAGGTTTTTCAGAGCTTTGTTGCCATGGGCGACCGGCGCCAGATCCGGCAGGGTCACGTCTCCCAGATCGTCAACCTGCCAGCCCAGCTCGGTCAAGGTGTCCGGCAATCCAGCGGTGCGGAAGGCGGCGGGGCCCATCAGGCAACCGGGCTGCGAGGCCCCGGTTTGTACGGGGGCACCAATGATCTGGCAGGTGAGGGTCATGTCTGCTCCTGTTGGTCTAGAAAAGGGGAGGAATGTCCCAAGTCTGCGGATCAGGGCGTTTGGTGGCAGTGGCAAAATTGCGCAAAATGACCGTTTCATTTATCGAAACGACGGTGTATCTTGCAAATTGACAGAAGGAAGGGCGCAGAATGAACGATTTGTCATCCACGGACCGACGCTTGATTGCGGCGCTGCGGGATAACGCACGGGCGTCAATTACGGAATTGTCCCATACCACCGGCGTGTCACGCACCACGGTGAAGACCCGAATCGATGCGCTGGTGCAAGAGGGGCGGATCAAACGATTCACGATTGAAACCGACGCTGACCACCACGATCAGGTGCGCGCGATCACCATGGTTGAGCTGCAGGGCTCGATGTCCCGCGGGGTGATCCGGACGCTGCGGGCCATTCCTGAGGTGTCGATGATCTACTCCACCAACGGGGCCTGGGACCTTGTGGTTGAAATCCGTGCCGAGACTTTGCAGCAGTTTGATCGCGTTCTGCGAGAGATTCGGGAGGTCAAAGGCGTGACCAACAGCGAATCCAACCTACTGTTAAGTAATGTAACAGCTTGATGTCGAACTGAATGGCACATTGGCAACGCCACCGCAGAAAGACGGAAACGGCATAGAAAAGCGCTGGCCTGCACGCGGCAGTTGCGCTACGCAGATTGTGCGCTGGGGGGCGTTATGAAAGGTGAACGGATGCTCCGTTTTTTGAGTCTCGCCGCCCTCGGGCTTACTGTTCTCGCCACGCAGGCCCCTGCGGGAGAGCGTGAACGCATCGGCTATGGCCGTCTGATCCAGAACGATTTCCTTGGCGATGGCCAGGACCGCTGGCGCACAGGCTCTGTGGCCTCCAGCCGGGTCTGGGCGCGCAATTGGGATGGTGAATTGCCCGAAGATTTCGGCAATATCCTCGAATTCCGCCTGAACGCCGAGATCATGGCGCCGGACAATCTGGTGGCCCCTGCCGCGGGGGACCGCCCCTATGCGGGCAGCCTATCCTTCGGGCTGCACACCCATTACCAGCGCAAGTCGGTGGAAATGGCGATGGGACTGGATCTGGTGGCAACCGGCCCAATGACGGGGCTGAGTGATTTCCAGAACGCCTTGCATGATGCGCTGGGTGTGGACCGTGCCTCGGATGCGACGCTTGCAGGTCAGATCGGTGACGGCATTCACCCGACCGCTGTGGCCGAGTTTGGCCGGACCTTTAACATCGGCGACTCCTCTGAACTGCGCCCCTTTGTGGAAGTGCGCGCGGGGGCAGAAACCATGCTGCGTGCCGGGGCAGATCTGAGCATTGGCCGCGTTGGCACCGGAGAATTGCAGGTGCGTGACCCCGTAAGTGGCCAGCGTTACCGAACCATCCAGAATCCCCAGGAAGGCATGAGCTTTGTGGTGGGGGGCGATATCGCCAAGGTGGAGGATTCGGTCTTCTTGCCGGCGGGCAGTGGTTATGTGCTGAGCGACAGCCGCAAACGCCTGCGGGCAGGGGTGCATTGGCAGGGTGAGAAAAGCAGCGCCTTTTACGGCGTCACCTGGCTGAGCGAAGAATTTGTTGGTCAGGGTGAGGGCCAGATGGTCGGCTCACTACGGCTGAACCTGAACTTCTAGGCGCAATCACAGGTCGCGTTGCCGTTGCGGTAGGTGCAAATAGCCACAGTTAAACAGAAAAAGATCCGTCAATATTTTGACGGGTCTAGGCAGGATACATACTTTCTGATAGGTGTGGTCCCAATAATAAAAAACTCTCACGAGGCAGGACACGAGCATGGGAACGGGCTTTGGAGGCACGTTCGTCATCTCTTGGTCGCAAACAAAAGTCGACGGCATAGAAGCCGCCCCGACGCATACGCTGGATGTGGGGACCTCCTGGTCCTGGCATGGCGACGCGGTGAGGGTGGACGGACCACAAGAACTTTTGCGGCTGGAACAAGCAGATGGCGAAGCCAATCTGCGGCGCAGTGCAGCACGCATGGTGCGCCGGTTGGTTGGGGCCGCACGGCAAAACAGGACCGACGTCGCAGGGATCGACGTCGAAGATCCGATCATGGACAGCAATGTCGTGGTGACTGATGGCACTGCGACCTACACCTTGACGATGATCGAAGTTGGTGAGGGGGCGCAGCCCCTGTTGATGTTCCTTGGCGTGCAGCCCCCCAAGGGGCGAGAGCTGTGGGTTGTGCACCACACGCTGGATGCGATGCAGGACAACCATATGACTGAAGGCAGCGGCGGCGTGATCTGTTTCACCCCCGGCACCCGAATCGAGACGCCCAAAGGGGCCCGGTTGGTGCAGGAGCTGCGCGAAGGTGATCTGGTCCAGACCAAGGACAATGGGGCGCAAGAGGTGCTCTGGGTTGGGTCGCGCCGGATGACGGGGGCCCGTCTCTTTGCCATGCCGCACCTGCGCCCGATTCGCATTTCGGCGGGTGCCTTGGGGGTGCATCGCCCGGACCAGGAGTTGCTGGTTTCGCCCAGTCATCGGATGTTGGTGCGCGGCCAGGTGTCGCGCGCACTGTTCAACACGCCAGAGGTTTTGATTGCGGCCAGTGATCTGATCGACGGCCATCGCGTGCGTATCGACAGCCAATTGAAAGAGGTGACCTATATTCACCTGCTGCTGTCGGACCACCAGATCCTCTGGGCCAATGGCGTCGAAACCGAGAGCTTCCATCCGTCCAATGCGGCGCTGTCTTCGCTGGATGACACCGATCGGATGCGCCTGCTGGCGCGCTACCCCGAGATCGAGGCGGACCCGCAGAGCTATGGCGGTTATGCTCGCCGCAACCTCAGCCGGTCTGAGGCGGCAATTTTGATGCATGAGGCGGCCTGATCCGGCCGTTTCGCTGTGGAAACCGGCCGGATTGGGGCGCCGCCCCAAACCCCGGGATATTTCGCCCAAGAAGAACCGGCTTTTTCCTTAAATCATGGGTTTTGCGCGTTGACTCTGGCGCGGGCCCGCGTATAAGCGCGGCTTCATTGGTGTTGGTGGCCCCCGCAAGGGGATTCCTGTCATGTCGCAAGACAAGAGGACAACGCCCTTCATAGCTGCCATGTGGGCAGCGTTCTAAGAAGGAGATCAGCCGTGACTAAACGTACGTCTGCCAAGTATAAAATTGACCGTCGCATGGGCGAAAACATCTGGGGTCGCCCCAAGTCGCCGGTAAACCGTCGTGAATATGGCCCCGGCCAGCACGGCCAGCGTCGTAAGGGCAAACTGTCCGACTTCGGTATCCAGCTGCGCGCCAAGCAGAAGCTGAAAGGCTACTACGGCGACCTGACCGAGAAGCAGTTCCGTCGCATCTACGGCGAAGCCGAGCGTGTAAAAGGCGACACCGGTGAAAACCTGATCGGTCTGCTGGAGCGTCGTCTGGACGCTGTTGTTTACCGCGCCAAGTTTGTACCGACCGTGTTCGCTGCCCGTCAGTTCGTAAACCACGGCCACGTTCTGGTGAACGGCAAGCGTGTGAACATCCCCTCCTACCGCGTTAAAGAAGGCGACGTGATTGAGGTGCGTGATCGTTCCAAACAGATGGCTGCGCTGCTGGAAGCGGTTGCTCTGCCCGAGCGTGACGTTCCGGATTACATCGATGCGGACCACTCGAAAATGACTGCAACCTTCGTACGCGCCCCTGGCCTGTCCGACGTGCCGTATCCGGTCATCATGGAACCGAACCTGGTGGTTGAATTCTACGCGAAGAACTAATCTTCGCCGAAACCCACCGGACGTTTTTGGAAAACCCGCCCTTGTGGCGGGTTTTTCTTTGTTTGTCCCTATAGCGGTAGCGGCCGGCCTTCGGCGATGGCTTCCATCGCGAAGTAAGAGGTGACCGAGTCGAGATCGACGCCTTCGATCAGGCGGCGGTAGACAGCATCGTAGCTGGCCATGTCCTCGGTCACCACTTTCAGCTGGTAGTCATAGTCGCCGCTGATGCGGTGGAAATCGACGATTTCCGGGATCGTCAGCACATGGCGGCGGAATTCATCCAGCCATTTGGCGGAATGGTGCCGGGTGCGCAGCAGCACAAAGACCACCAGGTCCAGCCCCAGTTTTTGCCGGTCGATCCGCGCGGTGGAGCCTTTCAGCACCCCGTTTTCGTTGAGCGCCTTCAGACGGCGCCAGCAGGCGTTTTGCGACAGGCCGACACGGTCCGCCAGTTCGCGTTGCGACAGCGACCCGTCCTGTTGCAGTGCGGCAAGGAGTTGTTTGTCAATATGATCCATAGTTATGCCCTATTATCGATCAAATGACACAATATCATCTGATTTCATGCAAAGAAAGGTGAGGTTTCCCCAGATCTTTTCGCTCAAGCTGGAGGGACAACAAGACCACCCCAAATAAGGGCCTCCGTACATGACACTCTCGCTGTTCCGCCAAACCGTTGAAACCGCCAAACAAGATGGCAGCCTTTGGGAAGGTGTGATCGGCGAGGGTGCCATGATCCCCGGTCTTTATGGTGATGTGGCTTTGACTTACGCGGACTACGTGGCGTCCGGTCGGGCCTTGCGGCAGGTGGAAACCTATGTGCAGGACCATGTGTTGCCGTTCTACGCCAACAGCCACACCGAAAGCTCTTTTACCGGCGCCCATATGACCCGTCTGCGCAATGAGGCGCGGGCCGAGATCGGCCGGGTCTGTGGCGCGGGCGAAGACGATGCGGTGATCTTTGCTGGCTCCGGTGCGACGGCGGGCCTCAACCGTTTGATCGCCCTTTTTGGCGTTGAGCGTGCAAATGACCCGGTTGTGCTGATCGGGCCGTATGAACATCACTCCAACATCCTGCCCTGGCGTGAAACCAAAGCGCGGATTATCGAGATCCCCGAGGCAGAGGCTGGCGGCCCCTGCATGGCGATGCTGGAACAGGTGCTGCACGACAACAAAGACAGTGATCTGGTGATCGGCAGTTTCTCAGCCGCCTCCAATGTGACGGGGATTGTGACCGATACGGCCGCCGTGACCCGCCTGCTGAAAGCGCACGGTGCGCTGTCGGTCTGGGATTATGCGGGGGGCGGGCCTTACCTGCCGATCGACATGATGGCGGGCACTGATGCGCAGAAGGACGCAATCGTCGTCAGCCCACACAAGTTTCCCGGCGGTCCCGGTGCCTCTGGTGTGATGATTGTGAACAAGGATGCGGTGACCACCCAGACCCCTAGCTGGCCCGGTGGCGGCACGGTGACCTATGTCTCCTCCTGGGGGCACGACTATTCGCAGAACCTTGAGGCGCGCGAAGAGGCGGGCACCCCGAACATCATTGGCGATATCCGCGCGGCGTTGGCCTTTGTGGTCAAAGACGTGATCGGCACCGAAGAAATTGCTCGCCGGGAAGAACACTATGCCGCGATGGCGCTGAAGGGTTGGAAAGACAATCCACGGGTGCAGCTTCTGGGTACGCAGGTGGAGCATCGTTTGCCGATCTTTTCGTTCCTGGTGCGTGACGCTGAGATGCAGGTGGTCAGCCCGCTGCTGTTCACCATGATGCTCAGCGATATTCACGGGGTTCAGGTGCGCGGTGGGTGTTCTTGTGCGGGTCCGTATGGCCATCGCCTGTTGGGTATTGGCGAGGAAATGTCGCATCAGATGCGGGACAGCATCCGTGCGGGCGATACACGGGAAAAACCGGGCTGGGTTCGGCTGAACTTCTCCTACATGATGGAGGAGGCGACGGTTGCGCGGATCATCAAGGCAGTGAATGACCTGTCGATTGGCCTGTCGGACCATATCGGACACTACGTCATTGATGCACAAACGGGACAGCCACGGCGGGTTGAGCAGGCCGCGTGATCTTGCCGCTTTTCCTTGCGCGGAGGGGCGGATAGAAGGGGTCCGAGTAAGGAGCCCTGATATGACCAAGATCACGCCCCAGCCTGGCATCATGGAAATCGCCCTCTATCAGGGGGGCGCGGCACATGTGGAAGGCGTTTCGGATGTGGTGAAGCTCAGCTCGAACGAAAATCCGTTCGGGCCAAGCCCCACGACTGCCGAAGCCTTGCGTCGCGCTGGCCATGATCTGCATCGCTATCCGGGCACCGATCACGCCTCGCTGCGCAACGCGCTGGCCGAGGTCTATGGTCTGGAAGCCGACAACATCATCTGTGGCGTGGGCTCGGACGAAGTGCTGCAGTTCATTGCCCAGTCCTTTGCCGGTCCGGGGGATGAGGTGATCTATACCGAACACGGGTTTTCCATGTATCCGCTGCTGGCCCATGCCTGTGGCGCGACTCCTGTGAAGGTGGAGGAAACCGACCGGGTGGTGGATGTGGACAAGATCCTGGCCGCCTGCACCGACAAGACCCGCATTGTTTTTATCGCCAACCCCGCGAACCCCACCGGCACCATGATCCCGATGGCGGCCTGCAAATGTCTGGCCGAAGGTCTGCCCGAGGGGGTGATTCTGGTGCTGGATGGTGCCTATGCGGAGTTTGTGGACGGCTATGACGGCGGCGCTGGCATGGTGGAAAGCCGCGACAATGTCATCATGACGCGCACCTTCTCCAAGATCTATGGTCTGGGCGGGCTGCGTGTGGGCTGGGGCTATGCGCCGAAGGAAATCATAGACGTGCTGAACCGCGTGCGTCAGCCGTTCAACCTGAACAATTTGCAGCTTCAAATGGCCGAAGCCGCCTTGCGCGATCGCGCCTACACGGACAAATGCCGCGCTGAAAACGCACGCATGCGGGCCTGGCTGGCGGAGGCTTTGGAAGGCCACGGTGTGCCGTCGGATCCCTCCTCAACCAACTTCCTGCTGGCCCGTTTTGCCGATGAGAAAGAGGCCAACGCGGCCGATGCTTACCTGAAGTCCCAAGGGCTGATCGTGCGCAAGGTGGCGGGCTATGGCTTGCCACATTGTCTGCGGATCACCATTGGCGATGAACCCTCCTGCCGTCGTGTGGCCCATGCGATCGGTCAGTTTAAAGGGGGTGCCGCGTGAGCGTGATCTACAACCGCGTGGCTCTGATCGGTCTGGGGCTGATTGCCTCGTCCATGTACTGGGCGATGAAACGTGCAGGCGTCGCGGGTGAAGTTTCAGGCTACGCCCGCAGTCAGGAAACCCGTGACACCGCTCGCCGCATCGGTCTGTGCGATCAGGTCTGTGACAGCGCCATCGAGGCGGTGAAAGACGCGGATCTGGTGGTGCTCTGCGTGCCTGTTGGGGTGATGGGTCGCGTCGCCGAAGAAATTGCGCCGCATCTGAAATCCGGTGCAACCGTCAGCGATGTTGGTTCGGTCAAGAAATCGGTGATCGCAGCGATTGCGCCGCATCTGCCCGACGACGTGCATTTTGTGCCCGCCCACCCGATGGCTGGCACCGAACACTCTGGCCCTGAGTCCGGCTTTGACACGCTGTTTGACAATCGCTGGTGCCTGATTGTCCCACATGGCGCCGATGAGGCGGCCACCGCCAAGTTGGAAAGCTACTGGCAGGCGCTTGGTGCCAATTGCGAGCGGATGGAGGTTGAACATCACGATCAGGTCTGCGCCGTGGTCAGCCATATCCCGCACCTGATTGCCTATACAATGGTGGGTGTGGCCGATGATCTGCGCCGTGTCTCCGATCAGGAGGTCATCAAATTCTCCGCTGCAGGTTTTCGTGATTTCACCCGTATCGCGGCGTCGGACCCCACGATGTGGCGTGACGTGTTCCTGACCAATAAGGAAGCGACACTGGAAATTTTGGGCCGCTTCACCGAAGAGCTTTTTGCCCTGCAACGGGCGATCCGCACCGGGGATGGGGATCAGCTGTTTGACTATTTCACCCACACCCGCGCCATTCGCCGTGGCATCATCGAGGCGGGTCAGGACACTGAAGCGCCTGACTTTGGCCGGAGCAAGCAGCCGTCATGAGGTGGACGCTGGGGATACTGGGGCTGGCACTCGTCGCGCAGATCGCCAGCGCTTCCGTGGCCCATGCACGTCCCGTAAGCGAAAGTCTGCGACCGGTGGCGCGTCCGGACGCGCGTGCAGAATCCCCTGATAAAAGCCAAACCGTAAACGTGGGGGCACCACCCGCCGCCCTTGGGCTGACCCGCAGCCTGCGTCCTGTAGCGCGGCCCGCCATCATACCGGTGGCCAAAACGGCCAAACGCCAGCCCAAACGTGGTTCGGTCTGTCGTGATCGCTCGATCCGGGGTGCGGAAATTGGCCCCGTCGCGGGCAAACTCACGGGCTGCGGTGTGAGCGAAGCGGTGCGGGTCAAAGAGGTGGCGGGCGTCACCCTCAGTCAGCCCTCGGTGATGGACTGTGACACAGCCATGGCGTTGAAAACATGGATTGATAAAGGTTTGAAACCCGCTGTCAAACGGCGCGGCGGCGGTGTGGCAAAGCTGAAAGTCGCCGCGCATTATTCCTGCCGTACCCGCAACAGCCGCAAGGGGGCCAAAATCTCTGAGCATGGCAAGGGCAAGGCAATCGATATCTCCGCCATCATCCTGCAGAACGGAGAGGTTCTAAGCGTTCTCAACGACTGGAACAAACGGCGCGAGGGCAAGATCCTGAAGAAAGCACACCGCGCCGCCTGTGGCCCGTTTGGCACCGTGCTGGGGCCGGACAGTGATCGCTATCACCGTGACCATTTCCATTTTGACACCGCCCGCTACCGCAGCGGGACCTATTGCCGTTAGATCAACGCAGGCCGAAGTTCGGCGCGGGCCCCAAGGGGATCGGCCCAAAATAAAGGGTCTCACCGTAAAACGTCAGGGGCAGATCCAATGTGTTTGGATTGCCGGACATACCCGCCACCATCTGCAATCCGCCAGTAAGCGTTTCGGCCAGTCCCTTACGCAGAACCCCGGCGGCAACTGACATCTCGACAATCTCCCGCCAATTGCGTGCCTTAACCGTCAGTTTGCCGTTGGCCCAGCCTTCTGCGTTGATCTCTAGATCGCCTGCAAGGGCCAGCTCCAGCTCGCCCCATTTGGCTTCGACCAGTTTGACCCCCAGCGCGGTGGGCTGCGGCCGTGCTTGTTCCAGAGCATGGCGATCCCAGGGTGCGTCGAACCCCATTGTGATATCAGCCGAAAACGCAGACAGCGTCCGCGGCAGGGTGCCCTCTTGGTCAACCAAAGCCCGGAAGGCACGGGCGGGGGTCAGATCATCAGCGGTCAGGGCAAACCGGTAGCGATTGCTTTCCCCTTCGCGCAGCAGGCCGACCCGCAGCGCGGTCATATTGGTGCCGTCGCCGCTGGGGCCGGTGATCTGCAACGTGTCCGCCGCCAGATTGCTGCGCGCCAGCGCCAGATCGGTGCCTTCCGTCACAATGCTGGCCTGCATCCGGGCGCTGCTGACCTCATATTTTGCAAGGGGCGTGGCGATCAGCTGTTTTTCTGGCCAAACCGCGATCACGTGGTTCGGGCGATAGGACAGGGCAAAAATCTGAAAGAACGGCGCTTCCCAAGCCCAGCCGCTGGCCGGATCCGCCAAGATCAGATCGGTCATGGTGGTGTCAAATCGGTTTGGAAAACCGGCCACACTCAGATCCGAGGTCTCGGCCACCCAGCCCGCGCTGCGGCGGTCGTCAAACCATCTGGTGAAGGCCGATTTCACCCCAAAGGCTCCGACGCCCCAATAGGCAGCCCAAAGCGTTGCAGCGGCAATGACGGCGATCAGCAGACGTTTCACGGGGGCAGGGCCTTTCCTATCGGGGAGGAGTGGTGTTTACAGGGCTGAATACAGCTGCGAATGCGAAAGGGCCAGCGAGATGACAATGTGGGTGTTTGGGTACGGATCTCTTCTGTGGAACCCCGGTTTCACCCCGGCTGAGACAAAACTGGCCAGCCTGCCCGACTATCACCGCAGCTTTTGCATGCGCTCGATCCACCACCGTGGCACCGAGGAACACCCTGGTCTGGTTCTGGCGCTGGATGAACTGGCTGAAGCCAGCTGTGCCGGTCTTGCTTTTTCGGTCCGCGCGGGCGAGGAGGACACGGTTCTGGCCTATCTGCGCGAACGGGAACTGGTCAGCTCGGCCTATCTGGAAAAGATCCTCGGCGTGCGTTTCGCTGATGGCACCGAGGTTGAGGCGGTCACTTATGTGATCGATCCCCATCACGTGCAATATTGCGGCGGTCTGGCGCTGGAAGAGCAGGCGCAGATCATCTCGACCGCGGTGGGCGGACGGGGGCCAAACACCGAGTATCTGTTCAACACCGCCTCCCACTTGCACGAGCTGGGCATTCAGGATGCAGAGCTGGACTGGCTGGCAGATCGGGTCAAGGCGCTGATCGCATAAGTCCTTGGCTTGACGGCGGCTTCGGCTTAGAGTCCGAGCAACGAAAAACAAGTCGGGATCTGTCCGGATGGTTCAGACAGACCATGAGGTCGAGCCGCAATTCTCTCAGCCTTTCCGCCAGATCATCTCGATGGTTCTGGTGTTGGGCCTGTCGGTCTTTGTGGTGTTTCTTGCCCTGCCGCGCATTTTGCCGGTGTTTGAGGCCAACCCTTACCTGAACGGGTTCATTCTCTTCGTCTTTGCCGTCGGGGTGCTGTCCTGTTTCTGGCAGGTGGCGCAGCTGATCAACTCGGTTCGTTGGATCGAAGGCTTCGTGTCCGGCCGCGATGAATTGGAACATCGCCGCGCCCCGCGTCTGCTGGCCCCTTTGGCGGCCCTGCTGCGCAAGCACTCGGCGCGGATGGAAATCAACGCCACCTCCACCAGTTCCATTCTGGATTCCGTAGCAACACGGATCGATGAAGCGCGCGAGATTACCCGCTACATCGTGAACCTGCTGATCTTCCTTGGGCTTCTGGGCACCTTCTACGGTCTGGCGACCACTGTGCCTGCGCTTGTTGACACCATCCGCGGGCTTGCGCCCGAAGAGGGGGAAAGCGGGGTTGAGGTCTTTGGCCGCCTGATGAGCGGGCTTGATCAGCAGCTGTCGGGCATGGGCGTTGCCTTTGGCTCCTCGCTTCTGGGGCTTGCCGGATCGCTGGTTGTGGGCTTGCTGGAACTGTTTGCGGGGCACGGCCAGAATCGGTTTTACCGCGAGCTGGAGGAATGGCTCTCCACCATCACCCGCGTCACCTTCTCTTCGGGGGAGGGCGAAACCTCGGGCGAATATGGCGCGGCGGTGCAGATCCTTGATCACATGCTGGAACAGATGGACCGGATGCGGCAAATGTTCGAACAATCCGAGGCAGGCCGGTCGCAGGTCGACGCGCAACTGGGGGCCTTGGCGGTCTCGATCGAACGGCTGACCGATAGAATGGCAGATGACCGATCGGTGAACGCGGCGCTGGAACGGGTCGCCGATAGCCAAGAGAAGATGGTCGAAACCCTCGGCGAAACCGCTGGCGAAGGCATGGATGCCGAAAGCCGGATGCGCCTGCGCTCCATCGATGTGCAATTGTTGCGGATCTTGGAAGAAATCAGCGCAGGCCGTCAGGAAACGATGGCAGAGCTGCGGATGGACATTGCCTCGCTCACCCGTCTGGTGGCGCAGGGGCGCATTGCCGAGCACGATCAGCCGCATCTGCGCAGCCCCCGTATCAAGGGGAAGGAGGGCTAAGTCATGGCCCTGTCGCGGCGCACCGGACAAAGGTTCCAAAACTCGATCTGGCCCGGTTTCGTGGATGCCATGACCGGCCTGTTGCTGGTGCTGATGTTTGTGCTGACCATCTTTATGGTGGTGCAATTTGTGCTGCGTGAAACCATCACCGGCCAAGAGGCTCAGCTGGACAATCTGTCGGTGGAAATCGCAGCCTTGGCCGAAGCGCTGGGGCTGGAGCAGAAGAAATCCGCGGACCTGAACGCCCGGGTCGGAGAGCTGGACGCAACCCTCGCCGAAGCACGCGACACCGCCGCTGCACAAGAGGCGCTGATCGCCAGCCTGACCGCTGAACGGGATGCCCAGACTGCTGCGCTTAATGCCGCACGCACACAGATTTCCGATTTTGAAGCGCGGGTTGCCGCGCTGCTGGTGGCGCAGGATCGCAACCTTGCCACCATCGCTGATCTGGAACAGCAGCGAGACGACAATCAGGCCTCAATCGCCGCACTGGAAGGTGAAAAGGCACGTCTGATTGATGAGGCCGAAGCGCTGAACCTCGCCTTGGCACAGGCCCGCAGCGAAATCGACGCCCAGACCGAAGCCGCCCGTCTTGCCGCTGCCAAACGGGAAGCGATGGAAGCGTTGATCGCAGACCTGCAGGCAGACAATGCCGATGCCGCCGATCGAAACGCCGCGTTGCTGTCGCAGTTGGAGCGGTTGGAGGGCGACAATGCCAGCCTCATCACCAACAAGGCGAATCTGGAAAAGGCTCTGGCGGAACTGGAGCAGGCCCTCTCGGACGAAGAAAAGGCCCGCCTAGCCGAAGCCGCCGCTGCTGAGGCGCTGCGCGAGCGTTTGAAAAATGCCGATGCCGAACTGACCGCCATGACACTGGCGCTGGAGGCCAAGCGGCGTGAGGCGGAAGAGACCCTGACGCTTCTGGCTGCGGCCGAAGCGGCCAGCAAGGATCTGACCCAAAAACTGGCGGCTGCTTTGCTGGCGCAGGACAACGTTGCCGCCGAACTGGAACGGGCCCGCCGTGATCTGGATGCTGCGCGGGGCGGGGCGGAGGCCACGGCCTCGCGCTTGAGCGATCTGGAAAACCAACTGGCCGCTGCCTTGGCTGAGATCGATCAGGGCACGCTGGAAATTGCCGAGCTGCGTACACGTCTTTCAGAAGCAGAGGCGTCGCTGGCCTCCTCGGAAGGGCGCGCCGAAGAGCTGGAGGCCCGTCTGGCTGCTGAACGGGCCAGCCTGGAAGAACGGCTGGCCGAAGCATTGGCCGCAAAGCTGAAGGTGGAGAGTGACATCGAGGACGCTGAGGCGGCGTTGGCTCAGGCGCTGGCAGCAAAACTCGCCGCGGAACAAGAGGTCACCGCCGCGCTGAAAGCACAGGAAGCAGCAGAGGCCCAGGCGAGAGAAGCCCGTGATGCCATGTCGCTGACCGAAGCGGAATTGCAGAACGTCTTGGCCAAGGCACTGGCCGACAAATTGGCAGCCGAACAGCAGGCGCGCGAGGCGATGAGCGAGGTCGAACGGCAGGAGGTCCTGCTGAACGCGGCCAAAAACACCCTGTCCGAACAGCAGGAATTGGCCAGCGAAGCGCAGAAGCAGCAGGAGTTGCTGAACCAGCAGCTCGCCGCGCTGCGGACCCAATTGTCCAGCCTGCAAGCCATTATTGATGATTACAAATCCCGCGATGCGGCCTCCAAGGTGCAAATCGAAACACTTGGGTCTGACCTCAACGCCGCGCTCGCCCGCGCCGCCGCTGAAGAGCGCAAACGCCGCCAGCTGGAAGAGGCGGAACGCCTGCGGCTGGAAGAGGAAAAGCGCCGTCTTGAGGCGGAGAAGCAGGATCTGGAGAAATATCGCTCGGACTTCTTTGGCCGGTTGCGGGACGTTCTGGGCAATCAGGATGGCGTGCGCATCGTGGGCGACCGATTTGTGTTTTCTTCGGAAGTTCTGTTTGCCTCCGGCTCGGCCGATCTGTCGGGGCTGGGAACCGAGGAAATTGCCAAGGTTGCCCGCATCCTGCGTGGCGTGATCGGGGAAATCCCGCCCGAAATCGACTGGATCATCCGTGTCGACGGCCACACCGATGACCAGCCCATTGGTTTCGGGGCGGAATTTGCCGACAACTGGGAACTGAGCCAGGCCCGGGCCCTGTCGGTGGTGCGGTTCATGGTTGAACGTCTGGGCATCCCGCCGAATCGCGTCAGCGCCAATGGCTTTGGCGAGTTCCAGCCAGTGAACCCCGCCGACACGGCAGAGGCCCGCGCCCAGAACCGCCGGATCGAGCTGAAGTTCACCGAACGCTAAGGTCTAGCGCAGGTCCAGCCAGACCTCACGCTGGTCCACCACCTCTCCCTTGCGGATCAGTTTGGCCACCGCCCGGTAATGGCCTGCGTCCCAACCGCCGTCAGGCCGTCTACGACCCACGGCGCGGAACATCTGCGCCTGCGATTTCTTCAACAGGATGCGCTTGTCGATCACAGTGCCGGCGGGGCCGGAAAGGGTGATCTGCATCACGTCACCTTTCAGCGTGCCATAGCCATAGGCCCAACCCACCAACGCCGGTGCGCTTTGATCCAGCTGGTGCACATGGGCGTCACCCGCTTTGATCTCTGTATACTCGGGCACCCGAATGGCAAATCCCGCATCAATCAGCCCGCCGGCCTGATACGGGGGCGTGTCTTGCCACAGCGTGTCTGTCGGTTCGGCGTTGCAGGTCTCCGCTTTAGGGCCAAAAGGATCGGTGACCTCGCCGTTTTGGCGCAGTGAGATATGGAGGTGAGGAAACTGGGTTTTGCCGGACAGGCCAACCTGCCCCAACACCGCGTTTGCCGCCACACGCTGGCCGCGCTCCACCACAACGGAGCCCTGTTTCATGTGGCAATACTGGCTGATCCAGCCGCCACCGTGGTCAATCGCAACGCCGTTGCCACATTCGCGTCCCTCCACCTCAGCGGCGGTGTCGATGGTGTAGATCCGATCTGCCATGCCATCCCGCACCCCACGCACCACCCCCGGCGCTGCTGCGAGGATATCCACCCCCTCCGCCATCTGATTGAGCGAACGCAGCGCGAAATCGGTGCCCTTGTGGCCATCATAACTCAGGCTTCCGCAGCCATAATCCTGCACCAGCGGCCCTGCATCGCGGTCCACATAATGCTGGATGTAGCAGCTTTCCCCCAAGGTGCAGTCAATCGGCTGCACCAGGACCGGATCCGCCACAGCGGGGGCGGCGAGGGTTAAAAGAGGGGCCAGAAAAGTGGGCAGGGTGAAACGCATCGACATACTCCAAATATAGCGCGACCTTGCCACGGGGCACGGGCGCTGCATAGCACCTCTGGCGGGGGTATTTGGCAATCATTGCTTGCGAGTGGATAAGACAAACAAAAACCGGCCCCGAAGGGCCGGCTTTGTTCATGTCGTTTTGGCTATGCCGCTTAGATCAGTCCGCGGTCAGCAGCGGTGGCTTGTCGCCTGCGATCCGGGGTTTCTGGCTTTCGATGCGCAGGTCCAGCTCGCCATCTTTGATGCCAACCTTGACCACGCCGCCTTTGGCCAGCTTGCCGAACAGAAGCTCCTCGGCCAGCGGTTTCTTCAGGTACTCCTGAATCACCCGGCCCAGCGGGCGGGCGCCCATTTTATCGTCATACCCCTTCTCCCCCAGCCATTCGGCGGCGGGGCGGGTCAGTTCGATCTGCACATTGCGGTCCATCAGCTGGGCCTCAAGCTGCAGCACAAACTTCTCTACGATCTGCAGGATCACCTCTTTCGGCAGCGGCGAGAAGCTGACAACAGCGTCCAGACGGTTGCGGAATTCCGGGGTGAAAGTCCGTTCGATGGCGGCGGTATCCTCCCCCTCGCGGCGGTCCCGGCCAAAGCCGATGGCGGCTTTCGACATTTCGGCAGCGCCTGCATTGGAGGTCATGATCAGGATCACATTGCGGAAATCGACAGTGCGGCCGTTGTGATCGGTCAGCTTGCCGTGGTCCATCACCTGCAACAGGATGTTGTAGACATCCGGATGCGCCTTCTCCATCTCATCCAGCAGCAGCACGCAATGCGGATGCTGGTCAACGCCGTCGGTCAACATGCCACCCTGATCAAAGCCGACATAGCCCGGAGGCGCCCCGATTAGACGGGAGACCGCGTGTTTCTCCATATATTCGGACATGTCAAACCGCAGCAGTTCCACACCCAGCTGATCGGACAGCTGTTTCGCCACCTCGGTTTTGCCGACGCCGGTGGGGCCTGCAAAGAGGTAGTTGCCGATGGGTTTTTCCGGTTCGCGCAGGCCTGCACGGGCCAGTTTGATGGCGCTGGACAGGGCCTCGATGGCCTGATCCTGACCGAAGACCACACGTTTCAGCGACTTCTCAAGATCTTTCAGCACCTCCGCATCGTCCTTGGAGACGTTTTTCGGCGGGATGCGGGCGATCTTGGCAACGACGGTTTCGATTTCCTTCACGCCGATGGTCTTGCGGCGTTTGGATTCGGCAACCAGATGCTGCGCGGCACCAGCTTCGTCGATGACGTCGATGGCCTTGTCCGGCAGCTTGCGGTCGTTGATGTAACGGGCCGACAGTTCCACTGCAGTTTTGATCGCGTCATTGGTGAATTTGATGCTGTGGTGATCCTCGAAGTAAGGCTTCAACCCTTTCAGGATCTTGATCGAATCCTCCACCGACGGTTCACTCACGTCGATTTTCTGGAACCGGCGGCTCAGCGCGCGGTCCTTTTCGAAGTGCTGGCGGAACTCTTTATAAGTGGTGGAGCCCATGCAGCGCAGTTTGCCGCCCTGCAGCGCAGGTTTCAGCAGGTTCGACGCATCCATCGCGCCGCCCGAGGTGGCGCCGGCACCAATCACGGTGTGGATTTCGTCGATGAACAGCACCGCATCAGGGTGTTCTTCCAACTCGGTCATGACGGCTTTCAGGCGTTCCTCGAAATCACCGCGATAGCGGGTGCCTGCCAGCAATGCGCCCATGTCGAGCGAATAGATGGTGGTGCTGGCCAGAACCTCAGGTGTTTCGCCAGCCACAACTTTGCGGGCCAGACCTTCGGCGATGGCGGTTTTGCCGACACCAGGATCGCCCACCAGCAGCGGGTTGTTCTTGCGGCGGCGGCACAGCACCTGAATGCAGCGCTCAACCTCATCGTTGCGGCCGATCAGCGGGTCAATGTCACCCTGCTGCGATTTTTCGTTCAGGTTCACACAGTATTTGCCAAGCGCCGATTCTTTCGGGTCCACGGTTTCCGCGGTGCCCATTTCACCGTGCAGGCTTTCTTCGGTTTCATCTTCCGCGCCGCTCACCGGGCGGGCTTCGCCGTAGGACGGGTCTTTGGCGACGCCATGTGCAATGAAGTTCACCGCATCGTAACGGGTCATGTCCTGCTCTTGCAGGAAATAGGCCGCGTTGGATTCACGTTCAGCAAAGATGGCAACCAGGACGTTGGCGCCAGTAACCTCGGTGCGGCCCGAGCTTTGGACGTGAATGGCGGCGCGCTGGATCACCCGCTGGAAGGCGGCCGTCGGAACGGCCTCTGATCCTTCCACGTCGGTGACAAGGTTGCTGAGGTCATCATCAATGAATTCCACCAGCGTGCTACGCAGGTCCTCTGTATCTACAGAGCAAGCTTTGAGAACACGGCTGGCATCGGGTTCATCGATCAGCGCCAAGAGCAGATGCTCCAGCGTTGCGAATTCGTGCTTGCGTGCGTTGGCCAGGGCCAGTGCTGCGTGAATAGCCTGTTCCAGCGTGTTCGAGAATGAAGGCACAGTGAGCGCTCCTTCCTGATTTGGGTCGAAAGACGGTGAAGTGCGGTGTCTCTTCTATAACGACCATATCTTCATAGGATTAAAGTTTGGTCGATATCTTCTGAGCTTCAAGTCTTTTCTACCGTATTAACCTCATTAATTCGTCCGATGCCGATCCGCGTGGCAAGCACTTCAGAAGTTGTCCTTCCGAGTCCGGATCTCCGCAAATACTGCTGCAGCGTCTGCATCGATCATGCCAACCTGGGCCCGAACTGCGGGATCGTCGCAGCGCAGGAATGGATTGGTGGACAATTCTTCTGACAATAGGCTGGGAACGGTTGGTTCACCCTTCGCTCTCGCCTGATCAACATGCTCTATACGAGACATAAGGGCTGTATTGCCGGGGTCAATGGTGCGCGCAAAATTGGCGTTGGATTGCGTGTATTCATGGCCCGAGCAGATCAGCGTTTCCGGCGGCAGGGCAGCCAGTTTTGTGAGACTGTCATACATTTGCTCCGGTGTGCCTTCAAACAGACGGCCACAGCCCAGAGCCATCAGGCTGTCAGCCGTAAAGACATAGCAGCTGGACGGGAAATAAAAGGCCAGATGGCCAATTGTGTGTCCCGATACGTCCATCACCTGCACCGTTTCCCCACAGAGTGTCAGGCTGTCGCCCTCGGCCACAGAAACATCCAGTTTCGGCAGCCGGTGGGCATCGGCCTCCGCCCCGATCACTTTTGCGGGATGATCCGCCAGCAGCCCCGCCAAGCCGTCAACGTGGTCCCAATGATGATGGGTCAGCAAGATGTGGGTCAGGTGCCAGGCCTTTTCGGCCAGCACAGCGGCAATCGGCCCCGGCTCGGGCACATCCACCAGCGCCGTCTCGCCGGTTTCCGCATCATGCAGCAGGTAGGCGTAGTTGTCGGCAAGGCAGGGGATGGTCACAAGCTCAAGAGGCATGGCGTTTCCTTTGATGATCGTTATGGTACCTCCAGAGTGGCGGATCGGAGGGCCGGCTGCAATGCATCTTGATGTGCAGAACCTGCGCAATTTCTATTATCGCAGCACGCTGGGCCGTGCCGCGCAGAAAGCGGTGCGGGATCAACTGGTGCAGATGTGGCCCGAGGCGCAGGGGCAAACCGTGGTGGGTTTCGGCTTTGCGGTGCCATTGCTGCGCCCCTACATCAAGGACGCCCGCCGTGTGACCGGTCTGATGCCAGGCCCGCAAGGGGTCATGCCCTGGCCCACCGGGATGCCCAATATGGCGGTGCTCTGCGAAGAGGTCAGCTGGCCGATCGATACGGGCCATGTCGACAAGCTGGTGGTGATGCACGGGCTGGAAACCAGTGAACAGCCCTCTGCCGTTTTGGAAGAAGCATTCCGCGTGCTGGGGCCGGGCGGCAAGGCGATGTTCATCGTGCCCAACCGTGCCGGCATGTGGTCGCGGTCCGACAAGACGCCGTTTGGCTATGGGCGCCCCTATACGGTGACCCAGCTGGAGACCCAGCTGAAACACCATAACTTCACCGTTGGGCGGCACGAGTTCGCACTCTACCAACCACCTTCACAACGCCGGTTCTGGCGCAAGACGGGGCAGATGTTTGAAAAGGTTGGCCAGGCGGTGTCGATGGTTGGCGCTGGCGGGGTGATCATGGTTGAAGCCACCAAACGCACCCCCGCCCCAATGGGCCCTGGCCTGAAAGAGGCCGTCAGCCGCCCACTTCGGATCCTGACCCCGAATCCCTCGAAAGAGGTGAAGCCGATTTAATACAGCGTCCGGCATCGATTTCCCCCATGCATCCCTCGCAATTGTTGCCCCCAAGCCACGCTTTCTGGAGGTCGGTTGGAATGGTCCAAGCAGACCATTTCCGCTAGGGAATCGAAAAACATGTGGAAAACTGGTCGGTTTTTCCGACCGATTTTCGCTGCAAAGCGTCGCAGTGGTGTTAATTTGTTGTTATTATGCGGTATTCTTTCGCATACAAAGAATATCAAGCAGGTTGCTAGGTTAAGAATGCTCTGCTACACCCCCATCGATTTCGATACTTAGGCGTCGTCTAAGGTCCAAACGCCCCCGTGAAGGCACAGAATTCACCGGATCGGGGCCATAAATGTCGGAAGGGTGGACGTGTCCGAACCAGCTTCGATCTCCTCAGGCATCGCCGCGCGCTATGCCACCGCGATCTTTGAGATTGCCAAAGAGAGCAATGCTCTTGGTAACCTCGAATCCAATGTCACCGAACTTGCAGCTGCCCTTGCGGCAAGCGAAGACCTGTCGGCGCTGATCAGCTCGCCGCTGGTGTCGCGTGACGAACAAGAAAAAGCAATCGCCGCCGTGGCACAGAAAATGGGCCTTGAGGCCGCTCTGTCCAACGGTCTGGCGCTGATGGCGCAGAAGCGCCGTCTGTTTGTGCTGCCGCAGCTGCTGGCGCAGCTGGCTGACCTGATCTCGGAAGAGAAGGGTGAAGTGACCGCAGAGGTGACTTCGGCTAAAGCACTGACCAAGACCCAGTCGGAAAAGCTGTCCAAGACCCTGGCTGCGCGTGTTGGCAAAACCGTGAAAATCAATGCGACCGTTGATGAAGATCTCATCGGCGGTCTTGTCGTTAAAGTGGGCTCGAAGATGATCGACACGTCGATCCGCTCCAAGCTCAACTCCCTCCAGAATGTAATGAAAGAGGTCGGATAAATGGGTATCCAAGCTGCAGAGATTTCTGCGATCCTGAAGGACCAGATCAAGAACTTCGGTCAGGAAGCCGAAGTTGCTGAGGTTGGTCGCGTGCTCTCCGTTGGTGACGGTATTGCGCGTGTACACGGCCTCGACAACATCCAAGCTGGTGAAATGGTCGAATTCCCCGGTGGCATCCGCGGGATGGCGCTGAACCTGGAAAACGACAACGTTGGTGTCGTTATCTTCGGTACCGACCGTGACATTAAAGAGGGTGACACCGTTAAGCGTACGAACTCCATCGTGGACGTTCCTGCCGGTGACGCACTGCTGGGCCGCGTTGTTGACGGTCTGGGCAACCCGCTGGACGGCAAAGGTCCGATCGAAGCTTCCGAACGTCGTATCGCCGACCAGAAAGCTCCGGGCATCATCCCGCGTAAATCGGTTCACGAACCGATGGCAACCGGCCTGAAATCGGTTGACGCGATGATCCCGATTGGCCGTGGCCAGCGTGAGCTGATCATTGGTGACCGTCAGACCGGTAAAACCGCCGTTGCTCTGGACGCGATCCTGAACCAGAAATCCTACAACGACGCCGCTGGCGACGATGAGAGCAAGAAACTGTACTGCATCTACGTTGCAGTTGGTCAGAAACGCTCGACCGTTGCACAGCTGGTGAAGAAGCTGGAAGAAACCGGCGCGATTGAATACTCGATCGTTGTTGCTGCAACCGCTTCGGACCCCGCGCCGATGCAGTTCCTGGCACCCTACGCCGCAACCGCGATGGCCGAATACTTCCGTGACAACGGCAAGCACGCGCTGATCATCTATGATGACCTGTCCAAGCAGGCTGTGTCCTATCGTCAGATGTCGCTGCTGCTGCGTCGTCCGCCGGGCCGTGAAGCGTACCCGGGTGACGTTTTCTACCTCCACTCGCGTCTGCTGGAGCGTTCGGCAAAGCTGAACGAAGACCACGGCGCAGGCTCGCTGACCGCGCTGCCGATCATTGAAACCCAGGGCGGCGACGTTTCGGCGTTTATTCCGACCAACGTGATCTCGATCACCGACGGTCAGATCTTCCTGGAAACCGAACTGTTCTATCAGGGTATCCGCCCTGCCGTGAACACCGGTCTGTCGGTATCGCGTGTGGGCTCCTCGGCTCAGACCAAAGCGATGTCGTCGGTTGCCGGTCCGGTTAAACTGTCGCTGGCGCAGTACCGCGAAATGGCGGCCTTTGCGCAGTTTGGTTCCGACCTGGATGCCTCGACCCAGCAGCTGCTGGCCCGTGGTGCCCGTCTGACCGAGCTGATGAAACAGCCGCAGTACTCGCCGCTGACCAACGCCGAAATCGTCTGCATGATCTTCGCAGGCACCAACGGCTACCTGGACAAAATCGAAGTGAGCGAAGTTGCCCGCTACGAAGCTGGCCTGCTGGCGCACCTGCGCGGTAAGCACGCTGACCTGCTGGCAGACATCACCGACAACGACCGTAAGGTTAAAGGTGAGCTGGCCGACAAAGTTAAGGCCGCGCTGGACGAATTCGCAGCCGACTTCGCATAAGGGGGAGATAAGGCAATGCCGAATCTCAAGGACCTAAAAAACCGGATCGCGAGTGTGAAGAACACCCGTAAGATCACCAAGGCCATGCAGATGGTTGCCGCGGCGAAACTTCGCCGCGCGCAGGATGCTGCAGAAGCCTCGCGCCCGTACACCGAACGGTTCAACGCCGTTCTGGGCGGGCTGGCGGCCTCGGTCGGTTCCTCTGATGGCGCTCCCAAGCTGCTGTCGGGCACTGGTTCCGATCAGGTTCAGCTGCTGGTGGTCATGACGGCAGAGCGTGGGCTCTGCGGTGGCTTCAACAGCTCGATCGCAAAACTGGCACGCGCCAAAGCCGAAGAGCTGATTGCTCAGGGCAAGACGGTCAAGATTCTGACCGTTGGCAAAAAAGGCCGTGAACAGCTGAAACGTGACCTGGGCGAATACTTCATCGGCCATGTCGATCTGTCCGAGGTGAAAAACGTCGGTTACGTCAACGCACAGGATGTTGCGCGCGATCTGCTGATCCGCTTTGACGCCGGTGAATTTGACGTGGCAACGATCTTCTACAACCGTTTCCAGTCGGTGATCTCTCAGGTCCCGACCGCACAGCAGATCATCCCGGCTTCGTTTGAAGACCAGGAAGACGATGCTGGCGAAGGCAACCTGTATGACTACGAGCCGGACGAAGAGGCCATCCTGGCCGACCTTCTGCCGCGCGGTGTGGCCACGCAGATCTTTGCAGCACTGCTGGAAAACGGTGCATCCGAACAAGGCGCGCGGATGTCCGCAATGGACAACGCAACCCGGAACGCGGGTGAGATGATCGACAAGCTGACCATCGAGTACAACCGCTCACGTCAGGCCGTCATCACCAGCGAACTTATCGAAATTATCTCGGGCGCTGAGGCGCTCTAAGAGAACGGAGACGAAACAATGGCAAACGCAAAAGGCAAAATCACGCAGGTGATCGGCGCCGTTGTGGACGTGCAGTTTGGGGACGAGCTGCCGCCGATCCTCAACGCACTGACCACCGACAACAACGGTAAAACCCTGGTACTGGAAGTTGCCCAGCACCTCGGTGAGAACACCGTTCGTACCATCGCAATGGACGCGACCGAAGGTCTGGTCCGCGGTCAGGAAGTTCTGGACACCGACGGCCCGATCTCGGTGCCGGTTGGTAACGCCACCCTGGGCCGTATTCTGAACGTTGTGGGTGAGCCTGTTGACGAACAGGGTCCGGTGAAAGCGGACGAAACCCGCGCGATCCACCAGCCCGCACCCGAGTTTGACGAACAGTCGACCGAGTCGGAAGTTCTGGTAACCGGCATCAAGGTTATCGACCTGCTGGCCCCCTACGCCAAGGGTGGTAAAATTGGTCTGTTCGGTGGTGCCGGTGTTGGCAAAACCGTTCTGATCATGGAGCTGATCAACAACATCGCAAAAGTACACTCGGGTTTCTCGGTGTTCGCAGGTGTTGGTGAACGTACCCGTGAAGGGAACGACCTCTACCACGAGATGATCGAATCCAACGTTATTAAGCCTGACAACCTGGAAGAATCGCAGGTTGCCCTGGTTTACGGCCAGATGAACGAACCTCCGGGTGCACGTGCGCGTGTTGCTCTGACCGGTCTGACCCTGGCAGAACAGTTCCGTGACCAGTCCGGTACCGACGTTCTGTTCTTCGTGGACAACATCTTCCGCTTCACCCAGGCAGGTTCTGAGGTTTCGGCGCTTCTGGGCCGTATTCCTTCGGCGGTGGGCTACCAGCCGACCCTGGCAACCGACATGGGCGCGATGCAGGAACGCATCACCTCGACCAAGAACGGCTCGATCACCTCGATCCAGGCGGTTTACGTACCTGCGGACGACCTTACCGACCCCGCACCGGCAACCACCTTCGCCCACTTGGACGCAACCACCGTTCTGAACCGTGCGATCTCCGAGCTGGGCATCTACCCGGCTGTTGACCCGCTCGACTCCTCGTCGCGTCTGATGGACCCGTCGGTTGTTGGTGAAGAGCACTACAAGGTGGCCTTCGAGGTTCAGGGTATCCTCCAGCGCTACAAGTCGCTGCAGGACATCATCGCGATCCTCGGCATGGACGAACTGTCGGAAGAAGACAAACTGACCGTTGCCCGTGCCCGTAAGATCCAGCGTTTCCTGTCGCAGCCGTTCGACGTTGCGAAAGTGTTCACCGGCTCGGACGGTGTTCAGGTTCAGCTGGAAGACACCATCGCATCGTTCAAAGCCGTTGTGGCTGGCGAATACGATCACCTGCCCGAAGCAGCCTTCTACATGGTTGGCGGCATCGACGAAGTGATCGCAAAAGCCGAGAAAATGGCTGCAGAAGCAGCCTAAGGAGGCTCTGAATGGCTGAAACAGTGCAATTCGACCTTGTCAGCCCCGAGCGGAGTCTTGCTTCGCTCATGGTTGAACAGGTTCAGATCCCGGGTGCCGATGGCGATATGACCGCAATGGCCGGTCACGCTCCGACCATCACCACCCTGCGCCCCGGTCTGCTGAGTGTCAGCGGCCCGAACGGTTCTGCCGACTATGTCGTGACCGGCGGTTTCGCCGAAATCGGCCAGACCGGCATCTCCGTCTTGGCAGAAAGCGCCATTGCCCGCGAGGACGTCACCGCTGACGACCTCTCTGGCATGATCGCCGCCGCCAATGAAGCGCTGGAAGCGGCCAAAGCGAATGGTGGTCAGGTAGACGATGCAGCCAAACTGGTGTCTGACCTGGAAGCCATTGGCGCACAGATCGGCCTGTCGGTCTAAGCCAACTCCAGATAAGAATTCAAAGAAGGCTCTGGTTTCCGGGGCCTTTTTTGTGTCCCGCTTTCGTCTTTTGGTTGACCGGAGGGGCAGGGGGTACGCTATGTAATGGGTATGAAAAGGTTAAGAAATCACATTACAGGCATCGATCAGGGCGATGAGACCCTGTTTATGGATTACGAAAACGGCGGCGAGATGTGGACCGGTGAAGGCAACCGCGAACGCCGCGCCACCGTGCGCTTTTCCGAGAAATACAACGCCAACCCTTCGGTGATGCTCACGGTGTCGCTGTGGGATGTGGATTATTCCACCAACATCCGCAGCGAAGTGGTGGCTGAAAACATCTCCAAGACCAAATTCGACATTGTGTTCCGCACCTGGGGCAACACCCGCATCGCTCAGGCCCGTGTCAGTTGGATGGCCATCGGTGAGATGGAGGATGAGGACGTCTGGGACGTTCCCTAATGCAGCCCGTGACCAAGACCCCCAGAAACGAAAAGGGCGCCCTCAAAGGCGCCCTTCGTCATTCCAACCGGTCCCGCAGGATCAGGCCGGGAACTGACCTTCGTAGATCGGTTCCAGCGTTTCGGTCTCAAACAGCGACGATACCGAGGTGCCGTTCCAGATGTTCTGGATCGACTGGGCAAACATCGGTGCGGTCGGCAGGATGCGAATGTTGGGGCAGTTTTTCACCGGGTCAGTCGGCTCGATCGAGTCGGTCAGCACCAGAGATTTCATCACCGAGTTGGTGACACGCTCAACCGCAGGGCCGGACATCACACCATGCGAGATATAGGCGTGAACCTCGGTTGCGCCATGCTCCAGCAGAACTTCAGCCGCCTTGCATAGGGTGCCGGCCGTGTCGCACATGTCATCCACGATGATACACTTCTTACCGGTCACATCACCGATCACGGTCATCTCAGCCACTTCACCGGGCTTCTCACGGCGCTTGTCCACGATCGACAGCGGCGCGTTGATCCGCTTGGCCAGTTCGCGGGCACGGGCCACACCACCAACGTCGGGGGAAACAACCATCACCTCGTCGAGGCTGCCGGCAAACTTCTCTTTGATGTCCAACGCAAAGACGGGCGAGGCATAGAGGTTATCAACGGGGATGTCGAAGAAGCCCTGGATCTGCGCGGCGTGCAGGTCAAGGGTCAGAATGCGCTCGACACCGGCTTCGACCAGCATGTTGGCAACCAGCTTGGCGCTGATCGGGGTGCGGGCCTTGGTGCGGCGGTCCTGACGTGCATAGCCAAAGTAGGGGATCACGGCGGTGATCCGGCTGGCTGAGGACCGGCGCAGCGCGTCAGCCATGATCAGCAGTTCCATCAGGTTGTCATTCGCCGGGTTCGACGTCGGCTGAATGATGAACATATCCTCGCCACGGACGTTCTCAAAAACCTCCACGAAGATTTCGCCATCGTTGAAGCGTTCAACGCGCGCGTCCACCAGCCCGAGGCTTTCGCCGCGGTGGATGGACATGCGCCGTGCAATGGATTTTGCCAGAGGCAGGTTCGCATTGCCGGAAATCAGTTTCGGTTCATTCTGGTTGGGCATGTCGACGGTTCCCCAAGATTTGGTCGAGATGACAGATTCGTAACGTTGACACCGCTTAACACTTCGATACGCTCAGGCAAAGCTATGCCGACGAAGGGGCGCACAGATGCCGCACATTGATTACTATTTTACGACTGTTTCGCCCTACGCCTATCTGGTCGGCACCAGATTGGAAGAAATTGCGCAGCGCCGCGGTGTGACTGTGACCTACAAACCGTTTGATCTGGTGTCCGCTTTTCCGCGCACCGGCGGCGTCCCGCTGCCTGAGCGGCATCCGGCGCGGGTGGAATACCGCGCTGAGGAACTGCCCCGTCAGGCCCGCAAACTGGGGATGGAATTCAACCTGAAACCGGCCCATTGGCCGGTGAACCCTGCGCCGTCGGCCTATGCCATCATTGCCGCGCAGAAGGCGGGTGGCGGCGACGTTGGACTGCTAGTGCAGAAACTCATGGCTGCCTGCTGGGTGGAAGAGCGTGACATATCGCAGGATGAGGTGATCAAGGATTGCCTTGCCGCCTCGGACTTTGATCCCTCTTTGGCGGACAGTGGCCTGCTGGCAGGGGCCGAGATCTACTCGCAGAACCTCGAAGAGGCTGTCAGCAAGGGTGTCTTCGGCTCGCCTTTCTTCATTGTCGACACCGGGCAGAAGTTCTTCGGTCAGGACCGGCTAGAGGATCTGGACGCCCATCTCGCTGGCAATCTCTGAAGGCTGCACCCTATGGGAAACGAGGATTTGCGGGGCAATGTCCCGACCTTCTGGCGCAACTATGGTCAGGGGCCGCGGCAGGCATTGATGTTTCACTGCTCGCTGGCGCATTCCGGCGCCTTTGCAGGCATGGCGAAGGGCCTGGGCGATTTGTTGACCATGCGGGCCTTTGACCTGCCCGGACATGGCCAAAGTGCGGATTGGGACGGGCAGACACCGTTGCAACGGCTGACTGTTGATATGGCGCTGGACCTGCTTGAGGGGCCGACCGATCTGATTGGTCATTCCTTCGGCGGCACGGCAGCGCTGCGGCTTGCCTGCGAACGGCCGGATCTGGTGCGGTCGCTGACCCTGATTGAACCCGTCTACTTCGCCGCCGCCTATGCCGATCACGCAGGCCTAGGGGATCAGCACGGCGCCGAAATGGCCGAGATCGCCGATGCCATTGCCGCCGGTGATCGCGAAACAGCCGCGCGGCTGTTCCTGCGGGTCTGGGGGGACGGGCGGCCTTGGGCCGCATTGCCTGAATCGATGCAGATCCGGACGAAGGCGCAGATCCATCTGATCACAGCCGCCCACCCCGAGATTGGGCTGGACACGCCCGGCCTGTTGGCCAGTGGCGCGGTGGAGGCGCTGCAAGTGCCAACCCTGCTGATCGAGGGCGGCGCTTCACCGCATTATGTGGGCAAGATTAACGCCGCGCTCAATCGACGGATCAAAGGCTCGCAGCGGCAAGTGATCGACGGCGCCGGCCATATGGTGGCGATGAGCCATGCCGATGAGGTGGCCAAAGTAACCCGCGCGTTTCTGGAAGCCGTGCCCGCCGCGTCTGCGCACTAATGAAAAAGGGGCGTTGCCACCCCTTTTGAAACCTTATGCCCGATAGGCCGCCAGCAGGGCGTCTACACCCTCAGACCCGACAGACCAATCGGTGACGAAACGGGCCAGCAGCATCTCCTCGGGATCGTCGCCTTCCAGCTCGCCAGACATGATGTAGTAATAGGCGCCGGCCTCAAACGCTTTCTTGTGCAGCCGGCGCGGCAGTTCGGCGAAGAACAGGTTGGCCTCTGGCGTGGTGGTGAAGTTCACCCCGTCAATCGCCCGCATCCCTTCGGCCAGACGCGCACAGCTGTCATTGGCCTGGCGAGCCGTGTCCAGCCACAGATCGCCCTCCAGATAGCCCAGCATCTGCGCGGACAGGTAACGGTGCTTGGAAAACAGATGCGCCCCACGTTTGCGGCGCAGTTCAAATTCCCAGGCCAGCGACGGGTCAAAGAAGACCACAGCCTCTACCCCCATGCAGCCGTTTTTGGTGCCGCCAAAGCTGACGGCATCAATGCCCGCTTTCCAGGTCATTTCAGCCGCCGAGCAGCCCAACGTAATCATCGCGTTGGTGAAACGGGCGCCGTCCAGATGGCTGGACATGCCGTATTCCTTGGCAACAGAAGTCAGCGCTTGGATTTCATCCAATGTGTAGACGTGGCCCAACTCCGTCACTTGGGTGATCGACAGCGGTCCCCGCTGCGGGCCATGCACGCCGCGGTTTTCCTCCAGCAGGATGGATTTGCGCAGGGCCTCGGGCGTCATCTTGTCCCCTTCGCCCACCAGCGTCAGTTTGGCTCCTCCGGAATAGAACTCAGGCGCGTTGCATTCATCCTCATGGATATGCGCGCGGGTTGAACAAAAGATCGTTTCCCAGGGTTTGCACATGGTCGCCAGCGCCAGCGAATTGGCGGCGGTGCCTGTGGGCACCAGATAGACCGCCGCCTCGGGCGCTTCAAAGATCTCCCGCACCATGTCGCGCACGCGATCCATTTCAGCGTCGGCGCCATAGCCCACGCGGTAGCCTTCGTTTGCGGCTGTCAAAGCCTGCATGATCTGCGGGTGGACCGGTCCCCCGTTATCGGACGCAAAAAACATCAGATTGGTTCCTCAATAATGTGGTCTTCCCACTCTTCGTCATCGACCTCGAACTCTGGCACCGTTCGCCCCCGCATGGAAACACCTGCTTTGTGCACACTCTCAGGGTCACCGGTTTTCAACGGATGCCAATCGGGCAGGGGATGGCCGTTCCACATCAGCTTGTAGGCGCAGGTTTCCGGCATCCAGTAGAGGTTTTGTTCCATGTTGTCTGGGCTCAGCACGATGCATTCCGGCACGAAGTTGTGGCGGATCGGGTATTGGCTGCACTGGCAGGTCTGATCGTCCAGCAGGCGGCAGGCCACATTGGTCAGCGCCACCTGTCCGGTGTCCTCATCCTCCAGCTTGTTCAGGCAGCATTTGCCACAGCCGTCACACAGCGCCTCCCACTCGGGGCGGGTCATCTTGTTGAGAGGGACCTTCTCCCAGAAATTTTTGCGTAGGTTCAGCGGCATCACAGCGCCGCCAGAAGGTCACGCGCCTTGGCGCAATCGGCATCCATCTGGGTGATCAGCGCCTCAAGGCTGTCAAACTTCTCTTCCGGGCGCAGGTAGTCGACCAGCCCGACCGAGATCTGCGCGCCGTAAAGGTCGCCGGAGAAGCCGAAGATGAAGGTTTCGAGGTTCGGCTTGTTCTCGCCAAACATCGGCCGCACGCCCAGCGATGCAGCGCCGTGGTAGCTGCCGGCATGGGGCCCGTCCAGCACGTCGATCAGCACAGCATAGACGCCCAGCTTGGGCCGGTGCAGCCCGTCGATCGACATGTTTGCCGTCGGATAGCCCAGTTCGCGGCCACGTTGGTCACCGCCGATCACCTCACCGTCCATCCGGTGCCAATGGCCCAGCATCGCCTGCGCATCACGCGGGCGGCCTTCGGCCAGGGCCTCGCGGATCGCGGTCGAGGACACTTCGCCCTTGGTGCCATGCAGCAGTTCCGCCACCGTCACACCAAAGCCCATTTCACTCCCGAACCGTTGCAGATCCTCCACGGACCCTGCGCGCCCCTGCCCAAAACAGAAATCCGCTCCAACCACCACATGCGTCAGGCCCAGGCCATCGACAATGACCTTTCTGGCAAACTCTTCGGGGCTCAGCGCCGATAGGGTGGCGTTGAAGGGCAGTTCATACAGCCGCTCAACGCCCAGCTTTTCCAATCGGTGTGCCCGTGCTTCTGGGCTCATCAAACGGAAGGCGGGGGCCTTGGGCGCGAAGAACTGGCGCGGATGCGGTTCAAAGGACATCACCCCCAGCGGCACGCCTTGGTCTGCGGCGATGGCACGGGTGAGGTCGATCACCGACTGGTGGCCCAGATGGACCCCGTCGAAATTGCCGATGGCCGCGGCGGCGCCGCGGTCAAGATCGGTGACAAAGCTGTAGTCTCGGATGATACGCATGGGCATGGGTTATCTGCCCAAATGCAAGGGATCAAGCGTGATGTGGTGTCAGATCTTGCTCAACCTCTCTGCGCAGGTGGGCAGAGCGGCGGTGGGGCCTTAATCGAACTTCTTTGATGGGGCCAAAACGGTGGCTTCGCCCTTCAGCACCGGCTTGCCATCCACCAGACAGCGGCAATCCAGTTGCACCCGCCGTTTGGCCAGATCGATGCCGGTCACCTCAACCTCGGCCAGCACCATATCGCCGGGGCGCACCGGGGCCATGAACTTCAGCGTTTGGCCCATATAGATGGTGCCGTGGCCGGGCAGCTGCTCGCCGATCACTGCCGAGATCAGCCCAGCGGTCAGCATCCCGTGGGCAATGCGGCCGGAAAAGATGGTGTCCTTGGCGTAGTCCTCATCCAGATGCACCGGGTTGTGGTCGGTCGAAACCTTGGCGAACATCTCGATGTCTTCGTCGGTGACAACTTTCCGCAGGTAGCGAGTCATCCCCATTTCGATGTCTTCGATGCAGATGGTTCCGCGTGGCATGTTGTCCAACATTCGACCCTCCTGAGGGAATGGCAAGGTAATAATAATCCGCCGCATGTCGCGGTGTGGCAACTTTATTACTTTGCAGGCGCAGAAAATCAAGCCCTAATTGGCTTGATCCTCCGGGCCGCTCGGTGTCAGAGCGGTGCAGACTTAACGCAGCTGGCCGATGCTATAGGTCGGATTCACCTGTTCCCGTTCGATGTAGGCAGCCAGAGCCGCCGCTTCGGGCTGATTGGTGGTGCGGGTTTCTGCACGTGCGAGGCCGCCGGTGATGAACAGCGTGTCAATGCCTTCGCCCATGCCGCCGGAAATATCCGTATGCGGCCCGTCACCAATGGCCAGGATCTGGCTGTCTTCGATGTTCTGGTCGATCGCCTGCAAACGGCGGCGGGCCAGATCGTAGATCGGCGGATGCGGCTTGCCGAAATAGAGGCTTTCGCCACCCATTTCGGTATAGAGCTTGGCCAGCGCACCGGCGCACCATTCCCGCACTTCGCCACGGTCCACCACAATGTCAGGGTTGGCGCAGAGCAGTTTCATACCCTTCTGTTTGGCATAAAGGAAATCCGCGCGGTTCACATCCGGATCGGCCATCGTGTCAAACGGCCCGCAGCAAACGATGCCCTCGGCCTCATCCAGCGGCACGCGGGTGATTTCGACCGGTTCTTCCAACAGGCTCAGCGGTTCAAAGAAACCCGCATCGCGCTGCCATTCGCCCATGAAGTACACCTTCTCGCCCACCGTGCCACGGAACATGGCCGAACGGGCGGAATCACCGCTGGTGGCGATGGTGTCATAGGCATCGTCTGGTACGCCAAACTGCGACAGCTGTTCGGCCACACCGGCGCGAGGCTTGGGCGAGTTGGTGACCAGCACCACGATGCCGCCCTTCTTGCGGTAGGACTGCAGCGCGGCAACCGCCTCGGGGTAGGCGGTGACCCCATTATGAACGCAGCCCCAGAGGTCCACAAAGAGGGCGTCATAATTGGTCGAAATCTCGGACAGGGCGGTGATGATCTGCGTCATGGGTCCATCTCTTGGCTGCGCTTTGGGGCTGCATGACATATGCAGCGCGGCTTGGCTATCCCGCGTTGATCATAGCTGTGTGACTGTGGCCTCAGCGGCGGTGCTGATCCAGCGATCCACCGCCAAGTTTGCGCATCACCCGCCGCAGCGCCGTGGCATCGGAATAGCCGACCCGGTGGGCGATCTCTTCCTGTGAAAGGGTGGTGGTGCGGGCCAGCCGGATGGCGGTGCTCATCCGCAGCGTCTGCACAAAGGTGGAGGGCGTCATCGCCGCAACCTTCTGCAACCGGCGGGCAAAACTGCGCTGACCCAGCCCCGCCGCCGCGGCCAGTTCAGCAACGGTAACCGGCGTGCCAATCTGCTGACGCAGGAACAGTTCGGCCCGCTGCAGCGCCGGATCGCCCGCCACCAGTGTGGCAACCGAGACATAGGGCAGCTGGCTGCTGCGCTGGTCTGCCATCAGGAACCGGCGGCAATCCTCGGCAATGCCAAAACTGGCAAACCGTTCGATCAGATGCAGCATCAGATCGATCTGGCCGAAGGCCGCACCTGCGGTGATCAGCCGGCCATCTTCCACCACCAGATCCCCCTGCCGCAGCTTGGCACGTGGGACGCGTTTGGCCAGTGCCGGGGCCAACCACCACGTTGTTGTCACCTCGCGCCCGTCCAGCAGCCCCGCCGCGCCAAGGGCAAAACAGGCCGAACATGCCCCTGCAATCACCGCCTGTTCCGGCGCGGCCTCTAGGGCCCGCACCAGATCGGTAAACCCTTGTGTATCCATGCTGCGACTGACCTCGCCCTCGGTGGCAAGGCCAAGACCGGGCAGGACCACCAGATCCGTGTCGACAGGCATCGCCGGCGGCACGGCAACCTCAACCGCAAACACCGTCGCACGCCCCTGCATCCGGGCCACCCGATTGGCGGTATCCAGTGTTTCCTCTGCGATAGCAAAGCTGGAGCGTTGATGCGGTTCGGGACGCAGCAGGGTTACGTGGACGGGGCTTGGGGTCACGGGCGGTCTGTCCAATTTGGTCTGGAATCGGTCATATGTAACACTAGAGCGGCCGTCCCCCAAGGTCCAGATTGGCCAAAACCGTAGGATCGAAAGGACAACAGATGGAAGGTGGATGTTACTGTGGCGCGCTGCGCTATGAGGTGCAGGGCAAGCCGGTGTTCAAGGCGCAGTGCCACTGCCGCGCCTGCACCCATTTTGCCGGAGGCGCGCCAAACCTGTTCATGGCCATGCCCGCCAATGGATTTACTTACACCAAAGGCACACCGGCCCAATTCACCCGAGACAATGAGGCCCCCGCCACACGCGATTTCTGCCCCACCTGCGGCACCCAAGTCGCCAGCCACCGCAAGGGCATGCCGCTGGTGATGATCAAGGTGGGCACGCTGGATGATCCGGCGGCGTTCAAGGCTCCTAAGGCGGCGATCTACGTGGCCGAGAAACAGCCGTTCCACCAGATCCCCGAGGATCTGACCTGCTTCGACGGGTTTCCGATGGCAGCAGAATGAAACAACAAACGGGCGCGCCGGTTTGCTCCGGCGCGCCCGTCGTCATTCTGGTGTGTGCCCTTAGCTGGCGGTGTTGTTCAGGTAGTCCAGCACACGTGCCACAGCTTCTTTGCGGGCCGCCTCATCATAGGTGAAGCCCAGCATGTCGAGCCCACCGCCTTCTTCATACATCGGATTGTCGAAGAAATGGGTTGCGCCCATGATCACTTCCAGCTCGGCCGGGTGTTCATTTTTCATGCTGTTATAGGTGTGCATCTGGCAGCTCGTGAGCGAGATCATGCTGTCCTGATCCCCGGCCACAATGAGCAGCGGCCATTTGTTCACACCGTCGGGCGGGCAGATCGGGTACATCGAGATCGCCGCATAGGGGGTGAAACTGTCGGGGATGCGGGCCGTGGCCTCGTTGGTCACTGACATCACCTGCGCCCCGCCGGTGGAGAAGCCCAGCACCGCAATGCGGTTCGGGTCCACATCGTCACGGCCGGCAAGGTAGCGATAGCCGCTGACCGCATCGTCATTGTAATCCACCCCGGCGGTGTCCATCGCATTGATGCCGCCACGCGACCCGAAGCTGTCCACAACCAGCGCGGCATAGCCCGCCTCGGCCAGGGTTTCGGCCCATTGCAGATGCGACTCCTGCAAGCCGTCGCCGCTGATCAGAATAACAACCGCAGGGCTTTTGTCGCCCGCAGATGAGGCATAAAACTCACCCGTCAATTCGATCCCGGGCGTGGGTTTCAGCTCAATCCCCTTGGCTTTGGCCCGTTTGACCTTGAAGGCCGTTGGAACAATTGGGGATGCTTGGAACGTCACCGTTTCCTGCGCCAGCGCGGGGGACTGCGCGGTTGCGCCTGTCACACAAAGCGTCAGGGCTAGGAGGGTCTTTCTGAATTTCATGTTGGCCACCGATGTTACTCAAACTCTCAGGAGCCATAACGTCGCAGGTAAAAATGATTATAGTAAAGGGGCCCGGATTCCGGACCCCTTTGTCAAAATACATCCATAAGGAGATTTTAAAATTATACTTTCAGGTTCGGGATGATCTGCTTTTTGCGGCTCATGATGCCGGGCAGGACAACCAAATCGCCTTCGACGGTGGCGCCAAAGCTTTTCTCGGCGACGCCTTTGACCAGATCGTTCGGCACCAGAAGGGTGGCCTCTTCTTTCAGGATGTCGACAACAAACAGCAGAACCTCATCCACGCCATCTTCGGCCTGAACGGTTTTGTAGGTTTCCATCAGGCTGTCTTTGCGGTTCAGCGGGATCTCCGGCGCGGTGGTTTCCAGAACCGACACGCGGAACTTGGTGCCGTCCACAGCGTATTCTTTCGAGTCCATGCGGATCAGCTCGGCATCCGAGAAGGCCGATACATCGGACTTGGCGGCAAACATCTCGGCGGCGTAGGCCGAAACGTCGATGCCCAGTTCGCCGGCCAGCGCGGCAACCACTTCGCGGTCCCGGTCGGTGGTGGTGGGCGAGCGGAATTCGAGGGTGTCGGACAGGATGCAGGTAAGGGCTGCGCCTTTGACAGCTTCCGGCATCTTGGCGGCATCGTCGTCCATCAGGTCATACATGATGGTCGCGGTGCAGGCGAGCGGGCGGATAGTGATGTCGATCGGGCCTTTGGTTTCCAGACCGCCCACCAGCTTGTGGTGGTCGATGATCGCGGTGATGTCCGCGTCATTGATGCCCTCGGGCAGTTCGGCCGGGTTGTTGGTGTCCACGATGACAACCGGGGCACCGGCTTCAACACCGTCGATGATTTCCGGCTTGTCGAGGTTCCAGCGCTCCAGCATGAACAGCGCTTCGGTGTTGGGTTCGCCCAGCAGTTTCGGGGCGGCGGCGACACCTTTGACTTCGTTCAGATACCAGGCCCAAACGATGGGCGAGCCGGTGGAGTCGGTATCGGGGGATTTGTGGCCAAATACTTGGGTGGTCATGGGAGGATCCTTGAGAATCTAATTTTCAGGGGCTTTGGCGGGCTTATAGGGGCGGTCAAAGCGATTGTCACCAATCCAAAATGCCGCCCCCAAACCCTGTGACATTAGGGCTGATCCATCGACAGGCGGGTCACGGTGAAACCGTCGTTCTGCAACAACTGCAACAGCCCGTCCTGTCCCGGCAGATGCAAGGCGCCCACCGCAACAAAACTGGGGGTCTGGGCCAACTCAACCCGCAGCCGTGCCATCCACTGATGATTGCGCCCGGTTATCAGATCATCCAGCATCTCCGTCACCAGACCCATCAACCGATCCTGATCCGCTGGGGCCAGATCTTCGCTCAGCGCGGCGGCTTCTTGCAGGCTATAGGTCCAGGCCAATTGTGTTTCTTCGGCAAAATAGAACGCTGTAAGCCCCTTCATGCTGGGGTCCATTGGCAGGTCCAGAAGCAAGCTCCAGCGCATTTCATCAACCTGTTCGTCCAGAGGGTCTCCGGAAAACACATCGATCAGCGCCATAACGTCATCCAGCCCCGAGACCGGTTTGCCCAGGGCCTCCCCTTCGGCCTCGATGCTTTTGTCGATCCCGAACCGTTTGGCCTGCAAATCGCTGAGGGCGCATTCTGGCATCATCATCGAAAAGCCCAAAAACCAGGGCTGGAACTTGGCGGCCATAAAGGCGGGAATGCCGCGTTTGGTGACAAGCGGAACCAGCTTGTTCCAGGCTTCAGGGCCAAGGCGGTCGATCAGGCTGTCGCCTTCGGTGATCAGGTAGCGCGTTGGGTTGCCGATCAATTCCCGCTGCAGCACCGCCTCATCCGCTCTGGTGGCTTCAATCACCACCTGATCCGAACGGGCGATCAGCGGTTCAAGACGCTCCATCGACGCCGCATGGCGCGGATCGTAAAGATGCATGGTGCCAAAAAGGTAAGAAGTCACCCCAGCCTTTTCGACCTGCCACAGGTTGCCCTGATGAAACGGATGCTGCGCGGCCTCAGCCCGCAGGGTCTGCAATACGCCATCGGGCAGGTCAGCAGCCTCATCGCAAAGCGCATGAGCGATGTTTGCCAGACACAACAGTAGGAGGGAGAGGAAAATTCGGATCAAATTTCACCTATAGGTTTATCAATTGCGGCCACGATAGCGTTTGTGACCTGCGACGCAAGCAGGGGTTGGTCACCGCCTTAGCCAAGGAATGCAGCTCTCATTGAGTGAGAGCTGCACCTCAGTCATGCGGGCCTACGTCCGTAGGTTTCCAGCACAACGCCATTGCCGTAAGAGGAGGTGCCGAGGCATTGCCATGTCGCGTCCTCCGGTACTCTCGCGTTGCCTTCCTTGCCACCGAAGAGCGGTATTCCGCCGCCAAGCGTGATCGGCACCCGCTTCAGCACCAGCCGGTCGATCAGATTTTCAGATAGCATCCAACCGGCAAACTGGCCGCCGCCGCACAGATAAATCGCAGCCCCGGTCTGTTCTCTCAATTTGGTGACACATTTGAGCCAATCAGACCGCACAGCATTGACCGCAGTGTCTTCGGGCAATGCGATGCTGCTGGAGAATATGTAGTGCACCATATGGGGATAAGCGCGTGCGCCAGGCGGCAGGCCATAATCATAGGCGAATTCATAGGTCGCACGCCCCATAAGCACGGTGTCATAGGTGGCAAGGCGCTGGGCATAGGCCACGGCGTGGGGGCCGGCCTGCGGGAAGGCAGAAACGTCTCCGTCAGGCGCAGCAATATAGCCGTCGAGGGTGACGGCAACGTCGTAGATGATCTCTCTCATGGGAAATCCTGTCAGGTAAGTCGCTATAGGAAAGACCCTGACCAGACCCTTGTTCTGGGTCTGCGGTTCGCAGGGTCGATGACGTAGGCTTACTTGATCACTGTCAGGGCACTCCTTGGTTGTCCGGAGGCTAACACAGCCAATGGGGCTCGCCAATAGAGTGTTGGCAGCAAGAGGTGAACGGGGCTAAATGCGGGCATGAGAAAACCCAGCGAAACCGATCTCTACCCCCCGGTGAAAGCCTTCTTCGAGGCGCTGGGCTATGAGGTGAAAGCCGAAATTGGCGCAGCGGATGTGATGGCGCTGCGCGGTGATGAACCGCCGGTGATTGTGGAACTGAAGCTGGGCTTTTCCCTGACCTTGCTGCAACAGGGCATTGCCCGTCAAAAGGTAACGGATCAGGTCTATCTGGCAGTGCCGCGCTGGAAGGGACGGGCGGGCTACAAGGCGTTCAAAGGCAATCTTGGGCTATGCAAACGGCTGGGCCTTGGGGTGATCAGCATCTCTGCCGCCGGCGAAGTGCAGGTCCACCACGATCCGGCACCGTTCCAGCCGCGCAAGGTAAAACGTCGCCAGACCACGCTGATGGCGGAATTTGAACGCCGCGAAGGCGACCCAAACAAAGGCGGCGCCACCCGCGCCGGTCTTGTAACGTCTTATCGACAAGAGGCCCTGCGCTGCGCTGCCTATCTGGCCGAACACGGCCCGACCAAAGGCGCCGTGGTTGCCAAAGCCACAGACGTCCCCCGCGCCACACGGGTGATGGCGGCCAATCACTACGGCTGGTTCGAGCGGATTGAGACGGGGATCTATGGGTTGACCGAGGTGGGACAAGCGGCTGTGGGGTAACCTGTGAGTTGCGGGGCAATGTGCCTGGCCTGATCAACCCTCGCCGAACAGGTCTGGCGTGCTGCTGCAGCGTGGCGACCCGTCCCCTTTCCCAAACAGCTGCGCATAGTCCCGCAGAAATGCTCCGCAATCGGGCGCATGTTGGTCCAAGATGCCCGCCCATTTTTCGGCCCGCCGTTGGTCCGTTTCGTCCCAGACTGCAGTTTCTGCGGCGATCACGTCCTGATCATGCCCGTCACACCACATGCCCAACACATTGGCCACTTTCTGGGCGCCGTCCAGCGTCATAGGGCCAACCATCAGGTAGTAAATGTCGTGGGGACTCTGGCAGTCCGGCAAGGCGTTCTGGTAGCGTTCTGCGATGACAGGGAAATGTGTGTCGCACCAGCGCGCCAACCCCGCCAGCACCTCGGAATGTTGGGTCACAAGCATTGTTGCTTCTTGTTGAAAGACGTTATGTTGGTCTGCTGCAAGGTTCGACAATCCCGGGTAAGCGCCGCGCGGGGCGGGCAGATCCCGCGGGTCATGCGTGTAGGCGACGCAGTGCAGTACCCAGAACAGGAAACTCAGGTTTTTGAGGTCCTTCGGCGCGACCTCCCAAAGCCACGGCAGGGCCGCATAGGTCACCGGATACAGGTCTTCCTGATGATGCAGTTTCTCCCAATAGAGATCATCGGCCAGTGGCTGGTCCCATTGCTGTGCCAGACGGGTCAAAACGCCCGGCACATCCTCAACGCCGTAAGGGCCGTAGAGGAGGGACCAGATGGGATCATTCAGGGCAAGCTTCATGGGGGGCTTTCTGGTGGGGCGGTGGGCGAAGGTGCATCTTTCCAACCTGCTCATTGGGCTTAACTCTCGGGCCGCAATGTGGCCATTGCAGGGTTTAACTGCCCCTTTCAATCCCCGTTTAAGAGATCACTGCGCCGGTCGTTTTAAACCCCCAGCAGCTCTGCGTCTAATCCAATAAGCGCGATGCTGTAACTTTCAGTGTCAAATTCTGTAAGATTCCGCGACGCGCCACACCCCGCCCAAAGACCTGTCAAAAAAATCGCCTCACATTCTGTTGACTCCGCCCTGACCCATTCCTAACTATGCCTCCGTTAGCACTCGACTGACGTGAGTGCTAATGGCCCCGCTTAATGAGAAGGGGGCCCGTGAAAAACTTTGAGCTGAGGAGCCTCAGAGATGGCATTTACCCCGCTTCATGACCGTGTGCTGGTCCGTCGTCTGGAAAGCGATGAGAAAACCGCAGGCGGACTGATCATCCCCGATAGCGCGAAAGAAAAACCCGCTGAAGGCCAGGTTGTGGCTGTTGGCGCAGGCGCGAAAGACGACGCGGGCAACCGCATCGCAATGGATGTCAAAGAAGGCGACAAAGTCCTGTTTGGCAAATGGTCCGGCACCGAAATCACCGTTGACGGTGAAGAGCTGTTGATCATGAAAGAATCCGACATCATGGGCACCATTGCCTGATCGTCGCTGAACAGAACTTAGAGATAGGAAAAGACTATGGCTGCTAAGGACGTCAAGTTTGACACCGATGCCCGCAACGCAATGCTGCGCGGCGTAAACATTCTGGCCGACGCCGTGAAAGTGACCCTGGGCCCGAAAGGCCGCAACGTGGTCCTGGACAAATCGTTCGGCGCCCCCCGCATCACCAAAGACGGTGTATCGGTTGCCAAAGAGATCGAGCTGGAAGACAAGTTCGAGAACATGGGCGCACAGATGGTGAAGGAAGTTGCTTCCCGCACCAACGACGAAGCCGGCGACGGCACCACCACCGCGACCGTTCTGGCGCAGGCAATCGTAAAAGAAGGCCTGAAGCAGGTTGCAGCGGGCCTGAACCCGATGGACCTGAAGCGCGGCATCGATCTGGCAACTGCCAAGGTTGTTGAAGGCATCGTTGCCTCGGCCCGTGAAGTTAAAGACTCCGACGAAGTTGCCCAGGTTGGCACCATCTCGGCAAACGGCGAAGCCGAAATCGGCCAGCAGATCGCAGACGCGATGCAGAAAGTTGGCAACGAAGGCGTTATCACCGTTGAAGAAAACAAAGGTCTGGAAACCGAGACCGATGTTGTGGAAGGCATGCAGTTCGACCGCGGCTACCTGTCGCCTTACTTCGTGACCAACCCTGACAAAATGATCGCAGAGCTGGACGACTGCATGATCCTGCTGCACGAGAAGAAACTCTCGTCGCTGCAGCCGATGGTTCCGCTGCTGGAGCAGGTGATCCAGTCGCAGAAACCGCTGCTGATCATCGCAGAAGACGTTGAAGGCGAAGCGCTGGCAACTCTGGTTGTGAACAAACTGCGCGGCGGCCTGAAAATCTCGGCCGTGAAAGCACCGGGCTTCGGCGATCGTCGTAAGGCCATGCTGCAGGACATCGCGATCCTGACCGGCGGCCAGGTGATCTCGGAAGATCTGGGCATGAAGCTCGAGTCCGTGACCATGGACATGCTGGGCACCGCCAAGACCGTGAACATCTCCAAAGATGAGACCACCATCGTTGACGGCCACGGCGAAAAAGCCGAGATCGAAGCACGTGTTGCTCAGATCCGCACCCAGATCGAAGAAACCTCTTCGGACTACGACCGTGAGAAGCTGCAAGAGCGCGTTGCCAAACTGGCCGGCGGTGTTGCTGTGATCAAGGTTGGCGGCATGACCGAGGTTGAAGTGAAAGAGCGTAAAGATCGTGTTGACGATGCTCTGAACGCAACCCGCGCAGCTGTACAGGAAGGCGTCATCGTAGGTGGTGGTGTTGCTCTGGTTCAGGCCGGTAAAGCTCTGGAAGGTCTGGAAGGCGACAACGCTGACCAGAACGCAGGCATCAACATCGTTCGCAAAGCCATCGAAGCGCCGCTGCGCCAGATCGCTGAGAACGCGGGTGTTGACGGTGCCGTTGTGGCGGGCAAAGTCCGTGAATCCGGCGAAACCTCCTTCGGCTTCAACGCTCAGACCGAAGAATATGGCGACATGTTCTCCTTCGGCGTGATCGACCCGGCCAAAGTGACCCGTACCGCTCTGGAAGATGCGGCCTCGGTTGCTGGCCTGCTGATCACCACCGAAGCCATGGTTGCCGACAAACCGTCGAAGGACGGCGGCGCAGCTGGTGGCGGCATGCCCGACATGGGCGGCATGGGCGGCATGGGCGGCATGATGTAAGACGGGTTTCCGCTAGGAAACCGGTCGCTCCCGACAGGCGATTGGCCGCTCAGGCCAATCTGCCGAAAGGGCAAGCGATCCGCTTACACAGCCTTCCATCCGGAAGAATTGGGGTCGCCTTATGGGCGGCCCCTTTTTCATGTCCGGGCGTCAAAGCCCAAGCAGCACCCGGTCCCAACGCCAGTCAAATGTTGTGAAATCAGCGGCAATCTGGCCGGAAAACAGCACCCAACGGGCGTGGCCGATCAACTGGTGCTGGCCAACAAAACCAATGCCCCCGGCGCTTTGGGGGACACGGCTGTCGATGACATTGTCGCGGTTGTCCCCAAGGACAAAATAGTGCCCGTCTGGGATGCGATAAGCGGGGGTGTTGTCACCGGATGCAGGCATAATATCCAGCACCGCCACCGCAGTGCCATCGGGCAGGATTTCAAGCTGCTGGTCCTTGTGGCACAGCGCCGCCGCAGCCTCCAGCGTTTTACATCTGGGAGGGCGCCCGGAACCCGGGGCTGGCATGACCTCGGTAAAGGCGGGCAGTTCGGTGTAGCTTGCCGCCTGCCCGTTGAGTACCAGCTGCCCGTCGACCATGCGGATCTCCTCGCCCGGCAGACCAATCACGCGGGTGACATAGGGCAGCTGGTTTCGCGGATGGCGGAAGACCTCAACGTCCCCACGTGCGGGCTGATCGCTGTCAGAGACATGGGTGGCTATCACAAAATCTCCGGGGATCAGCGCCGGTTTCATGCTGCCTGATGGGATGGTGTAGGGGGTCCAGAAGGCGCGGCTCAGGCCCAGGAGCACCAGCAGACACAACAGCGCCTGACCAATGCGGTGCCGCCGTCGCTGTGGCCAGTCCTGCGCCGTTTGCGCTTTGCTACGGGCCAACGCGAGCCATAGGGCCACCGCAATGTTCAACAGCGGTATCATCCCAAACACGGCCCAAGCGCCACTGCGCCCGATGTCGTGGAAGCGGCGCACAACGACGGAGATGACCAGCAGGTTGAGCACGGCGAAGCTTGTCACGCCGACCCAGACTGGCAGGCCAAGAGCCTCCTGTGCAGGCGGAAGGCCATAGGCGGCCATGGCCAACAACAGAATTGCCACCATAAAGGCTGCGCGCGGGGCAGTGCCACCCCAGTTGAAAGGCTTGAAAAGATGTCTGAACATTGGAAACGCCTTGGAAAAATTGTTTGGGTCAGAATCTAACAGACTTCCACGCATGTCTCGCCCTTTTTGGTGTCGGCAGGACCGGTGGCAAAAATCTCTGACAGATTGGTGAATTGCTCTCCTACTATGTTCTGTTAATGTTCCCCTGATGGTTGAGGGAGACACAGATGAGCCGATTGATCGAAGGCCCCGATGGGCAGTGCCGCTGCGCCTGGGCAGGGGCGGTAGAGGCGTTCCTGCCGTATCACGACATGGAATGGGGCTATCCGGTGGGCGATGACACCCGCCTGTTCGAAAAACTCTGTCTTGAAAGTTTCCAGTCCGGCCTCAGCTGGCGCACCATTCTGGATAAACGGGAAAATTTCCGCGCTGCCTTTGACGGGTTCGATTTCAACAAGGTGGCAGACTACGGTGCGGCGGATGTGGACCGATTGCTGGCGGATGCCGACATTGTGCGCCACCGCGGCAAAATCGAAGCAGTGATCAACAACGCCGCCCGTGCCCGCGAACTGGTGGCCGAGGCGGGCTCCATCGCTGCCTTTGTCTGGAGTTTTGAGCCCGCGCCCGAGGATCTGGGGGTGCCACAGACGCAATCGACATCGCCTGCCTCGGTCGCACTTTCCAAAGCCCTGAAGAAACGGGGATGGAAGTTTGTTGGCCCCACCACCGCCTATGCCTTCATGCAGGCGATGGGGCTGATCAATGACCACGCCGAAGGCTGCGTCATGCGTGCCAAAGCCGCCGAAGCGCGGCGGCAGTTTGTAAAGCCTGCCTGATGCGTCTGATCCTGCTGACCACCCTGACAATGGTGGCCTTCGCTGCCAATTCCATCCTGAACCGTATGGCGGTGGCTGATGGTTTGATCGGCGCCGAAGCCTTTGCCCTGATCCGAGTGATCGCCGGGGCGGTGATGCTGGCGGTCTTGATGAAAGGGCAGGGGCTGTTGCAGCGCCCGTCGATCTGGGGTGTGCTGGGGCTGTCGACATATCTGGTGGGGTTTTCACAGGCCTATATCGGGTTGGACGCAGGGCTGGGGGCGTTGATCCTGTTTGGCATGGTGCAGGTCACCATGTTCGCCGGTGCATTACTGCGGTCCGAGGCCGTGCCACCCCAGCGCTGGCTGGGCATGGTGATAGCTTTCTGTGGCCTCACTTTTGTGTTGCTGCGGGGCTTGCCCGCCGGCGGCAGCCTGCAGCAGGGCGTCTTGTTCATGGCGCTGGCGGGCATCGGCTGGGGAATCTACTCGCTGATAGGCCAGAAGGTTACAGACCCACGGGCCGCAACAGCGCGCAGTTTCCTGTGGTCGGTGCCGCTGGTGGCGCTGGCAAGCCTTGGCGCGTTTTTCCAGATGGCCCCAACGGGGGTGGCACTGGCGGTTCTCTCCGGCGCGGTGACCTCGGGGCTGGGCTATGCGCTGTGGTATGCGATCCTGCCAAGTCTGGGGGCGTCCCGCGCAGCGGTGGCGCAGCTGACGGTGCCGGTCATCGCCATTGCCGCCGGTGCGGCCCTGCTGGGCGAAGTGCCGGGGATCAGCTTCCTCATCGGTTCCACAGTGGTGCTTCTTGGTGTTGCGCTGGCGGCATTGGCAGGTCCCACGCGCAAATGAAAAGGCCCGCCAGAACGGCGGGCCTTCGCAGCATTCATTCTGCCAGAACTTAGCCGAGTTTGTCGGTCAGTTCAGGCACAGCCTCGAACAGGTCGGCAACCAGACCGAAGTCCGCAACCTGGAAGATCGGGGCTTCTTCGTCTTTGTTGATCGCTACGATGATCTTCGAGTCCTTCATCCCCGCCAGGTGCTGGATCGCGCCCGAGATACCCACAGCGATATAGAGGTCCGGTGCAACCACCTTACCGGTCTGACCCACCTGCCAGTCGTTCGGGGCATAGCCCGAGTCAACTGCGGCACGCGATGCGCCAACGGCAGCGCCCAGCTTGTCAGCCAGTTTTTCGATCAGGGCGAAGTCCTCTTCGGAGCCCACACCACGACCACCGGAAACAACCACGCCAGCCGAGGTCAGCTCGGGACGGTCGCTTTCGGCAACCTTGTCTTCAACCCATTCGGACAGGCCGGGGTTGCCCGCAGCGGCAACGGATTCAACCGCTGCCGAACCACCTTCGCCCGCAGCGTCAAAGGTCGAGGTCCGCACGGTCATAACCTTGGTCGCATCCGAGGATTTGACGGTCTGGATCGCGTTGCCAGCATAGATCGGGCGTTCAAAGGTGTCGGCGTCCACAACGGCGGTGACATCCGACAGGACCATCACGTCCAGCAGGGCCGCCACACGCGGCAGCAGGTTTTTCGCCGAGGCGGTCGAGGGCGCAACGATGTGGCTATATTCGCCAGCCAGCGACACAACCAGATCACCAACAGGTTCGGCCAGACCGTTGCCATAGGCCGCGTCATCAGCGCAGAGCACCTTGGACACGCCGTCCAGCTTGGCAGCCGCTTCGGCGGCGCCGTTGCAGCCCGCGCTGGCGCACAGAACGGTTACATCGCCCAGGGCCTTGGCGGCGGTCAGGGCTTTGGCGGTGGCATCAACGGCCAATGCGCCGTTTGCAACTTCAGCAATCAGAAGAACAGCCATTATACAGCCCCCGCTTCTTTCAGTTTCGCAACCAGCTCATCAACCGAGCCAACCATGATGCCTGCGGCACGTTCTGCCGGCTCACCGGTTTTCACGACCCCAAGACGCGGGGTGGTGTCGACGCCATAATCGGCGGCGGTTTTCTCATCCAGTGGCTTTTTCTTGGCTTTCATGATGTTCGGCAGCGAGGCGTAGCGCGGCTCGTTCAGACGCAGGTCCGCGGTCACGATGGCAGGCAGTTTGACCTTGATGGTCTGCAGGCCGCCGTCCACTTCGCGGGTCACGGTGGCGGCGTCGCCATCCACGTCCACTTCCGAGGCAAAGGTCGCCTGACCCCAACCCAAGAGCGCCGCCAGCATCTGACCGGTCGCGTTCATGTCGTTGTCGATCGCCTGTTTACCGGCGATGACCAGCTGCGGCTGTTCTTCGTCGACAACGGCTTTCAGGATCTTGGCAACGGCCAGCGGTTCGATGTCCTGATGCACATCGTCAGCGGCGTTTACCAGAATGGCGCGGTCTGCGCCCATGGCCAGAGCGGTGCGCAGGGTTTCCTGTGCCTGCTTCACGCCGATCGAGACAACAACGACCTCATCGGCTTTGCCTGCTTCTTTCAGGCGGATGGCCTCTTCGACGGCAATCTCGTCGAATGGGTTCATCGACATCTTAACGTTGGCGAGATCGACACCGGTCCCGTCCGCTTTGACGCGAACCTTCACGTTGTAGTCGATCACACGTTTGACAGGTACGAGTACCTTCATTGGCGTGGTCTCCCTTCAGATGTTGGCAGGGCAATGCTGCGCTGCCGAAAACTATGTGCCTTTGTTAGTCCGTTGTGGCGCGGCAAAACAGGGCAAAATCGTCACGTTAGCGCCAAAGGACGCCGCGTTTCGACGTTTTTGATCGGCAAACCTTACGAAATTTTTGCAGCTGCCTTGGGGGAAGGAAAAATGTTGCCCTTAGGGCAGCGGAAGGGGGTGATTCTCGGACAGATTGGCCGGTTGCGGGGGATATGGGGCCGCTCGGCGAATCAAGACAGGTGTTTGATCCCGATCATGGCGGGCCATTTCAGCACGTGGGACACTGCCCACAAGGAGGATTGCCCATGTTGAAAATCACCAAAACTGCCCCGAACCGCGTGGATCTGACCCTCAGCGGCAAGATCGAAACCGAGGAGATGCGCAAAGGTCTGGATGATCTGATCACCCTTTCTGAAGGCGTCAAAGGCGGCGTCATGCTCTACCGGATCCCCGACTTCGCCATGCCCAGCTTTGGCGCCATCGGGGTTGAAATGGCCCGCCTGCCGGCGCTCTTTGGCCTGCTCAACAATTACGACCGCTGCGCTGTGCTGACCGATGCCAGCTGGCTGAAATCCGCAGCCGAAATGAAAGGCAGCCTGTTCGGCGGCATCGACATCAAAGCCTTCGACCTCGATCAGGAAGAGGCCGCCGAAGCCTGGCTGGCAGAGGCGCCTGCAAGCGCCCCGGCCTAGGCTATTCTGGGTCCAGCACAGTTTCCAAAAAAGTTGCGTCGGCATTAATCTGAGCCAGCGCCTGTCGCAGAAGCTTTTGATGCTTTTTTGACAGGTGCGGGTACACCGATGCTTCGTCCGCGTGACAGAGACGAAGGTTGAGGCCCAACGCAAAGGCTGCAAATTCAGGAGAAATGTAGCCCTGTCGCGACGTGCTCCACCCCTGTGCAAAGCCGTCGCCAAACGCGGTGTTTGTGAACGCCGTTTCCAGTTTGAAAATCCCGAATCCTGAGGCCACAGACAGAATGTCGGTGGCCATTTCTCCCAGCATTGGCTGCTCGAAGGGCTCCGCTCTTGGGACAACGGCCTCCATCAGATGAGCAAGCTCATGCGACATCGTGGCGACAAACAGTTGCGGCGTGTCGAGCAGACTTGGATCGTATGTGATCAACGGACCATCCTGATCGACCCGGAAGGTCGCCAAAATCGGCGTTTCGTCATGCTGGACAAGCACGCTGTCTGCAATAGCACCTATTTTTCGAGAAGCTTCCTGCGGGGTCAGCCGCACTTCCCAGTCCGGGCCAAGACCCATTTGGGATTTAACCTGTTCAAACACCGCTTGCGCTGTTGCGTGTCCGGTTCCACGCGGTGCATCGATATAGTCGCGTGTCGGCAGAACGGGGGGACGTCCCGTCAGCCAATCCTTGCCAAAACGCAGAAGGAAATCCGCAAAACAATCGGCGATCCAATCCGCCTCATGTTCGGGCACCACCCTGCGTTTGCTCCAAAACACCATCTACCGGTTCGCGCCTGGTACCCAGAGCACATCGTCGGCGCCGTTGTCATTGGCGACACGGGCGGCGACGAAGAACCAATCGCTCAGCCGGTTGAGGTATTTGATCGCCGCCGGGTTCACCAGCTCATCCGCCGCCAGCTCCACCGCCAGACGCTCGGCGCGGCGCGCCACGGTACGGCAGATGTGCAGATGCGCGGACAGGGCCGTGCCACCGGGCAGGATGAAACTGCGCAGCGGGCTCAGCGCCCTGTTCATCGCGTCAATCTCGGCTTCTAGCCGGTCCACCTGCGCATCAGACACTCGCAGCGGCGGGTATTCGGCCTCGGCGTCCTTGTCCATATCGGGGCGGCACATGTCAGCGCCCAGATCGAACAGATCGTTCTGCATCCGCCCCAGCGCCGCGTCCATCTCCCCCTCGGCCTGCAGCCGCGCCACACCCAGTGTCGCGTTCAGCTCATCCACGGTGCCATAGGCGTTCACCCGCGCCGAGTGTTTCGCCACACGGGTGCCATTGCCAAGCGCGGTGTCGCCCTTATCGCCGGTGCGGGTGTAGATCTTGTTCAGAACCACCATCTCAGAAGCCCCCGCGGAGCCAGACAAAGCCTAGGATCAGCACCACTGCAATAAACTGCGCCGCAATCCGCCAGCGCATCAGCTTGTTGGCGTATTTCTTGTTGAACGCGCCCCCTTTGGCAAAGCCCCCGATCCCGATCATCAGGATCACCAGCACACCCAGACAGGCGGCAGCTACAACGTAAAACAGCGGATCGTCAGCCATTGTCCCCAAGTTCCCTTTTTTGGTTTTCCCTGATGTAGAGGGGCTGGCGCGTGGTGCAAGCCCCTAATTCGTCGCGGGCAGGGTTGCGGATGGGCCGCTCAGCCCTTGGCCAGCAGCCAATCTAGCGCGCGGGTTGGCAGGATGCGGCGCAGGGTGCCCATGATATAGGTCGGCGTCGTCACATAGTAGCGCGCCTTGGGCCGATCACTGTTCAGGGCCCGCAACAGCTTGGCCGTCACCGCAGAGGGCGGCAGTTCAAAGGCGTCTTTGGTGTCGTTTTCCTTGTACAGACGCTTGTTCAACGTGGCGCGATATTGATCCGCTCGGGGCGAGTTTTCCCAGTCGATCCACTTCTCGAAATGCGGGATGGCGTTTTTGCGGATTTTTGAGGTCACCGGACCGGGCTCAATCAGCACCACCTTGATGCCGGTGTCGCGCATTTCGATCCGCAGCGTGTCCGTCAGCGCCTCAAGCGCAAATTTGGTGCTGTTATAGGCCGACCGCCAGGGCGCAACCACCAGCCCCAGAACCGAAGAGCAGTTGACGATATGGCCATGCCCCTGCGCCCGCATGACAGGGATCACCTGACGGGTCAGATCGTGCCAACCAAAAACATTGGCTTCAAAAATCTCCCGCAGGGCGCCGCGGGGCAGATCCTCATTGGCGCCGGGACAGGCATAGGCCCCGTTGTTGAACAGCGCATCCAGCGTGCCACCGGTCTGATCCAGCACGTGTTGCAGCGCGGCAGTGATCGAGGCCTCATCGCTGTAATCCAGCTGCACCGTTTCCAGACCTTCCTGCGCCAGCCTCTCGCAATCCACCTGCTGGCGGCAAGCGGCAAAGACACGCCATCCAGCGGCCTTCAGCCCATGTGCTGCGTCATAACCGATGCCCGAAGAACACCCCGTAATCAAAATAGATTTCTGCGCCATATGCCCCTGAACCCTGCCCTCAAACTCGCTCGTGCTTTTGTTTCTTGGGGCAAAGGGCTAGGGCATTCAGTCGGCCGAGGCAATCTCTGCCTGCGGATCAATCGCTTGCGGCGCAACGGTTTGCGGCGTCAGCAACTTGGCGGAAATCCAACCGACCCGCCCGGTCTCCAGCACTTTCAGCTTCACCCAGCCGGTTGCCGCGTCTGAAACCACCTCGACCTTAGTGTCGCGGACCAGCCGGCCCACCACGTTATAGCGGGTGCCCGGTCCGTTGCGCATATTGGCGCGGCTGACCTTGACCCGGCGCAGATCGGCGGGCGGTGCAATGACGGCGGGCAGGGTGGCAGCTACAGGTTCGGTCGTAACTTCCCCCCGAGCGGCCCGTGCCTCGCGGGCAGAGTTCACCAGCGATTCGTTAAACGGTCGGGTCATCAAGGCGGTCAGCCCCAGCGCACGGTTGCGTTCCGGCTGTGGCACATCCGCCTCCAACCCGACGGCCGTGCGCGCTGTCACTATACGGGGAACAGTACGGGTCACGGGCAGATCAACTGCGGCGGCGCTGCCCTCCAGCGCCAGACGTCCAACAGCGGGTTTCTGGCCTTGAATGGCTTCCGCTGCATTGGCCAGCAACACGGGTTCCGGCGTGGCTTTCTGCGGCTTTGGTATCACCTCACTAGGGCCGCCCCGTTCGGCCAGCCGCAGGGCGGCTTCGGCCTCGGGATCGAAATCCGCGCCGCCGCTCAATTCGTAGAAACCAAAGGCCATAAAGCCGAGGGACAAAATAACGAAGCGCGACATGGCGCACCTCCTGGCTGTGAAATCTCGTAAAATCGACTGCTCAACAATAGAGCTACCCTATCACATATTGCCGAGTCGCGGGGAATGGCCTTTCTGCCTTCCCCATCGTCAGCCGGGGCTGCCGATGCGAATCTGGCACAGCCGCCACTTCGCTGGGGAAATCCCTGTGGATTTCCGGACCGGAGGCTTGTCGGGCCAATCCCGCAAGGATACACAGCATCTATGACTGATGAGACCGACACCCCCAACATCGACCAGCTTGAAGTGGCAGAACCGCTGCGCCGGGCGATTGGCGAACGCTATCTGACCTATGCGCTCAGCACCATTATGCACCGGGCGCTGCCCGATGCCCGCGATGGTCTGAAGCCGGTGCACCGCCGAATCCTCTACGCCATGCGCGAGCTGAAACTCTCTGCCGCCGGAGGATTCCGTAAATCGGCGAAGATCTCGGGCGATGTGATGGGCAACTACCACCCCCATGGCGACGCCGCGATCTATGATGCGATGGCGCGTCTGGCGCAGGACTTCAACGTGCGCTACCCGCTGGTGGACGGTCAGGGCAACTTCGGCAACATCGACGGCGATAACCCCGCCGCCTCACGTTACACAGAGGCGCGGATGACCGCCGCCGCTGAGGCGTTGCTGGAAGGTCTTAATGAGAACGCCGTCGATTTCCGTGAAAACTACGACGGCACCCTCAGTGAACCCGTGGTGCTGCCCGCTGCCTTCCCGAACCTTCTTGCCAATGGGTCCTCGGGGATCGCCGTGGGCATGGCGACCAATATCCCGCCCCATAACATCGAAGAGCTGATCGGCGCCTGTCTGCATCTCATCAAGACACCCGACGCCCGCGATGAAACCCTGCTGAACTACGTGCCGGGACCGGATTTCCCCACTGGTGGCGTGATCGTGGAGCCGCGTGAAAACATCGCCAAGGCCTATGCCACCGGCCGCGGCAGCTTCCGCCTGCGCTGCAAATGGGAGGTCGAGGATCTGGGCCGCGGCACCTGGCAGGTTGTGGTCACGGAAATCCCCTATCAGGTTCAGAAATCCAAGCTGATCGAAAAGATCGCCGAGCTGATCCAGACCAAGAAAATCCCGATTCTGGCCGACGTGCGCGATGAATCCGCCGATGACATCCGCCTGATTCTGGAGCCGAAGTCCAAAAACGTCGATCCGCAGGTGCTGATGAACCTGATGTTCCGCAACTCGGATCTGGAGATCAGGTTCTCGCTCAACATGAACGTGTTGATCGATGGGGTCACCCCCAAGGTCTGCTCGCTCAAAGAGGTGCTGCGTGCCTTCCTCGACCACCGTCGCGAGGTGCTGCAACGGCGCTCGAAACACCGGCTGGACAAGATCGACCACCGCCTTGAGGTGCTCGAAGGTCTGATCATTGCCTTCCTCAACCTCGACCGGGTGATCGACATCATCCGCTATGACGAGGCGCCGAAACAGGCGTTGATGGCGGAAAACTGGTCCGATAAGAAACCGCGCGCCACGGATGAGGGGGACTACCGCTCGCCGCTGCCGGCGGGCGAAGGTCAGGGCGAACTGACCGAGGTTCAGGCCGAGGCGATCCTCAACATGCGCCTGCGCTCCCTGCGCCGTCTGGAAGAGATCGAACTGACCCGCGAACGCGACGCCCTGCTGGAAGAACGGGCCGGTCTGCTTGAACTTCTGGGCAGCGAAGACCTGCAATGGGCCCGTGTCAGTGAAGAGCTGAAAGAGACCCGTAAAAAATTCGGCCGTGGCTCCGAAGGGGGCAAACGCCGGTCCGATTTTGCCGAAGCCGTGGAGGCCGAAGAGGTGCCGCTGGAGGCGATGATCGACCGCGAACCGATCACTGTGGTCTGCTCGCAGATGGGCTGGATCCGCGCCATGACCGGCCATATCGACCTGAAACGCGAGTTGAAGTTCAAAGACGGCGACGGCCCGCGCTTCATCTTCCATGCGGAAACCACCGACCGGCTGCTGGCCTTTGCCAGCAACGGCCGTTTCTACACGGTGCAGGCCTCAACCCTGCCCGGTGGACGTGGCATGGGTGAACCGCTGCGGCTGATGGTGGATATCCCCAATGAGGCCGAAATCATCGACCTCTTCATCCACAAACCGGGTCGCAAACTGCTGGTCGCCTCCACCGAAGGCAATGGCTTTGCGGTGCCCGAGGATGACATCCTGGCCCAGACCCGCACCGGCAAACAGGTGCTGAACGTCAAAGACGACGTCCGCGCGCAGATCGTGCACCCGATCGAGGGTGACCACGTTGCCATCGTCAGCCAGAATGGCAAGTTCCTGGTCTTCCCCGTGGGCGAACTGCCCGAGATGACCCGTGGCAAAGGGGTGCGCCTGCAGAAATACAATATGGCCCGCGGCCGCCAGGGCACGCTGGAACTGGACGGCGGCCTGTCGGATATCACCACCTTCACCTGGGAACAGGGGCTAAGCTGGGAAATGGGCGGCGGCAAAACCCGCCACGAACCGGACATGTCCGAATGGCTCGGCAAACGCGCCGGTGTGGGCAAGAAACCCCCCTACGGCTTCCCGCGCGACATGAAGTTCACCTGATCCAATCAAATTAAATTGTGGGCCCCTCGCGGGGCCCGCTTCTTTTTAGGAGCCTCCGGCGGGGATATTGCGGCCAAGAAGAAAGCCGTTTTCATCTTGCCAAAACTACTCTGGGGGAATTGGCCGTCAGGCCAAGGGGGCAAAGCCCCATTCGCGCCTCGCCCTTTCTAGCCGTCTTTCGCCACCCGTTCTGCCTGCAGCCAGACGCCGCCTTCGGGGCGCAGGGTCAGGATCATCACCGGTTTCGGCGTGTGGCCCTGCACCGGGGTGAAGCGGTAGCGTGCCAGCAGGGTGGCGAGGATGATCACCGCCTCCTGTAGCGCAAAGGAGGCGCCAATGCAGATCCGTGGCCCGTCGCCGAACGGCAGGTAGGCATAACGTTGGATCGCCTTGCGGTCGGCAAAGCGGTCGGGATCGAACCGGTCGGGATCGTGCCACAACAGCTGCGAGCGGTGCAGCGCATAGATCGGGATCATCACCGTATCGCCGGGATGCACCGCCCGTCCGCTGAGCGTATCGGCCTTCTGTGCCGTGCGCGACAGTATGGCGGCGGGGGGGTAGAGGCGCAGTGTTTCTTCCACGATCTGACGGGTGTAGGGCAGGTGTTCCAGGTGTGCCGCCGTGGCCACGCCGTCGCCAAAGGCAGCTTGCGCCTCGGCCCGGGCACGTTGTTGGGCTTCTTGGTCAAATCCCATCAGATACAACGCCCAGCCCAGCGTCAGCGCGGTGGTCTCATGTCCCGCCACGATAAAGGTCAAGAGGTTGTCGCGCAGCTCTGCCGTGTTCATTTGGCGTTTGGTTTCAGGATCTTCCCCCGCCAGCAGCAGGTCCAGCAGATCCGGAACGCTGCGTTGCCCGCCTGTCTGCCGCGCCGTGATCGATGCATCCGCGACCTGTTTCATCTCTTTCAGCGCCTGCCCCGACAGGATCCGCCCCGGCCGTGGCACCCAGTCCGGAAAGCCCAGCATGTCAAACAAGGAGACCTTGCCCGCCTCTGCGATATAGGCGTCGATGGCGCGGTGGATGGCTTTGCGATCAAACCCTTCATCGCCGGAAAAGGTCACGTCGCTGATCACGTCAAATGTGGCGCGCACCATTTCCTCTGCCATATTGATGGCACGGGGGCCGGCGGCCTCAACCCGGTCGCAGGCGGCTTCAGCGGCGGCAGACATGACGGGGGCCAGATTGGTGACGTTGCGGTGGGAAAATACCGGCGCAGCAGCGCGGCGTTGCCAGCGCCAATGGGTGCCCTCGGCAATGAACAGCGATTCGCCAATGGCGGGGCGCAGCAGGTTTTTGGTCACCAGCGATTTCGGGTAATCCTCGACCCGCTCCAACAGCACGCGCCGGATTGCGGTCGGGTCCATCACCATATGCCAGCGGCGGCCCGTCTTGCCGCTGACCATTGGCTGACGGGTGGCAATTTCGGGGATGATCGACAGCAGGTTCCGCCGTGCCTCGCGCAGGGATTTCAGCATCCCCCAGGGTTCCCGCACCAAAGGCACATGGGCGGGCAGCGGCACATCAACGGGGCGCTGGGGGTTTGGCACATAGGGCAACGCGGTGTCCTCCTCAGGCACTCAGGGCGGCTGTTCAAAGGATATATGTGCAACGGTCATCACGGCAATGAACCGTGGCAGCAGGTCGCGATTTGCCCTTGCGGGGAGGCTGGTTTATTTCAGGTGTAACGGACAAGGGGAGATCCACGATGCTGCGTATTCTGGCGGGACTGACACTTCTGGCGGCGGTGGCCTGTAGCCCGGTCAAAGATTTGGAAGAAAGGCCCGATCCGCTGGGGGATTTCGCCTTTGGTCACAACATTGTGGTGGCCAACAATATGGTCAAAGGACCGGTTTCGCGGGAGGCCACCGAAGAGGAATGGAAATCCGTTCTGAAAGAAGCCATCGGCACCCGGTTTGATCGCTATGAGGGCGACAAGCTTTATCACTTTGGCGTGTCGGTGCAGGGCTACGTTCTGGCCCAGCCCGGGGTGCCGGTTGTGGCTTCACCCAAATCGGTTCTGATCCTCAATCTGGACGTCTGGGACGACGAAGCCGGCGCCAAGATGAACGCGGAACCCAAGCAGATTACCGTGTTGGAAACGCTTTCGGGCGAATCGTTCTTCGGCTCGGGTTTGACCCAGTCGAAGGAGCGCCAGATGGAGGTGCTCAGCCAGCAGGCGGCGAAGCAGATCCTCAACTACCTACTGCGTCAGCACAAGGAAGAGGGCTGGTTTGGGCCGGTGATCGAGGTGCCAGAATCCCCTGCAGAAGTGCCGGTGGAAGAGGTCGCAGAAGTGGTTGAAAACGCGGAAGAAGCGGCGGAAACCGGCGAAACCGGGGCGGAAACGAATGAAATCCCTGTAGAAGAAAGCGCCGAGGATGCAACAGACGCTTGATTTTCCTCTCCGAACCCAATAAACGGCCCGCGATGATCAATCGGGGCGAGGGCCCCCTTAAACACGAGGCGCCTTTAGAATGGCAAAGGAAAAGTTTGAGCGTTCCAAACCGCACGTTAACATCGGCACCATCGGCCACGTTGACCACGGCAAAACCACGCTGACCGCAGCAATCACCAAATACTTCGGTGACTTCCAGGCATACGACCAGATCGACGGCGCGCCGGAAGAGAAAGCCCGCGGCATCACCATCTCGACCGCACACGTTGAATATGAGACCGAGTCGCGTCACTACGCCCACGTTGACTGCCCCGGCCACGCCGACTACGTGAAAAACATGATCACCGGTGCGGCCCAGATGGACGGCGCGATCCTGGTTGTGAACGCTGCTGACGGCCCGATGCCGCAGACTCGTGAGCACATCCTGCTGGGCCGCCAGGTTGGCATCCCGAAGATGGTTGTTTTCCTGAACAAAGTTGACCAGGTTGACGACGAAGAGCTGCTGGAGCTGGTGGAAATGGAAGTCCGCGAGCTGCTGTCCGAGTATGACTACCCGGGTGACGATATTCCGATCATCGCAGGTTCCGCTCTGGCGGCGATGGAAGGCTCCAAGCCTGAAATCGGCGAAGAGAAAATCAAAGAGCTGATGGCAGCTGTTGATGAGTACATCCCGCAGCCCGAGCGTGCCGTTGACATGCCGTTCCTGATGCCGATCGAAGACGTGTTCTCGATCTCGGGTCGTGGTACCGTTGTGACCGGCCGTGTTGAGCGTGGCGTGATCAATGTTGGTGACGAGATCGAAATCGTTGGCATCAAAGACACCTCGAAAACCACCTGTACCGGTGTTGAAATGTTCCGCAAGCTGCTGGACCGCGGTGAAGCCGGCGACAACATCGGCGCGCTGCTGCGTGGTGTGGATCGTGAATCGGTTGAACGTGGCCAGGTTCTGTGTGCCCCGGGTTCGGTGAACCCGCACACCAAGTTCGAAGCTGAGGTCTACATCCTGACCAAGGAAGAAGGCGGCCGTCACACCCCGTTCTTCGCGAACTACCGTCCGCAGTTCTACTTCCGGACCACCGACGTGACCGGCACCTGCATCCTGCCCGAGGGCACCGAGATGGTGATGCCTGGCGACAACCTGAAACTGTCGGCCGAGCTGATCGCCCCGATCGCGATGGAAGAAGGCCTGCGCTTCGCCATCCGTGAAGGCGGCCGCACCGTAGGTTCCGGTGTTGTGTCGAAAATCCTGGCCTAATTCAGGTTAGCGATAGCTACGAAAAGGGCGCCCCTAGGGCGCCCTTTTTGCTTGCGGGAATGCTTGCACCTTCGGCGCGGACAATGAATGCTTTCGACATGAAATTTTTTCGCCCGTTTTTCACCCGCCGCCCCACAGGCACCCTCTTGCCTGACACTTTGCCCAACCATCGCTGGTGGGTGATCGAGCGGCGGATGGAGAACCGGCAGTCCGAAGAGCGGTTCCGGATCTTTGAAGCTGTGATTGCCCCTGACAAAGCCACCGCCCGCGCCCATCTGGCGGCGGCGGATGCGCGGCTTGATGCCGTGTTGATGAAACAGGCGATCCGGCGCGGTGATGTGAGGGATGCCTATGACTGGCAGCCGGTCAGCCGCGAATTGGCCGTGCTGACGCTGGTGCCGGTGCGTTCCGAGGAGGAAATCGCCGCCCTCGACCCGGCGCTTCTGCAGATGTTGCAGGACCATGCCTTCTTTGTGGCGGATTTTCAGGACAGCCCGGATATGGCAGTGGGCGGTGGCGTCTATCCCGATCCGCTGCATTGATCCACCGTTTTGGCACGCAATTAGGGGCTTCCACCCTAGGGTGTGTTTGCTACTGTGCCTGCAGAAGCCCCGAGGATTTCATGCGCTACTTTCTATCTGCCCTTTTGCTGAGCGCCACCGCGCTGTCCCCCGCCGCCGCCAAGCCCCGTCTCAACAACTCCGAGATGACCTATCAACTGGCCTGTCTTGATGAGACGCGGAGTTATGAGGACAAGGTGGATCTTTGCACCGCCGCGCTGGAAGATGCCCGCCTGTCTGAAAGCGACCGTCAGCGCCTGCTGTTGGCGCTGGGGGATGCGCAGACCGTTATGCAGGATTTCGGGTCTGCCCATGAGAGTTTTGCCAAGGTGCTGGCGCGGAAACCCGACAGTGCCGCCGCCCATGCCGGCATTGGCTGGATCTACTACAACGACGATGCCTTTGGCGATGCGGTGGAGAAATTCCGCCAGGCCATTGCGCTTGAAGGTTCGTCCTCCAATTACGCCGGACTGGGCGGAGCGCTGTATCGCCAATCGCCAGAGCTGATCGAGGAGGCGCTGGAGGCGCTGGACACGGCGACGCTGTTGGAACCAGGCTACGATTGGGCCTGGGCCGAGATGGGCTGGATCCTGCACAGTGCGGGACGTTCCGATGAGGCCTTAGATGCCTTTAAAGAAGCCCTGAAAATCTCGCCCAACTATGTGTTTGTGCTGCACAATATGGCGGTTGCGCAGAACAACGCCGGTCAGCATGCTGCGGCTTTGGAAACCGCCAACCATTTGCTTTCGTTGGAGGATAATTACTGGATGCTGCTGGAACGCGCCCGCGCACTGCGGGAGCTGGGCCGCAACATGCAGGCCCTGCGGGATGCCAGTGCCGCCATTGACCAGGATCCGACACCCGAAGATGGCTATGTCAGCAAAGCGTTTTCATTGGAGGCAATGGGACTGAACGGCGCCGCGGTGGAGGTCTACAGCAGCATGCCGGCAGATGTGGCGCGCACTGATTACAGCTACTATTACGAAGCGCTTCTGTTGCAGGACGACGGGCAGGCGACAGCGGCTCTGGCCGCCGCCGAACGCGCCATCGCGTTGGATATCGGGGATTACACCAACTGGGAACTGAAGGCGCGCATTCTGATTGCGCAAGAGGACTATTTCGCCGCCCTGTCCGCCGCACGCCAGGCAAACACTTTGCTGGCCGAATCGGAATGGGCGCTGCTGTATCAGGCCATTGCCCTGACGCATCTGGGGCAGAGCGAAGAGGCGATGGAACTCTACCGGCAGGCGCATGACTTCGGGTTACCGCCCGGAGCCACCAATTGGTTTGTGGAACATCTGGTGGCGATGAAACTGACCAAAGAAGCCAAAGAGGTGCGCAAAATCGCGCGGTCTGAGTAGGTCGGTCTTAAGGCGGGCAGCCGTTTGTGTGGCCCTCGATATACCAGCAAACTACACGCCTCGGGCGCCAAAGCAGGGCCCCAAATTATTCGTCGCAGACTTTAGAGGCCGCCGTCACACTCGTGCCCGGGGGCCTCTGTCCCGTTGGTCATAGAAAAGTATGATACTGTTATAGATAGAATAATTTTTACCAGACGGTCATTTTTTTGTTATTCTGGCCGGATACAAACAACCATAACGAATAATTCAGGGGGATAATTCCATGCCTATCCAATTGTCACGTCGCGGTTTTCTGGGCGCTTCTGCCAGCGCTGGCCTGATTGCACTGCACCCGTTCTCGGCCCGTGCTGCGACGAATCAGGCGCATCTGCGCATCATGGAGACAACGGACCTGCACGTGCATGTCTTCCCCTATGACTACTATGCCGACAAGCCGCGTGACACGGTGGGTCTCAGCCGCGCTGCCTCGATTGTGGGTGATATCCGGGCTGAGGCAACCAACTCCATGCTGGTGGACAACGGCGACTTCCTGCAGGGCAACCCGATGGGCGATTACATCGCCTATGAGCGCGGCATGAAAGAAGGCGACAGCCACCCCGTCATCACCGCGATGAACGCGCTTGGCTATGACGCGGCCACCGTGGGCAACCACGAATTCAACTACGGTCTCGACTTCCTGATGAAATCCGCCGCTGGCGCCAAGTTCCCGATCGTGCTGGCCAACGTTGCCAAAAACGCGGCCGGAAACATCCGCGACGATGAAACCCTGTTCAAACCCTATGCGCTGCTGGACCGCGAAATCACCGACGGCGCCGGCAACAAACATATGATCAAGGTCGGCATCATCGGTTTCACCCCGCCGCAGATCATGAACTGGGACCGCCGCCATCTGGAAGGCAACGTGGTCGCTCGCGATATCGTCGCGAGTGCTGAGGCCTATGTGCCGGAAATGAAAGAGGCCGGTGCCGATATCATCATTGCTCTGTCGCACTCGGGGATCGGGTCTGCAAATGCCACTGACGGGATGGAAAACGCCTCGGTTCCGCTGGCAGGGATCGATGGTGTGGATGCGGTGATGACCGGCCACAGCCACCTTGTCTTCCCTTCGCCGACCTACAAGGACTACGCCGCAGTGGACGTCGAAAAGGGCACCATCCACGGCAAACCAGCCGCAATGGGCGGGTTCTGGGGCAGCCACCTGGGTGTGATTGACCTGATGCTGGAACAAGAGGGCGGCGCATGGCGCGTTGTGACCTCGGCTTCTGAAGCACGCCCGATCTCGAAACGCAATGAGGACCGGTCGATCACCGCACTGGTCGGCGATGATGAAAACGTGCTGAACTCGGTGCGCAAGGACCACGAAGAGACCCTGGCCTATGTGCGCCGTGCGGTGGGCAAGACCGATGCGCCGCTGCACAGCTACTTTGCCCTCGTGGCGGATGACCCTTCGGTGCAGATCGTCTCAATCGCGCAGAAATGGTATGTTGAGGAAATGCTGAAAGGCTCCGAGTACGCGGGTCTGCCGATCCTGTCGGCAGCTGCGCCGTTCAAGGCGGGTGGCCGCGGCGGACCGGAGTATTACACCGACGTGGCCGCGGGTGATGTGGCGATTAAAAACGTCGCTGACCTCTATCTGTACCCCAACACCGCCCGTGCGGTTCTGGTCACCGGCCAGCAGGTCAAAGACTGGCTGGAACGCTCCGCCGGTATCTTCAACCAGATCACCCCCGGTGGCGGCGATCAGGTGCTGCTGAACCCGTCCTTCCCCAGCTACAACTTCGATGTGATCGATGGGGTGGAATACCAGATCGACCTCAGCCAGCCGTCCAAGTTTGATCCCAAAGGCAATCTGCTGGATGCTTCGGCCAACCGGATTGTGAACCTGACCTATCAGGGCCAGCCGCTGGATATGGATCAGAAGTTCGTCATCGCCACCAACAACTACCGTGCCAGCGGCGGCGGCAGCTTCCCGGGCGCCAAGGGCGACACGATCATTCTGGAAGCGCCGGACACCAACCGTGACGTCATCGTGCGCTATATCGTTGAACAGGGCACCATCAGCCCCTCCGCCGATGCCAACTGGCGCTTTGCCCCGATGCCCGGCACCTCGGTGCTGTTTGACACCGGCCCCAAGGCGGCAGGCTACGTCGACAGCGTGTCGGGGATGGAGATTACCCCGGCAGGCGAAGGCCCCGACGGGTTCTCGCGGTTCAAAATCGCGCTGTAAGGCGGGATCGAACTAGTCAGAGAAGGGCTGCCATTCCGGCGGCCCTTTTTGCATTTGGCAACATTTTCCCCAAGCAGCTTTGGTCGAATTGGGAAACCACAGCGACCGAACCGAGGGGCGAAGCGCAACGCCCGCGCCGTTTTGCCAGAGGCAAACCTTTGGTTTGACGGGGCGGTTCGGGCGCTGGCCCGGCTATGCCGGGCAAAATTGCTTCGATTGAGAGCAAAAGATAGTTCAGCCATTGTGCAAGAAGGCCGATTTCAAAAGACGGGTAGATGTCGTTGTACAAAAGGGCAGCAAGCCCTCCGGTGCTGTCTATGCGCGCATCCTAATTGCTTCGCTTACTCTCGCACTACCGCCCATAGGCGGCCAGCAGGCAGGCTTCGGTGGTCTCATCGACAGGGATCATCAGCTCCACCTCCAGCCCCTCGATCGCCGCCTCATGGGTCGAGGCCAACTGGCCAACAAGGCTCGACATCTGCAATTGCACCCCCTCCGGCCCCGCCAGCACCGCCGGTATATAGGGCGGCACCTCAGCCCCACCGGTCAACCGCTCGGCGACACCCGCAAACCGGCCTTCAGCCCGCGCTTTGGCAAACAGCGCCGCCATAGGCGCGGACCGCGCCGCCGCCGCCTGCATACGGAAGTAGAAGATCATCGCCACCTCTTCCCAGTTCTGCACCCGACTGAAAAAGGCCTCTGACAAAAACACCTCATACATCGACACCGGCGCATTGTTGCTGGCGGCAAAGCCTTCCAGCATGGCCCAGCCCGGTGCATTGGCCCGCAGAATGGTCCAGTCGTGATCCATCACATAGCCGGGAAACGGCCAGTGCCGCAGCGCCCGCAGCTCCAGCATATCCAGCACCGCCTTGACCTGATCGCTGTCAAAATCCGCCCGACGGTACGGGTTACGCCCCGACACGGCATCAAACAGCGCGGCGCGCTGGGTCAGCGACAGCTCCAGCCCCGTGGCCAGCCGCCCGACAAACTCGACCGAGGGCTGTGACCGTCCGGTCTCTAGAAAGGACACATGCCGCTGGGTGGTGCCGATCTCTCCGGCCAGATCCAGCTGCGACAGGCCCAGCTCCGCCCGCATCGTCTTTAGTGCCGCGCCAAATGTGTTCATCTCAGATCCCCTCAACCAGCCCGATCCCGCCTCATTCCCTCCAAGGGAATTGAGCGTATTCCTTGCCTGCCATAGCTCTACCCTCAAAGCAAATCACGAGGAGTTTGACACATGCTGACGATGATCGACTGGCTGCTCTTGGGCACCGTTCTCTACCTGCTCACCGCCTATCTGCCCTCTCTGTTCCTGATCTCAGGGATCGGGATCGGCGGCTACTTCGGCAGCCGCGACCAAGAGCCCGAGCACGGCCCAATGCATGGCCGCGCCAACCGCGCCCACCGCAATTTTGCGGAAAACTATCCGGTCTTTATGGGGCTTGGCATTCTGGCCATCGTCGCCGGCGCCGAGGCCAGCCCGATGGCGCTGACAGGGGCGATGATCTTTGTCCTTGCCCGCATCATTTACCTGCCGCTCTACCTCTATGCGGTGCCGGTGGCGCGTTCCGCAGCCTTCACCGTTGGCTGGGTCGGCATGTTGATGATGGGCTTTGCCCTGCTCTAAGCCGCAACCCGACCGCAGCCATAACCCATCTTGCCAAAGCGGCCGAGGCCCCCTAGCCTCGCCGCAACTGATGGAGGGTGTCGTGGACCAGTAACAGCAACAATCCGTTTTGAATGACCTCTCAACTGGAGTGCTGTTATGCCTGCTTTCCTCGACGCGCATCTGCGCCATCCCATCCTGCTGCCAGACGGGCAGCCCTATCCCAATACGGTCTGGCTTAATCAGGTGATCGACCACCCGAATATCGCGGTGGGGGACTTCACCTATTACAATGATTTTGAGCCGGTCACCGACCACGCGGCCCGCATTGCGCCCTACCTCTATCCAAACGCGCCCGAGCGTCTGACCATTGGCAAGTTCGGCCAATTCGCCCACGGCACCCGTTTCATCACTGCCTCAGCCGATCACCCGAAGGCCTGGTTCACCAGCTACCCCTTTGCCGTGTTCAACCACGATTGCATGGATCTGTTCGCAGAAGAGTTTGCCAAGGGCGGCGATACCGTGATTGGCCATGATGTCTGGATCGGTCACGGCGCCATGGTGCTACCCGGTGTCACCGTCGGCCATGGGGCCATCATCGGGGCAGGGGCGGTGGTCAGCCGCGATGTGCCGGACTATGCCGTGGTGGCCGGAAACCCCGCCCGCGTGGTTCGCATGCGCTTTGCACCCGAGGTCATTGCGCTGCTGCTGCAACTGGCATGGTGGCACCGCGAGGTTGAGGAGATCCAGCGCCTGCTGCCGCTGCTGGCCTCGGCGGATATCACGGCGCTGGAGGCGGCGGTCTGCGCCAGCCCCTAGCGCTCAGCACTTCGGCAACAACAGGGTGATGGTGGTCCCGACACCTTCTTGGGACACCACATCCAACAGCCCGTTAGACTGCGAGATGAAATGCTGCACCATCGGCAGACCCAAGCCGGTGCCCTTACCCTCGGCCTTGGTGGTGAAGAAGGGTTTGAACGCCTGCTCGCGCAGCTCTTTAGACATGCCCGCGCCGCTGTCAGAAACGTCAATCGCGATATAGTCCCCTGTGACCGTCCGCAGGGTGTCATAGGGGCTGTCGGCCCCGCCGGTCACGTTATGGGCATGCATCACAATCTGTCCTCTGCCCCCCATCGCATCGCGGGCGTTGAAGGCCAGGTTGACCAGCGCATCTTCGAGATGGCTGGGATCGATACGGGCGCTCCACAGATCTGGCGCAACGTCAAAGCGGATTTCAGTGGCCGCCCCCAGCGCATAGGCCAGCATGGGCGAGAGGTCCGACAGCAGGCCGGACAGGTTGGTGCGGGTTGCTTCGGCATCACCAAGGCTGGAATAGTCCAGCAGCCGGTGGGTGAACTCACTGCCACGTCGCGCTGCCTTCAGGATCACCGCTTTCAGCTCCCGGTCGGTCTCGCTGTCGCAGTCCAGCAGCTGCACCGCACTTTCAATCGCCGCCAGCAGGTTCTTAAAGTCATGCGCTGCACCACCGGTGACAAGGGTCAGGGTCTCGGCCCGCTGCGACTTGCGCAGCGCCTGCGCAGCCCGCTTGTGTTCGGTCATGTCATAGACGCAGGCGCGGATCAGGTTCTTTGACTGGGTCGGCAGCAGCGTCAATGACACCTCACAGTCCTGCTCATTTCCTTTTGGGTCCAGATGCAGCCATTCGAACTTGGGGTTTTCACCCGCCATAGCACGGTCCAGATAGCTTTGCGCCACAGACACCGAGGGCATGCCGTTCGGCTGCACGGCGGGGCTAAAATCCCAGGGATGGCGTTTGTTGACGATCTGCTCCCGGGGCAGGCCATGCAATTTCTCCGCCGCCGGATTGGCCTCCACATAGAGACCGGTCTGAGCATCGATAATGGCAATCGCTTCGGGGGCCTGTTCAATCAGCACCCGAAACCGTGCCTCACTGCGCAGCAGCCGTTCCTCAGCGGTTTTGCGTTGCGACCGTTCCGCGGTCAGCGTCGTGGCACTCGGGAGCATCCGCCGCAACAGCAAAGCCAGCCCCGCAAGGGCGCCGGCGGCGAGGATCAAAACAACAATCGGGTCACCCAAATTCAACAAATGCGCCCCCATCTCACCCACGTGGTGGGCTTGGTCTCCTTCGTGCAGCATTCAGGCCAAATGCCGTCCTGCGCTAACATTCTGCCCACTGAATGCGATTCGCCAAAGCACCTGCCTTCGGACCGGAGGCTGCGGGGAACCACCAGGGATTCAGCCCGCACAAATGCCCCGTCTATTTCTGCAAAGGAATTGTTCCTGAAATCGCGCAAATTGCCCTTGATCTCCGGACGTGGCTGCCATAATCAAACGACCAGCGTAGGGGTATAGCTCAGTTGGTAGAGCGACGGTCTCCAAAACCGTAGGTCCCGGGTTCGAGCCCTGGTGCCCCTGCCATTTCCCATAAATTTCGATCTGTTCATTGGTGCAAGCCTTCTTGCGTCTGTGGCACCGGCCCCCGTGTCCGGGGGCCAAAGCTTCGCTATGGGCGGAGTCGGATCTGCTCAGCTGGGATCAGGAAGGCTGGCGTAGATCGCCTGCACCACCGGCACGATGTCCTGTTCGAAACGCGCGGACCCATGCATCAGTCCTGTGCGCACAATCACCGCGTTTTTCGACGGGATCACAAAGATAAACTGTCCCTCATTGCCAAACAGGTAGGTCACGTCAGAAGGCAGGCCGGGCAGGGCGCTTTGATCTTGGTTCAGGAACCAATGGGATCCGTAGCGTGGATCGCTGCCCAACGCGGGTTGACGGGTGTAGTCAACCCAGCCCGCGGGCAGGATCCGCTGGCCCTGCCAGAGGCCGTCCTGCAGATAAAGCTGACCAAAGCGGGCATAGTCACGCGGGGTGGCATAGACATAGGATGAGGCCACAAACACCCCTGCTGCATCGGGTTCAAACACCGCGCTATCCATGCCGATCTGACTGAACAGGCGCTCTTGTGGGTAATGCAGGTAGCCCGTGTCGCCCGCCGCACCCTGCAGCCGGTCGCGCAGCACATGGGACAGGATATTGGAACTGCCACTGGAATAGCGGGAGACCGTGCCGGGCGCGTGCTCCAGCGGCATCGCGGCGGCAAAACCTGCCATATCCGCCGGTCCAAACAGCATGGTTGCTACGTCCGAAGCATTCTCGGCGCTGTAGAGCTCATTGAACTGCAGCCCGGATCCCATGTGCAGCAACTGGCCCACCGTGATCTCGGCCCTTGGGTCGCCGCCCCGCCATTGCGGCATCAGCTGCTTGTCCGACAGGCTCAACGTGCCATCGCCCACCGCAATGCCAATCAGCGCCTGCATCACCCCCTTGGCCATCGACCAGCTGAGCTGTGGCGTGTCCTTGTCAAATCCCTGTCGATACTGTTCGGCAATGATTGCACCGTTCTGCACTACTACCGCGCCACGCCCGATCAGCGGATCACCGTCCTGACTGTCGGGAAAGAATGCCGCAAGGGCCTGCTGCACCTCCGGCTGCGGTGCCTCGGGATAGGGCTGTGCCTGCGTCCCCCGCGCCGCCGTTCCCTGTGCTGCCATTCCCTGTGCGGGTGGGGCCAGAACGGGCAGGGCCGTGCCATCGTTCACCGTGCAGCCAAACCCCTCACGAAACCAGGCCGTCCGCGCACCCATGCCAAATAGGTGGCCCCGCACCGACCGGCTGTTGCGGTCCAGGGTCAGCTCCACCTGATGCAGCATGTCATCGACCCCAAAGAAACTGTCCGCCACCACCTGATCAAAGTCGCGCCCCGCCACAAACACCTCTGAACATGCCAGCTTCACCGTATACCCCACGCCAATGCCGGCCTGCGCCTCCAGCGCCGCCTGATCCTGTTGCGTGGAGGTTGCCATTGCGGCCGAGGCCGTTGTTGCGGCCAGCAGCCCGCCATAGGCCCATTGCTTCATCTGCGTCTTCATCGTTCCATCCTCTTTTTGCTGCCGCCGCCCAACGCGCCGGGTTGATTGAGAGGTAGCGGTTGCCTTTGTATGACGGAAATGCATAGAAATCATTCATCACATATCGATCATGCATGGATGGCAGATGCGTACCGTTTCCCTTGAAGGGCTGGACCTCAATCTGATGCTGGCGCTGCACTGGCTGCTGGCGGAACAGGGGGTCACCGCCGCCGCCGCCCGTCTGGGGCTGTCGCAACCGGCCACCAGCCGCACCCTGGCCCGACTGCGGGATCTGTTTGACGACCCGCTGCTGATTCAGACCGGCCGCAACATGTCCCTCAGCCCCAAGGCAGAACGGCTCAAACCGCAGGTCGCCCGCGCCATTGCCGAAATGCGCCGGGTGATGAGCGCCGCCGAAGAGCTGGAGCTTGCCGCCCAGACGGGTGCCATCCGCATTGCCTGTTCGGATCATTGGGGGGCATTGATCGCGGCCAAATGGATCCAACGGGTGAGGCCGCACGCGCCCCAACTTGAACTGGATCTGGTTGAGATTGACGACAGTGTCATCCCCGCGCTGATCGCCGGTCGGGTGGATTTTGCGCTGGTGCCGGATGTGGCGACGCTTGAGTTGCCCGCGCATCTCAACACCGATCAGTTTGTCTTCCGCCCGATATACCGCGATCGCTATGTCTGCGCCCTGCGCGCGGACCATCCGCTGGCGGCGCAGGCGCTGACGCTTGGGCACTATCTGGATATGGCGCATATTCTGGTGAACCCACGTCAGGCGCAGACCGGCGTGGTCGACAGGCTGCTGCACCAACAGGGCAAAACACGCAGGATCACCTATCGCGCCGCGCAGTTCTTCACCGCGTTGGAGATCCTGCAACAAACCAATTGCCTGCTGACCGCCCCGCAAAGCCTGTTTCTGACCCGTGCCGAAAACCTCCGGCTACTGACCCCGCCCCTCGCGATCCCCGATTTCACCGTCAATGTCGCCTGGCATCCGAACTGGAGCCACGGCCAGCTGCACGGCTGGCTGCGTGCGGCGTTGTTTTCGGATCAGGACTGGGGGGAAACCCCCGCTCTTTAGCCGCGCATTTACCCCTGTTTGCGCTCACAAAACCCTCACAGATAGGCACCGGATCGCGAGGCAAAAGAGCCTCTATGTGAACGTGCTGAAACATCCTGACAGGATGGGCGGTTTCACGTTTATGTGTCGTAAAAATCTTCATCTTTTTTCCCGCATTCCACTCACAAAAATCGGCATTTTGCCCACCATGTCGTGAGGGTTAACTCATTGAAAATGCAGCCTGCACATCGGGTGTGCAGGGCTGAACAGGGGCCTGTCATCAAGGGGCTAATTTCAACTCAGAACGGCGTGATTTTTCGTGACCGATTGCGGCCCTTCAAACAAAAAATTCGGCCCTTAGATCGTTTGGTGTCAGCAAGACAGCTGGCGCAACAAACAGATCAGCTCCCCTGATCGACACACCCTGACTTAGGAGAAAAAAATGAAAAAAGTTCTGACCGCTACCGCCGCCGCCCTGATCGCTTTCACCGGTGCCGCTTCCGCAATGACCGCCGACACCGTGAGCGGCCTGGACCGCGCCCAGATCCGTCAGTATGCCCCCAACATCGATCTGTCGCTGGTTGACGTGTCCGCCGTGAAACTGGCCGTGGACCTGATCGAAGAGCACGAAGACGAAAGCCACGCCTTCATCCAGAACGTTGTGCGCACCACACTGGAAAAAGGTCTGTAATGTCAGACCCGCAGATCAGGGTCGGAATTCCTCCCAGACCCTGATCTGGCCCTGATCTGAACCTGGACCTGTTCCATGGAAAAAGCCGACCCTTCGGGGCCGGCTTTCTTCATGTCAGACAGGCAATTGGGTCAGAGCGCCGCCGCCAGTTGTTCCGCGTAGGTATGGGCGCCCTCAAGGCCGAAGTTTTCGACATTCAGCAGGTAGAGGTTCAGGCCCGCCCGTTCCGCATCATAGCGCCCGCCTTTGCCAAAACCCTCGACAAAAGCAGCGTCAAACAGCCAGGCGTTTTTCATCGCCACGCCGCCCACCAGAAACACGCCAGCCGCATTCAGCGCCAGCGCCTGATCACCTGCAACCTTGGCCAGATGGGCCTTGAAGATCGCTACTGTTTCTACCGCACAGGCATCGCTTTGGTCTTTGGCCGCCTGCATGATGGAGGCCGCATCGGGCTGGGCGCTGCCGCTGCCCTGCACGTCCTGCACCGCCCGGTACAGGAAGGGCAGGCCGGTGCCGCTGAGAATACCCTCGGCCTCGATCACCAGACTGTCGCCAAAAAACACTTCGGGCCAATGGGCGCGCAGGGCTTCAAACACCGCCAGTTCGCGTCGGTTGCGCGGGGCAATCCCTACATGCCCCCCTTCGCCCGGCAGCGAGGCATAGCGCCCCTCCACATGGGCCAGCGCGCCAACACCCAGACCGGTGCCGGGACCAATGACCAGGCGGGTGCCCACAGGCGGTTGCGCGGCCCCTTGCAAGACCTGCAAATGTTCCGGCGCGGGCGCCATTGTGGCCCAGGCCGCAGCGGCAAAGTCATTGATAATGCGCGCTTCTTTGGCGCCAGTGGCATCCTGCAACTCAGCGCCGCACAGAGTCTGTTTGGCGTTGGTCAGCTCCACCGCGTTGTTCGCAACAGGGCCGGCGGCTGCGGCTACAACCACCTCGGGCGGCATCGCCATGCCCTCGGCAAAACCATGCATCAGGTCCAGCAACGCCCCGTCTGTCTTGGTCGAATAGCGCGCCGAGCCGACCAGCGCACCCTCGACATAAGCGCCAAGCCGAACGTTGGTGCCGCCAATATCCGCGGCGAGGATGCTGCCCTTGTGCATGTTCTGCGTCCTTTGATCCGTCAACGGCAGGCCCGGGTTGATTCGTGCGTCCGCCATAGTGCGGCGCACCATAATGCGGGCCAAATGTTTGCGCTAGCAGTCTGCAGTGCAAATCCTATATTTTTTGACAACTAAAATAAATGACGGGGCAGCGTCAAGCCAGCAATGGATCAGGCCACAGGCGCCGGTCCAGTGGAACGCCCCACCACCAGCTCCGCCTCCAGCAAGGCGTTTTGGGCAGGCACCAGCGGATCACTGATCCGGTCAATCAGCATCTGTGCCAATATCCGCCCAGCATTGCGCACCGACGAACGGGTGGCGGTAAAGATCGGCACATCCTGCCCATTTTTCAGATAGGACAGATCATCGTCATGGGTGATGACCGAAATGTCCTTACCCATTTTCATCCCTGCCTCTTCAATCGCACGGCGTACGCCAAGCGCCGAAATCATCGAGGCCGAAAGGATCGCCGTGGGCGGATTGTCCCCGTTCAACAGATCGCGGGTCTGGTGATGGCCGGACACTTCGGTCATTTCCTGGCTGCTCATCAGGGCGGAATCCGCCGAAATCCCCGCCGCTTCCAGCGCCGCCAGATAGCCGTCACGCCGCCGTTTGGCGAAGTCCATGCTCTCCAGACCGTTGATCAGCGCAATCCGACGATGGCCCAGATCCAGCAGGAACTCGGTTGCCCGGCGGAATGAGCTGGTGTTGTTCACATCGACCCAGGTGTAAGGCGCCGCCACATTCGACGACCGCCCATGCACCGCAAAGGGCAGGCCGATCCGGTTCAGCAGATCAATCCGGCCATCCTGCACCTTGGGGCCCTGCAGGATCACCCCGTCTACCGACCCCTTTGCCATCAGGCTGCGATAGGCGGCTTCCTCGTCGCCGTCCTCAACGCGGGTGAACATCATGTCATAACCCCGTTCGGCGCAGGCATTGCTGGCGCCGGCAATGAAGTCGCCGAAAATCGGGTTCACCATTTCATGCTGGGTGGAGGCCGGGATCACATGGCCAATCACCATCGACCGCCCCGTCGCCAGACCCTTCGCCCGCGTATTGGGCCGGTAGTTGTAGCGCTCTGCCGCCGCCTGAACCCGCTGCCGTGTGCCCTCGCTCACCTCCGGGTAGCCGTTAAGGGCCCGGCTGACGGTGGTTTGCGACAGGCCCAGTTCTTCGGCCAGCTGTTTCAGGTTCATTGCCATTCAAAGCGCTTTCAAATTTCACTTCATATGTGAAGGGATCTTGGCCGCCGGTCAAGCCGCGCTACATCCGTCTTTCGTCAAGAACACTTAATATTCGTTAATTTTTCAGGGGTCAAAATATTTGTCGTTGACAGTGTGGCCCCGCTTGGCGTTAAAAATACGCCATCCAAAGCGCTTTGAAAGCGAGTCGGATGACGCCCCGGGAGAGGGGGCATAAGTCTTTCGCCGCCGCGATCAGGGGCGCGCAAACGGGAGGAAACCGATGAAATATTCACTCTATGCAGGAGCCGCTGTTGTCGCGCTCACCGCAGGTCTGGCCCATGCCGACGATCACCTGGCCTTTAAGCCGGGCGAAGGTCCGTTCAGCTGGGACAGCTACAACGCCTGGGCCGAAGGCGCGCCCGATCTCAGCGGCCAGACCGTCACCATCGCCGGTCCGTGGCTGACCCCGGAAGACGGCTATTTCAGCAATATGCTGGCCTATTTCGAAGCCGCCACCGGCGCGGATGCGATCTACACCGGCTCCGACAGTTTTGAGCAGCAGATCGTGATCGACGCCGAGGCCGGATCGGCCCCCAACGTCGCCGTGTTCCCGCAGCCGGGTCTGGCGTCTGTGATGGCCTCCAAGGGGCAGCTCTACCCGCTGGCGGACGGCACCGCCGATTGGGTGCGTGACAACTACGCCGCCGGTCAGTCCTGGGTTGATCTGGGCACCTATGCTGACGCCAATGGCGCCGACCAGATGTATGGTTTCTTCTACAATGTGAACGTGAAGTCGCTGGTCTGGTATAACCCCGAAAACTTCGAAGATGCGGGCTATGACGTGCCCGGCTCGATGGAAGACCTGAAAGCGCTGACCGAACAGATTGTCGCCGACGGTGAAACCCCGTGGTGTATCGGTCTGGGATCCGGAGCCGCCACCGGCTGGCCCGCCACCGACTGGGTCGAAGACATGATGCTGCGCACCCAGCCGCCCGAAGTCTATGACGCCTGGACCACCAACCAGATGGCTTTTGATGATCCGCGTGTGATTGCCGCAATTGACGAATTTGGCTGGTTCGCCCGTGATGATGCCAAAGTCTCCGGCGGCGCAGGGGCCGTGGCCTCCACCGACTTCCGCGACAGCCCCAAAGGCCTCTTCGCTTCGCCGCCGCAGTGCTACATGCACCGTCAGGCGTCTTTCGTGCCGGCCTTCTTCCCGGAAGATGTAGAGTTCGGCGTCGACACTGATTTCTTCTACCTGCCAAGCTATGCTGACAAGGATCTGGGCAACCCGGTTCTGGGTGGCGGCACCCTGATGGCGATCACCGATCCTTCGGATGCCACCAATGTGCTGATGGACTTCCTCAAGCTGCCGCTGGCGCATGAGGTGATGATGGCGCAGACCGGCTTCCTCACCCCGCACAACGGCGCATCGGTTGACGCTTACAAGGACGACACCCTGCGCGGTCTGGGCGAAATCCTGCTGGGCGCGACGACCTTCCGTTTCGACGGCTCTGACCTGATGCCTGGTGGCGTTGGCGCAGGCACCTTCTGGACCGGCATGGTGGATTACACCGGCGGCAAATCCGCAATGGATGTGGCCAAGGAAATCCAGGCCAGCTGGGACGCGCTGAAGTAACTTTCGCGTCACGAGTTTGGGCGATCCGGCCGCGGGTCGGGTCGCCTTTTTTCACCCTGACACCTGCCCTGGCATCCACCCAGGCAGCGACATAGCGTGAAATCGGGGACAAAGACCCAAGGATTTGTGGCCCAAAGCGGCCCAAACGAGGGGGAGGACATCATGCATCCAGCACTTCTGGGGCTCATCACCATCACCATCGGTGTCACGAGCTGCGTCGGCTATTTCTATCTTTCCAACCTGTTTCTGGACCGGGTGCTCTATCCACCCCGCGGCCCGAACGCAGGCCGCAACATCAACCGCGCCAATCTGATCCGCCCCTGGCTGTTCCTGTTCCCCGCGCTGTTTGCACTGGGCCTCTACCTTGCCTATCCGGTGGTCGAGACCCTGCGCCTGTCGCTGACCGAACGGGTTGCAGGCGGCGGCTACCAATGGGTCGGCTTTGACAACTACAGCCAGATGCTGAGCGAACCCAAGTTCTGGGAAGCCATCCGCAACAACATGCTGTGGCTGATCGTGGTGCCTGCCATGTCCACCGCCTTTGGCCTGTTGGCCGCCCAGCTGACCGACCGGATCAAATGGGGCAACATCGCAAAATCACTGATCTTTATGCCGATGGCGATCTCCTTTGTTGGCGCCTCGGTGATCTGGAAGCTGGTCTATGACGCCCGCCCCGCCGGCACCGATCAGATCGGCGTGCTGAACGCGCTCTACATCTGGTTTGGCGGCACCGAGCCGAACACATGGCTGACCATCCCGTTCTGGAACAACTTCTTCCTGATGGTGGTGCTGATCTGGATCCAGACCGGCTTTGCCATGGTGATCCTCTCGGCCGCCCTGCGCGGCATCCCCGAAGAAACCATCGAGGCCGCCATCGTCGACGGCGCCAGCCCGTTGCAGATCTTCTTCAAAATCAAGGTGCCGCAGATCAAGAACACCATCCTTGTGGTCTGGACCACCATCACCATCACCGTGCTCAAGGTCTTCGACATCGTGTTCGCCATGACCAACGGGCAATGGGAAACACAGGTTCTGGCCAATTACATGTACGACAAGATGTTCCGCGCCAATGACTGGGGCGTCGGCTCGGCGGGGGCAATGGTCATCATGCTTCTGGTGATGCCGATCCTGGTCTGGAACGTGCGAAACACGCGCAAAGAAATGCGCTGAGGGAGGGCACAATGGACAATATCGCCGGAACCAAATCCACGCTCAGCTGGGTGGTCAATATCTCGGTCGCCATTCTGGTTGCCCTGTGGCTGTTCCCCACCGTGGGTCTGCTGATCTCTTCTTTCCGCACCGCCGACCAGATCGCGGTCAGCGGCTGGTGGAAGGCCCCCTTCGCCACCGAACAGAACCTCACCCTGCGCTCCAAAGCACCGGTCACACAGGTGCAGGAGGGCGATCTTTATGTGATCGAAGGCCGTCTGGATGAGGCCGATATGGACATCTCGGTCTGGGGCATCTCCTCGCGGGCCATTGACGCCTACCAGCCCGGCGAAACCGCCGAGCTGCGCAAGGGCGGCACCATCACCGTGCAGGCCGACGGACGCTACCGTATGGAAAACACCGAAGCTTTCGGTGGCAAACGGGGCCAGCGGATCTTTGTCACCGCCATCACCCCGCCGCAGCTGACCGTGGAAAACTATGACAACATGCTGCTGAGCGAGGAAACCTCCGAAGGCATGGTCAAAGCCTTTTTCAACACGCTGACTGTGACCATTCCCGCCACCGTGATCCCAATCCTCATCGCCGCCTTCGCCGCCTATGCGCTGGCCTGGATGGACTTTGCCGGACGGGCGATACTGATTGCGGTCATTGTCGGCCTGCTGGTGGTGCCACTGCAACTGGCGCTGATCCCGCTCTTGAAACTGCACCTCGGCATTGGCATCGGCAAAGGCTACCTGGGCGTCTGGCTGGCCCACACCGGTTTTGGTCTGCCGCTGGCGATCTACCTGCTGCGCAACTACATGGCGGGCCTGCCCCGCGACATCATCGAAAACGCCCGTGTCGACGGGGCCAGTGATTTCCAGATCTTCACCCGGATCATCCTGCCCCTCAGCTTCCCCGCGCTGGCCTCTTTTGCGATCTTCCAGTTCCTGTGGACCTGGAACGACCTGCTGGTGGCCAAGGTCTTCCTGATCGACAGCTCCGGCCAGACCACGGTGATGACCAACCAAATCGTCGAGCTGCTCGGCACCCGGGGCGGCAACTGGGAAATCCTCGCCACCGCCGCCTTCGTGTCTATCGCGGTGCCGCTGCTCGTCTTCTTCACGATGCAAAGATATCTGGTGCGCGGCCTCCTCGCCGGCTCCGTCAAATAGGACCAAGACCATGAGTGCTCAACCCAACCTGACCCCCTCCGCTGCCCCCGTTCGCGCACCAAACCGTGGTGACGACTGGTGGCATGGTGGCGTGATCTACCAGATCTATCCGCGCAGTTTTCAGGACAGCAACGGCGATGGCATCGGCGACCTGCGCGGCATCACCCAGCGTCTGCCCTATGTGGCTTCGCTGGGGGTGGATGCGATCTGGATCTCGCCCTTCTTCAAATCCCCGATGAAAGACTTCGGCTATGACGTTAGCGATTACCGCGACGTCGACCCGATGTTCGGCTCCTTGGATGATTTCGACGCCCTGATGGAGGCCGCCCACGGTCTTGGCCTGAAGGTGATGATCGACCTCGTGCTCAGCCACACCTCGGATGAACACCCGTGGTTCAAGGAAAGCCGCCAAAGCCGCGACAACGCCAAATCCGACTGGTTCGTCTGGGCAGACCCACAGCCCGATGGCACACCGCCGAACAACTGGCTGTCGATCTTTGGCGGCCCCGCATGGCAATGGGACACCCGCCGTCAGCAATATTACCTGCACAACTTCCTGACCTCGCAGCCGGATCTGAATTTCCACTGCGTCGAGGTGCAGGACGCCCTGCTGGATGTGGCCCGTTTCTGGCTGGAACGCGGGGTCGATGGCTTCCGTCTGGACACCATCAACTTCTACTTCCACGACGCCCAGCTGCGTTCGAACCCGCCGCTACCCGTGGCAGAGCGCAACGCCTCAATCGCCCCGCAGGTGAACCCCTATAACCACCAGCTGCACCTCTATTCCAAGACCCAGCCGGAAAACATCGCCTTCCTGGAACGGCTGCGTGCCGTGACCGATGAATACGGCGCCCGCGCCTGTCTGGGCGAAGTGGGCGAGGCCCAGCGTGGGGTTGAGGTCATGGGCGAATACACCGCCGGTGAGAAGCGGATGCACATGTGCTACGCCTTCGATTTCCTTGAATCCCTGCCGATCACCGCACAGCGCGTGGTCGACATCTTCACCGAGTTGGACCGCGCCGCGCCAGATGGCTGGGCCTGCTGGGCCTTCTCCAACCACGACGTGCCCCGCTACGCGACCCGCTGGGATCTTTCGGAACAGGCGGTCTGGGCTCATTCCGTCCTGATGATGGCCCTGCGTGGCTCGGCCTGTCTGTATCAGGGCGAAGAACTGGGCCTGCCCGAGGCGGATGTTGCCTTTGAGGATCTGCAGGATCCCTACGGCATCGAGTTTTGGCCCGAGTTCAAAGGCCGTGACGGCTGTCGCACGCCGATGGTCTGGGAAACCCAATCCGAACACGGCGGCTTTGGCGAGGCCAAACCCTGGCTGCCCGTCAGCAGCCAACACGCCGCGATGGCGGTGGACCGCCAAGAGGCTGATCCCGATGCCATGCTGCACCACTACCGCGCCGCCGTGGCCCTGCGCCAAGGCAGCGAAGCGCTAAGAAATGGTGAACAGACCGCGCTGAGCGCAACGGGAAATATTCTGACATTCCAGCGTGTTGTAGGAAATGAAGTGCTGTTTTGCGCCTTCAATATTGGAAACGCAGAAGAAAACGTCGAATTGCCAATTGGCAACTGGCACCCGCTGACCACCGGCATGAAAGGCGCAGTCGCGCCAGCGGGGCGCCGCCTGACCTTGGGCGCTTGGAACTACTGCATATTGGCACGGGAGGGGTGATTCGATGGCAGAGCTGAAACTAACAGGGGTTGAGAAAACATATGGCGGCAGCGTCAATGTGCTCAACGACATCAACCTTGATATCGAAGCGGGGGAGTTGATCGTCTTTGTTGGCCCCTCGGGCTGCGGCAAGTCCACGTTGCTGCGGATGGTTGCGGGGCTGGAAAAGATCACTGGCGGGGAGCTGACCATCGATGGCCAGTTGATGAATGACGTGCCCCCCGCGCAGCGCGGCATTGCGATGGTGTTCCAGAGCTACGCGCTCTACCCGCATATGACCGTGCGCGAAAACATGTCCTTCGCCCTGAAGATTGCCAAAAAATCCAAGGCCGAAATTGACGTTGCCGTGACCAAAGCAGCGGCTGTGCTGCAGCTGGAACCCTATCTGGATCGCCTGCCCAAGGCGCTCTCGGGCGGGCAGCGGCAGCGGGTGGCGATCGGCCGTTCCATCGTGCGTGATCCACAGGTCTATCTGTTTGATGAACCGCTCTCCAACCTCGACGCGGCTTTGCGGGTGGCCACACGGATTGAAATTGCCCGCCTGAAAGAGGCCATGCCAGATCGCACCATGATCTATGTGACCCACGATCAGGTGGAGGCGATGACGCTGGCCAGCCGGATTGTGGTGCTGGCCAACAAAGGCATCGCGCAGGTCGGCACTCCGCTAGAGCTGTATGAAACCCCCGACAATGAATTTGTCGCCCAGTTCATCGGCTCCCCGGCCATGAACCTCCTGCCCGGCAAGATCACCGCGACTGGCGCTGAAACCCATGTGGAACTGGCAGGCGGCGGCAAAGCGGTCTCCACCATCGCGACGCGGGAAAGTGACCTGGGCAAATCCGTCAACATCGGTGTGCGCCCCGAAGACATGGTCCCCGCCGAGGGCGAGGCGCTCTATCGTGGCACGGTCAGCTACACCGAAGCCCTGGGCGAGGTGACACTGCTCTATTTCGACGGGGCCTCCGGCGACGATGGCGTGATTGCCAAACTGCCCGGCATCCATAAAGGGCTGCGTGGCCAAGAGGTCCAAATGACCGCCGACCCCAGCAAAGTGCACCTGTTCCAAAACGGCCAGTCGATGCGGCCGAAGGGCTGAGGAAACGGCACTTGCCGCGTTCTTTCTAACATCCCCAACGAAAAAGGGCGCGCCGTTTGGCACGCCCTTTTTTGCTTCTCGTCTCCGGTCTTTATTCAGAACGCTTATTCAGGACGCGGCGGGATGTTGCGGGCGCGTTGCACGGCGGGGCGGGCAAGGAAGCGCTGTTCATAGGCCACCACGTTTTCAAAGCTGGCGTAGTCCAGGATCTCTTTGGCGCCGTAGAAATCCAGCGCGGTCAGCCAGGGTGCGATGGCCATGTCCGCGATGGAGTATTCGCCCACGATCCAGTCTTTGCCTTCCAGCGCGCCGTTCAGCACGTTCAGGATACGTTTGCCTTCGTTGACATAGCGCTCGCGTGGGCGGGGATCTTCGATCTCGGCACCGGCAAATTTGTAGAAGAAGCCCAGCTGGCCAAACATCGGGCCCAGGCCGCCCATCTGGAACATCAGCCACTGCAGGGTCTCGGCCCGTTTGGCGGGATCAGAGGACAGGAATTTGCCCGACTTCTCGGCCAGATAGATCAGGATCGCACCGGATTCGAAAATCCCGATCGGGCCACCTTCGGCGCTGGGATCTACGATGGCGGGGATTTTGTTGTTGGGGTTCAGCGACAGAAACTCGGGGCTTTTGACGTCTGCATCCGACAGCGTCACGGTATGCGCCTCATAGGGCAGGCCGGTTTCTTCCAGCATCAAAGAGACTTTGACGCCGTTTGGGGTGGGGAAAGAATAAAGTTGGATCACCGAAGGGTCTTTGGCGGGCCAACGGTTATTGATGGGAAAATCGTCTGGAAAAGTCATCTTTATGCGCTCCTGCTAAGTGGTTGAGGGAAAAATAGGAAGTTTTTCCCAGACAAAAAGTCCCGCTTCTGTGGAAAAGAAGCATAGTCTTTGTGCAGCAGCACACCATTCATCTGTGTTCTGCACTTTTAGGGGAAAAGGGGACAACATGCTTAAGGAATTCAAAGATTTCATCGCCAAGGGCAATGTCATGGACATGGCTGTGGGGATCATTGTGGGCGCGGCCTTTACCGCGATTGTGAAATCCATGGTGGGGGATCTGATCAACCCGATCATCGGTGTGTTCACCGGTGGCGTCGATTTCACCAACAACTTTGTGGTGCTTTCTGGCGAAGTGGCCGCCGGAGCCAGCCTTGAGGCCGCACGCGAAGCAGGGGCGGCGGTGTTTGCCTATGGGGCCTTCCTGATGGCCGTGATCAATTTCCTGATCATCGCTTTCGTGGTCTTCATGCTGGTGCGCTATGTCAACAAGGTGAAAGAAGCCGCCCAGAAAGAAGAAGAGGCGGCGCCGGTGGAAGAAGCCCCGAAAGGGCCAAGCGAGTTGGACGTTCTGCTGGAAATCCGCGATTCGCTGAAAAAGTGATCCGGCCTCAGGCTGGAACGGAAAAGGGGGCCAAGTGGCCCCCTTTTTGTATTCTGCACGCGCGGGGTGTTTACACCGCGCCGGTGTATTCGCCGCGGGCCGGGTAGTTGTTGGCGATGGCGAAATCGACGGCCCCCAGCAGTTCCGAGAAATGCGGACGTACAAACGGCATGGTCTGCACCGCGCCGTAGAACAGGGTCTGCTGTTCGGTCACCAGGAACAGGCCGGGTTCGGAAAACAGCGCGGGCTCTTCGATGCCGATCGATGTTTTGCCGCGCGAGGTGGAGATATAGAGGCCCCATTCCTTCGCCACGGAGAGCGGCAGGTCATAGGCGAACTTGATTTTGCTGCTGTCAATCTTCTCTTGCATGGCGCGGGTGCGCTCTTCCCCGTCCGAGCTGACGGCAACCATGTCGATGCCACGTTCGGCGAATTTATCTGCCAGCTTCTCCATCTCGGCCAGATATTTGGCGCAGATCGGGCAGTGCAGACCGCGGTAGAAACACACAACAGTGCCGCGCTCGGTTTCTTGCGCCGAGAGGTCAAAGGCGCCGTGGTCCAGCGTGGGCAGGGTCAGGTTCGGGGTTTTCTGGCGGGGCATCAGCATGGGCTGTCTCCTGTTTTAGTTGCGACGGGTCAAGGCAAGGGATTGACCGTTGCAGTGGTTATGCGCCAATCTGTCGTCAGGAAAATCCGAATAAACCGATCAAAACACCGAAAAGGCGCTGATATGGATCGATTGAGTGCATTGATGGAACGGTTCGAAATGCAGATCGAACCGGTGGAGCCTGCGGCGGCGAACCTCTTGGTTCTGGGCGATCCCGATGGGGTGCCCTGCCACGTTCTGCTGCGGGGCGCGTCGCGCGGGCGGTGCGGCGACCGGGTGGTCTTTGCCGCGCGGGTCACCTGGGGCGGGGAGGCAAATCCGCTGATGGAGGCGCTGCCCGAGGCAGTGGAATTGCCACTGAAGGACAGCCCCGAGTTGATCGGCCTTATCACCTTTTTACAGAGCGAGATCGAGGGCCGCCATTGTGGTGGGCCAACCGTGCAACGGCGCTTGGGAGAGGTGTTGATGGTGCGGCTGTTGCGGCATCAGATCAGCGCCGGCAGCACCGAACCGGGGGTCTTGGCCGGGCTGGCCGATCCGCGTTTGTCCCGTGCGGTGGTGGCGATCCATGATCGGCCGGGCCATGGCTGGACCAATGCCGATCTGGCGCAGGAGGCGGGTCTGTCGCTGAGCCGGTTTGCCGAGCTGTTCGGGGCCACAGTGGGGATGACACCGATGGCCTATCTGCGGCACTGGCGTTTGACGGTGGCACATCAGGATCTGATGCGCGGCGATCGGGTGGAGGCGGTGGCGCGGCGCTACGGCTATGGCTCGGGCGAGGCATTTGCGCGAGCGTTCAAGGCGCGTTTTGGGGTGAAACCGGTGGCGGTCCGGACCCAGCAGGCGGCGTAGACTTCCCTTTCCCTGCCCTTTCCCCAATCCTCAAAATGGTGAGACCCGGCGAGGAGGATCCAGCCGGGTCTCGGGGAACACGGGCGGGGCTGCAACCCCGCCGCGTGATGGCAATGTCAGCGCTTATTTAATCAGCAGCTGCGGCGAGGTCACGTCGATTCCCAGCGCCTTGCCTACGGCGTAGTAGGTCAGCTTGCCCGCGTGGACGTTCAGACCGTTCAGCAGATGCGCGTCGTCGGCGCAGGCCTGTTTCCAGCCTTTGTTCGCCAGCGCCATCATGAAGGGCATGGTGGCATTGCCCAGTGCGATGGTCGAGGTACGGGCCACGGCGCCGGGCATGTTGGCCACACAGTAGTGCATCACGCCGTCCACCTCATAGATCGGGTCGGCATGGGTGGTGGCACGCGAGGTTTCAAAGCAGCCGCCTTGGTCAATCGCAACGTCCACCAGCGCGGCACCGGGCTTCATCTCGGACAGCTGTGCACGGCTGATCAGCTTGGGCGCGGCGGCGCCGGGGATCAGCACGGCACCGACAACCATATCGGCCTGTGCCACCAGTTCAGCAGTGTTGCCCTTGGAGGCGTAGGAGGTCTTGAATTCGCCACGGAAGGCATCGTCCAGATAGCGCAGACGGGGCAGCGACATGTCCAGCACGGTGACATCCGCACCCATGCCCGCGGCCACACGTGCGGCGTGGGTGCCAACAACACCGCCACCAATCACAACAACATTGGCCGGGGCCACACCGGGCACGCCGCCCATCAGAACACCACGGCCACCGTTGGCCTTTTGCAGGGTCCAGGCCCCAACCTGCGGTGCCAGTTTCCCAGCAACCTCGGACATCGGGGCCAGCAGCGGCAGGCCTCCGTTACGGTCGGTCACGGTTTCATAGGCGATGGCAGTACAGCCGGACTCGATCAGGTCATGGGTCTGGTCGGGATCGGGGGCGAGGTGCAGGTAGGTGAACAGCAGCTGGCCTTCGCGTAGCATCTTGCGTTCCACCGCCTGCGGTTCCTTCACCTTGACGATCATGTCGGCGGTGGCAAAGATTTCCTCGGCGGTGTCCAGAATTACGGCACCGGCGGCGATGTAATCATCGTTGCTGAAGCCAGAGCCGACACCGGCGTTGGTTTCGATCACCACCTCATGGCCGGCGGCCACGGCCTCGCGCGCGGCATTGGGGGTCATTCCGACGCGGAACTCCTGCGGCTTGATCTCTTTGGGGCATCCGATTTTCATAACTGCCATCTCCTCGTTGGCAAGAATCTGTAACTGAGGACAGAATGTCGCAGGTCGCACGCAAAGGGGTTGAAAAGCACCGCAGCGTTAGCGCTATTAGGGGGAGGATCTTCGAGGATCTGGTAATATTGACGAAGGAGCTTGCGCAAATGACACTCGACTCGACAGATCAGCGTATCCTCAACGTGCTTCAGCGCAAGGGGCGGATTTCCAATGCCGACCTGTCTGAGACCGTCAACCTGTCGGCCTCAGCCTGTCACCGGCGGGTGCAGCGGCTGGAGGCAGAGGGCTACATCAAAGACTATGTGGCGCTGCTGGACCCGCGCAAGATCGGTGTCACCACAACGGTGTTTGTCGAGATCACCCTGCAAGGGCAGGCGGATGAGTTGCTGGAGGCCTTTGAAAAGGCGGTGTCGCGAATCCCCGATGTGCTGGAATGTCACCTGATGGCGGGGACGGCGGATTACATCCTGAAGGTGGTCACCGAAAGCACCGAGGATTTTGCCCGTATCCACCGCCAGCATCTGGCACGACTGCCCGGCGTGGCGCAGATGCAATCCAGCTTTGCCCTGCGGACCGTGTTCAAAACCACCGCCCTGCCGCTTTGATCCGGTAAATCTGTCAGGCCGTAGTCCTACGGATCTTGAATTGTCTGACATTTAGGTGAACACTCCCCGGAATTGGCCAGAGGGGGTGCGGATGCAGTGGGATTATATCATCGTGGGGGCAGGCAGCGCAGGCTGTGTGCTGGCCAAACGTCTGGCGGATGCAAATAAGAAGGTCCTGTTGCTGGAGGCGGGGGGCTCCGACAGTTACCACTGGATCCATATCCCGATGGGCTACCTCTACTGTATCGGCAATCCGCGCACCGACTGGATGTTTAAAACCGCCGAAGAACCGGGGCTGAACGGTCGGTCGCTGATCTACCCGCGTGGCAAGGTATTGGGCGGCTGCTCTTCGATCAACGGGATGCTGTACCTGCGCGGGCAGGCGGCGGATTACGACGGCTGGCGGCAGGCGGGCAATGTCGGCTGGGGTTGGGACGATGTGCTGCCCTATTTCAAACGCTCCGAGGATTACGTTGACGGCGCCGATGACATGCACGGCGAAGGCGGCGAATGGCGGGTGGATCACCAGCGGCTGCAATGGGATGTGCTGGACGACTGGATGGAGGCCGCCAGCCAGGCCGGTCTGCCCAAGGTCACCGATTTCAACCGCGGTAACAACGAAGGGGTCGGCTACTTCAAGGTGAACCAGAAACGCGGCTGGCGGATGAACACAGCCAAGGCCTTTCTGCGCCGCACCAAAGGGCAAAGCCTGCGGGTGGAAACCCATGCCCATACCCGTCGGGTGATCCTGGAACAGGGCCGCGCGGTTGGGGTGGAGTATGAACAGAACGGTCAGGTGAAACAGGCCCGCGCCAGCGGCGAGGTGATCCTGTCGGCGGGGGCCATCGGCTCGCCGCAGATCCTGCAGCTGTCGGGCATTGGTCCGGGGGCGCTGTTGCAGGAACATGGCATTGCGGTGCAGCTGGAACAGCCACAGGTTGGCAGCAATCTGCAGGACCATCTGCAACTGCGCTGCGCCTGGAAGCTGGAGGGCGCCAAGACCCTGAACACAATGGCCAACAGCCTGATCGGTAAGGCTAAGATCGGGTTGGAGTATATGCTGAAAAGGTCCGGGCCAATGTCGATGGCGCCGTCACAGCTGGGCGCTTTCGCCAAATCACGCCCCGATCTGGAGACCCCGGATCTGGAGTTTCACGTGCAACCCCTGACGCTGGAAGCTTTTGGCCAGCCGTTGCATGATTTCCCGGCCATGACCGCCTCGGTCTGTAACCTGCGCCCCGAAAGCCGCGGCATGGTCGAGATCACCTCAAGCGATCCCAAGGCCACACCGAAGATCGCGCCCAACTACCTGTCCACCGAAGGCGACCGCGCAGTGGCGGCCAATTCGATCCGGCTGGCGCGGCGGGTGATGGAACAGGGCGCAATGGCGAAATACCGCCCCGAAGAGATGAAACCGGGCCTCACCGCGCAGAGCGAGGCAGGGCTGGCCGCCGCCGCAGGCGACATTGGCACCACGATCTTCCACCCCTCCGGCACGGTGCATATGGGCGCGGGCGACACGGCGCCACTGGATGCGCGGCTGCGGCTGCGCGGCGTTGACGGGCTGCGGGTGGTGGATTGTTCAGTGATGCCAACGATCACCTCGGGCAACACCAATTCCCCCACCATCATGATCGCCGAAAAAGCCAGCGATATGATTCTACAGGACGCCCGCTAGGCCCAACCCGCCCGCGACAAATCGCTGCGTCGCGGGTGGAGAGCGGCGGCTGATTTCTTCTTGGGTCAAATATCCAAATGGCCCCGCAGGGGCCGCCCCAGGCCTTTCGCAGCTTCCGATGCCCCATTCGAAATAACGGTGAACCGACAAAAGAAACCCCCGGCCGCACGGGGCGCCCGGGGGTTCTAACTTATCCGTTCAAAAGCTAGCAAAAGCCTTTGAGAAGAAGATCTTAGAGCAGACCTTCGCGCTGGGCTTTCTTGCGTGCCAGCTTGCGGGCACGACGTACGGCTTCAGCTTTCTCGCGCGCTTTTTTGACGGACGGCTTCTCGAAATGCTGCTTGAGCTTCATTTCACGGAAGACACCTTCGCGCTGGAGCTTTTTCTTCAGGGCGCGGAGCGCCTGATCGACGTTGTTGTCACGAACAGAAACCTGCATGTGGTTTTCACCACCTTTCTAGTTAAGTTGCATGAAGTTGCAGGAGGTGGTCCTTTAGCAAGGAAGCCTCTATTTGTCTAGGGGACCCCTGTTGAGGGCAAGCCAATGAAAAGGATGTGGGTGGATGACCGGTTCTGATGTGCCAAATCCCAAGGATCTGCTGCTGGATGCGGCGTTGATGCATGTGCCGTTTGACGGCTGGTCCGAGGCCACCTGGGAGGCCGTTTTGGCCGAGACTGATGTGAACCCCGTGGTGGCCACAGCTTTGTGCCCCCGCGGTGCGGTGGATCTGGCGGTGGCCTATCACCAGCGCGGCGATGCGGTGATGCTGGATCGCTTGGCGGCTGCGGATCTGGCAGAGATGCGGTTTCGCGACCGGATCGCTGCTGCCGTGCGGTTCCGGCTGGAGGCGGTTGAGGACAAAGAGCTGGTGCGCCGCGGCATGACGCTGTTTTCGCTGCCCAATCATGCCGGCGAAGGGGCGCGGCTGGTCTGGGGCACGGTGGATCAGATCTGGACGGCGCTGGGCGACAGTTCCGACGATGTGAATTGGTACACCAAACGGGCCACCCTGTCGGGGGTCTATAGTGCGACGCTGCTGTACTGGCTGGGCGATGACAGTGAAGACCACGTCGCCAGCTGGGAATTTTTGGACCGGCGGATCGAGAATGTGATGCAGTTCGAGAAACTGAAGGCCGATGTGCGCGGCAACAAGTTTCTGTCGGGCGTGCTGAAAGGGCCGATGGCCGTTCTGGACCGAATCAAAGCGCCTGCGGCAGCGCGGGGTGATCTGCCGGGCAGCCTGAACAACCGTTAATTTTACAGACATTTCACAGGGAGGGACCGCATGTCCGAGATGATGCGTGCCGTTGAGATTACCGAGGCCGGTGGCCCGGATGTGCTGAAACTCTGCCAGCGGCCGGTGCCCGTTGCGGCGCCGGGTCAGGTGGTGATCAAGGTGGCCTATGCCGGTGTGAACCGCCCCGATGCGTTGCAGCGGGCGGGCAAATATGCACCGCCGCCCAGTGCCAGTGATCTGCCGGGGCTGGAGGCCTCGGGGGAGATTGTGGCGCTGGGCGCTGGGGTCAGTGGCTGGTCTGTTGGCGATCAGGTTTGTGCCCTGCTGCCCGGTGGCGGTTACGCTGAATATGTCGCCACCCCGGCCGCCCATTGTCTGCCGGTGCCCAAGGGCATGGGGCTGAATGAGGCCGCCTGTCTGTGTGAGACCTATTACACCGTTTGGTCCAATGTGTTTCAGCGCGGCGGTCTGAAAGCCGGTGAGCGGTTTCTTATTCACGGTGGATCCTCGGGTATTGGCACAACCGCCATTCAGTTGGCGCGTGAATTTGGGGCGCGGGTTTTTGTCACCGTGGGCAATCAGGAGAAAGCGGCGGCCTGTGCGGCATTGGGCGCGGAGCGGACGATCAATTACAAAGAAGAGGATTTCGTTGAGGTGCTGCGCGCCGAAGGTGGGGCGGATTTGATCCTTGATATGGTGGGTGGTCTTTATATTCCGCGCAATGTTCGGGCTTTGGCGGATGACGGGCGTTTGGTGCAAATTGCGTTTCTGCAGGGGCCGAAAGTGGAATTGAATTTCGCTCAGGTAATGACCCGGCGTTTGACCATCACCGGATCCACTTTGCGGCCGCAAAGCGATCTGGCCAAGGCTAAGATTGCCGATGCGTTGCGGGCCGAGGTCTGGCCCTTGCTCGACAGTGGCAAGATCGCGCCGGTGATGGACAGCGAATTTCCATTGGCCGAGGCCAGCGCCGCCCATGCGCGGATGGAGAGCAGCGGTCACATCGGAAAGATCGTTTTAAACGTCGCAGGTTAAGCCGTATTTCGACGTTAGGGTAATTTTGGATAGGGCATTTCGATCATTGGTCGAAATGCCCCATTTCTTTGGCTTTTAATTATCTTGGTTAATTGATTGTTAATTCTTTTGCGGGCATAGCGGAGATACGCTCACTTAGAAAAATGGATTGAAACATGACTGATATTGATCTGAATGCCCTGTCTCTGGCGGAACTGAAATCTCTGGAGAAGAAAGTCACCAAGGCAATTGCCAGCTTTGAAGATCGCAAAAAGAAAGAGGCGCTTTCGGAATTGGAAGCAAAAGCCAAAGAGCTGGGCTATTCCCTGTCAGAGCTGACTGGTGGCAAAGCGCCGAAAGTGGCGGGCACACCGAAATATGCCAATCCCGATAATGCCGATCAGACCTGGACCGGTAAAGGACGCCGGCCCGATTGGTTTAATGCCGCGCTTGAGGCGGGCAAATCGCCGGAAGATCTGGCGATCTGAACCCCCCTTCATGATCCGGCTTAACGGATCGGATCAAACAGCGCGTCTGTCATGCGGCAGTCGCGCACCACATCCCGGCCGCAAGGCACTGGGGTGAGGTTCTTGGACAGGCAGACGCGGACCTCCTGGATGCGGTCGCGTTTGCAGGTCACGGTGACCATATCGGGCTCAAACCCGGGGTTGGCCTTGAGGAAGGCTTCCTCCACCACAGAGGCGGGCAGTTTTACCGACCGTTCCAGTTTGCGGAAGACGGCGGGACGGGTGATCTGGCCGTAGGCTTCGCGCGACAGTTCGTAATAGGCGCTGGCGGACAGGCCGGTGCAGGTGCCGTGTTTTTTCCACTGGTGCCACGCCAGCCCGGAGGAGCCCATGATGTCCACCATTTCATTGCTCATCCGGCGGCTGGGATGCGGTTCCACGGTGGGACAATAAGACGGCCAGCCCCGGTGAAACTGCGGCCACAGCCCATGCAGCACCCAGCCATAATCCGCGGCGGCGTCGCATTGTGGGGAATTGCGGGCGTCGCCTTCCAGTGCACACCACGTGGGTGACCAGCTGAGCGCCAGGACGTAGTAATCAAAGTCACCGGCCCGTTCGCCTTCGGCACGGGCACGGGCAGGGGCGGTGGTGAGGCTGAGCAAAAGGGCGGCAAAAGTGATCTGAGCCAAGCGGAAAAGGGCGAAACGCATTCTCTCTTTCCTTATCATCAATGAAGGACTATATAGGGGCCAAGTTCCCCCCAAAAGGTAACCGGTTCCGTAAAGGGACAGCCTGTTTCAGGCAACGGGGAAGTTGTAAGTTAAGGAGACATGCAATGTCCAAGCCGATTATGGCAAAAGCCACCGCTGTCTGGCTGATCGACAACACCACGATCAGCTTCAAACAGATTGCCGACTTTGTCGGTATGCATGAGCTGGAAATTCAGGGCATCGCCGATGGCGACGTGGCCCCCGGCGTGAAAGGGTTTGACCCGATCGCCAACAACCAGCTGACGCAGGACGACATCGACTCGGCGGAGAAAAACCCGCTGTTCAAGTTGAAGCTGAAGTTCAACGCCGCTGCGGTGGGCGAAGAAAAACGCCGCGGCCCGCGCTACACGCCGCTGTCGAAGCGTCAGGACCGTCCGGCCTCGATCTACTGGCTGGTGAAGTTTCACCCGGAACTGTCCGACGGTCAGATCAGCAAGTTGGTGGGCACCACCAAGCCGACCATTCAGGCGATCCGCGAGCGGACCCACTGGAACATCGCCAACATCACCCCGGTGGATCCGGTGGCGCTGGGCCTGTGTAAGCAGTCCGAGCTGGACTCGGCCGTGCAGAAAGCCGTTGCCAAGAAAGTCGCCGAGGGTGGCGTGATGAGCGACGACGAGCGCCGCAAGCTGGTGAGCACCGAACAGTCGCTGGCGATGGAAGAAGAAGCGCCGAAGATCCCAACCGCGATCGAAGGTCTGGAGACCTTTAGCCTGGGTGGCGACGACGAAGACGAAAAAGAAGAAGAGATCATCGACGCTGATAGCTTCTTCAACCTGCCTGGTGGCAGCGACGAGGAAGAACAGCCTTAACCTGCCGCTTTTGACCGTTCATGAATTGGAAACCCGGCCCGATGTGGCCGGGTTTTTCTTTGTGGCGGGCAATCCGGTAGACGGGCCGCATCGGTTCCCATAACTTGTCCCTCAGACGAATCCGCGGCCCCTCTTGAAAGGCGAACATGAGCGATACCGAAACCACAGCCTATCAGGTTCTGGCCCGTAAATACCGTCCGGAAACCTTCGTTGATCTGGTCGGTCAGGACGCGATGGTGCGCACGCTGAAAAATGCGTTTGAGGCGGACCGGATTGCGCAAGCCTTTGTGATGACAGGGATTCGTGGCATCGGCAAAACCACCACCGCGCGGATCATCGCCAAGGGCATGAACTGCATCGGGCTGGACGGGGAAGGCGGTCCCACAACGGAACCCTGCGGCCAGTGCGAACATTGCACCGCCATTATGGAAGGCCGCCACGTTGATGTGATGGAGATGGACGCGGCCTCGCGCACCGGCGTGGGGGACATCCGCGAAATCATCGACTCGGTCCATTATCGCGCGGCCTCGGCCCGTTATAAGATCTACATCATCGATGAGGTGCACATGCTGTCGACCAGCGCGTTCAACGCGCTGCTCAAAACGCTGGAAGAGCCGCCAGCCCATGTGAAATTTATCTTTGCGACCACCGAGATTCGCAAGGTGCCGGTCACCGTGCTCAGCCGGTGCCAGCGCTTTGACCTGCGCCGGATTGAGCCGGAGCAGATGATCGGCCTGTTGCGCAAAATCGCCTCGGCAGAAAACGCTGAGATCAGCGATGATGCGCTGGCGCTGATCACCCGGGCGGCGGAAGGCTCGGCGCGGGATGCGACTTCGCTGCTGGATCAGGCCATCAGTCACGGCGCGGGGGAAACCAACGCCGATCAGGTGCGGGCCATGCTGGGGCTGGCGGATCGCGGCCGGGTGCTGGACCTCTACGATATGATCATGAAGGGCGACGCCGGGGCGGCCTTGGCCGAGCTGGGCGCGCAATATGCCGATGGGGCGGACCCGATGGCGGTGCTGCGCGATCTGGCCGAGATCACCCATTGGATATCCGTGGTGAAGATCACACCCGAAGCGGCGGAAGATCCCACCGTCAGCCCCGATGAACGGGCGCGCGGGCAGGCGATGGCCGAGGCCCTGCCGATGCGGTCGATGACGCGGATGTGGCAGATGCTGCTGAAGGCGCTGGATGAGGTGGCCAGTGCGCCAAATGCCATGATGGCGGCGGAAATGGCGGTGATCCGGCTGACCCATGTGGCCGATCTGCCAAGTCCCGAAGATCTGGTGAAGAAGCTGAAAGACGCAACGCCACAACCCATGCCGGCTGGTGGCCCCGTAGGTGGGCCGGGTGGTGGCGCCTCGATGGGATCTGGTGGCTACGGCGGTGCGCCACAGGGCGGTATGGCACAGGGTGGCGTGACGCAGGCGCAGGGAATGCCAGCGGGCGGACCCTCTGGCAGCAACGGTGGCCCGCAGGCGATGCTGGCGGGAGAGGTGCAGGCGGCACTGGCGCGCTATCCGACCTTTGACCATGTGATCGAGCTGATCCGCGAAAACCGTGATATGCAGCTGTTGGTGCAGGTGGAAACCTATCTGCGGCTGGCCGCCTATCAGCCCGGTCGGATCGAATATCAGCCAACGGATAAGGCGCCGCATGATCTGGCGGCGCGGCTGGGGCAGGCTTTGCAGCGCTGGACCGGTAACCGCTGGACCGTGACCCTTGTGAATGAGGGCGGCGGCGAAACCATTGACGAAAAACGCAATGCCAAGCTGAACGCGCTGAAGGCCGAAGCTGAGGCGCATCCGATGCTACAGGCGATCCGCGCGGCTTTCCCCCGGTCTAAGATCACCAAGATCCGCACCCCTGAGGAATTGGCGGCGCAGGCGCAGGAAGATGCGCTGCAAGAGGTTGAGGACGAATGGGATCCCTTCGAGGAGGAGTGATCCATGCCCTCTGACAACCGCCGCGCCCGCCGGTTTTTGCAAGTGGATGTGTTTTCCGATCAACCGACACAGGGCAATGGTCTGGCGGTGGTTGTCGATGCCGAGGGGCTGAGCACGGCGCAGATGCAGGCCTTTGCGGTCTGGACCAATTTGGCAGAGACCACGTTTCTGTTGCCCTCCGAAGATCCGGCGGCGGACTATCGGGTGCGGATTTTCACCCCCACCAAGGAGATGTTGTTTGCCGGTCATCCGACCCTGGGCAGCTGCATGAGCTGGTTGCATTGTGGCGGCACACCGCGCCGTGCGGGTGTGGTGGTGCAGGATTGCGCGATTGGGCTGGTGGAGATCGACGTCAGCGGGGCGGAACCTGCCTTTGTGGCGCCGCCCACTGCGATCCGGCCAATGAAGGCCGCGCAGCGGGACAGGTTGCAGGCAGCGATGCAACTGTATGCGGCCGCAGTGAAACAGGTGATCTGTCTGGACAACGGGCCCAAGTGGGATCTGTTTGAACTGCACAGCGCGGCAGCGGTGCTGGCGGTGGATGCTTCCTTGGTTTCTTCGAAGGAACACAACGGTTTGGCGCTGATCGGTGCACATCCTGACGGGACCGAATGTGCCTATGAGGTACGCAATATTGCGCCTTCCAGCGGCATGATCGAGGATCCGATCACCGGGTCGCTTAACGCGGCGATTGCCCATTGGCTGGCCGCAGAGGGACGTTTGCCTGCTGAGATGACGGTGGCGCAGGGCACTGCGATCCGCCGCGCGGGCCGGGTGCGTTATGTCCGTGGGGCGGCGGACCCGAGGCAGGTGCTGATTGGCGGCGCGGTCAATGTGTTGATCGACGGGCAGGTGACGCTCTGACTTCGGGCCAGAGGGTCTATTCGCCGAACTTGAGTTTGATGCCGAAGCCATGCGGGGAGAGAACCAGCCCACCCCGTTCATTTTCCAGCGACAGCTCCAGCGCGTTCATCAGCGGCCTCTCATATTCATGGCCCATGTGGCGCAGGGTGATGTGGCGTTGTTCAAAGGCCAGTTTGGCGCTGAGTTCGTTTTTGGTTTTGTTGCGGCAGCTGAAATCGGCGGTGGTGCCAGCGGATTTGCAGAGCTTTTTCTGATTGTAAGACACGTAACGTGGATGGGCGCGGCAGGTTGGGCCGGGGGCGTTGACGCAGACATTGCCTTTGTCGGCTTCGAGAATGCAGCAGGCATCAGCGGCGGCTGGGCCGGTGGGGCCGAACACAAGGGCAACGGTGATTAGGGCGAGTCGTCTCATCTTGGTCCCCTTTAAGTGGTTTCAGATCGAAATTCTTTGGGTGCAAGTGGTGAAGAGGGGGTCAATATACCAGACTCTGCGCCGTTATTGAAATCAGGCGGGGGCGGCAGGGATGTGCCCTTGTCGCAACGCCCCACAGACCGTATCTAATGCGGCAACAACATTTAGGAGATTCCCCCATGCTGAAAGGCCTCGGCGGTCTTGGCGATATGGCCAAGATGATGAAAAAAGCACAGGAAATGCAGGGCAAGGTTGCCGAGCTGCAAGAAGAGCTGGAGAACCTGACCGTGACGGGTGAATCTGGCGCCGGTCTGGTCAAGGCCAGCTGTACTGCCAAAGGTGTGCTGAACGGACTTGATATTGATCCGTCGATTTTCCACCCCGATGAGAAAGAAGTGGTGGAGGATCTGATCCTGGCCGCGATCAAAGACGCTCAGACCAAAGCCAGCGCCAAGGCGCAGGAAGAGATGTCGAAATTGACCGAGGGTCTGGGTCTGCCGGCGGATGTGAAACTGCCGTTCTGATTTGAAATCTCAGATGAATCTCGAAAGGGTCCGCCGGGGTGCGGGCCCTTTTTTCGTGGCGGGCGGATGGTGGCTGCAATCGGCTCTGTTCTTCTGTTGTTCTCCGTCGTATCCTTGCCCGCATGAGTGATCACGCCCCCAAAGATATCGACAATCTGATTGAGCTTCTGGCGAAATTGCCCGGGCTTGGCCCGCGGTCAGCACGGCGGGCGGTGTTGCATATGATCCGCAAGCGGGCGCTGTTGCTGACGCCGTTGGCAGACCAGATGCAGCGGGTGGCTGAAACCGCGCGGGAATGTCTGAACTGCGGCAATATCGGCACGGCGGATGTCTGTGATATCTGCGCCAGTGAGAAACGCGGCAACGGCATCCTGTGTGTGGTGGAGGATGTGGCCGACCTCTGGGCGATGGAGCGGGCGGCAGTGTTCAAGGGGCGCTATCACGTGCTGGGCGGCACCCTGTCGGCGCTGGATGCGGTGGGGCCGGAGGAGCTGCGTATCCCACAGCTGCTGGATCGGGTGAAGGCGGAAGGGGTGAGCGAGGTTATTCTAGCGCTCAATGCCACCGTCGATGGCCAGACCACAGCGCATTACATTGCCGACCAGCTGGAGGGGCAGGTGCGGCTGACCTCGCTGGCGCAGGGCGTGCCGATCGGGGGGGAGCTGGATTACCTCGACGAGGGCACGATTTCGGCAGCTCTCAGCGCGCGGCGGCAGTTGTGACCGGTTGATCTGGTTGTGGTTGCCCCTCTGTGGGCTGGTGTGGAGGGGCGTTGCCCCTCTGGGGTCAAAATGGGATTTTGCCCCCATTCACCCCCGGATATTTGCACCAAGAAGAAAGCGCGTTTGAGGCTGTCGCTAGGCGTTGAGTGTCTCTTGGGCCCAGGGCGGTATCGGCTGGTTGGTGGCGACCAAGGCGCCGAGCCGGCCCAGTTCATCGCTGCATTTGGCGCCGCGCCCGCTGCCGCCGGTGGCAGTGGCGATATGTTTGCTGAGGCGTTTGATGGCGGGGCCGTTGCTGTTGGTGAAACTGGTCAGACAGGGGGCTATCTTGAGGTTGTTAACCTTCAGATCGGGCATGCGTTCGCGCAGGAGGGTTTCCAGAAAACCACCAACCTCGGGATCGCCGCCGCTGCGGAACCAGGCGCGGCGGGCGTCTTCGTCTGGCAGTAAGCTGTCTTCGGGATCGCCGCCGATTTTCACATAGGTGCGTCCATCTGGGTACCGCACGGGCGGCAACAGGTAGGGATCCTTGCCCGGTTCATACCAGATCAGCGGCGGCATATCGCGCAGGCGGGTCTGTTCGGCGGTGTCGATCTCGGCCAGGAGGACGGTACGGGCATAAGTCTGAAGTGGAATTGGATCGGGCAGGATGGCATTGCTAAAGCCACCGGCGGCGACCAGCACCTGCGCGGCGGCGAGATGGCCGGCGGTGCTGTCGATCTCGACGCCTTCAGCGGTTTCGCTGAGGCGGGTGACCGTGGCGGTGATGACATGCACGCCGAGTTTCTGCGCCACCACGTTTTGCGCCCGCACCATCAGGCGCGGGTTGATGTAGCCGGCGCTGCGCGGTTCAAACAGGCCCAGCGTGTCGCGCGGGAAATGCAGGTAAGGGAAGCGCCGTTCCAGCGTGAGGCCGCGCAGGGTCTCGCAGTGGATATTGTCGCGCACCGCGCCTTTTTCGGCCTGCAACAGCGCCGGGTTCCGGTCACCGCCCGCCATCAACAGGCCGCAGTCGGTGAAGAAGCGCAGGCCGCTGTCGCGTTCGAGGGCAGCGTAGCGGGCGATGCTGTCGCGGCTGACGCGGCTCCAGAACGGGTAAGGGTCGAGGGCGCGGGTGATGCGGGCTTCGTCGTAGTGGCTGGCGAAGACGCCGGTGTGGCTGCTGTAGTCACTGGGTTCATCGGGGCCGATGAGCAGCACCTGATGTCCCATCAAAGCCAGATGCCGTGCGGCGGCGCTGCCGATCATGCCGCGTCCGATCACTGCGATGACCATTGTCGCCTCCGTCTCTGTTCTGATTTCCGCGTTCTGTGACAGCAGCTTGGCGGCTTGGGCCGGGAAAGGGAAGGGTGGAAGATGCGGCACCTTGTCATTGGCAGATGGCTGCGCTAGCGTCAGGCCAAGGCCGGTCAGGGACGGCCCCCAGGTTCGCGGAAAGCGCCGGCGCATCCCCTTCATATCGATTGAAAACCGAGCTTCGGATTTTCCTGCCCGTTTTAGCGAACCGATGGGCCTGTGTCAGGAGAAACCGATGACGATGTCACGTGACACTCTTTCTTTGGATAAACTGCGTCGGGCGGCAAAGGCTCTGCGCAAGGGGTACCTTGCGGGTGAACCCCATGCTTTTGAACGCTTGCGTGTCCATGCACCGCGGTCTGATGGGGCGGAGCTGCGCCATGCCGATTATCTGCATGTGATTGCACGCGAGCAGAATTTTGCGTCTTGGCCGGCGTTGAAACTGGCGGCAGAAACCGTCGGGCTGGACCGTGCCGGGCGGCAGCAGCGGTTGAAGATTGCCCTGGCGCATGGGCAGATCGAGGTGGTTCAGCACCTGTTGGCAGAGACGCCGGATCTGGCCGAGGGGCTCTTGGGCTGTGCCATTGCGCTATACGATCTGGAGGCGGTGAAGGCGGCGCTGTGGGAGGATCCCAAGGCGGCGGTGACACTGCTGGGCCCGCGTTCGCCGATGGTGCATCTGTGTTTTTCCAAGATGATCCATGCCCTGCCGGAGCGGCGGGCGGATATGTTGGAGATTGCGGCACTTCTGCAGGCCAATGGCGCAGATGTGAACGATGCTTTGGCTGGGCCGGAGGGGCACGGGTTGTCGGTGCTTTATGGCGCTTTGGGCCATGCAAACAACATGGTTCTGGCGCAGTGGCTGCTGGATCAGGGTGCGGACCCGAATGATGGCGAGAGCCTCTATCACTCGGTTGAGCTGGGTCATACCCGTGGGTTGGAGATGTTGCTGAAGGCCGGAGCCGACCCGAAAGGCACCAATGCGCTGCTCAGGGCGCTGGATTTCAACGATCACGGGGCAGTGGCGATGCTGCTGGCGGCGGGGGCGGATGTCAGCGAGTTTGCGGCAGAGCCGGTGGGTGGCGAGGCGCCTTGGGTCATTCCGGCGCTGCATCAGGCGGCGCGGCGGATGTGTGACCGGCGGATGGTGGACCTGTTGTTGGCGGCGGGTGCGGATCCGGCGGAGGAGTATGAAGGCGCCAGCGCCTATGGTTATGCCAAGGTCTTTGGCAATGCGGATCTGGTGGCGGCGATTGAGGCGCTGGGGGCGCCGGCGTTGCATGGGCAGGAGGCGCTGCTGGTTGAGGCGGCGGCAGGGCGGGTGCCTGCGGGGCAATATCTCGACCCCGCCAAACTGCCCGAGGCCTATCGCAATCTACTGCACAATCTGATCGGCGTGGCGGGCAAGCTAGACCATATCAAGGCGCTGGTGGCGCTGGGGATGGCGTTTGACCAACCAGACGGGCAGGGGCTGACGCCGGTGCAACTGGCCGGTTGGGAAGGGTTGCCTGAGGTGATGGTGTATTTCCTGAGCCAGAAGCCGGACCTGAGCCATGTGAACAACTACGGCGGCACGCTGCTGTCGACGATCATCCACGGCTCTGAAAATTGCCCCAACCGCGAGGGCCGCGATCATCTGGCCTGCCTGGAACTGGCCTTGACCCATGGGGTGGCGCTGCCGCGGCAGGCGATTGAGCTGGCGGGGCGGGGGGATGTCAGCGACTTCCTGCGCCATTGGGGCGAGACATACCCGGGGCAGCTGGTCGAGGGCGGCTTGGGCTGATCCGTCATCGCTTGGGTGTAGACAAAAGCCAGTGGCGCTGTGGTATTCCCGCCATGATGCCACTGGAATCCCCCGCGCCCAGGGGCTTGGCGCTTGCGCGGAGGCGCTTTGGCTCTAGTCTTCAAAGGAATTCTGGATTGGGTGAAGGCCTGTTGCGGGGCCAGCGTGGCGGTTTTGACCGTGGGGAATTACACGTGTGGCCTGTGGTTTTGCCCAATCGTGCTGCTTTGAGATTTGAGAGACCATGTCGGATTTTGTTTTGCATGCCATGACCGTTGGCGGCGGTATTCTGGCGCTCTGCCCGCTGCCGGGGCGGGGGGGCGACTATGCGGCGGATCTGGAGCATCTGAAGGAATGGAAACCCTCGCTGCTGATCTCTTTGGTCACGGATGTGGAATTTGTGGCGGCGAAGGTCACCACATTGGGGCAGGACCTGCAGGATGCGGGCAGTCGCTGGTGTCATTTGCCGATCGAAGATTACGGCCTGCCGGATGCGGATTTTCTGGAACAATGGCCTGAGGTCAGCAAAGCGGCGCTGGCGGCGCTGAACGGCGGCGGCCGGGTGCTGGTCCATTGCAAGGGCGGCTGTGGCCGTTCCGGCATGGTGGTGATGCGGCTGATGGTGGAGTCCGGTGAGCGGCCGGATGCGGCGCTGGAACGGTTGCGCACGGCGCGGCCCTGCGCGATTGAGACCGACGATCAGATGCATTGGGCCCGCACGGGGCGGTTGCCAAAGGGCTGAGGCTGGCACGTGGTCCGGGCTGTTGTTTGAGGGGCGCTGCCCCTCGCGGCGGGGCCGCTCACCCCGGAGTTTTCAGGCAAGATGAAATTGGGCAAGATGAATTTGGGCCGCTCTGAGCGAGGCGCCGGTCAGCGCGATTTGCCTTTGCCCTTGGCGGGGCCTTTGGCTTTGCGTTTGCCTTTCATCCGGTATTGCGCTTCCAGCGTGGCCTTGTGTTGGCGGGTGATTTCCTTGGCGCGGCGGCGGGTTTGGCCCATGGTTTCCGAGTTCAACTGATCCTCGGCGCTGAGTTTGCGCCAGCGGTCCAGACGTGGTTCCGAGATGGTGCCAGCGTCCACGGCCGCCAGCACCGCGCAGCCCGGTTCCGAGACATGGGCGCAGTTGCGGAATTTGCACTGCCCGGCCAGTTCGGTGATGTCATCAAACAGTTCGGCGATGCCGCCCGCCACGTCATGCAGCCCCAGTTCCCGCATCCCCGGCATGTCGATCACCATGCCGCCGGCCTGGGCAAAATGCAGCGAGCGCGCCGTGGTGGTGTGGCGGCCCTTGGCATCGGTTTCGCGGATGCCTGCGGTGGCCTGATCGGCCTCGGTCAGGGCGTTGATCAGGGTGGATTTGCCAACACCGGAGGAGCCGACGAAGGCCACGGTCTGGCCGGTGCCGCACCATTTCGCCAGCGTGGCAACGCCAGCCCCATCGGTGGCGTTGATGCAGAGCACCCCGGCAAATTTGTCCGAGATCTCCTGCGCCTCTTTCAGGTAGCGGTCGGCCTCATCGGTGAGGTCGGATTTGGTCAGCACCAGAACCGGCGTCACATCGGCGTCCAGCGCCAGCACCAGATAGCGTTCGATGCGGGCGGGGTTGAAATCCTCATTGCAGGAGGTGGTGATGAACAGTGTGTCGATATTGGCGGCCAGCAGCTGGCTTTTGGCTTCGACCCCGGCGGCGCGGCGGCTGAGCTTGGAGTGGCGTTCCAGCACCCTGCGGATGGTGCGGCTTTCGGGATCGATCAGAATCCAGTCCCCCACGGCCAGGTCAGAGGCGCTGATGTCACTGGGGAAGATCAGCCGGATCAGGCCTTCGGGGGCCAGGCCACGCGCCAGCGAACGTTGCACCGTGGCGGCGCGCACTGGCACCAGATCCGAATCGGCCTCGGCCGTGAGCTGGTCTGCAAAGAAGCTGGTCCAGCCGAGATCTTCGAGCGTGTGCAGGGGCAAGGGGATCCTCATCAATGGGCGCGGGCAGAACGTATCAGAATTGGCGGCAGAATGCGCTTTTTGCGCCAAAGGGCAAGCATATGCAGGGGAAAACAGCGGCATTTTTGCGGGCTGTTGCATCGCGATTATCGGTGGGGGAGGTAGGTGAGAGGTTGGACATCGACCCAAGCGGGGCTCGTTGTGGCTGCTTCCTTCCGGATCTGACCAGGTTGGCGAGGCGCTCGCCCGCGCCAACCTCTCAAGGCTGATATAGTGCGGTGGGCGCGGGGATGCAAGATGTGCCGAAAGGGCGGATCAGAGATGCAGGCGCAGGCGGGTGGAGGTGTCCGAGGTCTGTTCCAACACCTCTGGGCGCAGATGGGCGATATCCTGGAGGTGAGGCAGGGCGGTCGTAGCGACCTCGGCCGTGGCGGTGGCGTCGGGCAGCGGTGTGAACCGCCAGCTGTCGTGCCGGGGAGGGATACGCAGCGGACCGGTGTCTAGGGCCTGCTGCAGCAATTGCCGCAGGTCCGGCCCGATGGGCAAGAGCTGACGGTCTGCGGGTAGTGCAGTCAGCACCGGTAAGGTGCTGGCGCGGTGGGTGTTGGTGATCACCAACACTTCCTGATCCGGAGGCAACGGGGTGCCGTTGAGATAAAGCGCGGGCAGGGCATTGGGGGTGGTGAGATCAAAACGGGTTTCCACCCCAAAGAGGTGATCAAACCGGTAGCTGGGAAAGCGGGGGTTCAGCAGGGGCTGGTCCTGTGCCGCGCTGTGGCGGTGCGCAAACATCTGCGCATTGTGCTGCTGCCAGAGTTGCAGCTCATGCCCTGTGAGGCGCAGAGCCAGCAGATGGGTGTTGAACGGTTGCAGCGCCAGCAGATCGCGGTGGCGCAGCGGGCCTGCGGGCAGCTCGACATAGGGGCTTTGCGGGCAGAGCGGGCCGGATTTATGCACCACGGTGGCGGAGAGCAGCGGCAGGGCACAGGCAGGGTGATTGGCCAGCAGAGGTGCAATCGCCTGCTGCTGCAGTGCGGCCAGGGTGCGGGCCACGGCGCAGGGGGCCAGCTGGGCGAAATAGGAATGCAGCGGTTGGGCGCTATGGCCGAGGGGTTGGTCTAGCCTGGCCTCGGCCCGTTGGATGTAGGGCGCAAGCGCGGCGTGGAGCGGGGTTTCTGTGAGGGGCTTGGTCTGGGCGGATTTGGTCAGGGCGGACTTGGTCTGGGCGGGCTCAGACGGGGCAGGGTGGAGCTGCACGGCGTGGCGGATCACCTGCCACCCCGCTGCGCCCTGTGTCAGATAGAGGTCGATCTGGCCAAGGTGGCTGCCAAAGGCGCCGGCCATCACGGTGGGCACCCCGTTGACGGTGCCCGCTTGCAAGTCGGCGTTGGGGATGGTGGCAAATTGATCTGACGGAAAAAAACCGTGCTGGTGACCGCAGAGCATGGCGTCGATACCGGGGATCTGGCTCATGCGATGGGCGCAATTGTCGTTCAGCGGATCGCAGCTTTGTTCGGACAGGCCGGAATGGGACAGCAGCAGCACCAGGTCGGCCCCCTGCGCCCTCAGCAGGGGCACTGTGCGGGCGATGCTTGGGGTCATTGCGGCAAAATGGAACTGGTCGCTGAGGGCGGGATCTTCCGAGGCAAGGGTGTTGGCTGGGGTGGCGGCGACCAGGCCGATCCGCAGGCGCGCGCTTGTGTCGCCAAGGCGCAGGTGGCGGGTCAGGATCACATGGGGCAGCACCTGCGGCAACGCGGTGTCATGGCCGGAATGGCGCCGGAAATTGGTGGAGATCACGGGGAAATCGGCTTGTTGCAGCGCGGTCCCAAGCGGCTCCGCGCCGAAAGCAAACTCGTGGTTGCCGAGGGCCACGGCGTCATAGCCCAGCCGGTTGAACGCACCGATCACTGGCGAGGCACCCAAGGAATAAACGGTGGTGTCGGGTGAAACAGCCGGCGGAAGGGTGGGGTCAAATAGTGGATTGCCTTGTAGAAAATCGCCGCAGTCCAGCAACAGGGTCAGATCTGGCCCCTGCCGTTGGGCCTCGATCAAGGGGACAAGCGCCGCGAGGCCGACACAGCCGGGGCCGACACCACAAAGTTGGGCGTGCAGATCGGTTGTTTGCAACAGGCGCAGATGCACAGCGTCGGGTGGATTGAGCAGAGAGGGAGATGTCACAGGAAACTCGCACTTTATGTACTATCATTAGTTGTTTTATCGCGCGGCTGTCAACAAATCGGCGGGGGACGGTATGCAGGTATTCACGGGGTCAGCAGCGGGCGGCATTTGCCTCTTTAGCCTCTGCGCGGAACAACCTAGTGTCGCGACAACCAGAAGAAAGGGCGCAGGCATGAAACTGGCGGAAACGGTGACTTTTGGCGGCTCGGGCCTTAATCGTGCGGCGGAGTTGCGGGTCGATCTGGCGGCGCTGAAGGCGCGGGCTGGGGCGACGGTAATTGTGCTGTGGCGGGGCAAACCGCTGATCGAAGAGGCGGACGGAACCGCCAAATTGGTGCGGCTGCCGTTGAGCCATGCCATTTGTGCCGAGGCCAAAGAAGAGCCGCTGTTCCTGGGGCTTGAGGGCGACACGCCAGCTCTGGCGCTGGATATTTCGGGCTGGACGCCAGACCTGTTGGACGCGGCGGAGCTGTCGCAGTTCACCGACCGGTCACGTCAGCACCACCCGTCCCTGCCAAAGTCACAGGAATTTGCCGAATTGCGGGCGATCATGACCCTGTTGGATGCCCGTGATGCAGAGCTGGCGGCGACGGCGCGGGCGCTGTTCAACTGGCACAGCAGTCACAGGTTTTGCGCCCGTTGTGGCACCGGCAGCGAAATGGCGCAGGCCGGATGGCAGCGCAATTGCCCCGCCTGTGGCGCGTTCCATTTCCCGCGCACCGATCCGGTGGTCATCATGCTGGTGACCTCGGGCAACAAGGTCCTGCTGGGCCGCTCCCCCGGCTGGCCGGAGGGGATGTATTCTCTGTTGGCGGGCTTTGTGGAGCCCGGCGAAACGCTGGAGGCGGCGGTGCGCCGCGAGGTGGTGGAAGAAACCGGTGTGGCGGTGGGGGAGGTGACCTATCTGGCCAGCCAGCCCTGGGCCTTCCCCAATTCGCTGATGTTCGGCTGTCGCGGCCATGCCACCAGCGAAGAGATCCAGATCGACCCACATGAGATTGAGGATGCCCAGTGGTTCAGCCGCGAAGAGATCATGCAGGCCTTTGCCGGGCGGCACCCTGTGGTAAAACCGGCGCGGGAGGGGGCGATTGCACACTTCCTGTTGCGGAACTGGCTTGCAGACCGTTTGGAATAATTCAAAACTGCCGCCAACAACGATAACCCCAAGAACAGGCCCTCCCCATGTTTTTGTCCGCCAAGGAAGATATCGAAGCACCGATCGACCATGCCTTTGCTTTGATGACCGATTTTGACTCTGTCGAACGCACGGCCCTGCGCCGTGGCATCGATGTGCAGCGCTGTGACAGCCTGACCGAACCGGGCGCCGGAATGGAATGGCAGGTCGAGTTTGAGTTTCGTGGCAAAATGCGCAGCATGACGCTGAAGCTGAGCGAATTTGACACCCCGCAGGCGCTGAGTTTTGAAGGTGTCAGCCAGGGCTTGTCGGGCACGGTTTCGGTGGATCTGGTCGCCATGTCCAAGACCCGCACCCGCATGTCGGTGGATCTAGAACTGGAAGCCTCGACCCTGTCAGCGCGGCTGGTGCTGCAATCGCTGAAACTGGCGCGCACCAAGATCAACAAAGGGTTCCATCTACGGGTGGCCAACTACGCCACCGAGCTGGAAGGCCGGTATCGCCAGATCTCCTAAAACCGGTTTGTGGGCAGCCGCTTAGCGCGACTGCTCATGTTCAAACCGTTGCCGGGCGACCCGCTCGTTACGTTCGCTTTTGTTGAGGTCCTGCAACGTGGTGCGCACGTAGTCCAGATGCGCCTCGACCGCCGCGCGTGCGCCTTCGGCATCGCGGGCCTGCAAGGCGGTGTTGATGGCACGGTGCTGGGTCAGCAGGGTGTCACGGGTGGTGCGCTGTTTGAACATCATCTTTCGGTTATAAAAGACCCCTTCGCGCAGCAGCTGGTACATCGACCGCATCATATGCAGCATGATGACGTTGTGGCTGGCCTCGATGATCGACAGGTGAAAATCGGCGTCCAGCTGTGCCTCATCATCGGGATTGCGCTTGGAATGCACCCCTTCCATTTTGTCGAAAATGGTCTGGATCACCTTCAGATCGGTGTCCGAGGCCAGACGGGCGGCGCGTTCGGCTGCCAGGCCCTCCATGTCGCGGCGGAAGGAGATGTAGTCAAACACTGCTTCTTCGTGGTTGGCAAAAAGTTTGACCAGTGAGTCCGAGAAGGCCGAGCCCAGCACGTCCGCCACATAGATCCCCGAGCCCGCCTTGGAGCTGAGCAGCCCCTTCTCCTGCAACTCGGAAATCGCTTCGCGCAGCGACGGGCGGGAAACGCCGAGACGGTCCGCCAGTTCCCGTTCCGCCGGCAGCCGTTCGCCAGGGCGCAGGATGCCCCGCAGGATCAGCAATTCAATCTGGCGGGTGACCGCGGTAGAGAGTTTCTCGGGTTGGACTTTCTGAAATGGCATCGGACACCTTTTTGCAATTGGTCAATTTATATGACCGCGCCCGACATGAGGCAAGCCGCCCCTTTGCCACAGGGCAGGGACGGCTTGGCCAAATTGGTAAGGCGATCAAACGGCGCTGAAATGGGCGGTGAGCAGGACACCTGCGATCACCAGTTCCACCACCAGCGGCGGCACCACAGCCTTGTCAAACCCATCAGCGAGGATGCCGACGATCCGGCCCAGAGCCACCGCGCCCATCAACAGGGCCACGGCGACGAAGCCAAGGGTCTCACCGGTGAGGAGGCCGTTGACCAACAGGGCCACCGAGGCCAGAAACAAGCCGCCCATCACCGAACGGATGGTGCTGAGGCCGGGGGTGCCGACCGGTTCCAGCGCGAAGTTGGCTGTCATGCGGCGCGGTGCGAACATGGACATGGTGCCAAGGCCCAGAAGCATCAGCGTGGCGAGGGTGACGAGGATTTGCAGGGTCAGTTCCATTGGGTTTCTCCTTTGAGATCAGTGTGTTTTCGGTGTGAAAAGGTTTTTCAGGCAGAGGTTTCAGGCAAATTGCTGGATGGCTTTATGGGCGTTGTCCTGCGCCTCTGTGTCGGCCAGATCCGGGCGCAGTTTGACCTGATCGATCACCTGACCCGTGGGCACTTCCTTGGCGCTGGCATAGAATCGACCGCTTTCGAATTTGGGATTGAACAGCCCATCGACATAGCGTTTTGCACCGGTTTCAACCGAATGCATCATGCCAAACAGCGGCATCAGCAGCCCGCCGATGTGTTTGAACATCAGCCGCTTGACAAAGCTCATGTCGTCAAAGCCGTTGGTGCCCGTGGTGCCGCCGGGGCTCATGGTGACAAAGCGCAGATGCGGGTGCTGCCGCGCCATCGCGCCCATCCACAGCACCCCCAACAGCTTGATATAGCCATAGGTCTCGGTCGGGTCGGCGTCCGCGGCAAAGCGGGATCCGTTGATGATGGCGGTAAAGGCGGCGATGTCGGTGTTGGGCAGATCCGGCACCGGCATGCCCATTTTAGGGATGCCACGGGCCGCCTCGGAACCGGCATAGAGCAGGGTGGAGGTGACCAATTGGCGGGCCAGAAGCTCCTCAACCAGCACGACATGGCCCAGCATGTTCATCGCGTAAATCTCGGTCACACCGGCGTCGGTGAGCTGGTTTGAGGTCCGCCCGCCGCTGCCGCCGGCGTTCAGGATCACCGCATCGACCGGCGTTTGCAGCGTGGCAACCGCCGCCCGAACCGAGTCCGGTTTGGAGACATCCATCAACACGATTTCAAAGATGTCGCGACCGGTTTCGGCCTCTAGCGCGGCTTTGGCAGCCTCGGCCTTGGCCTTGTTGCGGCAGGCCAGAAGGATCTTTTCGACCCCTTTCTGACCAGCCAGTTGGCGGGCGGCCTCGCGGCCAAGGCCTGCGTTTGCGCCGGTGATCATCACGGATTGGATCGGGTTCATTTCGAGGTCCTCATCAGATTGTGGGGCTACGGGTGTTGCGTCTGAGAAGAAGGTAGTCTGTGTTGAAAATGCTGTGTATCTGGGTAAAGCTGAACATCTTGTGTCATTTTTGAACCATAAGGGTGGGCCGAACAGCCATGCAGGAAAGCCATTCGCTGAACTGGGACGATCTGAAATATTTCCTTGCGGTGGCACGCACCGGCACGTTGCGGGGCGCCGCCGACAGTATTCAAGTCAATCACACCACCCTGACTCGCCGGCTTGCGGTGATGGAGGAACGGGTGGGCAGCCGGCTGTTCGACCGCTCCAAAAAGGGGCTGGTGCTGACCCAGCTGGGCGAAGACCTGATGCCCCATGCCGCACGTGTGGAGGAAGAGATGACCGCCGCCTCCCGTGTGATTGTCGGGCGAGATGCGCAGCCGTCTGGGACCGTCTATGTGACCCTGCCACACGGGTTGGCGATGACCTCGATCATGGATGATCTGGCCGCTTTTTCAGAAACTTATCCCGAAATTGAGCTGAACCTGACCTTCGCCAATACGGTGGCGGATCTGACCCGTCGCGAAGCCGATGTCAGCCTGCGGGTGGCCCATGAGGTCACCGATGACGTGGTGGGCCGCAAGCTGGTGCAGATGTCGCAAGCCGCCTATTGCAGCAAGGTATATGCGCAGCGGGTGCAGGACAATGGCGGCGCTGGGTTGCATCTGATCGGCTGGCACGAACCCGAAGAGGCGGTGACCGCGAAATGGGTGCGGGACAGTTATTACCCCAGGGCGCAGCTGCGCCACCGAGTGTCGGAGCTGGTGCCATTGATCACGCTAGCGGCCTCGGGGTTAGGCATGGCCTATCTGGCCTGCAATCTGGGTGACCGCCATCCCGGTCTGATCCGTGCACCGTTCCAGAAACCGCTGGCCTATCGCAATCTGTGGCTGCTGCTGCACCGGGATCTACGCAACACGGCACGGGTGCGGTTGTTTGTGGATTTCCTCGCCAGTCGGATCACCGCGCGGCGCAACGAGTTCTGGGTAGCCGGCACGGTGATGCGGCGTGCCTAGGGGCGCCGCGCCCGGCGGCTGCGCCACCAGACAGCGGCGGCCAAGACGCAGAGGGAAATCTCAACCTTAAACGTCCAATGGGCCAGGAAGGATTTGATCCAATGGTCATGGGTGGCAGGGACGTGGACCAGCGTAGTTTTGTGATCCCACCAAGGCCAGCCCCAGGTGACAGCGCCGGCAATACTGTCCAGACACAGATGGATCAGCGCGCCGGTGGCCAGCGTCGCAATTGGGGAGCCGGTCAGATGGTGAAAACGACGCAGCAGCAGGCCCAGCAACAGGACTTTGGCCCAGAGGATCGGGCGATGGGTGATGTATTCGTGATGATGAAAGGCGCGGTTATCGACGAAATAAAACCAAATCAGGTCAAGATCCGGCAACACGCTGCACAATAGCCCCGCCGCAAAGGCCAGTGGCGGGAGGCGGCGCTGCAGTGGTCTGAGCGCAAGATAGACCCCGGGCAAATGCCCGATAAACATCAGTATTCCACGCCAATCTGCGCTTTGATGCCCGAGCGGAAGGGATGTTTCACCAGTTCCATTTCCGTCACCAGATCGGCGATTTCGATCAGCTCTTCTTTGGCGTTGCGGCCGGTCAGCACCACATGGGTCATATGTGGTTTTTCTTTGGCCAGAAAGGTGACCACTTCGTTGATGTCGATATAGTCATAGCGCAATGCGATGTTGATCTCATCCAGCAGCACCATTTTGTGGCTGTCGTCACGGATCAACTCCTTGGCCTTTTCCCAGGCCGCCTGCGCCATTTCCACATCGCGGTCGCGGTCCTGCGTTTCCCAGGTGAAACCCTCCCCCATGGTGTGGAACGAACAGGTGTCGGAAAACTTGCCCAGAATCAGGTCCCGTTCGCCGGTGCTCATGCCGCCTTTGATGAACTGTACCACGGCACATTTCATATCATGGGCAATGCAGCGGAAAATCATTCCGAAGGCGGCAGAGCTTTTACCTTTGCCCTTGCCGGTATGCACCATCACCAGACCTTTCTGATCGGTCTTGGTGGCCATGATCTTGTCGCGAGCGGCCTTTTTCTTGGCCATTTTCATCGCGTGACGGTCGCTGTCGGCAGTCATACTCGGGCTCTCCTGTCGCCTGTTGGGAAGCCGAACTTTAGGGGGCTTTGCGCCCAAGGCGCAAGGGGGAACGAGGCAGGAGCTGCGCCTGCCTGCTGAGCGGAATCCAGAACGGATCTGCGGCATCGCAGACGGTCTGAGAACAGCCGCCTGACAGGGAATTTGCGAGGTCGGACCTATGGCGCAAAATCTTGGTTAGTCGAGCAATGTTCTATGTCTCCTGGCGAAAAACTGGGTGTCGTCGGCGTCACCGGTAAGGCGACCACCAGTCTTGGGGTTAAGGTGTTGGCGAGCTGATAGAGATCTAACAGGTCATTGATAAACATCTGGTTAACGCGCTTTGGGTTTTTCAAAAGACTTTGTTTTGGAGCAGCGTCAGCCAAGGGAACTTGGGTGTGCGCCTGCAGGCCTGTCGTTTTAGCAATCGCTTCAGTGGGTTGAATACCAAGTCAAAAAAAGACGCTGTTCACTGCGACAGGCAGTCTCGCAGTTTACCAATTGGTAACCTTTGTCCACTATCTTGCCGGGATGCGATGGATATTTTTGATCTTTATGTTGGCGGCCTGTGATTCGGCTGGAAGGGCGTTTCGGGGTGTACCTGCGCAATACGTTGACGTGGAAGGCCTGTCCTTTGCCGTACGAGTCAAGGGCACTGAGGCGGAGGCGATCCGTACCAATCGTATGGCCCGACCACAGCGCGACCAGATAGGACTGGCGGCGCAACGGGCGATGGAGTTGGTGTCTGGCTGTGAGGTGCGTCAGCTGACAGGGGATGTCGCCGTCATGACGGCGACATTACGTTGTCGCGATGGCCCTTAAGCCTTCTTCAGCAAGGCCTCGACACCAGCACGGGCGGAATTGGAACGGGGCGTCCAAAGGCCACGGTCCATCGCTTCTTGCAGCCGCTCTGCGATCTCTTGAAGTGCTGGGGCATTGTGCGCGGCGATGAAGCTGCGGGTGTCGTCGTCTTCGATGAAGGCGCTGTGAACCATGTCAAAGTGGTGGTTGCGCACGGCGCCCGTGGTGGCGGCAAAGGCAAACAGGTAGTCGACGGTCGCGGCGATCTCGAAGGCACCTTTGTAGCCATGCCGTTTGACGCCATCGATCCATTTTGGGTTCACCACGCGAGACCGCAAGACCCGGCTGATTTCGTCGTCAAGCGTGCGGATCACCGGGCGTTCAGGGCGGGAATGATCGTTGTGATAAATCGGCCGGCCCTGGCCTTGCAGTGTCTTAACGGCTGCGGCTGCGCCGCCTTCGAACTGGTAATAGTCATCACTGTCGAGGAGGTCATGCTCTCGGTTGTCCTGGTTTTGCACAATCGCCTCGGTTTGCGACAGGCGTTGTTCCAGCCCCACGCGGTCGCGCTGACCTTCGCTGCCTGCGCCATAGGCATAACCGCCCCATTCCAAATAAGCCTCGGCAAAATCTGCTGTGGTGGTCCAGAGACGCTCGTCGATCAATGCCTGCAGGCCGGCACCGTAGGCACCGGGCTTGGAGCCGTAAACACGTGGGGCGCCTTCACCGGCGCGCGCGCGCGCCGCAGCGGGGTTTTGATCTGCAGGTTCGTCCAGCGCCTGCACCGCTCGTGCGGCGCTGTCGACCAGTGCAATCAGCTGAGGGAAGGCATCGCGGAAAAAGCCGGAAATTCGTAGGGTGACATCCACACGGGGCCGGCCCAGCACTGAAAGGGGCAGGATCTCAAAACCAGTGACCCGACGGTTGGCATTGTCCCATTTCGGCTTCACCCCCATCAGGGCGAGTGTCTGGGCAATGTCGTCGCCACCGGTGCGCATGTTTGCGGTGCCCCAGGCAGTGACCAACAGGCTGCGCGGCCAGTCGCCGTGATCCTGAAGGTGCTTTTCAATCAGAAGGTTGGCGGATTTCCACCCCAAGGCCCAGGCGGTTGGGGTGGGCACCGCGCGGCTGTCGACGGAATAGAAATTCCGACCGGTTGGCAGGGTGTCCAGGCGCCCGCGGGTGGGCGCGCCGGAGGGGCCGGGTGGCAGGAAGCGACCGTTCAGAACCTGCAGGAACCCGTCGGTTTCGGCGGGGCCACAGCTGTCCAAGGTGGGACGTATCGTGTGGCGCAGGTGCGTGAGCACCTCGGCTGACGAGGGACCGGGGGCGGCGCCCTCGGTGTCGAGGAGGGCGATCGCCAGTAGTTCCAGACGCTCCACCGTGTCGCCGTGGCTGCGCCAGCTGGCGCTGTCCAGTGTACTCAGAACCTCGGGGCGCGGGCCGTCCCAGCGGGCGGCCATGTCACAGTCCAGCGGGTCAAAGCCGAGCGCCAGATCCTCGGCCAGGGCGCGGATCAGAGAGTTGTCGGCGCCTTTGCCCTCACCGCGCGGCACACGGGCCAAGGCAATGGATAGGTCGCGGGCCTGCACCCCGGTGGGGGAGGTGCCAAAAATGTGCAGCCCATCACGGATCTGCGCCTCTTTCAGGTCGCAGAGAAAGGCGTCGAGCTTGGCCAGATCGCTGTCCTCATCCTCGCCTTTCAGACCGGCGTCTTCGCCGATGCCGGTGGCCGAGGTGAGCGACAGGATTTCACGGCGCAGGTGTTCGATGCGGCGCGGATCCACACCGGCGGCCTCATAGTATTCGTCAACCAGCGCCTCCAGATCCTTCATCGGACCATAGCTTTCGGCGCGGGTCAGGGGCGGGGTCAGGTGGTCAATGATGACGGCTTGGGCGCGGCGTTTGGCCTGGGTGCCTTCGCCGGGGTCGTTGACGATGAACGGGTAGAGATGCGGGGTGGGACCGAACACCACCTCGGGCCAGCAGGTTGCAGACAGGGCCAGCGCCTTGCCCGGCAGCCACTCCATATTGCCGTGTTTGCCCATATGGGCGATCGCATCGGCGCCAAATTCATGGCGCAGGTGGAAATAGAAGGCCAAATAGTTGTGCGGCGGCACCAGATCGGGGGAATGGTAGGTGTCGGTCGGGTCGATATTATAACCGCGCGCGGGTTGTACCGCGATCACCGTATTGCCGAACGGGAAGATCGACAGCGCAAAGCCGTTGCTACCACAGAACGGGTCCTCCTCGGGCTGGCCCCAGCGGCTCTCGATCTGTTCGCGAACCTCCCAGGGTAGGGCGTCGTAGTGTTGCCGGTAGGCGTCCAGTGACATGGGCGTGCCGCCGTTGCGGTCGGCGCGGTCGGTCAGCCAGTTGGTGGGCCCGGCCATGATCTGCTGCATCAGGGCGTCACTGTCGAGGGGGGCGTTTTCAACCCTGTAGCCCGCTCCGGCCAGCACCTGCAGCATATTCACGGCAGCGGCAGGCGTGTCGAGGCCAACGCCATTGGCCAGTCGGCCATCTTTGTTGGGGTAGTTGGCCAGCACCATGGCAACACGGCGTTCGGACGGTTTCTTGTGGCGGAGGCGAGCCCAGTTGGCGGCCAGGCGGGCGGTGAAATCGATCCGGTCGCCTTGGGCGCGGTAGGTGGCGATGGGGCATTCGGTGGCCTCATCAAAATAGGCTTCGTCCTTGAAGCTGATGGCGCGGGACAGGATGCGGCCGTCGACCTCGGGCAGGGCAACGTTCATCGCGATGTCGCGAGCGGACAGACCGGTAAGCCCTTCGGCCCAAGCCTGTTCATTGCTGCCAGCCAGCACGATCTGGAACACCGGGGCTTCGTCTGCGGCGGCCATGGTCAGTGGGTTTTGCGGGGTCGTGTCGCCGGCATGGGGGCTGCCAACGGCAAAGGCGGTGGCGTTCAGGATTACCGAAGGCGGCGCGGCGGTGAACAGGGTTTCCAGCGTGGCAACCGAAACCGGATCTTTCAGCGAGGCGACAAAGATGGGCAGCGGGTTCAGCCCTTGGCGCAGCAAGGATTTCACCAGACGGTTGATCGGGTTCAGGCCTGCGCCCTGAACCAGCGCCCGGTAGAAGATCACCGGCACCACGGGCTGGTCGGCGGTCCAGGCATCCTGCGCGGCAGAGAGGTCAGCGACCCCTGCGCCGGGCCAGTAGACGCCTGCGCGCAGCAGCGGGGCGGCGGCCTGTGGGGCCTCGCCTGCGTGGTCGTTCAGCATCCATTGGCAGTAGCTGAGGAAGTTGAGCGCATTGTCCGGCCCACCTTCGACCATATAGGCCCAGAGCGCATCGTAATCAGCGCCGGAGACGGTGGAGAGGCCGCGCAGCTCGGGGTCGGGTTTGTCGTCACCCGGCAGGGCCACGAAGGGCACGCCGGCCTCGGCCAAGCGGGCGGCGTATTGTTCAAAGCCGTATTTCCAGTAGCCCGCGCCGCCAAGGATTCGCGCCACCACCAGACGGGATTTTGTGGCGCAGTTGTCCAGATGCAGATCGACCGACATCGGATGTTGCAGGTGGGTCAGGTTGGCCAATCGCAGAGCAGGGGCATCTTCGAGGTCCGCACGGGCCTGCGACACGGCCGCCAGTTCGGTGTCCGCAGCAGAGATAAAGATCACGTCTGCGGGCGTCTGGCCCAGATCAACCGGTTCCTGCCCGTCGTCAATCGAACCGGGGGTGGCAGCGAGGAGGTGCATCTAGTGGACCTTTACTTGTGATTTCTGGCAACATGCGGCAAGAGCCGTGACACTCAGAGAAAGAGGGATCAGATGGATTACGGACGTATGGGCGGTGTGAAGCCCACCTATGGCGGCAACAAGCCCCGCAACGAAAACGATCGTCGCAACAACGACAAGGGCGTTGATAAGGCGGCTTTGCTGGCGCGGATGAAGAAAGCGGCGGAAGCGCGTAAATCCCCGGAAAAAGAGCCCAAGGGCTGAGACGGCGCGCGCAGCTGTCACTGCGCTGCGCCCGCGTTGGCCGCCTTGGCGGTCAGGTCTTTGGTCATGAACAGGCTGGCGGGGTGGTCGGGGTAGTCGCCGAACGGGCCACAGACGCGATAGCCGAGTTTTTTGTAGAGCGCCACGGCGGCTTCCAGTTTGTCGCCGGTTTCCAGATTGACCGCCCCATGACCCAGCACTGTGGCGCGGGCTTCCAGATCGGCCATCAGCAGGCGTGACAGGCGTTTGCCGCGCGCCTGAGGCGCCACGAAGAGGCGTTTCACCTCTCCATAGGTGCCACAGTCGACCAGGGCCACACACCCAAGTGCAACGCCCTCTTCCCGTGCGATGAGGAAGGTGATGGTGTCCGCCACCAGTTCCTCGGGGTCGAGGGTGAAACATTCCTCCGCCGAATAGACTGCACGCAGGGCCGTGTCCGATCCGGCCAGCAGGGTGCGGCCCTCCTCGGACAGGGGCGATTCCTGCGCGATGGTGATCATGCCTGCAACGCCTTCTCAATCGCGGTGCGATCCAGACCGGATTCACCGATTACCACCAGGCGGGTGTTGCGCGGGTTGCTGCCGAATGGCTGGTCGAAATAGGTGTCGATGCGCGGGCCGACCGCTTGCAGGGTTAGGCGCATCGGCTTGCCTTCAACCGCCGCAAAGCCTTTCAGACGCAGGATGCCGTGGTCGCGGATGACGCTGACCACCTGATCGGCGAAGGCCTTGGGATCGGCCACTTCAGCGCGTTCCACAACGAAGCTTTCGAAATCGTCATGGTCGTGATCGTGGTGATGATGGTGGTGATCGTCGCCATCCTCGTGATCGTGATCGTGATCGTGATCATGGTGGTGATGGTGGCTTTCGTGACGGGCGGCCATATCGGCCTCGGCGCCCACACCCTGGCCCAGCAGGACATCCACCGGCAGAACCCCCATCGAAGCTTTGACCACCTGCACGCCGTCGCGGCTTTCGTCTTTCAGGCGGGTGGTCAGCTGGGTGGCTTCTTCCGCGCTCAGTAGGTCGGATTTGTTCACCACAATCATATCGGCGCAGGTGACCTGATCTTCGAACAGTTCCGATAGCGGGGTTTCATGGTCGAGGTTTTCGTCCAGTTTGCGCTGCGCGTCGACGGCGGCGACATTGTGGGCGAACTGGCCATCGTGGACGGCGCGGCCATCCACAACGGTGACCACACCGTCCACGGTCACACGGGTGGAAATTTCGGGCCAGTTGAAGGCGCGGACCAGGGGCTGTGGCAGCGCCAGACCAGAGGTTTCGATCACGATGTGATCGGGCTTCTGATCGCGGTCCAGCAGCTTTTCCAGCGTCGGGATGAAGTCCTCGGCCACGGTGCAGCAGATACAACCGTTCGAAAGCTCCATGATGTCATCTTCGGTGCAGGTCTCATCGCCGCAGCCTTTCAGGATGTCACCATCGACACCAAGGTCGCCGAATTCATTGATGATCAACGCAATGCGTTTGCCATTGGCATTGGCCAGCATATTGCGGATCAGGGTGGTTTTACCGGCCCCGAGGAAGCCGGTCACAACGGTTGCGGGGATCTTGGCTGGCATGGGTGGTCTCCGTTTCGGGCGGCCGCTGCCATTGGGCAGGGCTGTGTCTGTCTAGCGCGTCGCGGGGCCAGGGGCCAAGGGCGACGCGCTGGGAAGGTTATTGCTGTGCGTCGGGCACGGTGACGGTGGCTTCCACCATCTGGCCGCTGTGCATCAGCTGTTCGTGGCTGTTGGCGTTCAGGGTCACCTTGACCTCAGCCCCGGCGGTCAGGTTCGACAGCAGGAACCAGTCCCCATAGAGCCGGGTCAGCTTGACCCCGTCGACATAGATATGCGCGTGGCCGGTGCCCGCAACATGCGGGCCGTTGACCGCAGCGGGGGTCAGGGTGAAGTTCTGATATTGCACCTGAAGGTTATAGCTGCTGCCGCCGTCATGGTGCAGGGCAAGTGTCAGATCGGGCCTGCCGGTTGCGTCACCGGTGACGTCCAGCATGGCGCTGTGGTCATGGTCGGCCATAGCCTCTGACGGCATATCATGGGCCAGATGGCCGGTGCCTGCGCCATGGGCACTAGGATCATTGTGATCGTGGCCGGACAGTTCGGCATTGCTGGTCACGGCCAGAAGGAAGCCGAAACCAGTGCCGAAAAACAGGGCGATCACTGCGAGGTAGAGCGATTTCATCGTTTCTCTCCAATCGAAAAGCCGGAGGGCGTCTGCTCTCCGGCCCTTCAATGTTTGGATCAGTCGTCCGCGCGGGACCAGAAGTAGCCTGCAAAGCTGCCAAGCAGCGCCCAGGAGGCCAGACCCACACCCAGTGCACGGCCAGCAAACTCACCGCCCAATTCCGGCGGCACGGGGCCGGCAAAATGTTCGGGCTGCGGTGCGCCGATCAGATGCGGGGCCAGCAGCAGTACGGCGGCGATGCCCCATGCAGCCCAGCCTTTGCCAAAGGCGACCAGCGCCAGTGCAATCGCGGCGGAAATCACGGTGCCGAACCACCAGATCTGGCGGTCCATCACATCCGCAGCGGCCACACCGGGCAGTTCCGGCGGCAGGCTGACAGCGGGGGCGAAGTGGAAGGCGATGTAGCCCGCGATGCCCCAGATGAGGCCATTGCGGCCGTTTACGGCGTGGCCCTTATCCGCAGCCAGCGCCATGGCACCCACCAGGATAAAGGCATAGCCGGTGTAGATCAGGGCGGTGAACAGCACGCTCAGCCCGTCGCGCATGGCGTCAAAGCCGGGCAGCTCTTGCTGTACTGCGTTCAGGGTTCCGCCAAAATGCACCAGATCGCCGCCCTCGTAGAGTTCGGCGTGCAGAAGCACAGGCTGCACGAATACGAGTTGCAGCACGGCGGCAATCAGCCCCGCTGCAAACCCAGCGAACAACGCGCTGGTCAGAATTTTGCTGATCATGGTCTTAGTGGCAGGGGAAGCCGGTGGCGTGGCGCACGTCATGGGCGGCGTCATGCAGGGTGTCGGCCTGAACGTGGCCGGCAATGGTCACGATGCCGAGGCCGATCACGGCGGCAACGATGAAGCCTGCCAGGGCCGAAATTTCGCGGGTCTTGGTCGCGGTAACTGTGGTCATGTCTCTGTCTCCTCTTCCGTCATCCCCGACGGATTGGGTTATTGTTCTACGTATGGCAGGTCTCCTGGCTGGCGGGTCATGGCCCCTGTCGCCTTCCCGGTCCGGCAGATGCCGTTGACCAGTGGCTTGTGACAGGCGCTCACCGCTGACAGTCGCGGGGGCGGCTGCGGCTGTGGGCCCCGATTTGGGTCACCCCTTCCACATTCCCTTTTCGTCCCGGATGCTTTGCATCGCACAATGGGAACCATACAGGGTATTAATCGCGTGAAATGCTGCAATGCGTCAAGCGCGTTTTGCGCGCATTGCCGGGTCAAAAACGACCTTCAGGCCCTTCAATATCCGCGAAGATCCGCAATATTTTGTGGATAACTGCTGGGATAACCCGAAATAAAGGGGGGGACCGTTGACTCAAACGCCACGGGCCTCTCAGGATCAATGAACTTTGGAATCACAACTGGAATCACTCAAGGACGTCCCGTCGCGTGCTGTTTTCGAAACTCAGACTGACCGGCTTTAAAAGCTTTGTCGATCCGACCGATCTGCTGATCAAGGACGGGTTGACCGGAGTCGTGGGGCCAAACGGCTGTGGCAAGTCCAACTTGCTGGAAGCGCTGCGTTGGGTGATGGGAGAGAACCGCCCCAAGGCGATGCGTGGCGGCGGCATGGAAGATGTGATCTTTGCCGGTGCCTCTTCACGTCCGGCCCGGAACTTTGCCGAGGTGTCCCTGCTGATCGACAACGGGCAGCGCTTGGCGCCGGCGGGGTTCAATGATGAGGACCAGCTGGAAATTGTGCGCCGGATCACCCGCGATGTTGGGTCGGCCTATAAGGTCAACACCAAGGACGTGCGGGCGCGTGACGTACAGATGTTGTTTGCCGATGCCTCGACCGGCGCGCATTCGCCTGCGCTGGTGCGGCAGGGTCAGATTTCTGAGCTGATCAACTCCAAACCCAAGGCCCGGCGTCGCATTCTGGAAGAGGCGGCGGGGATTTCGGGGCTGTATCAGCGCCGTCATGAGGCGGAGCTGAAACTGAAAGGGGCCGAACAGAACCTGGCCCGAGTTGACGATGTGGTGGATCAGCTGGCCAGCCAGTTGGCGACGCTGGACCGTCAGGCCCGTCAGGCGGCGCGCTATCGCACGATTGGCGAAGAGCTGCGCAAAGCTGAGGGGCTGTTGCTGTACCGGCGCTGGCGCGAAGCGGATGAGGCGCGGCTGGCGGCAGAGGAGGAACTGCGTAACCGTGTGACCCTTGCGGCGCAGGCCGAAGGTGAGGCGCGCAAAATCGCCAAGATGCGCGAAGAGTTGGACGCCGGATTGCCGCCCCTGCGCGAAGAAGAGGCTATTGCAGCGGCGATCCTGCAACGTCTCTCGGTGCAGCGGGATACGCTGAAGGATCAGGAAACGCAGGCACTACAGTCCATTGAGACGCTGAAGAACCGCATCCTGCAGATGGCCAAAGATATCGACCGCGAGGCGGGTTTGAACCGCGATGCTGGCGAGACGATTGAACGGCTGGAGTGGGAAGCCCGCGAGTTGCAGAAGGCCAGCGAAGGCCATGAGGACAAGCTGGAGATCGCCTCGGAAATGGCGCATGAGGCGGCGATGGTGCTGCAGGACCGCGAGACCGCGATGTCGCAGCAGACCGAGGACGTGGCCCGTCTGGCGGCGCGGCATCAGTCGGCGCAGCGGATGCTGGATGATGTGCGCCGGACGCTGGCACGGTCTGAAGGGGAGGCGGTGAAGGCGCGGGACGCGGTGGCGACGGCGGCGCAGGCCTCGGAGCAGGCGAAGCTGAACTTTGAGGCCGCAGAAGAAGAGGCCGAGATTGCGCAGGCCACAGCCGAGAACGCCGAAGAGACCCTAATGGAGGCCGAAGCCGCACGGGCGGAGACACAATCGCGTGAAGCGGATGTGCGGGGTGAACGGTCCGAGGCGGAGGGCGAGTTGAACGCGCTGCGGGCTGAGGTCACGGCGCTGGCGAAACTCTTGGAGCGTGACACCGCTGAGGGCGGTCAGATCCTCGATCGTCTGCAGGTGGAGATGGGTTTTGAAAAGGCGCTGGGTGCGGCTTTGGCCGATGATCTGCGGGCGCCTCAGGTAGAAGGTGACGGGCCGTCGGGCTGGACCGAACTGCCAGACTATGACGATGCGCAGGCCTTGCCTGTTGGTGTCCCCCCGCTGTCGAACCACGTCTCGGTGCCGGATGTGCTGGCGCGCCGGATGGCGCAGATTGGTCTGATCGATGCCGAAGATGCGCCGCGGTTGCAGCCCCTGTTGCAGCCCGGTCAACGGTTGGTGTCGCTGGAAGGCGACCTGTGGCGTTGGGATGGGTATCGCGCCTGGGCCGAAGATGCGCCCTCGGCAGCGGCGCTGCGCTTGCAGCAGTTGAACCGGTTGGAAGAGCTGAAACAACAGTCCGAACATGCCGGCACCCGCGCCGAAGCGGCGCGTGCCGCCCATGAGGCGCTGACCCAGCGGTTGGCGGATCTGACACGTGCCGATCAGGCGGCGCGTCAGGCGCGGCGGGATGCGGACCGGTTGGTGAATGAGGCCAGCCGCAAGCTGTCGCGCGCCGAGGCGGATATGACGCTGGCCGAGTCGAAACTGGAAAGTCTGGGCATGGCGGTGGAACGCCATGAGGACGAAGCGATGGAGGCCCGCGCCCGCGTGGTGGAGGCCGAGGACGCCATTGGCGATCTGGACGATCTGGACGAGGCCCGGGCCGGGGTTGAGGATCTGAAGCTGACCGTTGAGGCGGCGCGGATGACGATGATGACCAAACGCTCGGCCCATGATGAGGTGCGCCGTGAGGGCGAGGCCCGCCTGCGCCGCAGTCAGGAAGTGACCAAGGAAATCTCTGGCTGGAAGCACCGGTTGGAAACCGCTTCAAAACGCAGCACCGAATTGGCCGACCGCAAAGAAGAGTCCGAGGAAGAACTGGCCGAGGCCATGGCGCTGCCGGAGGAGATTGCCGAGAAGCGCGAGGAGCTGGGAGAGGCGATCGAAACCGCCGAGGACCGCCGCAAACAGGCCGCTGATGTGCTGGCCGAGGCGGAGGCGGCGCTGCGGGTGGCGGAGCAGACCGAACGGGATGCAGAACGGGCAGCCTCGGACGCGCGGGAAGCGCGGGCCCGGTCCGAAGCACGCGCCGAAGCGGCCCGTGAAACGGTTGCCGCCACGGTGGAGCGGATCGATGAGGTGATGCAGGTCACCCCGCAGAAACTGTTGGATACGCTGGACACCAACCCAGACGACATGGCCGATGCCGAGGCGCTGGAACAGGACGTGAACCGGCTGAAACGGCAGCGCGATGCCTTGGGGGCGGTGAACCTGCGCGCCGAAGAGGATGCCAAGGAAGTCCGCGAGGAACATGGCTCTCTGGTGGATGAAAAGGCCGATCTGGAAGAGGCGATCAAGGCGCTACGCTCGGGGATTTCAAACCTCAACAAAGAGGGTCGTGAGCGTCTTCTGACAGCCTTTGAGCAGGTAAATTCCAACTTCTCGCTGCTGTTCACCCATCTGTTTGGCGGCGGTGAGGCCAACCTGGAACTAATCGAAAGTGAAGATCCACTGGATGCCGGGCTGGAGATCATGTGCCAGCCGCCGGGCAAGAAGCTGTCGACGCTGTCGCTGTTGTCGGGTGGGGAGCAGACCCTGACCGCCATGGCGCTGATCTTTGCGGTGTTCCTGGCGAATCCAGCGCCGATCTGTGTGCTGGACGAGGTGGACGCGCCGCTGGATGATGCCAACGTGACCCGTTTCTGTGACCTGTTGGACGAAATGTGCCGTCGCACCGACACACGGTTCCTGATCATCACCCACCATGCGGTGACCATGGCGCGGATGGACCGGCTGTTCGGGGTGACCATGCAGGAGCAGGGTGTCAGCCAGCTGGTGAGCGTGGATCTGAAGAAGGCCGAAGCGCTGGTGGCGTGACCGGCCAATGCTGCAGCTTTGCGGCTCTCTCAATCGTGACAGCGAAGTGATGTTTGGCGGCGGCTGGCCTGTGTCAGAGTGGCCCGGATACTGACGGGTGGAGGATGGGCCTTATGTTGAAATGGTTGGCCGTGGGGCTGTGTCTTGCAACGCCTGCTGTTGCGCAGGACTGGCAGGGGCGTTCCGGTGATCAGGGCTTTGCACCCGAGGCGTTGCAGGCCCATCTGTCGGGGCAGATGCTGGAGTTTTTTGACGGCGGCCAGTCGCGCTATGATGCGGATGGCAGTTACCTGTGGTCCTATGCTGGCGGCGGTGATTGGTATGGCAGCTGGGAGGTCTCGCAGGACAGCACGGTCTGTGTGACATTCGTGACCGAAGTGACCCGCTGTGACCGGATTGTGCAGAACGATGGCCGCACCGTGGTGTTGACGGCAGACGGGCAGCGTTTTCCGGTGCGCCGCATGCTGGCACAGTAAAATCAGGCCCTTTGTTAAAGAAAAACCGGCGGTGTTCCCTCCGGTTTCTTGTTCGATAGATGTGCTGCGCGGGGCTTAGTAGAAGCCGTAGCCGCTGACAAAGCGCTTGCGTTCGCGGCGCTCATAGGCAGCGGGCAGGGGCTTGCCAAAGGGCACGTCGATGCCAAGCGTCAGTTGCTTTTCATCCCAGGCACGCATTTCGTCATAGGCGATGCGCAGGGTTACCGGGCCCATACGGTCGCTTGGTGTGTTCAACTCGTACCAGGCAGCCAGACTGCGGCCATAGACGTTCAGGTCGGAATCCAGAACAATATTGGCGGCCAGACGCAGGTTGTCGTTCACATCATAGAGTAGGGTTGCGGCGACTTGATCGTCTTGCGGGTCGGAATCGTTGAGGTCCTGCAGCGTGGCCAGGTGATACCCCCAGCCGCCCATGTCCTTGCCAACAATCACCCCCAGATCGCCAGAGTCAGATTCGTAGCCGACACGGACAAAATGGCCAAACCCTTGCGTGGCAAGGCCGATTTCCAACTCGTCCCGACGCTCCAGATCGTTGGAGATCGCCAGGTGGAAGTTTTCCAGCGCCAGATCCAGACGCAGGGTGTGGTCCTGATCGTCGGTGGCGTCGCTCATGGTGAAATAGTCTTCGGAAATCATGTTGCCGGCGCCGTACATGTCGCCATAGGTCAGTGTCGCGGGGCCATAAGACAGCAGGAACGTCCGGTCCTTCGGCCAGTCGATCAGCGGATCGCCTTCACCCAATCTGGTGTTCCAGTTGGCGCCCATCGCAACGGTCAGGTCATCCAGCTGGTAACCCAGCGCGATGTTGCCCCGCGACGACGTGGAGTGATCGGTCCAGCCGTCGACCCAGGGGTACTGGTAGGCGCGCCGTTCCAGCTGCAGAAAGCCGCCGTAGATGAACTCTGCCTGTGCGGCACCTGCCGACAGCGCGATTGCAACGGCCGAAGCGGCGAAGGTTGCGGTCTTCATGGGATATGTCTCGCTTGTTTATTCCGATTGGGGCTGGCCCAAGATCGGCGCGTGTTTACGCGGGCGGTTGTGGAATGTCCGCGCGCCATTGTCACAACAGGGCTGTTTGTTGCGGAATTGCCGCGTCTACCCGAAGAGACGCGACAATGCCGTGCTCACCGCGTCAAGGAAATAGCGGGCCGAGGTGAACATGGTGGCCATTTGCAGGCTTAGCGCAAAGAGAAAGGCCATCACCAGCTGCGGGTAACGGGCCATGCCGGTTTCCAATCCAAGGACTTGCAGACCGCGTTTGGCAGGGGTGGTGAGCAGTAGGATTGTGACCGCGCCAATGGCGGCGCCGCTGAGGACATCGCTGGGGGCATGGAAGCCAAAATAGACCCTTGAGACCAGGCTGATTATCACTGCATGGGCCAGTGCCAGCAGCCCCCAGCCCAGACTTTGGCGCAGCATAACCACCGACAGGGCGATGGTGAGCGTTGCATGGTCCGACGGGAAGGCGTTTTCACCGGCAAGCGTGGCGGGATCTAGGAAAGGTGAAATGATGATGTCCAGATCCGGATTGTGGATCGGGCGCAGGACATGGGGCCCCAGTTCCACCACTGCGCGGCAGAGCAGCACCGCAACCGCCGCCACCAGTAGGCCAACAAACAGATCAAGCCGCCGCGCCGCACTGCGCGCGTCCTCAATCCCCCAGAGCCACCAGAAGATGAACAAAGGCGTCATACCCTTGAACAAAGGGTTGCTGGCGAGGTGCAAAAGCACCTCGTCAAAGGTGGTCGATGTGCCCATCCAACCATTAATGGCGTAAAGAATGGCCTCGTTCACTGGGGCCTCTCCGAGGTCTGGGGGGATGGTTTAGGGTTAGAGCCGGTTGAGTAACTCGCGGGTTGGCCATGCGTCAGCGGGCAGACCCAGACGTTTCTGTTCCGCCTGAGTGGCGGCGCGGGTGCCCGCGCCCAGAATGCCGTCGATCTTGCCCACATCATGGCCCAAGGCGGCCAGTTTCTTTTGCAGCTGCTTCATCTGCGGTCCGTCAAGGCCCGCGTCAGGATTGCCTTCGCTGAACACCGGCCCGCCCATCAGGCGGGTGCCGAAATAGGCGGCGGTCAGAACGTAGGTAAAGCTCTGGTTCCATTCGAAATAAACGTCAAAATTTGGGTAGGCGATAAAGGCCGGCCCTTTGCGACCCTGTGGCAGGATCAGTTTGCCCTTCAGGCCCTTTGCCTCCCACGCGCCGGAACGGGGCTTTACGCCAATTGCCTGCCATTTGCTGATCGGCAGAGCGGCAGCGGTGCCGGACAGGGACCAATCCATATCGGCCGGCACCTTGACCTCTTGCAGCCACGGCTCACCGGCGCGCCAGCCCAGATGGCTGAGCATCTTGCCGCCAGACAGCAACGCGTCCGGGGCAGAGGTTTTCAGCGACACCTTGCCATCGCCGTCACCATCCACACCGTTTTCAATGATGTCGGCGGGCAGCATCTGCACCATGCCAATCTCACCAGCCCATGCGCCGGTGGTTTTGTTCGGGTCAAACTCCCCACGGGCATAAAGTTCGAGCGCGGCAAACACCTGTGGGCGGAACAATTCGGGGCGGCGGCAGTCGTGCGAAAGGGTGACCAGCGCGTTCAGCGTGTTGAAATCGCCCTGATAGCCGCCGTAGTCGGTCTCAAACGCCCAGAAGGCCAGAAGCACCCCGCGCGAGACGCCGTATTCGCGTTCGATCCGGTCAAATACCTTGCTGTATTGCTGGCCCTTTTTCTTGCCGGTGTTGATCCGGTTCTGGGAAATCAGATGGCGGGTGAAATCGGTGAAGTTCTTCTGAAACACCCCTTGGCGGCGGTCTGCGGCCAGCACCTTCTGGTCCTGCTGAACATTGGCAAAGAACCGTTTGGCCAGACCGGCGTCATAGCCCATCGACTGCGCCTCTTTGCGCAGATCTTTGATGAAGCTGTTGAAGCCACCACCGCATTGCGCGGCGAGGCTGGGGCTGGCCAGTGAAACGGTGAGGGCGGCGGCGGTAAGAAGGCGTTTCATGAATTCCTCAGAGATAAAGTTTTGCAAAGGTTAACAGGCAAGGGCCGATCTGCAAACGTCAGATGACAGACGCTAACATTGACAGCAGCAGGGTCAGCCCCAGAACCACACCCCAGACCCGCCAGAGGGCGGTGCAGGCGGCATCGATATGATCGGGCGTGGCCGCGTGGGTGCCATCCACATTAACGAAGGGAAAATCGCGCATCTCACCCTCGTACGAACGGGGTCCGGACAGGGCGACATCCAGTGCGCGGGCCATTGCGGCCTCGGGCCAGCCGGCATTGGGTGAGCGGTGCTGACGGGCGTCACGCACCAGCAAGGGCCAGTTGTGGAACACCTGATGTGTCAGCGCGATCAGCACGGCGGTCAGGCGGGCAGGGGCCAGATTGAGCAGGTCGTCAAATCGCGCGGCCGCCCAGCCAAAATCGCGATGCCGTTCGGTGCGATAGCCGATCATGCTGTCGGCGGTGTTGGTGATTTTGTAAAGCAGCAGCCCCGGCAGACCCATGAGGGCAAACCAGAAGATCGGGGCAATCACCCCATCGCTGAAGTTCTCCGCCGCGCTTTCGATGGCGGCGCGGCTGATCGCAGGGCCGTCCATTTGGGAAGTATCGCGGCCGACGATGCGGGCGACCATCATGCGCCCGTCGCCTTCTGACAGGCGCAGCGCGTTGCCCACGTCCCGCACGTGATCGACCAGACTGCGCTGGGCCAGCAGGGCGGCCAGCACAAGGATTTCCACCAGCGGGCCAAAGGCGGCCAGCAGCTTGCCGAGGATCAGCGCGCCGATGGCCAGTGCCAGCATGGTCGCGATACCGTTGCGGCGGCGGTCTTCGCCTTGATTGAACCTGTTGTCGGCCCAGCCGATCAGCCGCCCCATCAGGACGGCGGGATGGGGGACGCGGTTGTAGAGCGCCTTGGGTTCGCCCACGGCGGCGTCCAGCAACATGGCAAGGATCAGGGTCATAGCAAGGCCTCCAGCCGGTGCCATTGGTCTGGGGCGGGCAGGCCAAGGCGGATGAAATGACGCGAGTAGGGGAAGATGCGGGTCCAGATCCGTGCTTCGGCAAAACGGGTCTGCCACTGGGCCGCATCCTTAACCTCATAGAGGCGAAAGAGCGGCGTGCCACCGTGCAGTGCTGCACCAGCGCGGGTCATCAGCTGATCCAGACGGGCGCTGTCTGCGGTCAGGCGGGTGCGGGTTGCCTCGGCCCATTTCTGATCGGTGAGCGCCTGCCGCCCGATGCGCAATGCCGGTCCGGCAACCGGCCAGGGGCCGAGCATCTGTTCCAGACGCGCGATCAGGGCAGGGTCGCCAATGGCAAAGCCTAAGCGGACACCGGCGAGGCCCCAGAACTTGCCAAAGCTTTTCAGGATCACGGTGCCGGGCTGGGTGGCGTGTTTGATGAGGGAGCGGTCCGGCGCGATATCGCAGAAGCTTTCGTCGATGACATGCAGGTCCGGGCCGGAGGGTTCACCATCATAGAACTGACCGGTGGGATTGTTCGGGTGCACGATCACGCGGGCCTCTGCCTGTGTGTCAGACAGCTGCCAGCCGGCGGCCTCAAAAGCGGCGGCGTGTTCGTTATAGGTGGGGCGCGGGATGTCCACGCGGCCCGTAAGGGCCAGCGCAGGGATGCGGGCAATTAGGGCGGAGGCCCCCGGCGCGGCCAGCACTGCGGCGCCTTCAGGTACCTGCCAGTAATCACGGGCGGCGGCGATCAGCGCCTGTTGCGCACCTTTGTCGGGCAGGGCGGTCCAGGCGTCCATATCGAAGGCGCCCACCGGATAAGGCACCGGATTGATGCCGGTGGACAGATCCAGCCAGTCGGCGCGGGTGCCGCCGTATCGGGAGGCAGCCGCATCAACGCCGCCACCGTGGTCCCGCGCCTCCTGAATCATTCTGCGGCCTCAGCTTTCGGCAAAGGGGGGTGGCGGGTCACAAAGTGCCCTTTGACCCCTTGCGGCCACTGGCGGAACGGCACCTGGCCGCTGTCGCTTTCGGCATGCAGCGTGGCGTAATCCACGATGGCCTCAGCCGCCTCTACACCCGGTTCAAACCGGCCGAGCGTGTAGTTCAGCTTGTCCGTGCCCTGAATGGCGACGTTGCAGCCATGGCTACAGCCCATCAGGCAAGAGACCCGACGGGTCTGCACGTCTGCGCGATCAGCGGCGGCGGCCTCTACCAGTTCGGCCAGCACCTCACCGTCTTTTTGTTCGCGGCCCGAGGCCTCCCAATCGTCGAGTTTGCAGGTGTCACAGACGGTGATCCAGGTTGTCATGTTTCGCGCTCCCATTTGCGGTGACAGAAATCGCAAAAACAGCCCGGGCGCAAGCGCGGGCTGTTTGTCTTTGGTCGGAAACTAGCGGCGAGGGGGGATTAGCCAAGTGCCGCACGGCCATGTGGGGTCATGTAATCCAGCACCGGGTTGATCGGCACAATCCGGTGTGGATTCACGCTTTCGTGGCTGTAGTGGTAATGGCGCACGATGTGGTCCATGTTCACCGTCTCGGCCACGCCGGGCACCTGATAAAGCTCGCGCGTGTAGGCCCAGAGGTTGGGGTAATCCACGATCCGTTTGCGGTTGCATTTGAAATGCAGGTGATAGACCGGATCAAACCGGATCAGCGTGGTGAACAGGCGCCAGTCAGCCTCGGTCAGGTGATCGCCCATCAGATAGCGGTTCTGGCTCAGGCGGTCTTCCAGCCAATCGAGCGTGTCAAACAGCGGGTAAACCGCCGCCTCATAGGCCGCTTGCGTGGTGGCAAAACCGGACTTGTAGACGCCGTTGTTCAGCGTGTCATAGATCCGCGCGTTGACCTCTTCGATCGCGTCCCGTTCGGCTTCGGGCCAATAGTCATCGGTGTTGCCGGTGATCCCGTTGAAGGCAGAGTTGAACATGCGGATGATTTCTGAGCTTTCGTTGGAGACGATGGTTTCACGCTCTTTGTCCCAGAGGATTGGCACGGTGACACGGCCCGACATATCCGGCACAGCTTTGGTGTAGATGTCGCGGGCATAGGGCAGACCGTAGAGGGTATCGCCCGTCGCACCGTCATAATTGGTGCCGAAATGCCAGCCATCGGACAACATGTCGGGATGCACGGCGGAGACCGTGATGTGGTCGCTCAACCCTTTGAGGGCGCGGAAAATCAAGGTGCGGTGTGCCCAGGGGCAGGCGTAGGAGACATAAAGGTGATAACGGCCGCTTTCGGCCTTGAAGCCGCCTTCGCCCGAGGGGCCGGCACTGCCATCTGCGGTGATCCAGTTGCGAAAGCTGGCCTCGGTCCGTTTGAAGGCCCCGCCACTTTCCTTGGTGTCATACCAGACGTCATGCCATTTGCCGTCGACCAACTTGCCCATTTCATGCTCCTATGCGTTTGTTGGTCAGAACTTAGGGGGCTGCGCGGGCGGCGCACAGGTCTATCCGGGCGCAGGTTTTCTGCATTTCTGCACAGTGTTGGGTGCGAAGTTTGGTGCGAAGGGGGATTTCGATGATTTCACGGCGGGCATTTGGCGTTTCGGCTTTGGCAGCAGTTCTCTTTGGGCCCGGGCTCGGACGGGCCAAAGCGGGACAGCGCGTGATCATTGTTGGCGCAGGGGGGGCGGGCATCACCGCGGGCTATCTGTTGCAGCGCGCCGGCGCGGAGGTCACAATCCTTGAGGCCGCGCCACATTGGGGCGGGCGGATCAAACGGCTGGAGGGTTTTGCCGACTTCCCCATCGATCTGGGGGCCGAATGGATCCATGCCGATCATTCCATCCTGAAAGAGATCGTGGATGACCCTGCGGCCAAGGTGGATGAGGAAACGATCACCTACCGGCCCAAGACCTATGACACCTGGGATGGCGAAAGCCGCGGCAGTGCCAACTGGCTGCGGCTGGCCTATGCGGAACGCAAATTCAAACGCACCACCTGGTATGGCTTCTTTGAACGCAACATGCTGCCGTCGGTCAGCGCATCCCTGCGCCTCAATGAACCGGTGAGCCAGATTGAACATTCGGACACTGGCGTGACGGTGCGCACTGCGAAAGCCCGCTACAGCGCCGACCAAGTGATTGTGACCACACCGCTGTCGGTGCTGCAAAAGGAGGGAATCAGTTTCGCCCCCAGCCTGCCACGTCGGATCACGGCGGCATTGGATGACACGGTGTTCGGCAGCGGGTTAAAAGCGTTCTTCAAATTTAAAGAGCGGTTCTACGGCGATATCACCCTGCCGCAGGGCGTGTCCGGTTTCACCGCCGATACCTGGTCCGAGCGGATTTTCTACAATGCGGCCTTTAGCAAAGACAGCGGTGACCATGTGTTGGGTCTGTTCCAGAACAGCAATGTGCCCCTGGCCACTGCACGGCAGTCCGATGCCCAGATCCAACGCGACCTGCTGTCTGAATTGGACCGGATTTATGACGGCGCTGCCAGTCAACTGGTTGAAAAGGTTCAGGTTCAGAATTGGGACCGTGTGCCATACATCAATGGCACCTATTCCAACGATTATGACGAGGGGGCGCAGGGCACGTTGGTTTATGCGTTCCGACCGGTTGCGGGGCGTCTGTTCTTCGCTGGCGAAGCGCTGGGCGGCGAGGATCGCTCAACCGTTCAGGGCGCGGCTTTCTCTGCCTTCGAGGCGGTGGATCAGCTGCTGCAATCCTAAGGTCGGCTTTGTTGCCACAGATGCCGCGAACCGGATTGCGGCACTGCGGCACGCTGCCTATAGTGCGCCCGGACGAGCCCCGAAACGGGGCCGGAGAGGTGTGTTTGTGCGATCGACCCAAATAGGGGATCAGGGACAAACGTCGTCAGGTGCCCGAACCCGGGCATTCTCTCTGTAAATGAGGTTGAACTGGGGGAGAGGCATGAAAACCTTCTATACAATTGTGGCTTTTGGTGGCGCTGTCTGGGCAGCACCGGCGGCGGCCCATATCGGTCACTTTGGTGAACTTGCCGGCCACGATCACTGGATCGCGCTGGGCGCTTTGGGGGCGGCGGGGGCCATTGCCCTGATTGCAGGCCTGAAGGGCAAGAAAAAGGACACCGAAGCCGAGTCTGAATCCGACGAAGAGCCTAGCGAAGAAGAGCTGCAGGAAGCCTAAGCCATGAGCAAAATTGGAGTGATGATCTGCGGTCACGGCTCGCGTAGCCAGGCCGCAGTTGATGAATTTTCTGTCCTTGCCGAAAAACTGCCCCCCCTGCTGCCGCAGGACTGGATGGTGGAATATGGCTATCTGGAGTTTGCCAATCCGGTGATCCGCGACGGGCTGGACCGGCTGCGTGACGCGGGCTGCGATAAAATTCTGGCGGTGCCGGGGATGCTGTTTGCGGCGATGCATTCCAAAAATGACATCCCGACGGTGCTGAACACCTATGCCACCAAACACGGCATTGAGGTCTCTTACGGCCGTGAATTGGGCGTGGACCCCAAGATGGTCGCCGCTGCAGGGGCGCGTATTCAGGAGGCCGTGGATCAGGCCAACGCCGAACTGGGTGAAGTGGACCTGCATGACACCTGTCTGGTGGTCATCGGCCGCGGCGCCTCGGACCCGGACGCCAACGCCAATGTCTCCAAGATCGCCCGCCTGCTACAGGAGGGCATGGGCTTTGGCTGGCTGGAGGTCGGCTATTCCGGTGTGACCTTCCCGCTGGTGGAACCCTGCCTGCGCCATGTGACCAAGCTGGGCTACAAACGGGTCATCGTGTTCCCCTACTTCCTGTTCACCGGCATCCTGATCGACCGGATCTATGGCTTCACCGATAAGGTGGCCGCCGATCATCCTGAGATCGAGTTTGTCAAAGCCGGCTACCTCAACGACCACGAACAGGTGCTGGCCACCTTTGCGGAACGTATCACCGAACAGGTGGGCGCGGTGCCGCCGCCGAATTGCGGCACCTGCCTGTTCCGCACCCAGGAACTGGCGCTGGAAGAGGGCAAGATTGTCATCTCCGCCGAAGACCGCGCCAAAGCCGCCGAAGGCACCGCGCATCCGGCGTTGGCTTCGGTGCCGCCGCCCACCTGCGTGATGTGCAAATACCGCGTGCAAGTGCTGGGCTTTGAGGATGAGGTCGGCTCGGTCCAGGAAAGCCACCACCACCACGTCGAAGGCCAGGGCGCCTCGGCCCCGGGATCAAACGTGGCGGATTGTAAGCTCTGTGATCTGTTCTGCACTGGGGAGTGTCGCTTGGATATGGGACATCACCACCATCACGACCACGGCCACAGCCACGATCACCATCACGGTCACGGTCATGGGCATCATCATCACCACGATCATGACCATTTGCATGCCGAATACCCGCATGCCAAACACCCGCTGGGGCCGGAAAGTGCACGCCGCAAGGGCTGACACTCTTTCAATGATCCTGAAAATACTCCCGCCGGAGGCATCCTTCGGCGGCCACATGCGCAAAGGGGGGGCTGATGCGACCCTATGAGAAGAACCCCTCGGCGATCTACGCCGAAAGCTTCGCCACCGTCCGGCGCGAGGCGCGTCTGGACCGGTTTGATGCCGGCATGGAACGTATGGCGATCCGGCTGATCCACGCCTGCGGCATGGTCGAGGTTGCGGACCGCCTGGCGTTTTCTGAAAACGCCTATGAGGCAGGACATGCGGCGTTGCAGGCGGGCAGGCCGATCCTGTGTGACTGCGAAATGGTTGGCGCGGGCATCATCCGGCGCTACCTGCCAGCCGAAAATGAGGTGATCGTCACCCTGAACGATGCCCGCACGCCGGGCATTGCGGCAGGCATTGGCAATACACGCTCTGCCGCTGCGGTAGAGCTTTGGGCCGATCATCTGGAAGGGGCTGTTGTGGTGGTGGGCAACGCCCCCACCGCGCTGTTCCACCTGTTGGAGCTGATCGACCAGGGCGCGCCAAAACCGGCGGTGATCCTGGGCTTCCCGGTGGGCTTTGTCGGCGCGGCAGAAAGCAAGGCCGAACTGGCCGCCAACCCGCGCGGTTGTGACTTTGTCGCCCTGCGTGGCCGTCGCGGCGGCTCAGCCATTGCCTCGGCCGCAGTGAATGCTTTGGCAGCGGGGCTGCCTGAAGAACAAGCGGAGGCATCCCGATGAGAGGTCGGCACGCCTTCGGCGAGAGTATTTGCAGAACATTGAAAGGGGCGGCCCATGTCTGATCCTTGGTTGCATATTGTTGGCATTGGTGAGGACGGTATGGACGGGCTGCTGCCCGCCACCCGCGCGGTTGTGGAAGCGGCAGAGGTGATTGTGGGCGGTGAACGTCATCATGAGCTGTCAGCGGCCGTCACGGCCGAGCGTCTGGCCTGGCCCTCGCCCTTTGATGCGCTGATTGACATGTTGAAGGGGCATAAAGGCAAACGTGTGGTGGTTCTGGCCACCGGCGATCCCCTGTGGTTTTCGGTCGGGGCGCGGATCGGGCGCGAGATTGACCCAAGCGAGTTGGTCTATCACCCGCAGGTTGGGGCCTTCCAGCTGGCGGCGGCGCGGATGGGTTGGTCGATGGCGGATCTGGAGACGCTGACAGTGCATGGCCGTCCGGTGGAGCAGATGATCGCCTTCATTCAGCCGGATGCGCGGTTGCTCATCCTGACCACCGGATCGGACACCCCTGGCAAGATCGCTGCTTTCCTAACCGCCCGTGGCTTTGGCAAATCCAAAATGACGGTGCTGGCCAATATGGGGGGCGATGAGGAACAGCGGTTTGACGGTGTGGCCGAGGGCTGGGACCATGAGGTGCCGCCCTTCAACACGCTAGCGGTGGATTGCATTGCCGCCCCCGACGCAGCGCTGTTGCCACGGGTGCCGGGGCTAGCGGATGATCTGTTCCAGAACGACGGCACCATGACCAAACAAGAGGTCCGTGCGGCAACATTGGCCAAATTGATGCCGATGCGCGGCGCGTTGCTGTGGGACATTGGCACCGGCTGTGGCTCGGTGGCGGTGGAATGGATGCGCTCAGCCTCTTATGCGCAGGCCATCGGGATTGAACCGCGCGCAGATCGCCGATCGATGGCGGCAGCGAACGCGCTGGCGCTTGGGGTGCCGAAGCTGCAGCTGGTGGATGGCACCGTGCCCGCCGCCCTGCAGGACTTGCCCGCGCCAGATGCGGTGTTCATTGGCGGTGGCCTCAGCCGGGAGACGTTCGAGTTTGCCTGGGGCGCCCTGCGTCCCTTGGGCCGGATGGTGGCCAATGCGGTGACCATCGAAAGCGAAGCCACGCTGATTGCGTTGCAGAAGGACTATGGCGGTGAGCTGGTCAAGATCTCGGTCGAGCGGGCGGAGGCGATTGGCCCCCTGAGCGGTTGGAAACCGCTGCGCACCGTGACCCAGTGGAGTCTGATCAAACGATGACCGGAAAACTTTACGGCGTGGGGCTGGGGCCGGGCGATCCGGACCTGATGACCCTGCGGGCCCATCGGTTGATTGCGGGGGCCACGGTGGTGGCCTATCCGGCTTTGGCGGGGGGGGACAGTTTTGCCCGCGCCATCGCGGCAGATGTGATCCCTGCGGGCGCGCGTGAAATTGTGATGGACGTACCGATGACGGTGGACCGTGCGCCCGCACAGGCCGCCTATGACAAGGGCGCGGCAGAAATCGCGGCGGCGTTGGAGGCGGGTGAGGATGTGATCTGCCTCTGTGAAGGGGATCCGTTTTTCTATGGCTCCTTCATGTATCTCTTTGCCCGACTGTCTGAATGGTTTGATGTTGAGGTGGTGCCCGGCGTGACCTCAATCACCACCTGCGCGGCGCGGGCCGGTGTGCCTTTGGCGGCGCGCAACGAGCGGCTGACGGTGCTGCCCGGTCCCTTGCCTGAGGCGGAGCTGCGCAGCCGGATCGAAGGGGCTGAAAGCGTGGCAATCATGAAGGTTGGCCGCCATCTGGCCAAGATCCGCAGCGTGATCGAAGCCTTGGGCCTGACCGAAAAGGCAATGTATATCGAGCGTGCCAGCCTGCCCGAAGAGGTGGTTTGCCCGCTGAAGGCGGCGCCAGAGAAGGCGCCCTATTTCTCAATGATTCTACTGGTGAAGGGGGGCGACCCATGGCTGTAAACTCTGGGCTTTCTGGCGAAAATGTGAAGCCGGTTGTTCTGGCGCTGAGCGCCTCCGGCGAGGCGGTGGCGCGTCAAGTGGCGGCGGTTTTGGGCGCTGAGCTGCATGGCCGTGAGGGGCGTGTGGCAGAGGCGGATGCTTTTTTCCCCAATGCGCTGGACCATGCGCGCGATCTGTTTGCGGCCGGTGTGCCGGTGGTGGGTGTTTGCGCCAGCGGCATCCTGATCCGCGCGGTTGCACCACTGCTGAGTGACAAACGAGCGGAGCCGCCGGTGGTGTCGGTGTCCGATGACGGCTCCGTTGTGGTGCCGCTTCTGGGCGGGCATCGCGGGGCCAACCGTCTGGCGGGTGAAATTGCAGCGGCGCTAGAGGCGACGGCGGCTGTGACCACGGCTGGGGATGTCGCCATGGGCGTCGCGCTGGATGAACCGCCACAGGGTTGGGTTCTGGCCAATCCCGAAAACGCCAAAGCGGCGATGGCGGCATTGCTGTCGGGCGCTGGGGCTACGTTGGTCGGCGAGGCGGTTGATGCGGCTGGCTGGCTTGCGGATCTGCCGAAAGGCGACGGCGTGACCATTCACTGTACGGTGGCGCCTGTTGAGGCGACTGAGGAGACCACGCTGGTCTTCCACCCGCAGCGCGCCATTCTGGGTGTTGGCTGTTCGCGCAACTGCCCTGCGGAAGAGTTGGATGGTCTGGTTACAGAGCTACTGGCGGATGCGGGTGTTGCACCCGGTGCATTGGCGGCTGTTGCCACGGCGGATCTGAAGGCGGATGAGCCTGCGATGAACGCACTGGCGGCGAAGTTCAACGTGCCGCTGCGGCTGTTCACGGCGGCGGAGCTGGACGCGGAAACCCCACGTTGCGCCACCACATCCGAGGTGGTTTTTGCCGAGATCGGCACCCACGGGGTGGCCGAAAATGCGGCCTTGGCCGCGGGGGGCGCAGCGGTGACGCTGACCCATCCGAAGCGCAAAACCGCCATGGGAACTACGGCGCTGGCAATGGCCGAGGCCCCTGTGAAAGAGGTTGCGGGCCGCGCCCGTGGCCGCCTGTCGGTTGTGGGCATCGGTCCGGGTCAGGCCAGCTGGCGCACGCCCGAGGTGTCGCGTCTTGTGGCGGAGGCGGAAGAGCTGGTTGGCTATGGCCTCTACATCGATCTGCTGGGGCCTTTGGCTGCAGGCAAGGAACGGTCGGACTTCCCGCTGGGCGGCGAAGAGGCGCGCTGTCGCTATGCGCTGGAACAGGCGGCGAAGGGCAAGAACGTGGCGCTGGTCTGCTCGGGCGATGCGGGCATCTATGCGATGGGCGCGCTGGTCTTTGAACTGCTAGATCGCGGACCGGAGGAACATGGTGTCTCTGATGCGGCGCACCGTGTGGAGGTTGTCTGTTCGCCGGGTGTTTCGGCATTGCAGGGGGCTGCAGCACGGGCCGGGGCGCCATTGGGGCATGACTTCTGCACCATTTCGCTGTCCGATCTGCTGACCCCGCGCGATGACATTCTGCGCCGGTTGAAAGCGGCGGCGGAGGGCGATTTTGTCATCGCCTTCTATAACCCTGTCTCGAAAACCCGCCGGACCCTGCTGGCTGAGGCGCGGGAGATCCTGTTGCAGCACCGTCCGGCCGATACGCCGGTGATGCTGGCCTCGTCGCTCGGGCGGCCTGAGGAACATGTGCGCTATCGCCGTCTCGACCAGCTGGAGGTCGATGAGGTCGACATGCTGACTGTGGTTCTGATTGGTTCGAGCAATTCGCGACTGGCGGAACTGGGCGAAGGCCCCCGCATGTTCACGCCGCGGGGCTATGCGCGCAAAATTGACGGCGATCTGGCCGAGAAGGCAGCGCAGTGAGTATTTTTGGCAAGATAAAAGAGGGGCGCGGCGCATGACCGTTTACTTTATTGGTGCGGGACCGGGTGACCCAGAGTTGCTGACGAAAAAGGCTGAACGGGTGATTGGTGAATGCCCTGTGTGCCTTTATGCGGGGTCTCTGGTGCCGCCGGAGGTGGTGGCCTGCGCCCCGGAAGGCGCGCGCGTTTTGGACACGGCGCCGATGACGCTGGATGACACCCATGCCGAGATCGTGGCGGCCCATGCCAAGGGGCAGGATGTTGCACGGGTGCATTCGGGCGATCCGTCGCTTTACGGTGCAATTGCAGAGCAGATCCGCCGCTTGAAAGCGGAGGGCATTGCCTATGAGGTGATCCCCGGGGTGCCGGCCTATGCCGCGATGGCGGCAGCCCTTGGGCAGGAGCTGACCATCCCTGAGGTGGCGCAGTCGATCGTTTTGACGCGGGTGTCGATGAAATCGACTTCGATGCCGGAAGGGGAGACGTTGGAAAACTTCGCCCGCACTGGCGCAACCCTGGCGATCCATCTGGGGGTTCGGAACCTGCGCGAGATCGAGCGTCAACTGGTGCCTTACTATGGCGAAGAGTGCCCGGTTGTGGTGGGCTACCGTGTGGGCTGGCCGGATGAGTTGTTCATCAAAGGCACCCTCAGCGACATTCGCAAAAAAGTACGCGCGGAAAAGATCACCCGCACCGCTTTGATCCTGGTGGGGCCGGCACTTGGCACGGTTCGTGATTTCAAAGACTCAGCCCTCTATGATCCGAAGATGCCGCATGTGCTGCGTCCGGTGGAGGGCAAGGTCCTGGAAGAGCCGATCGATGAATAAATTTCATCAAGGCTTTACTTGACCTTAACTTGGAATCGCCCATCTTGGGGCTACGAGGAGACGTGACATGACGACATTCCTGCCCAAAGAGGTACAAGCTGGTCTGGATGCAGCCCGCAAGAAGGATCAGAAACGCAACAGCCGTATGTTGGTGGAGGCCGATGGCCAGACCTATCGGGTGCTGCGGTTCTGGGAAACTGGTTTTGCACTGGACGCAGAAGCCGCGCCGCATCTGCGCGGTTTTGTGGACCTCTATGACCGCGGGGAACACCTTTATCAGGGGCTGATCCTTGCCTCGGAAGAAGAGGGCGGCGAGATGTGTTACGAGTTCAAACGCCTCACCGCGATCCGCGGCAAACAGCCAGCGGACTTCGTCAAGGAAGAGCACGAGGTTATTGCACTGCTGGGCCACCAGAGCTGAAGCGACCGTATTTTGTTAGGATAGGAAGCGGCTCCTCAGGGGCCGCTTTTGTTTTGGGGATCAGCGGGGGCGGAATGAGGGACCTGAACCGGGTAGGAAAATGCCCGACCTTGGGCCCGTCTTTATGTGGGGCTGGCAGGTTACAACGTGGTTCAACCCGATGGCCGCCCCTGGTGCCTCTGGGAACAGCCCATAAATGTCATAGCCAAATTGGCGTTGCGGATCATAGGGGCCTTGAGGCCAGGTTTTATAGGCTGCGATGTATACACGGTGCGAGTAAGCTGCCTTGTCTGGAATACGGGCGGGTTCGGTGAAAAAGTGGCGCCACGCCCCTGAAACATGATCAGAGAGGCCATCGCCAACTTCGGCATTTGATTTTGCGTCAAGAGCACGGACCCAGCGTTGCGCCAGCTTGGCGGATTGGCTCGGTGTCATGTTTTTTAGACCGACCTAATAGCGGGTTGGGGTGAAAAAACAAACACCTCATCGTCAGGATCAGAAATAAAGGCACGGTTGATCGTTGCCCCTGTGCGCAGTTTGAACGGGCGTTCAGATACGTCGAAACCGGCCTGCCTGAACCGTTTCAGCACGGTCTCTCGGTCTTTGTCGATCACACAGGCCCGCACGGCTTTCTGGGCACGAGCAAAGCTACGGGTGTCTGCGGGTACTTCACTAATGTAAGTCGGGTCGACGGCTGGGATTTCGCAGGCAGCGAGCACGAGCAGGCTGGCTACCGCGCAGAGTCTTAAAACGGACACGGAGAAACTTCCTATTGTTGCGCAGACTCCGGCGAGTGCCGGAGAGCGGGCTTGTTGATTGGGCGTTAACTGTGGTTCCAGTCGTCGGGATCGTCCGAGTTGTTGGGCGACAGGCCGAGGATGTCGCCTTCGGTTGAGCAGCCCAGGCCCAGAACAGTGCGGTTGGCGTAGGAGAAATAGGCCGAAACCTGATTGATTTCGAGGATCTCCCCGTCGGTGAAGCCGGCTTCGCGCAGGTCTGCGACATGGGCCGCGGTCAGATCCCAGGGGGCTTCGGTCAGCAAGCGGGCGTAGTCCATTGCCTTTTGCTGCGCGGCGTCCAACGGTGCGGCGGCAGGATCGCGGGCCTCAATCGCGGCGCGGATGGCATCGGCGCGGGCATCGTCCTGCAGCAGGCGTTTGAGGCCGTTGAAATGATGTTCCACACAGTAGTTGCAACGGTTCAGAGCGCTGACCCAGACCCCCAGCGTTTCGAGGAACCATTTTGGTAAAGTATTGCCCGAGTGGTGCAGCACATATTTGTAGATCGCCATATGCCCCTCCATCGAATGGGGCCGCAGGCTGTGCATCATCATGATGTTGTCGACGTTGTTGTCAGGGCCTTTCACCCGATCATAAAGCCGTTTCAATTTGCCGGTGGCATCTTCGTATTCGACAGTTTCAATCCAAGCCATGCTCTGCTCCCTCCCGTGAACTCGCTGTGTGATCTCTGGTTGTGCGCGACTGTAGGGGAGCGCAGCGCGCGTTGTCTATGGGGGCGTTTGATCCTGCTATCCGGCTGGGGAATCGCGCAGCTCTTCGTAGGAAATGGCGACATGTTCGCGGTAGGCGTCGCGCTGCATCAGCTGGTCGAAATAGCGTGTCAGATTTGGCCGAACTGGATATCGGACAGTGAAAACGCCGGCCCGCAAAGCCATTCACGGTCTTGCAGGCGATTTTCGGCGATCTGCAATCTGGCGTTCAGGGCCGTGAGCGCGGTGGTGATTGTGGTGGGATCGCGTTGTGCCTCTGGGGTGCGGACCACACGCCAGAAGACGGGACCGGTGAAGCCACCCGCGACATTGAGCTTTGCCCATTCCGCCCAGACATCGACCTCGGCCCGGCGGATCGGGTCAGTGGGCCAGAACGGTTCGGGCGCGTAGCGGCTGGCAAGATAGCGCAACATGGCGCCGGTCTCCCAAAGGGCCGGGCCGTCACCGTCTTTCAGCACGGGCACGGTGCGGTTGGGGTTCAAGGCGTGGAACTCATCGGTGTCCGTGCCGCCGTAGATATGGCCTATTTCGTGGCGGGTGTAGTCGAGGCCCAGTTCGCCCACACACCACATCAGCGCCTGCACATTGGAAGAGGTTCTACGCCCCCAGATTTCAAGCATGGTGGTGGCCCTGATTGTATGCTGCATGGTGCCAAGGCGCGGGATGTTGCGCCTTGGCACCTGCTTCCGAGAAGGTCGTTATTGCAGATCGCCAAAGGCGGCCTGCATCCGCTTGACCGCTTCTGCCACATGGGCGCGCGGGGTGGCGAGGTTGAAGCGCAGGAAGTTGTCACCGCCGGAACCGAAGGTCGGGCCTTGGTTCACGGCAATCTTTGCCTCTTTGGACACGCGATCTGTGAACTCTTCCCGTGTCATGCCGGTGCCAGAGAAATCGACCCAGGCCAGATAGGTGGATTCCATTTCCATTGAGGCGAGGCCGGGGATGGCATTGATCCCGGCATCAAAGAATTGCCGGTTGCCGTCGATGTATTCCAGCACCGCATCGGCCCATTTGGCGCCTTCCGGCGAATAGGCGGCTTCGGTCATGTGCAGGCCAAACGAGTTCGGCGACAGGCCAAGACCGGCCATGCGCGCGGCGAACTGAGCGCGCAGGGTGGCATCGGGGATGATGACATTGCCGCAATGGGTGCCAGCGATGTTGAAGGTTTTGGAGGTGGCGGTCATCATGATCAGCCGTTCTGCCGCGCCGTCGATATTGGCCATTGGGGTATGGGTATAGCCGGGGAAGACCAGATCATGGTGGATCTCATCCGAGACCAGGATCAGGTCGTGGCGTTTGGCAAAGGCCAATACACCTTCCAATTCTTCACGGGTCCAGACCCGGCCGCCGGGGTTATGGGGCGAGCAGAGGATGACCATCTTCTCAGAGCCGTCCAGCTGTTTGTCCCAGGCGTCAAAATCCATCTCGTAGCGACCATCGATGTTGCGCAGGTCACATTCCACAACACGGCGGTTGTTGGCGCGGATCACCTTGGAGAAGGCGTGATAGACAGGCGTCATCAGCACCACACCATCGCCCGGCTGGGTGAAGGCGTCGACACAGATCGCAGTGCCGTTGACCAGACCGTGTGTGGTGAAAATCCACGACGGATCGACGGTCCAGCCGTGACGGTTTTCCATCCACCAGCAAATTGCGTTGCGATAGCTGGCGTCATCGCCGTAGTAGCCGTAGATGCCGTGATCAGCCATTGCCTTGACCGCGTCCTGAATCACGTCTGCCGCTTTGAAATCCATATCGGCGACCCACATCGACAACCCGTCTTCGGGGGAGACGCCATAGAGGGTCTCCATCATGTCCCATTTGACCGAGTGGCTGCCAACGCGGTTGTGGATCTCATCGAAATTCATGCGGCTCTCCCAGAGGTGTTTACTTGGCTGTGTCAGGGCGGTCATTTGCGCCGCCGGATTGTGCCAGAGCCTAGGGGCAGTGAGGGGGCAGTCACAAGATCTGAGGCGGGGTTTCTCTGCGCAAAGATGCACAAGCGGGCAGTGCGGTCGCGCAGGGGCGCAGGTCGGGGCGGTTGGAGGGAGGCTACGACCGTATTTTTGCGGTAAAACAGGGCTTGGCGCGGGGATTGCACCATTGCGCCAACGCCCACCATCGCCTAAATCCCCCTTATGAAAAGAAACATCCTGATCCATCCCGACCCCCGCCTGAAAAAGCTCTGTGATCCTGTTGCGGACATGAGTGATGCGCTACGCGCATTGGCGGATGACATGCTGGAAACCATGTATGACGCGCCGGGCATTGGGCTGGCAGCGCCGCAGATCGGCATCCTGCAGCGGGTGATCACGCTGGACTGCACCGCGCAGGACGAAGACAACCGTGCGCTGGTGATGTTCAACCCCGAGATTGTCGAGTCCTCGGAAGAGACTTCGAGCTACGAAGAGGGTTGCCTGTCGATCCCCGATCAATACGCCGAGGTCGTGCGGCCCGCCGAGGTGACCGTGCGCTGGATGGATGTGGACGGCAAGGAACAGCAGGAAACCTTTGCCGATCTCTGGGCCACCTGTGTGCAGCACGAAATCGACCATCTGAACGGCAAGCTGTTCATTGATTATCTGAAGCCACTGAAACGCCAGATGATCACCCGCAAAATGCAGAAGCTGAAGCGCGAACGGGCGCGCGCCTGACCGATGGCGGTGCGGCAGGTTCTCCTGTGGCCGGACCCGCGTCTGACGCAGGTCTGTGCACCGGTTGAGGCTGGGGTGGACCTGACGGCGCTGGCGGCGGATATGCTGGACACCATGTATGATGCCAATGGCCGTGGCTTGGCCGGGCCGCAGATCGGCGTCATGCAACGGATCTTTGTGATGGATATTACCTGGAAAGAGGGGCTTCGCGCCCCGCAGGTGCTGATCAACCCCGAGATTGTAGCAGTGTCCGAGGTGCATGTTGGCGGCGAAGAGGGCTGCCTGTCGATCCCTGATACACCGCTGGAGGTGACACGCCCCGCTGAGGTGACGATGCGTTGGCGGGATATGGACGGATTGCAGCAGGAACGCCGCATGACGGGGTTTGAGGCCAAATGCGCCCAGCATGAGCTGGACCACTTGAACGGCAAGGTGATTTTTGACCACCTGCCAGAAGATGAACGCCGGCGGTATGAGGCCGCCTATCTGGAGGCGCAGCAATGACTGTCCGCACTTGTATCCCTTGGCCCGACAAACGCCTGCGCACGGCGGCGGAACCGGTGACCGAAATCACCGATCACGTGCGGCAGGTCTGGGACGATCTGATCGACACCATGTATGCGATGCCCGGTGTCGGTATGGGCGCCAATCAGATTGGCGAGATGCTGCGTCTGATCGTTGTGGATGCCACGGAGGAGGGCAATCAGGCGATCCGCATGGCCAACCCAGAGATCCTGCATGCCTCGGTCCAGCCGCGTGAGCATGATGAGGCCAGCCCCAATCTGGTGGGGGTTTCGGCCAAAATCTCGCGCCCGCGTGCGGTGACGGTGCGTTACATGGATGAACATGGCGCGACGGTGGAAAAGGACTTTGTTGGGCTCTGGTCCACTTCGGTGCAGCACCAGATCGATCATATCAATGGCAAGATGTACTTTGACCATCTGAGCAAGATGAAGCGGGACATGTTGATCAAGAAATCCCGCAAGGCACGTGGGTAAGGTTCAGGGGTAAGGAGCGCGAGGATGCGGGTAGTTTTCATGGGCACGCCGGAGTTTTCGGTGCCGGTTCTGGATGCTTTGGTGGACGCCGGTCACGACATTGCCGCCGTTTACTGCCAGCCGCCCCGTCAGGCGGGCCGTGGCAAAAAGGAACGCCCGACGCCGGTCCATGCCCGCGCCGCCGAACTGGGGCTGGAGGTGCGCCATCCGGTGTCGCTGAAAGGGGCGGAGGAACAGGCAGACTTTGCAGCGCTGAAAGCGGATGTTGCCGTGGTGGTGGCCTATGGGCTGATCCTGCCGCAGGCTATTCTGGACGCGCCGGCTCAGGGCTGTTTGAACATCCACGCCTCGCTGTTGCCGCGCTGGCGCGGGGCGGCGCCTATCCACCGTGCGATCATGTCTGGTGATGCGGAAACCGGCATCTGCATCATGCAGATGGAGGCGGGGCTGGACACTGGGCCAGTGCTGCTGCGCCAATCGACTGCTATCGCGGCCGAGGAAACCACTGCCCAGCTGCATGACCGCCTGTCCGATATGGGCGCTGCGCTGATTGTTGAAGCTTTGGCAAAACTGCCGACACTGGTGCCAGAGGTGCAGCCCGAAGAAGGGGTGACCTACGCCAGCAAGATCGACAAGGCCGAGGCTGCCATTGACTGGTCCGCCCCTGCCGAAGAGGTGGACCGCAAGATCCGGGGCCTGTCGCCCTTCCCCGGTGCGTTTGTGGAATATGACGGGCAGCGGATCAAGCTGCTGGCCTCGCGTCTGGTGTCTGGTGAAGGGACACCCGGTGAGGTGCTGGACGACCAGCTGACCATCGCCTGTGGCAGTGGTGCCGTGCAACTGTTGCGCTTGCAACGTGCAGGCAAAGCGGCGCAGGATGCCGAAGTGTTCCTGCGTGGCCTGCCGCTGCCCAAGGGCACCCAACTGTAACCGGAGGCCCGCCCATGTTCCCGACCTTGATTGGCACCGTCGTGATCGCGGGGATTGTCGGCTATCTGGTGGAGAAGACGGGGTTCACCCATAACGGGATCCTGCCCTCGATCATCATTTGCGTTGGCGGGGCCTTCCTGTTCTACTTTGTCCGGATCATGTTTGGTCTCAGCTTTGGCCCACCCGGTGTGGACGCGATTATTGCCTCGGTCGGGGCTTTGATCGTGGTGCCGACCCGCTGGCGCCGTTAAGGAAATTTACCGGGGCTCAAGCCCGTTTTGACCGGAGAAAACCATGCCAATTTTGTTTCTGATCATCGTTGGGGCCGCTGCGGGCTTCATTGCAACCCGCCTGATGAAACAAGACGCCAGCCTTGTGGCCACCATCGGCATTGGCATTGCAGGCGCGCTGATCGGCGGGCTGATCCTGCGGTTTCTCTTGGTGATCACGGGTATCGGCGCGGGGCTGGTCGGCGCCATTCTTGGCGCGATGCTGTTGATCTGGTTCTATCAGCGTTTCAAAGGCTGAGGCGGTTCACTGCCGTGGCGGGCGGCTTTTGTAGACCGGCAGTTGCCAGCCAAAATGCATCGAGCCCGCCCTGAGCCCCCATGTGACCCCGCCACCGATTAGCAAGCCCCAGCCGCCACTGATCCCCAGCGGCGCTGCAAGAGCCACGGCACAAGCGCCCGCGGCGGCGCAGGTCACGTAAAGCTCACCCTGTTTCAAAACCAGTGGCACCTCGTTGCAGACCACATCCCGCATCAAGCCGCCAAACGTGCCGGTGGCTGTGCCCATCACAATCACCACGGACCAATGCGCCCCGAGGTCCAGCGCCACCGCTGCGCCCGCAGGCACGGCCACGGCCAGCGCCAGACTGTCGAGCCACAAGAGCGCCCGGTAGCGGCTTTCGAACAGGTGGGCGGTGAAGAACACCACGGTGGCCGCCGCCACGGCCACGCCCAGAAATCCCGGCTGGCCCATCCAGAACACCGGGTTCCGGTCCAGCAGCACATCCCGCAGGGTGCCACCGCCAAGCGCGGTCAGGGCGGCGATGAAGAGAAACCCAACCAGATCCAGCTGCGCCCGTGAGGCCGCCAACGCGCCGGTTAGGGCAAAAACCAGAACCGAGGCGCTGTCGAGGAAGATCTGCAGGCTCAACGGATCAAGCATCGGGCTCCCTTGCACTTAGTCCTTGAACGGCGCCATGCCCGCACGGGCCAGTTCATCTGCACGTTCGTTTTCGGGGTGACCGGCGTGGCCTTTGACCCATTCCCAGGTCACATTGTGCCGTTCCTGCGCAGCGTCCAGACGTTGCCAGAGGTCGACGTTTTTGACCGGCTTCTTGCTGGAGGTTTTCCAGCCGTTGCGCTTCCAGCCGAAGATCCAGCCGGTGACGCCGTTTTTCACGTAGGCGCTGTCGGTCACCACGGTCAGGGTCGAGGGACGCTCCAGTGCCTCCAGCGCCGAAATGGCGGCCATCAGCTCCATCTGGTTGTTGGTGGTGGCAGGTTCGCCGCCTTTCAATTCGCGCTCTTTCAGGACTTTGTCGCCCTCCATCGCACGCAAAAGGACGCCCCAGCCGCCGGGGCCGGGATTACCGGAGCAGGCTCCGTCGGTATAAGCATAAAGATCAGGCATGTGCCGTGACTACAACGAAGGTTTCATCTTGACCAGCAAGTCCTTCGCCGTTGCCGCGCCGGGTTTTGACCACGCGGAAGCCGGCTGCTTCCACAAGGGCTAGCAACTCGTCCTCGCTGTAATAGGCGTAGAACCGGTTAAGCGAGTCGCGGGATTCACCAACGCCCAGTTTCATACCGAGGGACAGTGCCCCCTTGGGATTGAGGGCCTGACGCACATGTTCCAGGTGGTCCGGCATCTCTATTTTGGGGGCATGCAACAGGCTGAAATTGGCCCAAATCCCATCGTATCCCGCCATGGCGCTTAGCTCGTGAAAATCCGAGACCTGCACGTCGATGCCATAGGTCGATTGGGCATAGGCAGCCATTTCGGGAGAGGCATCCATGCCATCGGCGAGAAACCCATCTCCGCGCAGGCGGGCGGTCCAGTGGCCGGGACCGCAACCCAGATCCAACACCCGACCACCGTCCGGGAGTAGCGCTTTGAACGCGCTGTAGTCAGCCTCTTGGTCGGTGTCCTTGGTGCGGGCAAACCCAGCGGCATAACGCCCCGCCGCTTCGGCGTAGACCTTCAGGGTTTCGGTATCGCTCATGCTTTTTCCAGTGCCAGACGACCAGCCAGCAGGGCGAAGATGCCGGCAAAGCTGCGGTTCAGCCATTTCATCACCCGTTCGGAGCCCAACAGGACGTCGCGCGCGGCGGCGGCAAACACGCCGTAGATCACAAAGACCGCAAAGGTCATCGCCATGAAGACGCCGCCAAGGGTGGCCATCTCAACACTTGCAGTGGCGGCATTGCCGGACAGGAAGGGCGGCAGCAGCGCCAGAAAGAAGATCGACAGCTTCGGGTTCAGGATGTTGATCAGCGCCCCACGGCGCGCGATGGTCCAGGCGGGTTGGGCGCGGGCTTCACCGCTGACGGACAGGGCACCGTCCGATTTGACGGCCTGATAGGCCAGCCACAGCAGATAGGCGACGCCGGCGAATTTCACGATCTGGAACAGCAGTGCAGAGGTGTGCAGCACTGCCGCCAGCCCCAGAATGGCGGCGGCCAGATGTGGCACGATCCCCAGAGTGCAGCCAAAGGCCGCGATCAGCGCGGCGCGGCGGCCCTGACCCAGACCAAGTGCAAGCGTGTAGATCACGCCGGTTCCGGGGGCGATGACAACAACAAAGGCAGTGACAAGAAACTGTAGAGAAATCATTTAGGGTCTCCTGATGTGGGCATAAATTGCCCGATTGAGCTTGCTCTAGAATCAGGCCGGTTGGCGCAGGATCCTAGGCACTTTGAATTCAACGTTTTCCTTGGCGGTTTCCACCTCGGCCACCGTGACATCATAGCGGGCTTTGACCGCATCGATCACCTCATTGACCAGCACTTCGGGGGCGGAGGCCCCGGCGGTGATGCCGATGGCCTTGATCCCTTCGATAGCGCGCCAATCAATATCGTCGGCGCGCTGTACCAGCTGTGCGTAGGCGCAGCCGTTGCGCGCACCTACCTCAACCAAACGGCGAGAGTTTGAGGAGTTTGGCGCTCCGACCACCAGCAGCGCATCGATCTTGGCGGAAATGGCTTTCACCGATTCCTGCCGGTTGGTGGTGGCGTAGCAAATGTCTTCCTTATGCGGTCCCTGGATCGCGGGGAAGCGGGCCTCAAGCGCGGCCACGATGTCTTTGGTGTCATCCACCGACAGGGTGGTCTGGGTGACAAAAGCCAGCTGTGCCGGATCGCGCACCTCGACCGTGGCCACGTCTTCGACCGTTTCCACCAACAGCACTTCACCTTCGGGCAGCTGGCCCATCGTGCCGACCGTTTCGGGGTGGCCAGCGTGGCCAATCATGACGATCTGCAGCCCGTTTTCGGAATGCCGCTCGGCCTCGATATGCACTTTGGACACCAGTGGGCAGGTGGCATCGACAAAGACCATTTCACGGGCCTGCGCGGCGGCGGGGACTGATTTCGGCACGCCATGGGCGGAGAAGATCACCGGCCGGTCATCGGGGCAATCGCTCAGCTCTTCGACAAAGACAGCACCTTGGGCTTTCAGGCTGTCGACCACAAACTTATTGTGCACAATTTCGTGACGGACATAGACCGGTGCCCCCCATTTCTGGATCGCCATTTCGACAATTTTGATGGCGCGATCCACACCCGCGCAAAAGCCGCGGGGCGCTGCGAGGTATAGGGATAGGGGCGGTTTGGTCATGGCTCGTCTCCGTCGCTTGCAGCAGAGGTAAGGCGCGCGGGGGCATTGGTAAAGAGGGCTCTTGACCTTCCAGCGCGGGAAGGCGCGAAGAGCTGCCAAAAAGAAGACCTGCCAAAAACGGAGAAGACATGATGAAGCGAGCGATGGGTATAGCCTTGGGGCTGGGTCTGGCCAGCGTGGCACCGGCCGGGGCGGAGCAGGCGGGGTTTCTGCCTTACACCAGCCCCGGTGTGATTGCCGAGGGGCAGGTGATCTATGAGGAAAACTGTGCCGCCTGCCACGGGGCGCAGCTGGAAGGCGAGCCGAACTGGCGCGAACGGGATGCGGAGGGCTATTTGCCGGCGCCGCCGCATGATCCCTCGGGGCACACCTGGCATCACCCGGATGCGCAGCTGTTCATGATCACCAAATTCGGCACCGAGGCGATGGTTGGCAACGGGTACCAAAGCCGGATGGGCGCCTATGAGGATGTGCTGAGTGATGAGGAAATCGTGAAGGTGCTGGCCTTTATCAAAAGCACCTGGCCCGACCAGATCGTCGAGATGCACAATGAGCGCAACACCGCGGCCAAGGCCGCGTCAGAGGCGCGGCAGGGCAACTGAGATTTTTCCAGGTAAAACCGGTAAAAAAAACCGGGGCGGCGGCCCCGGTTTCATTGTTCTGTTGCATTCGCCGCTTAGGGTGCGGGGTAGGCCATATCCCGTTCGGTCGGGTTTTCCCGCGGGGGGCGACCGATCACTTCTTTCAGCTCGTCCAGCTCGATGAAGTTATCGGCCTGGCGGCGCAGTTCGTCGGCAATCATCGGCGGCTGGCTGCGGATGGTCGAGACGACCGAAACACGCACGCCCTGACGCTGCAGGCTTTCGACCAGCGGGCGGAAATCGCCGTCGCCGGAGAACAGCACGATGTGATCCACACGCGGGGCCAGTTCCATCGCATCGACGGTCAGTTCGATGTCCATGTTGCCCTTCACCTTCCGGCGGCCTTGGCTGTCGGTGTATTCCTTGGCCGGTTTGGTCACCATGGTGAAGCCGTTGTAGTGCAGCCAGTCCACCAGCGGGCGGATCGGCGAATATTCGTCGTTTTCCAGCAGAGCGGTGTAATAGAATGCCCGCAACAGCTTGCCCCGACGCATGAATTCCTGGCGCAGCAGTTTGTAATCAATGTCAAAGCCCAAGGCTTTGGCAGCGGCGTACAAGTTCGATCCATCGATGAACAGCGCCAGCCGTTCGTCTTTGTAGAACATCTGAATTTCCTTCCGATTATCAGCGCGCAGCGGTCCGTGAGTGATTGATGCTTAAAATTTGCCGCGCAACTCTTGATCAAAAATAAATTGTTGCGCTAGGGCGCGCAAGGCACCCTCATGGTTCATAAGGATAGGTCAAAAAACATGAATAAAAAGGAAATCCTCATCGCTTTTGGCGGCAATCTGCCACTTGAGGGTGAAGACCCGCGCGAAATCATGCCGCGCGCGATTGCGGCACTGGCCGAATCGGGGCTGCCTGCGGATGTGGTAAGCCCGCTGTATCAGACCCCCTGTTTCCCTGCCGGGGCGGGGCCTGATTACGTGAACGGTGCATTGAAGATTGTATCCAATATGCCTGCCGAAGAGGTGCTGGCCACTCTCCACAGGGTTGAGGCCATGTTCGGGCGTGAGCGTAAATCCCGCTGGGCCGGGCGTCCGTTGGACCTGGATCTGCTGGCGGTTGGCGCGGGATTGTTCCCTAACGTCACAACCTGGCGGCATTGGTATGACCTGCCACTGGAGAAACAGAAGCAAATCGCGCCTGAAGAACTGATTCTTCCGCACCCCCGTTTGCAGGACCGCGGATTCGTTCTGGTGCCGCTTGCAGACGTCGCCCCGGACTGGGAACACCCGGTTTTGGGCAAAACCGTGCGGCAAATGGTTCAGGAACTGTCGCCAGAGGCTGTCTCAGAAGTAGTGCGCCTCTGATTTCGGCTTGTAAACCACCTGCAACCGCCCTAAATACTGCCTTTCTAGCCCATCCCATGATCGGAGTGTCTTTATGGCCCGCGTTACCGTTGAAGATTGCGTAGACAAGGTTCCGAACCGGTTCGAACTGGTGATGCTCGCGTCGCACCGCGCACGTGAAATTGCATCCGGTTCGCCGTTGACCGTGGACCGCGACAACGACAAGAACCCTGTTGTTGCCCTGCGTGAAATCGCGGACGAAACCCAATCGGCTGATTCGCTGCGTGAGCGTCTGATTGAAAACAACCAGACCCAGATCGAAGTTGACGAACCCGAAGAGGATTCGATGGCTCTGCTGATGGGCGGTGGTGAGGCTGACAAGCCGGCGGAGGACGACATGTCCGAAGAAATGCTGCTGCGCCAGCTGATGGAAGCACAAGGCCAGGGCTAAGCCCCAGCTCAGGGTATAGGGACGCGAAGACGATGATTGCGGTTGACGATCTGATCGCACTGGTTCGCAACTATAACCCCAAGACCAATGAGACATTGCTGCGCGAGGCCTATGAATTCGGCCTCGCCATGCACGACGGGCAGTTCCGCCATTCTGGCGAGCCCTATTTTACCCACCCTATCGCTGTTGCTGCCATTCTGACCGAACAACGGTTGGACGATGCCTCGATCATCACGGCCTTGCTGCATGACACGATTGAGGACACCAAGGCGTCTTACACCGAAGTTGAAGAGCGTTTCGGCAAAGAGGTGGCAGATCTGGTGGATGGGGTCACCAAGCTGACCAATCTGCAGCTGTCTTCCTCTGAGACAAAGCAGGCGGAAAACTTCCGCAAACTGTTCATGGCCATGTCGAAAGACCTGCGGGTTATTTTGGTCAAGCTGGCAGACCGGCTGCACAACATGCGCACTATCAAGGCGATGCGGCCCGACAAACAGTCGCAGAAAGCCCGCGAAACGATGGAGATTTTTGCGCCGCTGGCAGGCCGGATGGGCATGCAGTGGATGCGTGAAGAGCTGGAAGACCTGGCCTTCAAAGTTCTGAACCCGGATGCCCGGGCCTCGATCATGCGCCGTTTTGTATTGCTGCAGAAAGAAACCGGCGACGTCATTCACCGCATCACCGGCGACATGCGCGCCGAATTTGAAGCGGCGGGAATTGAGGCGCAGGTTTTTGGCCGCGCTAAAAAACCTTACTCAATCTGGCGTAAGATGTCAGAGAAGGATGTAGGGTTTTCGCGTTTGTCTGATATCTACGGATTCCGTGTTGTCACCGACAATGAAGGTGACTGTTACCGCGCGCTGGGGGAGATTCACCAGCGGTGGCGGGCTGTGCCGGGCCGTTTTAAAGACTATATTAGTCAACCGAAATCAAACGGTTATCGTTCCATCCACACCACGGTTTCAGGCCGTGATGGCAAACGAGTTGAGGTGCAGATCCGCACCCGCCAGATGCATGATGTGGCCGAAACCGGTGTGGCGGCGCATTGGTCTTACCGCGACGGTGTGCGGTCGATGAACCCTTTTGCGGTGGATCCGGCCAAATGGTTGGCCAGCCTCACCGAACAGTTCGACGCCGAGGAAGATCACGATGCTTTCCTCGAAGCGGTAAAGCTGGAGATGTATTCGGACAAGGTGTTCTGTTTCACTCCGAAAGGCGAAGTGGTGAAACTGCCCAAAGGCGCGACGCCAATCGATTTCGCCTACGCAATCCACACTCGAATCGGCAACGCCTGTGTTGGAGCCAAGATTGACGGGATGCGGGTGCCGCTTTGGACGCGGGTGAAAAACGGCCAGTCGATCAGTGTCATCACCGCCGAAGGCCAGACCCCGCAGGCGACCTGGCTGGACATTGCGATCACTGGTAAGGCCCGTTCCGCCATCCGCCGCGCGCTGCGGGAAGTGGACAAGGAGCGGTTTGTCAAACTGGGCCGCGAACTGGCGCGCTCGGCCTTTGAGCACGTGGACAAGAAGGCCACTGATAAGGTGCTGGAAACCGCTGCCCGTCATCTGCGGATCGAGGATGTGGACACGCTGTTGGCCCGTCTTGGCAGTGCCGAGATCACCGCCGCAGATGTGTTGCACGCGGTCTACCCCGAACTGGCCGATACCGAAGCCGACAATATCGAAGCGCGCCGCGCCGTTGTGGGGCTGTCGCCGGATCAGAGCTTTAACATCGCCAAATGTTGCCAGCCGCTGCCGGGGGAACGGATTGTCGGGATCAGCAGCCGCGGTAAGGGTGTGATGGTGCACGCCATCGACTGCGAGGCGCTGCAGTCCTATGAGGACCAGATGAACCGCTGGCTGGACCTGCATTGGCATGCCGGCAAACACCCGGCGATCCACCACGCCACGCTGGAGCTGACCATCGGCAACGACGCGGGTGTGCTGGGACGAATTTGCACATTGATCGGGGAATGTAAGGCGAATATCTCGGACCTTGAATTCGTCGATCGCAAACCCGATTTCTTTCGTCTGTTGATGGATGTGGAGCTTCGAGATGCCCTGCATCTGCACACTGTCATGACAGCAGTCGAAGCCGAAAGTGATGTGGCGGCAGTTCAACGGTATCGCGACCCGGCCCGCGCGAGTTTCAATTCGGCCGAATAGGAGGGCGTCACGCCTTGGTTTTTAAGCGCCGCGACAAACGACCGATCTGGAAGGTCGTGTTCGAATTCTTCTGGCCGCGTGGCGGCTGGGGACGGGCGGCGCGTTACGTAAAACACCGGTTGCATCGTTTGCCGGACTCGCCCGAAAAAATCGCGCGCGGCATCTTTGCTGGCGTCTTCACCACCTTCACTCCGTTTTACGGCATGCACTTCATCGTGGCGGGCACCATTGCGTTCATCATGCGTGGCAACATCCTTGCCGCGCTGTTGGGCACCTTTTTTGGCAACCCGCTGACCTACGTGCCGATTGGTGTGGTTTCGATGAATGCAGGCTATTTCCTGCTGGGGCGTCGCGGCGATGTGGGCGATGTAGAGCGGTCACTTGCGGGCAAGTTTCTGGATGCGGGCGCCAACCTCAAGGACAACTTCCTCGCGATCTTTTCGGATCGGCAGATGGAATGGCATCAACTGGGCAAATTCTACCAAGAGGTTTTTCTGCCCTATCTTGTTGGCGGTCTGATCCCCGGCATCATCGCCGGTATGGTCTGCTACTATATTTCCGTGCCACTGATCCGCGCCTATCAGAACCGCCGTAAAGGCGCGTTGAAGGCGAAACTGGACGCGATCAAGAAAAAAGCCCATCTGAAGGCTGACGGCGGCTCCAAAGCGGACTAAAGTCAGCCCCGACGGGGAAGGCTTTTAGCGAAGGAGAAGGCGATGAAGCCTTTGGGAAAACTGCGCCTTGGCGTGAATATTGACCATGTGGCCACTGTGCGAAATGCCCGGGGCGGGGCTTATCCCGATCCCCTGCGCGCTGCCAAGCTGGCCGAAGAGGCGGGGGCGGATGGAATCACCGCCCACCTGCGCGAAGACCGCCGCCACATTTCGGATGCGGACATTGACGGGCTGATGGAGGTTCTGTCGGTGCCGTTGAATTTCGAAATGGCGGCCACCGATGAAATGCAGCAGATCGCGCTGCGCCACAAACCTCATGCGGTTTGTATTGTGCCGGAGAAACGCGAAGAGCGCACCACCGAGGGTGGTCTGGAGGTGGCCCGCGAGGAAAATAAGCTGGCCCATTTTATTGCCCCTCTGCGTGACGCTGGCTGCCGCGTGTCGATCTTTATCGCGGCGGACCGGAAACAGATCGAAGCTGCTGCCCGGATCGGGGCAGAGGTGATCGAACTGCACACCGGCGCCTATTGTGACCACTTCGCCGAAGGCAATATGGCGCAGGTCGAGGAAGAGCTGAAAGCGCTGCGGGACATGTCGGCCTATGCCCATTCGCTGGGGTTGGAGGTGCATGCGGGCCATGGGCTGACCTATGAAACGGTGCAGCCGGTTGCGGCCTTCCCAGAAGTGATGGAGCTGAACATCGGCCATTTCCTGATTGGGGAATCGATCTTCCGTGGGTTGACGCCAGCCATTGGCGAAATGCGCCGCCTGATGGACGAAGCCCGCGCCGAAAGCGCTGCGTGATGGTGGAGGGTCTGGCTGTCCTGTTGATCGCCTGGGCCGTGGCCGGGGGCAGCCCCGGCCCGGCCACGCTGGCGATTTCTGGCACCTCGATGGGGTTGGGACGGCGGGCTGGTTTGACCCTGGCGGCCGGTGTGGTCTGCGGGTCGGCCTCTTGGGGGATTGCCGCCGGATTGGGCCTGTCGGCGATGATGCTGGCGCACGCCTGGGTGTTTGAGCTGCTGCGCTATGCAGGGGCTGGGTATCTGGGTTTTCTGGCGCTGAAATCCCTTCGTTCGGCATGGCAAGGCGGCGCGGCAACGGTGCAGCCCGCCCAAAGCCGCAACCGGTTGTTCACCAAGGGCCTGGCGCTGCACCTGACCAATCCCAAGGCGATTTTTTCCTGGGGCGCGGTCTATGCCGTGGCCCTGCCGGCTGGTGCCGATATGGGGGCAGTCTGGTCGCTGTTTGGCGCGCTGATCGCGGTGTCGATGCTGGTGTTTTTCGGCTATGCGCTGCTGTTCAGCGCGGCGCCGATTGCACGGGGTTATGCGCGGGCGAAACGGGGTTTTGACCTGGTGTTCGGACTGTTGTTCGGCGCGGCCGCGGCCAAGATTTTCACCACCCGATTGGAGGCCCCCTGATGCGGCATATTCTTGCAACCGCGATTGCGATGACACTCAGCACGCCGGTATTCGCCGGTGATGTAGTGGACTGTGACTGGCAGTCACAGGCGCGGAATCTGGCGGAACCTTGGGAAGACAACACCAGGCTCTTTGCCAATGGCGCGGTGCGTCTGGCGCTTTTGGATACAGTGGAACCTGCGGCGGGAGCCTTTCACCTGCTGGTCCTGTCGCCGCCCTACAATGAATTGGGCGACCGACAGTGTCGGGTGGTGTCGCTGGAGGGCAGTATTGGGTTTTCCGGCATCGATTTTGCCAATGTCGGCGCGGCTTACGACCCCTCTATTGGGTTGATCTTCAACTTCGAGGCGCAGCGGTTTGATTCCGGTTACAACGACTTCCTGCCGATTACCCTGGAAGTGACGCTCAATCAGGCCACGGGTGACATTGGGGTTTGGCATCAATGATCCTTGGCATTGGCACCGATCTGGCCAACATCGAGCGGATCGCTGGCACGCTTGAGCGGTTTGGCGACCGGTTCCGCAACCGTGTCTTCACGGATCTGGAGCAGGCCAAGGCGGAGCGGCGCAAAGATGTGGCCGGCACCTATGCCAAACGCTGGGCCGCAAAAGAGGCCTGTTCCAAGGCGCTGGGGACCGGGCTGGCCATGGGGATCGCCTGGAAAGACATGTCGGTGAGGAATCTGCGCACCGGCCAGCCGGTGATGGAACTGACCGGCTGGGCCAAAGAGCGGCTGGAGGCGATGACGCCTGAGGGGCATGAGGCAACTGTGCATGTGACCCTGACAGATGATCACCCCTGGGCGCAGGCCTTTGTGGTGATCGAAGCCCTGCCGATCGGACAGTCGACACACAGCGCTCAGGGGCTAAGTGCCCAATTTCCGCCGATCGTGAAGGATGGGGACGGGGGCGCGGGTTGACTCGGCCCTATGCATTCCGCATCTAGCAAAACAAAGAAGATTTCAGGAGAAAGAGCAGATGGCGATAGAGGCCAAAAAGGACAATGCGGTCGTTGAGACCATCAAGACCGTGGTCTGGGCGCTGGCCATTGCCGGGATTTTCCGCACCCTGTTCTTTCAGCCGTTCTGGATTCCGTCCGGCTCGATGAAATCGACGCTGCTGATCGGCGATTTCCTGTTCGTGAACAAGATGGCCTATGGCTACTCTTATGCCTCCTGCCCGAACATCCGCTTCCTTGGCCTCGATGCCAAAGACATTTGCGCGGTGATCGACGGGGAGAACACCCGGGTCATGGGCTCCGAGCCGGAGCGGGGCGATGTCATCGTTTTCCGCCACCCGACCTCTGGGATCGACTACATCAAACGTGTGATTGGCCTGCCGGGCGACACCGTGCAGGTACGCGATGGCGTGGTTTACCTGAATGGCGAACCTGTGCCGCAGGAACCGACTGCCGATTTTGTTGAGGTCAACGAACAGCAGGGGCCACAAGGCGGCAAACCTCGGTGTAAATCCATTGTTGGCAGCAACGGCGATTGTGCCAAAGAGGCCGCGATTGAGACCCTGCCCAACGGGCGCAGCTACACGGTGCTGAACATTCGCGATGGCAATGGGGTGGACAACACCCGTGTTGAGACTGTTCCAGCGGGTCACTACTTCTTCATGGGCGACAACCGCGACAATTCCATCGACAGCCGGGTTCATCAGAACGCCCGTGGTGTTGGCTTTGTGCCTTACGAAAACCTGATTGGGCGCGCTGACCGGATCATGTTCTCCTCCGCCGGGCGGTCGATGCTGGCCTTCTGGACCTGGCGGTCGGACCGTTACTTTGCGGCGGTCGAATGAAACTCTCGGCCGAACTGAAAGCCTTTGAAGGCCGGATCGAACACAAGTTCAACGACCCCGAGCTTCTGGTTCGGGCCGTCACCCATTCGTCCAAGTCTTCGCCCACGCGGCAGGACAACCAGCGGCTGGAGTTTCTGGGCGATCGGGTGCTGGGTCTGGTGATGTCCGAGGCTCTGCTAGAGCGGGACCGCGCCGCAAGCGAAGGCCTGCTGGCGCCGCGCTTCAACGCGCTGGTGCGCAAGGAGGCCTGCGCCGACGTGGCGAAAGAGATTGATCTGGGGGCGGTGCTGAAACTGGGCCGTTCCGAGATGATGTCAGGCGGCCGGCGCAAGCAGGCGCTTTTGGGCGACGCGATGGAGGCGGTGATTGCCGCCGTGTATCTGGACGCCGGGTTTGAGGCCGCCAAGGCCCTGGTGCTGCGGCTTTGGGGCAATCGGGTGGATTCAGTTGAATCGGATGCCCGTGACCCGAAAACCGCGTTGCAGGAATGGGCGCAGGCCCGCAAACAGACCCCGCCGAACTACACAGAAGTGTCCCGTTCCGGCCCCGACCATGCGCCGGTGTTCACCATTAAGGTGACCCTGCAAAGTGGTGAGACCGAAGAGGCCACAGCCGCCTCCAAACGGCTGGCGCAACAGGCGGCGGCCAAGACGCTTCTGGACCGTTTAACCCAGCAATAACTGCCCTTCTGGTCAAAGCCGGTGAAATCGGCTAGACCTGCCCCCTTGCCGGGCAGACGATGAGGTCTGTCGCGGAGACTGACCACCTTAGGAATTCACACATATGACCACACGCGCCGGATTTGTTGCCCTGATCGGAGAGCCCAACGCGGGCAAATCCACCCTGACCAACGCTATGGTGGGGGCCAAGGTGTCCATCGTGACCCATAAGGTGCAGACCACCCGTGCCCGCATTCGTGGCGTGGCCATGGAAGGCGATGCGCAGCTGGTCTTTGTGGACACGCCCGGTCTGTTCAAACCGCGCCGCCGTCTGGACCGTGCTATGGTCGCCGCCGCCTGGGGTGGCGCTGCGGATGCGGATATCATTGTGCTGATGGTTGAGGCCCACCGGGGTGTGACCGAAGGGGTTGAACGCATCTTGGAAGGGCTGGAAGAGATCGGCGAAGGGCGCAAGATTGCGCTGGCCATCAACAAGATCGATCGGGTGAAACCCGAGGTGCTGCTGAAACTCAGCGCCAATTTGAACGAGCGTTATGATTTCACCCACACCTTCATGATCTCGGCTGAAAAAGGTCGTGGTGTGAAGGACCTGCGTTTGTGGCTGGCCAAGGAACTGCCGGAAAGCCCGTGGCTCTACCCCGAAGACCAGATCGCCGATCTGCCGATGCGGATGATCGCCGCAGAGATGACACGCGAAAAACTGACGCTGCGGATGCATCAGGAACTGCCCTACCAGCTGACCGTTGAGACGGAAAACTGGGAAGAGCGCAAGGACGGCTCGGCTAAGGTGGATCAGGTGATCTACGTCGCTCGTGACGGCCACAAGGGCATCATCCTGGGCCACCGTGGCGAGACGATCAAAGCGATCTCCAAGGCTGCCCGTGAAGAGCTGACCGAGTTTCTTGGCCGCAAGGTGCACCTGTTCCTGCAGGTGAAGGTGCGCACCAACTGGCTGGAAGAGAAAGAACGCTATTCCGAGATGGGGCTGGATTTCAAAGACGGCGCCTAAGCGGCGCCCCTTAACTGTTGAAGATGCCTGATGCGCGCAGGAACCAGAACGCCCCGATGAAGCTGAACAGACCGCCGAGGCTCATCTGGTACGGCTCGGGCATCAGGTGCACCTGGAAGTAGGCTGCGCCCATCAACGCAACGCCCATCGTCACCAGAAAACGCGGAACAATGGTCCGTCTGCGGAAATTCGACATGTTAACCTCATGGCTGGTGGTTTGACTCGTAAAGCTGGTAGACTCTACGTCACTTTCTCTGGGACTTTTAATTATGCGTTTGACAGCTCGCACCTGGGTTGATGCCTATCTGACCAGGCTCCGTCTAAGTGATATTCCAGCTTTTGTGGTCGTCCATGGCGATGACACGGCGGGGGCGGTGCTGGTGAAGCTGAACACGCTAGATGGTCAGGCGGTTGGGTTTCAACGTTCGTTTGATTTGATGACCGGAGAGCGGCAATGGATGGAACTGTCCTCGGGCGCAGAGATTGACGTGGACCAGTCGATCCACAAACAGCGGTCATTTGATCCGGATCTCTGGGTGATTGAGGTCGAAGATCGCGCCGGTCGCCACCTCCTGGACGAGCCGGGCCTGTCGGATTGATCGCCGCTTGTAACTTCGCCGGATAAGCGCAAAGCTGACCTTATGGAGTGGCGGGACCAGGGCATATTGCTGGCTGTGCGCAAACACGGTGAGACCTCGGCGATCCTTGAGGTCTTTACGCCGACGCGCGGTATTCATGCCGGTGTGATGCGTGGCGCCATCAGCCGAAAAATCGCCCCCCTGTTGCAACCCGGCGCGCAGCTGGACGTGCAATGGCGCGCCCGGCTGGAAGATCACCTTGGCAGCTACACCGTGGAACCGCTGCGCAGTCGTGCGGCGATGGTGATGCAGGATCGTCAAGCCTTGGCCGGGCTCAACGCGGTCTGCGCTCTGCTGGTGCACAGCCTGCCTGAAAGGGAACCACACCCTGCGCTTTATGAGCGCACGGAGGCGCTGTTCGATATTCTGGATGAGACCGAACTGTGGCCCCTGGCCTATCTGCGTTGGGAAGTCGCCCTGCTGGAAGAGCTGGGCTATGGCTTGGATCTGGACGAATGCGCCGTGACCGGCAAAACGCAGGAGCTGATCTATGTCTCGCCCAAAACTGGCCGCGCTGTGTCGCGCGAAGGAGCGGGCGACTGGGCCGACCGGATGCTGCCCTTGCCCTTCTGTCTGCGTGGTGGACTGGATCCGGACCCGCAGGAGGTGGCGACAGGGCTGCGCACAACGGGGCATTTCCTGCAGAAATCGCTGGCTTCTGGCACCCGGGGCCGCCCAATGCCCGAAGCGCGGGCACGGTTTATTGATCGGCTGTTGCGGTAGCTTCTAGCGCAGCGACATCACGAGGTCGATCAATGACCCCATCGGCGCGGTGTCGTCATTGGCAGGTAGGTCTTTCAACCCGACCGAGGCCGCCAGGATCAGGCGTGCCCAATCCGGATTGGATATTCCCGATTCCCGCAGCAACCCGTCCAGCAGATCCAGCCGCAGCGCATCCACCTTGGCCACCCGTTCTGCCACTTTCGGGTCGTCCTTGGCCCAGGCCCGAACGGCGTGTTCTGGATTGGCATCGGCCAATGCTTCGCCACCGTAATCGGTGACCTCTTCCCCCAGCCGGCGCAGACGGGCCGCGGCGTTGGCTTCTTCTTCGATGACAGAGGTCAATGCGGTCAGCGCCTCCGCTTCCCAGACGTCCAGCATGGCGGCCTGATAGGCGGGCACATCGGCAAAGTGCCAGTAGAAAGAGCCTTTGGTGGTTTTCAGCCGGCGGGCCAGTGGTTCCGCCTTCAAGGCGTTTGGGCCGTCCTCAGCGAGGGCGGCAAAACCGGTTTTCAACCAGTCGGCTTTAGAGAGGCGCGGTTTGCTGGTCATAGGGAAATGCTACGCTGCAGCATTTCGTTTTGCAACTGCAGAGTTTTCCGGGGGTGAAAGTGTCACAGAAGGGTCACGTGGGGGGCTTCTGCCCCCGGCGTGGTTCCCTACGCACCTCAGAGGTCAATCTCAATCTCACCACCTGCCTCAGCTGCGCGGGACTGGCACAGTATGATGCCCGTTTCCCGCTGCTTGTTCGACAGCACAAAATCGCGGTGTTCTACCTCACCGGCCACCAGACCACATTTGCAGACACCGCAGATGCCATCGGCGCATTTCACGTCCACATGCACCCCGTTTTCCAGCAAGACATCACTGGCCGTCTTGTCCTCTGGGACCTCCAGACGGCGGCCATCCTTCAGTTTCAGGGTGAAGGGGTGGTTTTCATAGTCGGGCTGTTCGGGAACGTTGAAATATTCCAGATGCCGCGTCTCTTCGGGGAAACCTTGCCGTTCGGCTGCCTCCATCACACCGGCCATAAAGCGGTCGGGGCCACAGGTGTAGACATGCCAGCCGTCGGCGTAGCCGGACAGGACCTGATCCAGATCGGCGCGGGTGCCTTCATCGCTGAAGTGGTAATGCACCTTGTCGGCCCAGGGCATGGCGGCCAGATCGTCCAGATAGCCCGCATTGGCACGGCTGGAGCAGGAATAATGTAGTGCAAAATCCTTGCCCAAATCATGCAACCGATGCGCAAAAGCGATCATCGGCGTGATGCCGATGCCACCGCCCATCAAGAATGTCTTTTCAGCCTCTTCCGCCAGCGGGAAGTGGTTGATCGGTTTGGAAATAAAGACTTTCCGCCCCTCATCAAAGATCCGGTGCAACAGGGCCGAACCTCCGCGACCTTCGTCTTCGCGCAGCACTCCGATCTGATAGCGCCCGGTTTCGGAGGGGTTGCCCGACATCGAATACTGCCGCAGGAATTCCGGCGCGACCAGAACGTCCAGATGTGCTCCGGCTGTCCAATCCGGCAGGGGGGTGCCATCCAGCGTGGCGAATTCATACTTCGTCACATCCGCAGTCATCGCTTCGGCTTTCTTAATCTCAACCCGGATCACCGGCGCGTCCGTCACAGGCTGGGTGATATGCAGCGCCGACAGGTCACCGGCCAGCAGTTTGGCGCGGTATTCCTCGGCGGGGATCATTGCCTCATAAGCGGCAATGCCTGCCTCACGGTCCATCGGATGCGGGTAAGGCCAGGGCGGCGGGGCAAGGTTGGCGGGGTAGACCGCGAGGGTCTGATCCTCATAGCGCAGGTCCAGATCCGTCTGCAGGTCGCGCCGGTTCAGCGGGTGTTTGGTGGGGTAGTAGGCGCCGTCCTCGGACAGTTCCAGATCCCACCACCACTTCTTCACATCGTTCAGCCCGCCGTTGCCCAGCGTGTCGTCCAGCTTGGCCAGTACAGAGGCAGCGGCGGGGATGTTGGAGGCGGCCCAGCGGAACGGCGCTTCGGAAAACAGACCTTCCAGGTTCCACGGGCAGGTCTTCATGCAGCGGCCACACATGGCGCCACCCGGCGTGGTGATCCGGTAGGTGGCACATTTTTGGCTGTCGGATTTCCAGATCTCATAGCCGTTGAACATCAGTTTCGGCCCCGCTGTGATCGCCCCGGAGGGGCATTCGCGGGCACATTTGTTGCAACTTTCGCAGAATTTTTGCAGGCCGAAATCGATTGGCTTGTCATGGGCCATTGGCATGTCGGTGGTGACCACGCCGGATTTGAGACGCGGGCCAAGATAGGGGTTGAGGATCACCTCGCCAATGCGGCTGACCTCACCTAGACCGCTGAGCAACAGCAGCGGTGGTTGCAGTACCTCGCCGTCCATCACGGTGTGGGCCTTGGCAGAATAGCCAAGGTTGCGGATCTGTTGGGCGATCACCCCCCCCAGCAGCGAAAAGCGCAAGTAGGCGCGCATGGACTGGGCCACCGCGATCCAGTCATCGCCGGATGAACCCTCCATGGTTTCGCGGCCCTGATCGATGATCATCGAGATTGCGTTGCCGTGGCGCGGCGTGATTTCTTCACCGGCAGCATCGTGGCTGTACCAGGCCCAATCGGGGCAACGGCTGATCCCCACAGCATCGGCACCAAGGAAATAGCTGGTTGCCTTGATGTTCAGTGCATTTTCTTCGGGACTGGTGGGGCGTTTGCCCTCGGGGTTGGGATCGCCGTTCTGGATCACCACAAAGGCACCAAGCGCCCGCCGCTGGGCAAAGCTGGGGGCGGACTTGCGAACGTAATGGCCGTTTTTAGTGGCGTCCTGCACATGTTTTCCCATGTCGCCAAACAGGGCACGGGCAAACATATCGGTGCGTTTGGGGACGCGGGCAACATGGGCCTCGTCGATATAGGTTGTGGGGTCGTCCACCCGCTTCAGCCGTTCAAACGGATGGGCGCCGTCAGCAAAGCGCCGTTTGGCATAGGGATCGCGGTTGAGGCCCGACTTGGCGCTTTTGGTGCCCAGCTGCCAGCTGAGGCCCTTGGTGGCCGACCAGGGCTGTGCTTTCATCGGCGCGAGGGGGCGATCTGGCGTGATCGGCAGGGTGCAGGTCACCGCCGCGAGCCCGAATCGGCTGCCCAACCAAGGGGCAATCAGCTGATCGCCTTCAATTGTCGCCAGTCCGGCCGCCACGGCTAGCCGGTTCAGATCCACATCTGATGAGGCCCCAGAATGCGCTTTGGCCCCCCAGCCAAGCAGGCGGATGTAGTTGGCCAGCACCGCCGCAGTTTCATTGGCGCGCAGGCAGGCTCGCTGCGCCTGTGCGTCCTGAAACCACGCTGCGCCGGCTTCATCCGCGTCCGGATCGCGCGGGTATTCATAGAGGAATACCAGCGCAAATTCATGTGACTCGATCGAGGAGGGCTTGGCGCTCATCGCCTCTTTCAACTCGGCCATAATCATGTCGATGCCAGAGGCCAGGGTCTTGGTCTGACGGGTTTTCAAGGCCTCCGCCAGACGCTGAATGTCGGGGTTGAGAACGGGCGTTTCAAGCCGTGCCGCATCCGGCAGCTTACAGATGCCAACCATGCTGGCGTCGCTAAAATAACCGAAAGATTTCAGATGATTGGCGCGTTCTGTTGGGTCGCTCGGGATCTCGGATTGCAGCCGGTTGACGGCCCCGTCGCGGATCGCATCCAACATCGCCTGATACTCGCCCATGGCGTTGACGATGCTTTCAGGCGCGTCGGGGCGGCGGAAGGATGTGGGGGTCCATTCGGGCAGTCCGGAAAGGTCCGGCAGATCCCCCAACCGTGCCAGGGTTTCCAGCGGGTAGGGACCCTGGTGAACAGGACGGGTTTTGTCCGAGAAAAAGCGCAGACCCATGGGGTGCCATCCTTTGGTTCTGGGGACGCCGCCGCTACCAGGCAGACGTCGAAGTCTTGTCAGAGTGAAGGGCCTAACGGGGCGTGGGGCAAGTCTAAATCCTCATTCCTGAGGAGGGTGGGCAAAGGCCGCCCAAATGTGTTTTTCGCAAACTGCTTAAATTTTACCAGTTGATAAAAAAATGAAACGGTGCAAACTGATTCACAAAAAAGAAGACAAAACCAAGCTCAGTGGAGGTATTCATGACTTCGAACGCGCTGACGCCAGGCATTGTTGCTGGGCGGCTTCCTGCGGAGGATCTGGTCGATAACTTTTCGGACCTGCATCCGCCCCTTGACGATCACGAGGCGCTTGTCGCCGCGGATCGTTGCTATTTCTGTCACGACGCGCCGTGTATGACGGCCTGTCCGACGGACATCGACATCCCGCTCTTTATTCGCCAGATCGCAACCGGCACCCCGGAAGCAGCGGCGAAAACCATTCTGGAGCAGAACATCCTTGGCGGCATGTGTGCCCGTGTCTGCCCGACCGAAACCCTGTGTGAGCAGGTCTGCGTGCGCGAAACCGCCGAAGGCAAGCCGGTCGAGATCGGCAATCTGCAACGCTACGCCACCGACACGCTGATGGCGGCGGGTGTGCATCCGTTTGAACGCGCCGCCGCAACCGGCAAGAAGGTTGCTGTTGTCGGCGCCGGTCCTGCGGGCCTCAGCTGTGCCCACCGTCTGGCGACCAAGGGGCATGACGTCACCCTATTTGATGCCCGTGCCAAATCCGGTGGCCTGAACGAATTTGGCATCGCCGCCTATAAATCGGTCGACAACTTCGCTGAGAAAGAGGTCGACTGGCTGATGCAGATCGGTGGCATCACCGTTGAGCATGGCAAAGGTCTCGGCGCAGGGCTGTCGTTGGACAAGCTGAAATCCGATTATGACGCTGTGTTCCTAGGCATCGGTCTGGCCGGTGTGAACGCCTTGAACGTGGAAGGTGAAGACAAGGACGGCGTGCTGGACGCGGTCGACTTCATCGCAGAGCTGCGTCAGGCGGATGATCTGGGTGCGGTCGAAATTGGCCGGGACGTTGTTGTCATTGGTGGCGGCATGACCGCTGTGGACGCGGCTGTGCAGGCCAAACTCCTCGGTGCGCTGAACGTCAGCCTGGTCTATCGCCGTGGCAAAGACCGGATGAACGCGTCGGAGTTTGAACAGGAACTCGCTGCCACCAAAGGCGTGCGCATCATCACCAATGCTTTGCCCAAAGCGGTGATCGGCAATGGCGCCGTGCAGGAGATAGAGTTTGAATACACCGACAATGATCTGAACCCCACAGGGCAGACGGTACGTCTGGCTGCCGATCAGGTGTTCAAGGCCATTGGTCAGCAGCTGGGCGGTGACGACCTGCCCGCTGTGGACCGCGGCAAGATCACTGTCAGCGAAACGGGCCGCACCAGTCTGGATGGCGTCTGGGCCGGGGGCGATTGCGCCTCGGGTGGGGATGACCTGACCGTGACCGCCGTGGCCGAAGGTCGTGACGCGGCCGAAGACATTCACGCCGCCCTGTCGGCGTAAGCAAAGGGAGATAGCACAATGGCCGATCTCACAAGCGAATTCATCGGGATTAAATCCCCAAACCCCTTCTGGCTGGCCTCTGCGCCGCCCACAGACAAGGAATACAACGTCCGCCGCGCCTTTGAGGCCGGCTGGGGCGGTGTGGTCTGGAAAACCCTCGGTTCCGAAGGCCCGCCCGTGGTCAACGTCAACGGCCCGCGCTACGGCGCGATCTGGGGCGCGGACCGTCGCCTCCTGGGGCTCAACAATATTGAGCTGATCACCGACCGTCCGCTGGAAACCAACCTGCGCGAAATCAAATCGGTGAAGCGCGACTATCCAGATCGTGCGGTTATCATCTCCTTGATGGTGCCCTGTGACGAGCAAAGCTGGAAAGACATCCTGCACCGCATCGAAGACACTGGTGCAGATGGGGTTGAGCTGAACTTCGGCTGTCCGCATGGTATGGCCGAACGGGGCATGGGCTCTGCGGTTGGGCAGGTTCCGGAATACATCGAGATGGTGACATCCTGGGTCAAACAATACTCCAAGATGCCCTGCATCGTGAAGCTGACCCCAAACATCACCGATGTGCGCAAACCGGCCGAAGCAGCCCTGCGCGGTGGCGCCGATGCGGTGAGCTTGATCAACACGATCAACTCGATCACCTCGGTCGATCTGGATGATTTTGCACCGGAGCCAACAATTGACGGCAAAGGCACCCACGGCGGCTATTGCGGCCCGGCGGTGAAGCCGATTGCGCTGAACATGGTGGCAGAAATCGCCCGTAGCCCGGAGACCGCAAGCCTGCCGATCTCGGGTATTGGTGGCGTGACCACCTGGCGCGACGCGGCCGAGTTCATGGCGCTGGGGGCGGGCAACGTGCAGGTCTGTACCGCTGCAATGACCTACGGCTTCAAAGTGGTTGAGGAAATGATTTCCGGCCTCAGCGACTATATGGACCGCAAGGGCATGACCTCGACCAAGGAGCTGGTCGGCCGCGCGGTGCCCAATGTCACCGACTGGCAGTATCTGAACCTGAACTATGTGACCAAAGCCAAGATCGATCAGGACGCCTGCATCAGCTGTGGCCGTTGCTTCGCCGCCTGCGAAGACACCAGTCACCAGGCCATCGATATGTCCGAGGACCGGGTCTTTACGGTGAAAGACGACGAATGTGTCGCCTGTAACCTCTGCGTCAACGTCTGCCCAATTGAGGATTGTATCACCATGGAACGTGTAGAGGCCGGCCAGCTGGACGAACGCACGGGTGAAACGGTTCCCGCCGATTATGGCAACTGGACCCAGCACCCCAACAACCCCTCGAATTTTGAGGCGGCTGAATAAGGCGCCGGAACGCCCAAACCCAAAAACAAAGCGCCTCGACTTGAAGCCGGGGCGCTTTTTTACATCTGATGCAATGAGTATTTGAGGATCGTTGAAAGGCGCTTTCCTCTTGGTTCGAATATCCCCGGGTTTGGGGCAGCGCCCCAATCAGGGGGTCAGCAACTTGCGGAACATTGTGTCCAGATAGGCTTCGGCCCCTTCGAGCGGGTCCTTTTCCGAGGCGCTCAGAATGCCAACCTGCACTTCGAAATCCGCATAATGCTGGGTGGTGGCCCAGATCGAATAGAGCAGATGGCGCGGGTCAACTCTGGCCAGTTTGCCTTGGTCCATCCAGTCCTGCAGAAGCGCCGATTTTTCATCGACCAGCGGTTTCAACCCGCTCAGAAGATGTGGCTTCATACGCGGAGCGCCTTGTAGGATTTCATTGGCGAACAGTCTGGATTCCCGTGGAAATTCGCGGCTCATCTGTACTTTGCGGTGGATGTAGGACAGCACCTCTTCCAGCGGGTCGCCCGCGGGATTCAGCTCGGCCAGCGGGTCCAGCCAGGTCTCCATCAAGGTGTTCAGCAGTGCCACATGGATCGCTTCTTTCCCATCGAAATAGTAAAGGATGTTGGGTTTCGACAACCCCGCCTCTTTTGCGATCTGATCCAGCGTCGCCCCGCGATAGCCGAACTGGGAAAACACCTCCAGCGCGGCATCCAGGATCCGTTTGCGATTGCGCAGCTGGATGCGGCTGGGCTTCTTCTCAGGCGTTGCGTTTTGGGTGCCGTCTTTGGCCGTCTCGCTGTGAGTCATCTGGACCTCTGGATTCAGTGCCGCGAAAATGGTCGCGTCGTCATTAGTGGCTCAATCTACACCCGTCGATCAAAGAGTTTTCTTGACAGGTGGACTTACGTTCGCAATCGTCACTTTACCAAATGGTAAAAAAGCAGCAAGAGGGCGCCGCTCTCCAGCCAGATCAAAAAGACCGATCGCGGATAGGACGGCGACCCTCCAATGAGAATTGCGGAGGGAGAACGGCATGTCTGCGCCGGGCGAAAATCTGAAAATCAATGGCGACCGTCTTTGGGACAGTCTGATGGATATGGCCGAGATCGGCCCCGGGATCGCGGGCGGCAACAACCGCCAGACCCTGACCGATGAGGACGCTGAGGGCCGCGCCCTGTTCCAGTCCTGGTGCGAGGCGGCGGGTATGACCATGGGGCTGGACACCATGGGCAATATGTTTGCAACCCGCGCAGGCTCTGATCCTGATGCGCTGCCGGTCTACATGGGCAGCCACCTTGATACCCAGCCGACCGGCGGCAAATACGATGGTGTCCTTGGCGTTCTGGGCGGGTTGGAAGTGATCCGCACCATGAATGATCTGGGGGTGAAGACCAAACATCCGATTGTGGTCACCAACTGGACCAATGAAGAGGGCACACGTTTTGCCCCGGCCATGCTGGCCTCGGGTGTATTCACGGGCCGTCATACCCAGGACTGGGCCTATGATCGGGTTGATGCTGAGGGCAAACGCTTTGGCGATGAAATTGCCCGGATCGGCTGGATCGGCGACGAAGAAGTCGGTGCGCGTAAGATGCACGCGATGTTTGAGCTGCACATCGAACAGGGCCCCATTCTGGAGGCTGAGGGCAAAGACATCGGTGTTGTGACCCACGGCCAGGGCCTGCGCTGGATCGAATGTACCGTGACTGGCAAGGAAAGCCACACCGGCTCTACCCCGATGCCGATGCGTAAAAACGCTGGCCGTGGTCTGGCCCGTATCACCGAGCTGGTACATGAGATTGCGATGAAACATCAGCCCAATGCGGTAGGCGCGATTGGCCATGTGGATGTCTATCCGAACTCACGCAACATCATTCCGGGCAAGGTGGTCTTTACCATCGATTTCCGCAGCCACCTGCAAGAGGTGATCGACGCGATGCTGGCGGAGTTTGCTGAGAAGGCGCCGAAGCTTTGTGAAGAGATCGAGGTTGGGCTGGACTGGGAAATTGTTGGCCAGTTTGATCCGCCTGCCTTTGACGCGGCTTGTGTGAGTGCCGTACGGGATGCGGCGGAACGGCTGGGCTACAGCCATATGGATATCGTTTCCGGCGCCGGCCATGATGCCTGCTGGGTCAATGACGTGGCCCCCACCGCGATGATCATGTGCCCCTGTGTGGATGGCCTGTCGCACAATGAAGCCGAGGAAATCAGCAAAGACTGGGCCGCTGCAGGCACCGATGTGCTGCTGCATGCGGTCTTGGAGACCGCGCAGGTGGTAGACTAACCTCAGAACATACCGGGGGCGCTGCCCCCGGACCCCCGGGATACTTGGGCCAAGAAGAAACAAGAGCCCACCCGCGACAATGGGAGAAGAACAATGACAACCAAAGTGATCAAAGGCGGCATTGTTTGCACCGCCGACCGCACCTGGAAGGCCGATGTGCTGATCGAGGGCGAGGTGATCAAACAGATCGGTGAAGATCTGAAGGGTGACGAATATATCGACGCTGAAGGCGCCTATGTGATCCCCGGTGGGATTGACCCACACACCCATCTTGAGATGCCTTTCATGGGCACCACCGCAGCCGAGACTTTTGAAAGCGGCACTTGGGCGGCGGCCACGGGCGGCACCACCATGCTGGTCGATTTCTGCCTGCCGGGGGAAGACGGGTCGATTAAGAACGCGATCAACGAATGGCACCGCAAATCGGCGCCGCAGATCTGTTCGGACATCGGTTATCACATGGCGATCACCGGCTGGAACGAGACCATCTTTGACGAGATGAAAGACGCCGTCGACATGGGGGTGAACTCGTTCAAACATTTCATGGCCTATAAAGGCGCCTTGATGATCGAGGACGACGAAATGTATGCCTCGTTCAAACGCTGTAAAGAGCTGGGGGCGCTGCCGATGGTGCATGCGGAGAACGGCGATCTGGTGGCGGATCTGCAGCAGGAGATGTTGGCCAAGGGCATCACTGGCCCCGAAGGCCACGCCTATTCCCGCCCACCTGAGTTTGAAGGGGAGGCCGCCAACCGGGCAATCACCATTGCCGATGCCGCAGGTGTGCCGCTCTATATTGTGCATGTCTCCTGTGAGCAGGCGCATGAGGCGATCCGACGTGCGCGCCAGAAGGGTATGCGGGTTTATGGCGAGCCGCTGATCCAGTTCTTGACGCTGGATGAAAGCGAGTATTACAAAGGCGACTGGATGCATTCGGCGCGTCGCGTGATGTCGCCGCCATTCCGCTCCAAGGACCATCAGGACAGCCTCTGGGCCGGTTTGCAATCGGGCAGCCTGCAGGTGGTGGCCACCGACCACGCGGCCTTTACCAGCGATCAGAAACTGATGGGCAAAGACAATTTCTGCCTGATCCCCAACGGCTCCAACGGGCTGGAGGAACGTCTGGCGGTGCTTTGGACCGAAGGGGTGGAAACCGGTCGTCTGACACCAAATGAATTTGTCGCGGCCACTTCGACCAATGTGGCGAAGATCCTCAACATCTACCCCAAGAAGGGTGCGATTGTGGAAGGGGCGGATGCTGACATCGTGGTCTGGGACCCGAAAATTTCGAAGACCATTTCGGCATCGAACCATCATTCTGTGTTGGATTACAACGTCTTTGAGGATTTCCAGGTCAAGGCACAGGCGCGCTACACACTCAGCCGTGGCGAGGTCATCTGGGCCTGGGGGCAGAACAGCCAGCCGCAGCCGGGCCGGGGCCGTTTTGTGCCGCGTCCAGCCTTCAACTCGGCCTCCGTCGCCCTGTCCAAGTGGAAGGAACTGACCGCGCCGAAGCAGATCAACCGTGATCCGCTGAATATTCCGGCAGGGATCTGATTTTGGCAGCGCCCCGAACCATGTTCGGGGCGTTTGTCGTTGACATAAAAGAACAAAATGCTGCGACTTCTCACGCAGTAACGGAGACACAGGGACGTGACCAATACCACTGTCATCAGCGCGAATAATCTGTCGCTGACCTTTCAGACCAACGACGGGCCCGTACATGCCTTGAAGGACGTCGATCTGGACATTCACAAAGGGGATTTTGTCAGCTTTATCGGGCCTTCGGGCTGCGGCAAGACAACTTTCCTGCGCTGTATGGCCGATCTGGAACACCCCACCGCGGGCAGCATCACCGTCAATGGTGTCAGCGCCGAGGAGGCCCGTAAAGCACGGGCCTATGGTTATGTGTTCCAGCACGCCGGGCTTTACCCGTGGCGCACGATTGGGGGCAACATCAGCCTGCCATTGGAGATCATGGGATACTCCAAACCCGAGCAACAGGAACGCATTGGCCGTGTGTTGGAACTGGTGGAACTGGAAGGTTTTGAGAAGAAATTCCCTTGGCAGCTTTCAGGCGGCATGCAGCAACGGGCGTCAATTGCGCGGGCTTTGGCCTTTGATGCGGACATTCTATTGATGGATGAGCCCTTTGGTGCGTTGGACGAAATCGTGCGCGATCACCTGAATGAACAGCTGCTGAAGCTCTGGGCGCGCACCAACAAAACCATCGGCTTTGTGACCCATTCGATTCCCGAGGCGGTGTATCTCTCGACCAAGATCGTGGTGATGAGCCCGCGGCCGGGACGGATCACCGACGTGATCGAAAGCACCCTGCCGAAAGAGCGCCCGTTGGATATTCGCGATTCCCCCGAGTTTCTGGAGATCGCGCACCGTGTGCGCGACGGGCTGCGCGCGGGGCATGCCTATGACTGATTCGAAGAATCTGACGCGACGCGGCGCAGCAGGGCGTCCCCCACTGCACCATCGCCCCGCCTTCGGGTTAAGGGGACGGGCCCTTTCAACGATCACGGTCATCGGCTCTCCAGCCTGTACCGTGGTGGCAGAAAACCACAAATTCCTTTCAATGATCTTAAAATACTCAAAAAACTACGCGTGCCTCATGCGGCGTCAGATGAGTATTTGCGGATCATTGAAAGAGCAGGGGGGCATGGCATGAGATCCCTCATTCCGATCCTAACTGTGGTCGCGGCAATTTTTGTGATCTGGTATGCCGCTGCCGTGGCCTTGAACACGCCCTGGGCCAAGGATCAGGCCAAGCGCAACAATGTTGAACTGAGTTTCACCGCGCTTGTCGCTGACACCTGGAGCCAAAAGAAACCCAAGCTGCCGGCGCCGCATCAGGTGGTCGCTGAGATCTGGAAAACCACTGGGGAGATGGTTGCCAAAGGGCGGGCTTTCTCGAAGCGGTCGCTGATCTATCACAGCTGGATCACCCTCTCAGCCACCATGTTGGGATTTGTGATGGGCACCAGCTTTGGCATCCTTCTGGCCATTGGGATTGTCTACAATCGGGTCATGGATATGAGTGTGATGCCCTGGGTGATTGCCAGTCAGACGATCCCCATTCTGGCGATTGCGCCGATGATTATCGTGGTTTTGAACGCGGTGGGCATCTCGGGCCTGCTGCCGAAGGCGATGATTTCGATGTATCTGTCGTTTTTCCCCGTGGTTGTCGGCATGGTGAAAGGCCTGCGCAGCCCTGATGGCATGCAGCTGGATCAGATGCGGACTTGGAATGCCACCTCGGGGCAAGAGTTTTGGCGTCTGCGTCTGCCGTCTTCGATGCCGTTCCTCTTTGCCTCTTTGAAAGTGGCGATGGCGGCCTCGCTGGTGGGGGCCATTGTGGGCGAATTGCCGACGGGGGCTGTGGCTGGATTGGGCGCACGTCTGCTGGCGGGCAGCTATTACGGCCAGACCATTCAGATCTGGAGTGCGCTGATTATGGCGGCGGCTTTGGCAGCGCTGTTGGTGGCGTTGATCGGGATGATCCAGAAGATCACCCTTAGAAAGATGGGGATGGCACAATGATGTGGATTGTCTTTGGACTGGTCAGCTGGCTGGTCGGCTGGCGCGCCAATGTTTGGTTGTCGCAGCTGCCCAAGTCGCGGGTCACCGCCTTGGCGGTGCCGGTGATTTTCGGCGTCACGCTGATTTTGATCTGGGAAGCGGTGGTCCGTGGCTTTGAAGTGTCACCGGTGCTGTTGCCAGCGCCTTCGGTCATTGCAGTGACTTTTGCGCAATCCACCCACATTCTGTGGCAGGACTTTGTGCAGACCGTGATCAAAGGGGCGCTGTCGGGCTATGTGCTGGGCTGTGGTTCGGCCTTCCTGATTGCAGTGGTGATTGACCGCTTCCCCTTCCTGCAGCGTGGCCTCTTGCCGGTGGGCAATTTCGTGGCCGCTTTGCCGATTGTAGGCATGGCGCCGATTCTGGTGATGTGGTTCGGCTTTGACTGGCAGTCCAAGGCGGCGGTTGTGGTGGTCATGGTGTTCTTCCCGATGTTGGTGAACACGGTCGAGGGGCTGCAGGCCACCGACAAGATGCAACGCGATCTGATGCGGACCTACGCGTCGAGCTATTGGCAGACTCTGTTGAAGCTCAGGTTGCCTGCCGCGATGCCATTCATCTTCAACGGGTTAAAAATCACTACCACCCTGGCGCTGATTGGTGCCATCGTGGCGGAGTTCTTCGGATCTCCCATCAAAGGCATGGGGTTCCGTATTTCGACCAGCGTCGGGCAACTGGCGTTGGATCTGGTCTGGGCTGAAATCGTGGTTGCCGCGATTGTGGGCTCGGCCTTCTACGGCGGGGTCGCCTTACTGGAGAAGGCGCTGACCTTCTGGCACCCGTCGCAACGTGGCTAAATCAATTAAACCAAAGCCATAACCAACTAGGGAAAACAACAAGGAGTGTATGACATGAAAACGATGATCAAGTCCCTCGGGGTTGCAGCCATGGGTGTCTGGGCCGGAATGGCGCAGGCTGCGGATGATGTGACGCTGCAGCTGAAGTGGGTGACACAAGCGCAGTTCGCGGGCTACTACGTGGCGCTGGACAAGGGGTTCTACGCCGAAGAAGACCTGAACGTGACCATCAAACCCGGTGGCCCGGACATTGCGCCTGCTCAGGTGATCGCCGGTGGTGGTGCTGACGTGGTGCTGGACTGGATGCCGTCGGCACTGGCCAGCCGTGAGAAAGGTCTGGGTCTGGTCAACATCGCCCAGCCGTTCAAATCCTCGGGCATGATGCTGACCTGCCGCAAGGATGCAGGCGTTTCCGGGCCGGAAGATTTCGCCGGTAAAACGCTGGGTGTCTGGTTCTTTGGCAATGAATACCCCTTCCTCAGCTGGATGAGCAAACTGGGTCTCAGCACCGATGGCGGGGACGCTGGCGTGACCGTGTTGAAACAGGGTTTCAACGTGGATCCGATCCTGCAAGGGCAGGCAGCCTGTGTGTCGACCATGACCTATAACGAATACTGGCAGATCATTGATGCGGGCCTCAGCCCGGACGATCTGGTGGTTTTCAAGTATGAGGATCAGGGCGTCGCGACGCTGGAAGATGGCATGTATGTCATGGAAGAGAACCTGAAAGATCCGGCCTTTGAAGATAAAATGGTGCGCTTTGTGCGGGCCTCGATGAAGGGCTGGAAATGGGCCGAGGAGAACGCGGAAGAGGCGGCGATGATCGTTCTGGACAACGATGCTTCGGGTGCACAGACCGAAGAGCATCAGATCCGCATGATGGGCGAGATTGCCAAACTGACAGCCGGCAGCAACGGCGCGCTGGATCCGGCCGACTTCGACCGCACCGTTTCGTCGCTGATGTCGGGTGGTTCTGACCCTGTCATCACCAAGAAGCCTGAAGGCGCCTGGACCCATGCCATCACCGATAAGGCGCTGAACTAAGCCTCATTGGGCGGTCATCCGCGTAGGGAATCTCCCTTGGTGATTCTTTAGATTTGGTGGCCAACAAGATGGGAAAAATAGAGTCGCCTCGCAGGGGAAACCTGCGGGGCGGCTCTTTTCTTTGGAAAATCAGCAGGAAAAGAATGTTCCAAAAATCTGCGCAAAATCTTGCATTTTCTTTCTTTTTGCAACAAAACTGACCGCAGGGTTGGTTTTGATTTAATTGACATCGTCAATAAATCTTTGGCAGGGTGTTGCCAGATGTACCGACATATAGTTAACATGTGCATTATCTGTCGGGGAGGGCGGTATGCAGCACACAGAAGTCACAACGGAACAGGCGCCGAAGTTCTACGGCTACTTCCGTTCGTCGTCCTCTTACCGCTGCCGCATCGCTTTCAATCTGAAAGGGGTGCAATACGACTTCACCCCTGTGCACCTGAAAAACGGCGCTCAGAAAGAGGCGGCGTTTGCCACGCTAAACCCGCAGGAACTGCTGCCGGTGCTGGTGACGCCAACAGGCGCCGTTTTGCGGCAGTCGCTGGCCATTTTGGAATGGCTGGAAGAAACACACCCCGAGGTGCCGCTGCTGCCTGTGGAGAGGGAGCAACGCGCGTTGGTGCGGGGATTTGCCCAGGCGATCGCTTGTGAGATTCATCCGTTGCAAAATCTGCGGGTGCTGCAGCATCTGCGTGGGCCGCTGGGCTGCGATGATACGCAGGTGACACAGTGGCTGCACCGCTGGATCGGCGACGGTTTGGCCGCCTGTGAGGCCCTGCTGAATGAGGCGGGCACGGACACACGGTTCTGCTTTGGGGACACCCCGGGGCTGGCCGATATCTGTCTGGTGCCGCAAGTGTTTTCCGCCGAACGGTTCGGCGTGGATATTACCGGGTTGCACCGGGTGCGTGAGGTCTGCAACTCTTGCAATGACCTAGAGGCCTTTGCCGCCGCACATCCGGCGCAGCAACCTGATTACGAGCCCTGAACGGGCTTCTTTCACCCGCCCGGGGAGGGGCGTGTGGGACCATCATCCCCGCAATTGCGGGACTAGACCTAGGTTCATGGGAGGAAAGACATGACCATTCTGAAGAACGCTCTGCGTGGTGTTGCTACGGCGGCTGTGCTGATGGGAACAACCGTGACTGCATTTGCAGCCGATGTGACCTTGAACCTGCACCAGTTCCTGCCAGCGCAGGCAAACGTCCCCAAGCACATTCTGGACGTCTGGGCCGACAAGGTTGAGGCCGAATCCGAAGGCCGCATCAAGATCGCCCGCTACCCCGCCATGCAGCTGGGCGGCACCCCGCCCGAGTTGATCGGTCAGGTGCAGGACGGCATCGCTGACATCGTTTGGACCGTTCCGGGCTACAGCCCCGGCCGTTTCCCGCAGGGTGAAGTGTTTGAACTGCCCTTCATGATGACTGATGCCGAAGCCACCAGCCGCGCTTACTGGGACTATGCCGAAGCCAACATGCTGGACAAGGAATACGCCCCGTTCAAAGTGATTGCGGTTTGGGTGCATGGCCCTGGCCTGATCCACTCGAAAGAGCCGATCACCTCGGTGTCGGATCTGAACGGTGTGAAATTGCGTGCGCCGACCCGCGTGACCAACAAGATGTTCTCGTCGCTGGGCGCCACCCCTGTTGGCATGCCGGTGCCGGCCGTGCCTGAGGCGCTGTCGAAAGGTGTGATCGACGCCACTGTTATCCCGTGGGAAGTGACCGGTGCGCTGAAGGTGCCGGAACTGGTGGAAAACCACACTTCGTTCGGCGACAGCTCGCTCTACACCACCACCTTCATCTTCGCGATGAACAAAGAGAAGTACATGGCCCTGCCGGATGATCTGAAGGCCGTGATCGATTCAAACTCGGGTGCGGATGTTTCTGCATGGGCCGGTAAGACCATGCAGGACTATGACGCCCCGGGCCTGAAGTTCGCCACCGACCGTGGCAACAACATCATCGAACTGGGGGAAGATCAGGTTGCCGAATGGAAAGCCGCTGCCGCCAACGAAGAGGCCGATTGGGTCGAAGAAATGAACGGCAAAGGTTTTGACGGTCAGGCCCTGCTGGATCAGGCCAAAGCGCTGATCGCCAAACACTCCATGTAAGACCCTTTAGGGTTTTGAGGAACGCGGGCCACGGCGGCAACGCCGTGGCCTTTCCACTCTCAGCGGGGACGCTGGAATTCTCCCGAGCGGGAGAGAAGGGGATAGAATGCATCGTTTCATGATGGGACTTGCGCGCGCGATGGCGATGGTTGGCGGGGTGGTGCTGACCGCGCTGATCCTGATCACCTGCGTGTCGGTATTGGGGCGGACGCTTAACACGATGTTGCACAGCGGGCTGTCAGAGGCCCTGCTTGGCGGGTTTGCCAAGACATTGCTGGATACGGGCATTGGTCCGATCCTGGGCGATTTTGAACTGGTCGAGGCGGGCATCGCCTTTACGATCTTTGCCTTCCTGCCGCTGTGCCAGATTACCGGTGGCCATGCCTCGGTTGATATCTTCACGTCGCGGTTTCCGCTGCGTGTGAACCGGTTCATCACGCTGGTTGGCGAGGTGCTGTTTGCGCTGGTGCTCGCCCTGATCGCCTGGCGTCTGAATGCAGGGATGCAGTCCAAGATGCTCTATGGCGAAACCACCTTTCTGCTGCAATTCCCGATCTGGTGGGCCTATGCCGCCAGTTTCGCCTCGGCCTGCGTGGCCGCCTTTGTTTCTGCCTATGTCGCCATGATGCGTCTGGGCGAGTTTGTCACCAACCGTGAGCTCATCGTGCAAGAAGGGGCAGAGCATTGACCAATCTAGAAATCGGGCTGACGTCCTTCCCGGTCCTACTGTTGATGATCTTCCTGCGTATTCCGATCGGGCTGTCGATGTTCCTGGTCGGGCTGGGCGGTCTCTATATGGTCACTGGCGGCACCAATATGGCGCTGGCCAAGCTGAAGACGGAAACCTATTCGACCTTCTCCAGCTACTCGCTGTCGATTGTGCCGATGTTCATTCTGATGGGGCATTTCGCAACCCTTGGCGGCATGAGCCAGGCGCTGTTCAAAGCGGCTGAGGCCTTTCTAGGCCACCGTCGCGGCGGTGTGGCCATGGCCTCGGTCGGGGCCTGCGCGGGCTTCGGCTCGATCTGTGGCTCCTCGCTGGCCACCGCCGCCACCATGAGCCAGGTCGCCCTGCCAGAGCTGCGCCGCTACGGCTACTCTGGTGGCTTTTCCACCGCCACTCTGGCAGCGGGCGGCACGTTGGGTATCCTGATCCCGCCTTCGGTCATACTGGTGATCTACGCGATCCTGACCGAACAGAACATCGCCAAGCTGTTTCTGGCAGCCTTTGTGCCGGGGATTCTGGCCGCGATCGGCTATATGATCACCATCTCGATCTATGTCCGCATGCACCCTGACAGCGCCGGCGTGCGCCCGGCCATGCCGATGGCCGAACGGTTCCGTGCCCTGGCAGAGGTCTGGCCGGTGCTGCTGGTGTTCCTGGCCGTGGTTGGCGGCATCTACGCCGGCATCTTCACCCCGACCGAGGGCGCGGCTGTTGGTGCGTTTGGCACCGGTCTGATTGCCTTCCTCAATGGCGGCCTGACCAAAGACACCTTGCTTGGCAGCTTCACCGCGACGGCCAAAAACACTGCGATGATCTTCTTCATCGTGTTGGGGGCTGGCTTCTACAACGGGTTTCTGGCGCTGACACAGGTGCCGCAGGAACTGTCGAACTATGTGGTCGGGCTGGGCTATTCGCCCTGGGCGATCCTGGCGATAATTCTGGCGCTGTATCTGGTCTTTGGCTGCCTGATGGACAGCCTGTCGATGATCCTGCTGACGATCCCGATCTTCTTCCCGATTATTTCGACGTTGGACTTTGGTCTGACGATGGAAGAAACGGCGATCTGGTTCGGCATCATTGTGCTGATTGTGGTTGAGGTTGGGCTAATCACACCACCGGTGGGGATGAACCTCTTTGTTATCAATTCGATGGACCGTCTGACCCCGATGGTCGAGACCTACAAGGCCGTGATGTACTTTGTTGCCTCGGACATCGTGCGGGTGGTCATTCTGGTCGCCTTCCCGGGGATCACCCTGTTCCTGTTGCGGATTTTCCATTGATCCGGCAGGCGCGCCGGTGTGGCGATCACAAAACTCTGCATTGACCAAAGCGGGGCCGGGAGCGCACTCTCGGCCCCAATGCGTTTGTGCCGCACACCCTGCCAGTTGATCTGGCGCAAGGCTGCGGGCAATTATATGCAATAATAAGAATGTGGGCGGTTGCAGCCTGCCAAAACGTCAAACAGAGGTATCGAAAAGACCCCCCATGACACAGCCAAACGGCGCAGATGCCATTACTCACAGCAAGCTGGAACACTACCCGATCACAATCTTTGCGATCATCATGGGGCTGTCCGGCCTAACCCTCGCAGTGCAGGCCGCCGAGGGTATTTATGGCATGACGCATACCCTGTCGCATGGGATTTACGGCTTCACCTGTTTTCTCTTCTTCCTGCTGGCTATGGGGTATCTGGCCAAATGCCTGCAATACCCCGCCGCCGTAATGGGGGAATGGCGCCATCCGGTGAAAATGGCTTTCTTTCCAGCGGTCTCGATCTCGCTGCTGCTACTTGGATCTGCCACCCTCAGCCGCAACGCGCAACTGGCCGAGTTCCTGTGGATCATCGGCATGGCGCTACAGGCGGTGCTGACGCTGGCCGTGGTCACCGGCTGGATTTCATCACGGTCTTTCCAGACCGGGCACCTCAGCCCCGCCTGGTTCATTCCAGCGGTGGGCAATGTTTTTGTCCCCATCGCGGGCGTGCCATTGGGCTATTTTGAATTGAGCTGGTATTTCATGTCCGTTGGTCTGGTGTTCTGGATCGTCCTGATGGCGCTGGTGATGAACCGTCTGATCTTCCATGACCCATTGCCCGGACGTCTGCAGCCCACGCTGGTGATCCTGATTGCCCCGCCTGCGGTGGCGTTCCTGGCCTGGGTGCGTCTCTATGGAGAGGTCGATGCCTTCGCCCGCCTGCTGATCAACGCGGCGTATTTCTTCACCCTGCTGGTGGCACTGCAATTGCCGCGCATCCTGCGACTGCCCTTTGCGCTGAGCTTCTGGGCGCTGAGTTTCCCCTTTGCGGCGGTCACCATCGCCAGCTTCACCTTCGCCGCCAACACCGGCAGCATGGCACATCAGCTCATTGGCACCGGGCTCCTCACAGTCCTAAGCGTGATTATCCTGGGGCTGCTGCTGCGGACATGGCGTGCCATGCGGGCAGGGGAGATCTGCGTGCCAGAATGATGCGGCCTTCTTCTTGGCGAAAATATCCCCGCCGGAGGCAGGCCGGGCCGCGCCCGGCCCCCTTGCACGCCAAAAAAATGCGGCCACTGGGGCCGCATCAGTTGGGGATGAGGGGACCCGTACCCCCTCTGGGAATTCACATTGGGGGCGGGTGTCAGCCCAACAGACGGCGGGCGATGACCTGAGCCTGAATTTCGGCAGCCCCTTCAAAGATGTTGAGGATCCGGGCATCACAAAGGATCCGGCTGACCTGATATTCCAGCGCAAAACCGTTGCCACCGTGGATTTGCAGCGCATTGTCCGCCGATGCCCAGGCCACGCGGGCGCCAAGCAGCTTGGCCATGCCGGCCTCCAAATCGCAGCGCTGATCGTGGTCCTTTTCCCAGGCTGAGAAATAGGTCAACTGACGGGCAATCATGATCTCTACCGCCATCATCGCCAGCTTGCCCGAGACGCGCGGGAAGTTGATCAGCGATTTGCCGAACTGCTTGCGGTCATTGGCGTATTGCATGCCGACCTCCAGCGCGTTCTGCGCCACGCCAATGGCACGGGCAGCGGTCTGGATGCGGGCGGCCTCAAAGGTCTTCATCAGCTGTTTGAAACCCTGACCTTCTTCGCCCCCAAGGAGGTTTTCGCCCTTCACCTTGAAGCCGTCAAATCCCAGTTCGTATTCCTTCATTCCCCGATAGCCCAGCACCTCAATCTCGCCGCCGGTCATGCCTTCCGTGGGGAAGGGGTTTGCGTCGTCGCCCGGGGTTTTCTCTGCCAGGAACATCGAAAGGCCGCGGTGGTCAGCGCTGTCTGGATCGGTGCGTGCCAGCAGGGTCATCACATGGGTGCGGGCGGCGTGGGTGATCCAGGTCTTGTTGCCGGTCACGGTGTAGTCGCCATCGTCCCCTTTCACCGCACGTGTCCGCAGCGAACCAAGGTCAGAGCCGGTGTTTGGTTCGGTGAAAACGGCAGTGGGCAGGGTTTCGCCGCTGGCCAATTTCGGCAACCACTGTTCTTTCTGCGCCTCGGTGCCGCCTGCAAGGATCAGCTCGGCGGCGATTTCAGAGCGGGTGCCAAGAGACCCAACGCCGATATAGCCGCGCGACAGTTCTTCCGACACCACCACCATCGAGGCTTTGGACATGCCAAGGCCACCAAACTCTTCCGGGATGGTCAGGCCAAAGACGCCCATTTCGGCCAGTTCTTCGATGACCTCCATCGGGATCAACTCGTCCTTGAGGTGCCATTCATGCGCTTCGGGGATCACTCGCTCATCTGCATAGCGGCGGAACTGATCGCGGATCATCTCCAGCTCTTCGTCCAGACCGGTGGCGCCGAAGGTGGCAAAGCCAGCGTTGTCCTGCATCAGCTCCATCAGGGCGGTGCGGGCGGCCTGGCTGTTGCCGCTGTCACACAGGGTCATAACGGCGGGCTGCATCAACCCGCGCATCTCATCCTGGGTGAGGCCCAGATCCTGCAAGCGGATGATTTCGTTCTGGCTCATCGGAATGCCGCCATAGATCTGCCAGAGGTATTCGCCAAAAGCGATCTGGTGGATCAGCTGTTCCATTTTGCCAAACTTGCCTTCACCCGACAGCTTTTCGGCCCAGGCCTGCATCTGTTTGAGCGAAAAGGCATAGGTCGCCAGCCAGGACAGGCCGTGGGCGGCGGTCTGGTTTTCCTCCAGCAATGCGCCCGAGACGCGGCCATCAACGGATACAGCGTCACGCACCCGCGTGGTGGCGGTTTCCAGCAGCGCCTCGACCGGGGCCACAGCCGCGCCGGTCAGGGTCAGGAGATCGGGGAGAAGGGCGTCTTTCGTCATCGTCACGTCCTGTCCATCATGAGCCATGAATCAATTCCTCGTTTTGCTGCACTGTGCATATCTATTTCGCAGTCGCAGCGCAACAAAAATACCCGTACGTAGAAAAACGGTTCTGATAATTGCGTGACCGATTTCTCTGCCCGCACCGTGTCAGACGTGTTAAGAGGCCGTATGGACATGCTTTTTTCGCTTATCAGCCCCGAGACATATTTGATCGCTTTTGTCATCGCGCTTGGCGCCGGGGTGATCAAAGGCATGGTGGGATTTGCTATGCCCATGATCCTGATTTCCGGCCTCAGCTCTGTCATTTCGCCCGAACTGGCGCTGGCAGGATTGATGCTGCCGACGCTGGCCACCAACGGTTGGCAGGCGCTGCGGCAGGGGCGGCAGGCGGCCTGGGAATCGATGAAGCGGTTTCGTGTGTTCATGCTGATCGGTGGCATCGCGATCCTGTCCAGCGCGCAGCTGGTGCGGTATCTGGAGCCTGAGACAATGCTTTTGATGATCGGCGCACCCGTGACCGTCTTTGCCCTGATCCAACTGGCCGGTGTGCAGCTGCGTCTGCCGCAGAAAGGGCGCAGATTGATCGAAGCAGCCATTGCGGCGGTGGCTGGGTTTGTTGGCGGGCTTTCAGGTGTTTGGGGGCCTCCGACGGTGATGTATCTCACCGCGCTGGAGACCCCGAAAGGGGAACAACTGCGCGTACAGGGCGTGATTTACGGCCTTGGCGCGCTGGTTTTGTTCCTGGCACACATCAGTTCCGGAGTGGTGAAAACGGACACGGTGGTCTTCTCCGCGTCCCTGCTGGTGCCTGCTTTGCTGGGAACCTGGGTCGGTTTCCAGCTTCATGAGCGGATTGATCAGGCCGCGTTCAAAAAGGCGACGCTGATCGTCCTGCTGGTTGCGGCGCTGAACCTTCTGCGCCGCGCCCTGATCGGTTAATGGCCGTTCTGGCCATGCTCCGCCGGGACGTAACCGGCAACCGCATCGATAAAGGACCGGATCTGCGCTTTCAGGCGATCGTCCTGGATCTTGCTGAACACGGCGGCGATACGGGCGGTTTCTTCATCGATGACAGGGGTGGAGTCATCGGCGGTCTGATCCAGACCTTCGAAGAAGTATGCCGGCGGCACGTTCAGGATGTTTGCGATTTCGAACAGCTTGCTGGCCGAGATACGGTTACGTCCTAGTTCATACTTTTGCACTTGCTGGAAAGAGATGCTCAACCCCTTGGCAACATCGGTCTGAGTGAGACCGCGCAGAACGCGAAGGTTTTTGAGTTTCTTGCCGACGTGGACATCTACTGGGTGTGACATGTAATTCTCCGTGAGTGAGACTACTCTAAGAAGTATTCAATTCTACCCGTTTCAATCAATTGATTAGAAATTTCCGACTCCGGCATGCGGATCATCCATTGATGTATGATTTGTTTACCGGTAGAGTAAAGCCCCAAGAAAAAGAGACTTTCGGCGCTTTCGCTTCACTCGCGGACCCGACGTTAACCAAAACCGAGTACCAGTGAACGGGTGTGCAACCCAAGGAGATCTCTGTGGCTGAGCAGAAGAATCACCCATTGCTGTTTGAAATGTTGCGCTCCTTTACCACTCTGGCGGAGACATTGAACCTGTCTCGCGCGGTCGAGCAAATGGGCACAACCCGTCAAACTGTGCGCCGACATATCAGCACCTTGGAGCAGATAAAAGGGGAGCGGTTGTTCATTGTGGATGACCGCCAGTACCACCTGACTGAGGCCGGGCGGCACGCGCTGCAGGAGGCACAGGATATTCAGGCACGCGGGTTGTCATGGTTGAACAATGAGGCCGGCCATCGCGGCGGATTGCATCATATTGTCAAACGCGACGGGAGCGGATGGTTCTTCTATCTGCAGCAGCATTCCCTGCAAAAGATCTGGACCGGTCAGTCAGAGTTGCTCAAGGCAGGGGTAAAGTGTTGGGCGGACGCCGAAGGCGAAATCACCCATGAGGCTTTCGACCTGGTGCGCCCCTATCTGATGGTGTTCCGCCGGGCCTCTGTGGGCTGGGTCTGCTCGGCTGTTGGCGGGCAAAGTTCCTATGCAACCTGGTATGGTAAGCGCTGGGAGTACAGCGCCGTCGGGCGCGAAGTTCCGCGTCTTCCAGGGGGACAGGAACACGCCTCGCAGTTGCATCAGCCCTTTGAAGAAGTGCGCGCGTCACGGGGGATGCGCTACGACCACATTCACACCCGAATGGACCGGGGTATTGAGGGGCAGACAGAGCCGATCAGCTTCAAGCGATTGCTGTTGGGCTGCCGCTATCCGGACGACAGTTTTGCGCTCGCCTCGCTGGTGGTACGGAGCCACGATTTGGAAATTGGCGGGGTGTCACAGGCAGAGATTGAGACGATGCCGGACGATCTGCTTATGGATGAGATTTCACCTAAGCCATCTGGTGGTCAAGACAACTCACCGTAGGTTGGGCATCCTATTCCTGTGTCTAAGCACAGGAGAAAACAATGACAATTCAAGATGTATTCGACGGCGCGCGTTATCTTACGCAGACAATCAATACATTAACGGCCCATCAGCTAGAGCTGACGGTGGGCGACGATTTCGAGGAATATGCTCGTATCGTTGCTGCGGGCCGGCCGCAGCAGCCGCTGGGGCCACCGTTTGACTCGGCAAAGACATTTTTACCAAAGGCCCGAGGGATTTGGGTGGTTGGTCACAACCCGAAAGGCAAGTTGGTGCACACCCAGGCGATGCGGTTGCTGGATCTCTGTGATCAAACTCTGGCGCGCTATCTCAGCAGCCGTTTTGTCGAGTTTCCGCCCGGTGGCGTGGGGGTCGATATGGAGGGCTCGTGGTTTCGTCCGGGGCCGGGTGCGCAGCAGATCACTGGCCGCGCGGTCTATCACGGGGAGATGTGGCTGGCAGATGATTCGGCCTATCGGGGACGGGGATTGATCGATGTTCTGGCCCGTTTCGCCTTCTTGACCTCAATGTTGCACTGGCAGCCGGATCATGTTTTCGGCTTCATTCTGCGCCCTGTGGCGCGGCGCGGGCTGGCTGAGCGCGAAGGCTATATGCACAGCGATCCCTATTGCTTGAGCTGGAAAATAGATGGGCGCAACGCGCCGATGGACTGCAACATGGTCTGGATGGCGCTCAATGATCTGCGCCACGTGATGCACGTCCCCTTGGACGAACGGGTGATGGCTGTCTCTGCTTGAGTGCTGAATGCAGATGATGCCCCGGAAGAGGGGCCGGGACATCATCATTTGCGTTGCGCACTCTCGTAAGGGTTGCGGTCTCTGTCGCAGACCCTACAGGAGCGTATTTTGCAGGCCGTTTAGCCGATTGCAGCGGCCTTCACGTCATCGTCGATATGCGGCACATACTGTTCGAAGTTGTCTGCGAACATGGTCACCAGCTTGGCGGCCTGCGCGTCATAGGCGGCTTTGTCTTCCCAGGTCTGGCGCGGGTCCAGCAGCTGGTCGTCGACACCGGGCACTGACACCGGCACGTCGAAGCCGAAGTTTTCATCCTTGCGGAATTCCACTTCGTTCAACGAGCCTTCCAAGGCGGCGGTCAGCAGGCCACGGGTGGCCTTGATCGGCATCCGTGAACCGGTACCAAAGGCGCCGCCAGTCCAGCCGGTGTTCACCAGCCAGCAGGTTGCGCCATGTTTGGCGATCTTTTCGCGCAGCAGGTTGCCGTAGGCCTCAGGGCGGCGCGGCATGAACGGCGCGCCGAAACAGGTCGAGAAGGTCGGCTCTGGCTCAACAACACCTCGTTCGGTGCCCGGCGTCTTCGAGGTGAAGCCAGACAGGAAGTGATACATGGCCTGGGCCGGGGTCAGACGGGCGATCGGCGGCAGGACACCGTAGGCGTCACAGGTCAGCAGGATCACGTTCTTCGGATGACCACCCAGGGCGCTCTCGGACGAGTTCGAGATGTAGTCCAGCGGGTAGGCGCAGCGCATGTTCTGCGTCAGGCTGGCGTCATCGAAGTCCAGTTCGAAGGTTTCTTCGTCATAGACCATGTTCTCGATCACGGTGCCGAACTTTTCGGTTGTGGCGTAGATCTCGGGCTCGGCTTCCGGGTTCAGACCGATGGTCTTGGCATAGCAGCCGCCTTCAAAGTTGAAGGTGCCACGATCGGACCAGCCGTGTTCGTCGTCACCGATCAGGGTGCGCGACGGATCTGCCGACAGGGTGGTTTTACCGGTGCCCGACAGGCCAAAGAAGATGGCGGTGTCGACCGGGTTGCCAATGGCGTGGTTGGCCGAGCAGTGCATCGGCATGATGCCTTTTTCCGGCAGCAGGTAGTTCAGCAGGGTGAAGACCGATTTCTTGTTCTCACCGGCGTATTGGGTGCCGCCGATCAGGATCAGCTTCTTTTCGAAGTTCATCGCGATCACGGTTTCCGAACGGCAGTTGTGACGCTCTGGGTCAGCGCTGAAGCTGGGGCAGTTGATGACGGTGAAATCCGACACAAAGCTGTCCAGCGCCTCGCGTTCGGGGCGGCGCAGCAGGTGGCGAATGAAGAGGTTGTGCCAGGCCAGCTCTGTCACCATACGCACGTTGATCGAATGGGTCGGGTCAGCGCCACCCACCAGATCCTGCACGTAATAGTCCTTGCCCTTCATGTGCTCCAGCATATCCGCATGGAGCGCATCGAAGCCTTCGGGCGACATCGCTTTGTTGTTTTCCCACCAGATCTTGTCGGCAACATCTGCCGTCTTGACCACGTGTTTGTCTTTGGGGGAACGGCCGGTAAACCTGCCGGTCGTTACGAGGAAGGCGCCGCCCTTGCCGAGCTTGCCTTCGTTGTTCTTGAGCGCGGCTTCGATCAGCGCGGGCTCCATGAGGTTATAATAGACATCGCCCAGCCCTTTGATCCCTTGATCCTCAAGCTGGAATTGCGGGTTTACCCGTCCAAATGTCATGTTGCCTAGCTCCTGTATCCGTGTGTCCGTCACGGAATTTTTGCCACCGGGCACGAAACTCCACTTTCGCGCCAGATCGGGCGCAACACCCGATGTTTGGCTCATAACATGTCGATTATGTGAAGGAACAGGACGGTTTAGCGCAGTTAGCGCAACCATTTAGAGGTTAGCGCAATCACCGGACTCCGGAGGCGGGCAAAGTTTCCGATACGCGCGGATTGGATGCATGAAAGTGAGACAAATTAGCCATTCCTAGAGGAATTCACCGCCAAAATGATTCCCGCGCTGGCCTGATTCGCAGTTTCCGATTGATTGACCCAACAAATCTTGGGCATAATGAAAGAAAAAACAGGCAAGAAGAGCAGTAGAGGAATTCTCTCATGTCGAAAATCGCCCTTGTGGACGACGACAGGAATATCCTGACGTCCGTCGCAATGACTCTTGAGGCTGAGGGCTTCGAGGTTGAAACCTATAACGATGGCCAATCAGCGCTGGATGCTTTTAACAAAAAGCTCCCCGATATGGCCGTTCTGGACATTAAAATGCCCCGGATGGACGGCATGGATCTGTTGCAGCGGCTGCGTCAGAAAACCACCATGCCGGTGATCTTTCTCACCTCGAAAGATGATGAGATCGATGAGGTTCTGGGCCTGCGCATGGGCGCAGATGACTATGTGAAGAAGCCGTTTTCGCAACGCCTTCTGGTCGAACGGATCCGTGCCCTGCTGCGCCGCAAAGATGTGGTGGAAGGCAATGTGGTTGAGGAAACCGAAGAGACCAAGGTGATGGAACGTGGCGAATTGCGGATGGATCCACTGCGCCATTCGGTCAGCTGGAAGGGTCAGGACGTGACCCTCACCGTGACCGAGTTTCTGCTGCTGCAAGCGCTGGCGCAACGCCCCGGTTTTGTGAAATCGCGCGACCAGTTGATGGACGTGGCCTATGACGATCAGGTCTATGTGGATGACCGTACCATCGACAGCCACATCAAACGTCTGCGCAAGAAAATGCGCACCGTCGACAATGAGTTCTCGGCGATCGAGACGCTCTATGGCATCGGCTACCGTTACAACGACGAGTGAGGGCTAACCTCTCATGGCTATGGCGGAAGGAATGAACTTGCCTCAACGTGGCGCACATCAGGACGGCGATGTGGTGCTGGGTGACGATTTCGTCGCCCCCGAGGCATTGGTTGAGAAGGAAATGCAGGCACGGCGCGATCGTCGGGGCCTGTGGTCGCTGAAGCGCTCGCCGCTGACACGCAAGATCATCACCTTTAACCTCATTGCGTTGAATATCCTGGTGGGCGGCGTTCTGATGCTGTCCTCCTCACAGGACAGTCTGGCGGTGGAGCGGGGCAATGCCTTGGTTTCACAGGCAGAATTGATTGCAGATGTGATCGAGGCGCAGCTGGAAGAGACCGCTGAACCCCTGCAGTTGGGCGGTGTTCCGGACGTGTCTCGCACGCTTGAAGGGCTGGATCTACGCGAAGGTATCTCGCTGTTTGTGTTCGACCCCGCCGCCGAGGTCATCGCCGCTACACAAGGCCAAGGCATCGCCCAGACCGGGGCGCTGCCAGAGCCAGGCGCGACAGTGATCGTCGATGGCCTAAACGCCGTGTGGAACCTTCTGTCCGCCCCCTTCGCCCCCGACACAGCAACCCGTTTGCCAAGTGTTGAGGAACGGGCCGCAAAGCTTTCGGAGGCTACGCTGTCAGGTGCCACGCGGGTTGAGACTGGTCTGGCGGCGGATGGCGGCACGATCTTCACCGTTGCCACACCGGTTCTGAACAACGGTCAGGTTCTAGGCGTCGTGGCCTTGTCCAGTGCGGCCGGTGAGATTGACCAGTTGGTGCGGGAAGAACGCGAACGTGTGTTGCAGATGTTCCTGATCGCAACGCTGGTGTCCATTGGCCTTAGCCTTGTGCTGGCCTCGACCATTGCCAATCCGCTGAGCGATCTGGCCACCGCCGCTGAACTGGGCCGTGCCCGTGATGACGGACAAAAGGCCGGTGGGCGCATTCGCATCCCCGATCTGACCGCGCGCCCGGATGAAATCGGCCGCCTGTCCGGTGCCCTGCGCGGCATGGTCTCGGCGTTGTATGATCGGATCGACAGCAACGAACAGTTTGCCGCCGACGTGGCGCATGAGATCAAGAACCCGCTTGCCTCGCTCCGCTCCGCGGTGGGCAGCCTGCGGATGGTCAAAAAGAAAGAGCACCGCGAAAAGCTGCTGGACGTAATTGACCACGATGTGCGCCGTCTGGACCGTTTGGTCAGCGATATTTCCAACGCATCGCGTCTGGACAGCGAACTGGTCAAGGAAGAGCAGGAAGCCTTTGATCTGATGAAGATGATGGGCAACATCAGTGAATATCTGGGCCAGCAGGCGGGTGAGGACAGCATCGATTTCATCACCGACCTTCCAGATGAACCGGTTCAGATCATGGGGCTTGAGGCCCGTCTGGCACAGGTCTTTGTGAACCTCATCACCAATGCGATTTCCTTCTGCGAAGAGGGCGATGCCATCCGCGTCTGGGCCCGCCGCCGGGAAAACCGCGTGTTGATCGTGGTCGAAGACACCGGCCCCGGCATTCCCGAACAGGCGCTGACCAAAGTGTTCAAACGTTTCTATTCGGAGCGGCCTGAAAACCAGTTCGGCAACAACTCTGGCCTTGGTCTGGCGATTTCAAAGCAGATCGTGGAGGCCCACGGCGGCGTGATCTGGGCGGAAAACATCCGCCCCACCGATGCGGATCCGACCTCGGAACCGCTGGGTGCCCGCTTCGTGGTTGGCCTGCCGCTCTGAGCCGGGTGACTGCGGCAAGCGATCCCCGACCGTCCGACAAGGACTGCCTGATCCAACATGCAAGTGCCGTGGCCCATGCGGGCCGCGCCGTTGTCATCACCGGTCCCTCAGGTGCCGGTAAATCAGCGCTGGCGTTGCAGCTGATGGCGCTCGGGGCAGGGTTGGTTTCAGATGACCGCTGTTGTCTCTGGCGCCACGGAGACGATCTGTTTGTCGATGCACCCGCAGCGATCCGTGGGCGGGTTGAAGCCCGCAATCTCGGGATCTTGAACGCCGAAGCCGTTGGTCCTGTGCGGGTGGCTGCCTATATCTCTCTTGAGGATGTAGAAACGCAACGCTTGCCGGACCCCCGTAACATTTCGGTATTGGGTCTGACGCTGCCCCTGCTACACACAGTGCAGGCGCAGCATTTTGCACCAGCGATTCTACAATATCTGAAAGCCGGACGGTGGGCCTGAACATCCCCCCCCAAGCAACGGAGACGACATGAGCGACGCACAGCAAAGGATCATCCTGCTGACCGGCCCTTCGGGGGCAGGGCGCTCTACCGCGATCCGCGCGCTGGAGGATCTGGGCTTTGAGGCGATCGACAACCTGCCTCTATCACTGCTGCCGCGTTTGCTGGAAGGTCCGCCAATGGACCGCGAACTGGTGCTGGGTCTGGATGTGCGCAACCGTGACTTTTCGGCCAATGCGCTGATCGAAACGCTGGACCGCCTGCAGGATATGGCCGGGGTTGCGCCTGAGCTGGTCTATGTCGACTGCCAACCCGAAGTGTTGCTGCGCCGTTTTTCAGAAACCCGTCGTCGCCACCCGCTGGCCCCGGCCGAAAGCCCCGATCAGGGCATTCAGCGCGAGTTGGACTTGCTGGTGCCGATCCGCGCACGGGCGGATATCCTCATCGACAGTTCAGATCTGACCCCGCATGATCTGCGGGCCGAGATTGAGCGCATGGTCACCCCCGAAGATGGCGCGCGTCTGGCCGTTTCGGTAAACTCCTTCAGCTACAAACGCGGGCTGCCCCGTGGCATGGACATGGTGCTGGACTGCCGTTTCCTGCGCAATCCCTATTGGGAACCCTCGCTGCGGGCCTTGAATGGCACCAGCGCTGAGGTGGCGGACTATGTTGGGCAGGACGAACGGTTTGATGCGTTCTTTGCCAAAGTGAAGGATTTGACAGAGCTGTTGCTGCCGGCCTATCTGGCCGAAGGTAAGGCGCATTTCGCGCTGGGGTTTGGCTGCACAGGCGGTCAGCACCGGTCAGTTGCAATTGCAGAAAAGATGTCGCAGGCCCTTGCGGAGCATGGCTGGCAGGTGTCAACTAGGCACCGCGAGTTGGAGCGGGCGCAGCAAGCACCCGGTCGCAAACAACCGCATGAACCTGCGGATCAAGGATAAGGAAGCGAGCGTGATCGGTATCGTCATCGTCGCGCATGGAGGATTGGCCAAAGAATACCTCTCGGCCATTGAGCATGTTGTTGGGAAACAGCCCGGCATCAAGGCGATCTCCATCGAAGCAGAACATGATCGGCAGACCAAGCAATCCGAGATCTGCAAAGCCGCCGACGAGGTGGACCAGGGCGAAGGTGTTGTTGTGGTCACGGATATGTTTGGCGGCTCGCCCTCCAACCTGTCCCTGATGGCCTGCCAACCCGACAACCGCCGGATCATGTATGGGGCAAACCTGCCTATGCTGATCAAACTGGCCAAGACCCGCCATCTGGGGGTTGCGGATGCGGTGCGCACCGCAACCGAGGCGGGGCGGAAATACATTGACAGCCAGATCGTCAGAAAAGACATTTAGACCATGAGCCAGACCACTTTGCGGCAGTTGCCGATCATCAACGTCAAGGGGCTGCATGCCCGTGCTTCTGCCAAACTTGTTGAGGTTGTTGAAGGATTTGACGCTACGGCAGAGGTGTCAAAGGATGGCATGTCGGCCTCAGGCGACAGCATTATGGGGCTTTTGATGTTGGCAGCATCAAAGGGAACCACTATTGAGGTTCAGACCTCCGGCGCAGATGCAGAGGCGCTGGCGGACGCGATCGAGGCCCTTGTGGCCGATCGTTTTGGTGAGGACATGTAAGCACGCCGCGGCGCGTGCCAGAAGAATGTAAGAGGCGCAGCATTGGTGGACAGCTCTCAGAACAGCGGGGTGGAGCAATCAGCCTCCCCTCAGAGCCCGACCACCTATGATCGCCGGTCCCTCACCTACGCAAACTCTTTTGACAGCGGTCCACAGGTTCTGGCGATCAAAACGCTGGAATGGCTGACGGGCAAATTCTCGATCCTGCGGATGATCCGGCGGTTTGAAAAGAACGGCGCCCCGGAAGGGCAGGCGTTCTGGCGCGGCGCGCTGGACGTGATGGGGATCCCGCTGGAAACCCCGCAAGAGCAGATCAACAACATCCCCGAAACCGGCCCCGTGGTGATTGTTGCTAACCACCCACATGGGCTGGTGGATGGGATGATTCTGGCTGACCTGATTGGCCGCCGCCGTCCCGATTACCGCATTCTGACCCGCGCTTTGCTGACAGGGATTGATGAGGTGGCCTCGTCCTACCTGATCCCGGTGCCTTTCCCACATGAAGAAGATGCGCAGCGCAAAAGCGTGGAGATGCGGGCGGCAGCCATGGCTTACCTAAAGGCGGGTGGCGTGGTCTCGGTCTTCCCCTCTGGCGTTGTGGCTTCGTCAGATACGATGTTCGGCCCGGTGCAGGAACGCGAATGGAACGTCTTCACCGCGCAGTTGATCCGCCGGTCGGGCGCGACTGTGGTGCCGATCCATTTTCCCGGCCAGAACTCGCGTTGGTATCAGATCGCCAACCGCCTTTCGGCGACTTTGCGGCAAGGGCTGTTGCTGCATGAGATCGTGCACAGCTGCAACAAACCGCAGCGCCCCGTGGTGGGGGCACCTCTGGATGAAGAACAGATGGCGCGGCTGGCCTCTGATCCACGTGGCTTTATTGCCTGGCTCCGGGACCATACCCTGTCTCTCAAAGGCTGAGGCTTCTGGGCCGCCCGAAATAGAAAACGCCGCGCAGTCTGGTCGGACCGCGCGGCGTTTTCCGTTTTAGATCATGGCAGTCAACGGGTCGGAACCGGCGTATCACCGCGGTAATCATAGAAGCCACGGCCAGCCTTGCGGCCCAGCCAGCCAGCTTCGACATATTTCACCAGCAGCGGGCAGGGGCGGTATTTGGTGTCGGCCAGGCCATCATGCAGCACGTTCATAATCGCCAAACAGGTGTCCAGACCAATGAAGTCCGCCAGTTCCAGCGGCCCCATCGGATGGTTCGCGCCCAGCTTCATGGCGCTGTCGATCGAGGCCACGTTGCCCACACCTTCGTACAACGTGTAACAGGCTTCGTTGATCATCGGGATCAGGATGCGGTTCACGATGAAGGCTGGAAAATCCTCGGCGCTGGCGGCGGTTTTATCCAACCGTTCAACGATCTTCAGACAGGCCTCATAGGTTTCCTTGTCGGTGGCAATGCCGCGGATCAGTTCGACCAGTTTCATCAAAGGCACCGGATTCATGAAATGGAAGCCCATGAATTTTTCCGGTCGGTCGGTGCGGCTGGCCAGACGGGTGATCGAAATTGACGATGTGTTTGAGGTCAGGATCGTATGTGGCAGTAGATGCGGCGTCAGCTGATCGAAAATCGCCTGTTTCACCGTCTCACGTTCGGTTGCGGCCTCAATCACCAGATCGGTCTGCCCCAGATCGGGCAGTTGCAATGTGGTTTTGATCCGCGCCAGCGCCCCATCCCGATCCTCTGCCGAGATCTTCTCGCGGCTGACCTGGCGGTCCAGGTTGCGAGTGATCAAGACAACGGCCTTGTCCAGCGCATCCTGATTAACGTCGTTGAGCAGTACATCGTAACCTGCCAGCGCCATCACATGGGCGATGCCGTTGCCCATCTGGCCGGCCCCAATCACCCCGATCTTCTGAATCTCCATGATCCATCCCTTTGTAAATCTGCCGGAACCATAGGCCTGTTCCGCGCGCGGCTGCAAGGCCGTCCTCCTACGGGGCAGTGGTTTCGTGCTGTGGCAACCGCGCCGACGGATGCGCGGGATTTTCGCCAAATCCAATCATTAGCGGTTTGGCAATCTTTTGCGGGCAGTCTGGGGCCGGGTGAAAGAAATGGGGGGTGACATGGTCATCTTGCAACAAGGCGGCATGCTGGTGCCGCGCGATGAATTGCGTGTGCCAAATCCGGGTTTGGATTTTCGTGACAAACATAGCCCTGAGGGTCCGGGTTATGTGCTTTTTCTGGGGGGGTCGGAAACCTACGGGCGTTGCGTCCGGCAGCCGTTTCCCAGTCTTTTCAAACGCCTAAACGGGAGTGAGGTGCTGAACCTCGGGCTGCCCAACGCGGGCTATGATACGATCGCAACCGATCCGGATGTTGTGGCAAGGGCGCGTCAGGCAAAGCTGGTTGTTTTGCAACTGATGGGCGCGCATCTGATGACGAATCGGTTCTACAAGGTTCACCGACGGCGCAATGACCGGTTCCTGAAGGCCACCGCGTCGCTTAAGACGCTTTATCCGGATGTGGATTTCTCCCAGTTTGCCTTTGTCGGGCATATGTTGCGCCGCCTGCAACGGGTCGATCCAGACAGTTTTGCGCTCCTCGTCGCCGGGTTGCAGCAGGGCTGGCAGCAGCGGTTGGTGCAGATGCAGCAGCTCTACCGCCGTCCGATGGTGTTCCTCTGGCTGGACCACGGTCTGGGGCCGGCAGATGTGACCCTGACGGAACCGGCGTTTGCACAGGCGGGCCTTGCCGGCGAACGGCTGTTGCGGGTTGGGCCCGCGCCACTTGGGCGGATGTTCCTGCACCCTGAGGCGGGTGGCCCGTCAGTGGCTCTGGCCCCGGGCTACCATCAACGCATTGCGTTGGAACTGGCAGACTGGTTGCCGCCATTAATGAAGGCTGCAGGGCCGCTATGAGGTGAACAGTCCACAGGCAAGCTTTGGCCGATGACGTTAGGGCAGGGTGCGCAGGGCTTCTGCTGAGGCGCGCCGCACCCTATTTCAGGGGTATGAAACACCTCGCCGCCCTTTTCCTGAGCCTTCTTTCGCTGTCCGCCCCGGTGCAGGCGTCGCCTGTCGAAGGTCAGGAGTGCGTTGTGCTGCTGCACGGGTTGGCACGCACCGATGCCTCCTTTGTGGTGCTCGAACAGGTGCTGGATCATCACGGCTATCACGTGGTGCGGCCAGGCTATCCGTCGACCAAAGAAACCATCACCAACCTCGCCATCAACACGCTACCCGCCGCGTTGGACGCCTGCGCCGGCGCGCGCACCCATGTGGTGACGCACTCGATGGGCGGGATCCTGCTGCGGGTTTGGCTGGCAGGGCATGAGGTGGACCAGCTGGGGCGCGTGGTGATGCTGTCGCCGCCCAATCACGGCTCCGAAGTGGTGGACGTGCTGTCGGATCTGGAACCCTTTGAATGGTTCAACGGCCCCGCAGGTCTTCAACTGCGGACGGACGAGAAAGGCTTGCCTGCGCATCTGCCGCCGGTGGGGTTCGAACTTGGCGTGATTGCGGGAAACCAATCTTTGAACCCGATCTTTTCGGCCATGATTGAGGGCGCGGATGACGGCAAGGTTTCGGTTGCCTCAACGCGCGTGGAGGGCATGGCCGATCATATCGTGTTGCCGGTGACGCATACATTTATGATGAACAACCCCTTGGTTATTGCGGAAACGCTGCATTTCCTTGAGAACGGGGCATTCGATCATGAGATGACCTGGGGCGATGCGCTGGTGGACCTGCCAGAAGCGGACTGACCCTGGAAGAAAACGGGGCCCGCGATGCTAGACCTGACATTCACCGGTGCAGAGGTTCTGCGGCCCGAAGGCCTGAGCAACGCCCCATTGGCGCTGTCTGAAGGACGGGTGGTCGAACACACCGTTGGTCGCACCGTGGACCTATCGGGTTTTCGTGTTCTGCCTGGGATCGTAGACGCCCACGGCGACGGATTTGAGCGGCATTTGGCCCCACGTCGCGGCGCCATGAAGGACCTTTCGCAAGGTCTGATCAGCGCTGAGGCCGAGCTGGCGGCCAACGGGATCACCACCGCAATGTTGGCGCAGTTCTGGTCCTGGGAAGGCGGCATGCGCAGCAAGGAGTTTGCGCTGCGGTTTCTGGACACTTTGCAAGGTTATCAAGCGGTCGGCACCGATCTGCGGGTGCAGTTGCGGTTTGAATATGCGCTGCTGGAAGACTATCCATCCTTTCTGGAAACGGTGCAGAAATATGCTGTGGGCTACGTGGTCTTTAACGACCACCTGCCCCATGCGGCCTTGGCCAAAGGTAAGAAACCACCGCGGTTGACGGGGCAGGCTTTGAAAAGTGGCCGTAGTCCCGAGGCGCATCTGGAACTGTTGAAGGCGCTGCATGACCGGCAGGAAGAGGCTGATCAGGCGGTGGCAGGTCTGGCCGCTGATCTGGCCGCGCAGGGTGTGCGATTGGGTAGTCATGATGATGACACCGCTGAGGCCCGACAGAGCTGGCAGGCCCGGGAAGTGGCGATCAGTGAGTTTCCTGAGACGCGCGCGGCCGCAGACAGCGCGGCGGCGGGCGTGGTGTTGGGGGCACCGAATGTGGTGCGCGGCGGCAGCCATTCCGGCAACGTCAGCGCGGCGGATCTGCTGCGCGAGGGCATCGGAGATGCGCTGGCCTCGGACTATCACTACCCGGCACCGAAACAGGCGGCTTTGCTGCTGGCCGAAGAGCTGGGGCTTGCGGCGGCCTGGGGTCTGGTCTCAAAGCGTCCGGCCGCTTTGTTGGGGCTTGATGACCGAGGCGATCTGGTGCCGGGCAAACGTGCGGATCTGGTTGTTCTGGATGAGGCGGGTCGTATCGGGGCGACAATTGCAGGCGGGCAGGTGACTCATCTGAGCGGTGCGGTCGCGGCGCGGTTTATGGCGTAGCGGCGTGTTTGGAGCTGTGAGGCCTGAGCCCCGCGGAGCGCACAGGACGCTCCGCGGGGAGTATTTTTGGCAAGATGAAACGGTTTACGATTTTGCCGCGGGCTGCACGCGGTTGACGTGGCCCATCTTGCGGCCGGGTTTGGCCTCGGCCTTGCCATAGAGATGCAGCGCGGCGTGGCGTTCTTGCGCAATTTCAGGCACGCGGTCCATGTCGGCGCCAATCAGGTTTTCCATCACCACATCACTGTGGCGCTGGCCGTCGCCCAGCGACCAGCCGGTGATGGCGCGAATGTGTTGTTCGAACTGATCCACGGCGCAGCCGTTCTGCGTCCAATGGCCGGAGTTATGCACCCGCGGCGCGATCTCATTCACGATCAGCCCTTCTGGTGTCACAAACAGCTCAACCCCCATGGTGCCGACATAATCCAGCGCATTCAGGATATTGGCGGCAATCAGCACCGCATCCATCCGCTGGCCTGCGGAGAGGCGTGCCGGAACCGTGGTGGTGTGCAGGATGCCGTCGCGGTGCACGTTTTCACCGGGATCGAAACAAGAGACTTGTCCGTCCAGACCGCGGGTGCCGATCACCGAAACCTCATGGCTGAAGTTGACGAACCCTTCCAGAACCGACGGGGCGCCGGCCATATCGGACAGGGCCTGATCCGCATCTTCTGCGGATTTTAACCGTGACTGGCCTTTGCCGTCATAGCCGAACCGGCGGGTTTTCAGGATCGAAGGCGCGCCGATTTCGGCCACGGCCTGGGCCATGTCTTCCGCGTTTTCGACATTGGCAAAGGGGGCAGTTTTCAGGCCCAGGTCCGCCAGATAGGTCTTTTCCGTCAGGCGGTCCTGGCTGACCCGCAATGCTTCGCGGCCCGGACGGATCGGTCGGATTGCTTCCAGCACGTCGAGGGCCGAGGTGGGGATGTTCTCAAACTCGTAGGTGATCACATCCACGGTGTCGGCAAAAGCGCGCAGGGCGGCTTCGTCTTCGTAGCTGGCAGTGGTCAGCTGATCGGCCACCTGTGCGGCGGGTGGATTGGCGCCGGGTTCAAAGATGTGGGTTTTGAAGCCCAGACGGGAGGCTGCAACAGACAGCATCCGGCCCAGCTGGCCGCCGCCCAGAATGCCAATCACGGCACCGGTTTTCAAAGGCTCACTCATCGACGGGCGTATCCGGAATAGAGGCCGACAGGGCATCGCGCCAGCTGTCCAGCCGGGCTGCAATTTCGGCGTCGTTATTGGCAAGGATCCCTGCTGCCATCAGCCCTGCGTTTTTGGCCCCTGCCGCACCAATTGCCATGGTGGCAACGGGGAAGCCGCGGGGCATTTGCAGGATGGAATAGAGACTGTCGACCCCCGAAAGCGCCTTGGTCTGAACCGGCACACCGATCACCGGCACGCGGGTCTTGCTGGCCATCATGCCCGGCAGGTGTGCCGCACCACCTGCGCCTGCGATGATCACATGGAGCCCGCGATCCACCGCGGTCTTGCCGTAATCCCACAGCCGGTCGGGCGTGCGATGGGCCGAGACGATTTTGGCCTCATATGGAATGTTGAGTTCGTCGAGAATATCAGCGGCTTCTTTCATCGTGGGCCAGTCAGATTGGCTGCCCATGATGATGCCGACTTGGATCTGTGTCATTTAGCGTCCCCAGATGAAGGAAGCGCGCAATATAGACAGACTTGCGGATTACGCAATGATATCCGGGGTCAAACGATCCTCGATTATGGCGATCATGTCTTTTAGCCGCAGCTTTTTCTTCTTCAGGCGCTGGATCGTGAGCTGATCGGCGGTGCCGACGGCCTGCAATGCCTTGATCGCCTCATCAAGATCGCGGTGTTCCTCACGGAAAACCTCCAGTTCCACGCGCAGAACCTCATCGGTTTTCATCGAGATGTCGGCTGTGATGTTCATGGCTGATTCCGTCTCAGATCTTACCCGCATAGGATAGAGGATTATCGTGGCGCGGCAAAGGTCTTGCGCAGGATCGCCTGCATCCCCATATTTCATTGGCAGGCCGCCGAAACGGGGTCTGATTCAAATGGACTGTCGCTTGATCGTAAGGACGTGTCGATGACAAAGCTTACCCTGGGATCGCATCCCTACCTGCTGGGGTTCGACCAGCTGGAACGCCTTCTTGAACGCAATGCCAAATCCGGCAACGAAGGCTATCCCCCGTTCAACATCGAGCAGACGTCGCAAAACTCTTATCGGATCACGCTGGCTGTCGCTGGCTTTGCCGAAAGTGACCTGTCGATCACGGTGGAAGACCAGCAACTGGTGATCCGGGGGCGGCAGTCAGATGACAGCGAAGGTCGGGTGTTCCTGCATCGGGGCATCGCGGCGCGACAGTTCCAGCGTTCGTTTGTTTTGGCCGATGGGGTCGAAGTGGGCGAGGCTGTGATGGAAAACGGTCTTTTGCATGTGGATCTGACACGGATCCAGCCGGAAACGGTGGTGCAGACCATCAAGATCAAGAAAGGCTAGAGCATGAACACGAAGCTTGCGATTGAGGGGTTTGACCTCAGCGGTGAGGCCGAGATCGTCTATGTCCGTCCGGTGCGGGTGATGGACCTGCCGCTGGAGGTGCGCGAACAGGCTGGCGGCCGGGAGGTTCTCTATGAAGTGGCGCGCCCTGACGGGGAGCAGCTGGCGCTGACGGGTGACCGCGAAACCGCCTACTATCTGGCTGAACAGCACGATTTGTCACCAGTGACATTACACTGATACGTCCCCCGGCATTTTCCGGGATTGGCGCCCATTACTGAAAGAGATTTATGTCAGTTTCTGCCCCAGCTGTTTGTATATTGCCTTACGAAATCAAATTGGGGGTCTTCCCGTCTCGACTAGAGCTCGACAAATGCCAATGGCCATTGGGGCAGCCCAACCGGCTGGTGGGCAAGCTCCTGCACGATCTTGAGCCGTCAGATCATCTGCTGATCTCACCACGCAGCTCGTTGCATTGGCGCCCGGGTTTTGGAACCCGCGCCAAAGTTTCGCTCTATTTTCAGGAGCCTGCTGCGATTCATGGCCACCATATGCGCAAGTTGAGGAGGAGCTACCGGCGTTTTCACCGGGTTCTACACTTTTGCCGTGAGTTCGTGGCGAGCCTTCCAAATGGATTGCACTTCCCTTTAGGTGGCACCTTCGTGCCAGATTGGGCAGAGCATTCAAACTGCCAAAAGACACGTATGGTATCCCTGATAGCTTCGGCCAAGCGATCCCAAGTGGGGCATGGTTTGCGTCATGCAATTGTCGACTGGGCAGCAGAAACTGGAGTGGGTTTGGACGTCATGGGGCGCGGCTATAAAACACTTGAACGTCAGGCCGACGGTTTGGCGCCTTATAGATACTCGGTTGTGATTGAGAATGTGCAGGAACGAGACTATTTCTCAGAAAAGCTGATCGACGCGATCTTGTGTAAAACAGTGCCAATCTACTGGGGATGCCCCAATATCGGTGACTATTTCGATCCGGGGTTGATGATCGTCTGCAATTCTGAGCAGGAATTACGTGCTGCGGTCCTTGCTGCTGACCAGGTAGGATTTGAAGACAGGCGGAACGCGCTAGAGGCTGCCAAGCCAGACGCTATTGTTTATTCGGATATTGCTGGCCGTGCCGCAAGGTCGCTGCTTGCCGCAGATAGGTAGCCTCACCCTTAGTGCTCACTTTCGCAGAAGTTGTGATTGGCCAGCGAGGCCAGCACATAACATTTGCCCGAGGTGCCATCGCCCGAACAACCGTCTGAAATCCGCGCAAGCTCGCCTTCCAACCGTTTCAATCGTTCGATTTTGGCGCGGACATCCACCAGCTGTTCGGCGGCAATGGCATTGGCTTCGGCACAAGAGCGATCGGGGTGGTCCTGAAGCTCAATCAAAGACTGGATCGCCTCAATCGAAAAGCCCAGATCGCGGGCATGTTTGATGAACCCCAGCCGTTCCAGCTCGGAATGGCCATAGCGCCGCTGGTTGCCTTCGGTGCGGGCCGGGGCATCGATCAGACCCATCTGTTCATAGTAGCGAATGGTGGGAACCTTAACGCCGGTTTCACGGGACAGCGCGCCGATGGAAAACATGTGAGAAACCTCTTGAACCTCTAGCTGCTAGAGAAATTACAGATAGGCTAGAGACGAAATCAAGGAGAGAATCATGGCGGGTTGCTGTGGACACAATGCGCAATTCGACGGGGTGTCGAAGGACTACAAACGCCGGCTCTGGCTGGTGATTGCGCTGAACGCCATCATGTTCGCGGTGGAGATGACGGCAGGCCATATGGCCAAATCGCAGGCCCTGCAGGCCGATGCGCTGGATTTCTTTAGTGATGCGCTGACTTATGGTGTGTCGCTGGCGGTGATTGGCGCCTCGATCAAGGTGCGGACAATGGCGGCGCTGGGCAAAGGAATAAGCCTGTTGCTGATGGGCGTCTGGGTCTTCGGCTCGACGATCTACCGGGTGATGTACCTCGGTGTGCCCGAGGCCGAGATCATGGGCGTTGTGGGCTTCATGGCCTTGGCGACCAACCTGGCCTCGGTGGCTTTGCTGGTGAAGTACAAAGACGGCGACGCCAATGTGCGTTCGGTCTGGCTGTGTTCGCGCAATGACGCCATCGGCAATGTAGCGGTGATGTTTGCCGCTCTGGGGGTCTGGGGTTCTGGCTCCGGCTGGCCGGATGTGATCGTCGCGGGCATCATGGCCACGCTGTTCCTGTCCTCGGCCTTCCAGATCATCAAACAGGCCTTGGCAGAAAGGCGCGCCGTGATGGATCACGCGCAATCCCACGCCTGAAATGAAAGCCCCGCGTTCATCGCGGGGCTTTTCGCTAGCTGGCAGGAGGTGGCAGGGTGCGCCCCACCTCAAAACTGCGCTCCAACAAGGCTTTGCGCCGCGGCGCAGAGCCGGTTGCACCGCAGAGCAATTCCATCCGACGCGGGCTGAGGCCAAAGTAGCCAAAGGTGCCTTTGATCCAGGCGGTCACTAACGCGGCGCCATAGCCTTCCTGCTCGATCTCATCTGACCGTGCGCCCGCCGGGACCAGCAACACGCCGGTACGGGGCCGCTGTAGAGACTTCTCTGGATCGTCCAGCTGGTCATAGGCCCACCCCCAGCGCCAGACCCGATCAACCCAGCCTTTGGTCATCGCCGGCATCCCCCACCAGAACAGTGGAAACACCAGACACACCGCATCGGCCCGTGCGATACGCTTTTGTTCGGCAATGACATCTGAGAGGTCAGACCCCGGCGCGTCGGGATCAATGTCAGACTGGGACCACAGCGGACTAAACCCCTCTGCGTTGAGGTCCGCCAGCTCTGTTGTGTGCCCCGCCGCCTCTGCGCCTGCCATAAAGGCCTGTGCGACCGCGGCGCTGAAAGACTTCGGGTTAGGGTGATCTAGAACAGTGAGTACGTGCATCTTCGACCTTTGATTAAGAAGTGATGCGGCGTCGATAAAACCTCAAGGGTGGTTTAGATCAAGCGGGTATTCACTGACCCAAAGAAAAAGCCCCGCCAAACCGGCGGGGCTTTCCTATTTCTTCATGTGCAGGGGCTTAGGCCCAGCTGCCCGAAATCAGACCCATCGATTCCAGTTTCAGCAGAACCTGATGGGCGCAGTTGTCGACCTCGACGTTTTCGGTTTCAACCGACAGCTCGGGGTTGGCGGGCACATCATAGGGGTCCGAAATGCCGGTGAACTCTTTGATCTTACCTTCGCGTGCCAGCTTATAGAGGCCTTTCCGGTCGCGGCGTTCACACTCTTCAATCGAGGTGGCGACGTGGATCTCCACAAAGGCACCAAACTGCTCCACATCCTCACGCACCGCGCGGCGGGTGGTGGCGTAGGGTGCGATCGGCGCACAGATGGCGATGCCACCGTTTTTGGTGATCTCAGAGGCCACATAGCCGATGCGGCGGATGTTGAGGTCGCGGTGTTCCTTGGAGAAGCCCAGCTCGCTCGACAGGTTTTTCCGCACGATATCGCCATCCAGCAGGGTCACAGGACGACCGCCCATTTCCATCAGCTTCACCATCAGCGCGTTGGCGATGGTGGATTTGCCCGAACCGGAGAAGCCGGTGAAGAACACGGTGAAGCCCTGCTTCGAACGTGGCGGCTTGGTGCGGCGCAGCTCGCGGACCACTTCGGGGAAAGAGAACCACTCGGGGATTTCCAGACCTTCGGCCAGACGGCGACGCAGCTCGGTGCCCGAGATGTTCAGGATGGTGACGTCATCCTTGTCCTTGATCTCATCGTTGGGTTCGTATTGGGCGCGCTCCTGCACGTAGACCATGTGTTTGAAGTCGATCATTTCGATGCCGATTTCATCCTGATGCTCGCGGAACAGGTCCTGCGCGTCATAAGGACCGTAGAAATCTTCACCGGCCGAGTTCTTGCCGGGGCCAGCGTGGTCGCGGCCCACGATGAAGTGGGTGCAGCCGTGGTTGGCGCGGATCAGACCGTGCCAGACAGCTTCACGCGGGCCCGCCATCCGCATGGCCAGGTTCAACAGCGACATCGAAGTGGTGGCCTGTGGATATTTGTCCAGCACTGCCTCATAGCAGCGCACGCGGGTGAAGTGGTCCACGTCACCCGGTTTGGTCATGCCGACAACCGGGTGGATCAGCAGGTTGGCCTGCGCTTCACGCGCGGCGCGGAAGGTCAGTTCCTGATGCGCGCGGTGCAGCGGGTTGCGGGTCTGGAAGGCGACAACTTTGCGCCAGCCCATTTTACGGAAGTAGGCGCGCAATTCGTTCGGAGTGTCGCGGCGGGCGCGGAAATCATAATGCACGGGCTGCTGGATCCCGGTCACCGGGCCACCCAGATAGACTTTGCCGGCCTGATTGTGCAGGTAGTTCACCGCCGGGTGGGCATCGTCATCGGCGCCAAAAACCTTCTCGGCCTCACGCGCTTTGTTCGGCACCCAGTTGTCGGTGATGGTCATGGTGGCGAGGATCACGCCTTCCTGATCACGCAGGGCGATGTCCTGACCTTCTTCCAGCTTGCTGGCAAATTCTTCATCCACGTCCAGATTGATCGGCATCGGCCACAGCGACCCGTCGGCCAGACGCATATTTTCAACCACACCGTTGTAGTCTTCTTCGCTCAGGAAGCCTTTCAGCGGGTTGAAGCCGCCGTTCATCAGCAGTTCCAGATCACAGATCTGGCGCGGGGTCAGATCCCAGCTGACCAGATCAGCGGCTTCAACCTTCAGTTTCTGTGCGCTGTCATAAGAGACATAAAGCTCGGGGATGGGAGCCAGATTGTTTTGCATGATTTGGGTCCTACTCTTGAAGGGAACCAACCCGCTGGTCGTGCCGGTAAGTTCTGCATGCAGAGCTTCATACTCTGCAAATTTACGTTTCAGGAATTGATCGATGAGTTTGTTTTTCAACGCCGCCCCGCGGGCGGTGATGGCATAGGCGTAACGCTGGCGCTTGTCGGGGCCGTCGCGGGCTGAAATGTTGATCAGCCCTTTTTCGGCGGTGCTCCGCAGCAGGGTGTTGAGCCGTCCAAGCGAAATGCCCAGTGCCTGCGCCGTGGCCCGCTGAGTGGCTTCGGGCGCTGTGTCCACCTGGCGCAGCAGCCGAAAGAGCATATCCTCTTCGGCGGCGCTGGGCGCTGGTGTAGACTGTGGCGGATGAGGCAGGGGCATGCCGGTACTCTGTAAAAGACGACTCAATGTTTGTTCACGGATGAACGCATTGCACAGAATATCTGTTCAACAAAGAACAAACTGCATTTTTACGAGGTGTGACCGATAAGAAAGACCGCTTTCCCACCTTGTGTTGCGGGAATGGAACGGGGTTCTGTGGGCTCAGTCGCCGGCAAAACCCCATCCGTCGGGTGTAAAATCGTGGTCCAGAGCGGCGCGGGTGGCCAGTTCCTCGACCATCCAGATGGCGGAGGCGCTCAGGATCTGGTCAGGCATTGTGGCGATCAGGGTCGCGGCAGTGTCGCCCTCGGCTTCGGCCCATTGGGTCTCAAATCCCAGATCCGCCAAGGCCTGTGCGGCGGGCTGCCAATCCGTACCGGCCTGCGACGCCACAAAAAACAGGTCCAGATCCGCTTCAAGTGGCAAATCGCCCTGCGCCTGCAGGTCAGAAAAGGCCGAGAATGTCTCGGCCTTTTGCTGGGAGAAATCATGCGACACAGCGCTTATTCCTGTTCAGCCAGGAACCGTTCGGCATCCAGCGCGGCCATGCAGCCCATGCCGGCCGAGGTGACAGCCTGCCGGTATTTGTGATCGGTCAGGTCACCGGCTGCAAAGACCCCGGGGATCGAGGTTTCGGTGGTGCCGGGAGTGACCTTCACGTAACCGCCGTTGTGCAGTTCCAGAACGTCTTTCACCAGCTCGTTGGCCGGCGCGTGGCCGATGGCGATAAAGACCCCTTTGGCCGGGATCTCAGAGATTTCGCCGGTCTTGGTGTGTTTCACCTTAACGCCGGTGACGCCTTTGGGGTTGTCTTCGCCGACCACCTCTTCCAGCTCATGGAACCAAAGGGTTTCGATCTTCTCGTTCTTGAACAGACGATCCTGCAGGATCTTTTCGGCGCGCAGCGTGTCGCGGCGGTGGATCAGGGTCACCTTGGAGGCAAAGTTCGTCAGGAACAGCGCTTCTTCCACAGCGGTGTTGCCACCGCCGACAACCACAATCTCCTGACCACGGTAGAAGAACCCGTCACAGGTTGCACAGGCCGAAACACCGAAGCCTTTGTAGGCCTCTTCGCTTTCCAGACCCAGCCACTTGGCGCGCGCGCCGGTGCAGAGGATCACCGCATCCGCAGTATAAATCGTGCCGCTGTCCCCTTTGGCGGTGAAGGGACGTTTGGAGGTGTCCAGCTCGGTGATGATATCGCCGATCACTTCGGTGCCCATCGCGCGGGCGTGCTCTTCCATCTTCATCATCAGCTCAGGACCCTGAACTTCGACAAAAGAGGGGTAGTTTTCCACCTCGGTGGTGGTGGTCAGCTGGCCACCCGGCTCCAGACCTTGGACCAGGATCGGCGACAGCATGGCGCGTGCCGCGTAAACGCCTGCGGTGTAGCCCGCAGGGCCGGAACCAATGATCAGAACCTTGGTGTGACGTGTCTCGGCCATTGGGGCCCCCTCGTAGCAATAAATCAGTCTCAATCGCATATAGAGAAGGCAGGGCGACACGAAAACCCCCCGATCCGAGAGGCGGCCATTCTGTCACGTCATGACAGGTCGCATCGGGTCAATTTGGGGTGATTGCTGGCGGTGCGGGCTGCGCTTCTTGCCGAATCGCAAAGTTGACCCTACGTGAGCGAAATAATGTTGCGCGTGTTTTAGCGGGTGCTATAAGAAAGCGATCAAAGGAGTGTGTGCTATGCCTGCATCGCGGCTGGACCCGATCGACCGTAAAATCCTCGCTGAATTGCAAGCTGATGGCCGCATGACGAATGTCGAGCTGGCCAAACGTGTTGGCATCTCCGCACCGCCCTGTTTGCGCCGGGTGCGCACCTTGGAAGAGGCAGGTTACATCAAGGGCTATCACGCCGAAGTCGATTCGCGTGAACTGGGTTTTGAGGTGCAGGTCTATGCAATGGTGGGCCTGCAGAGCCAGGCCGAGTCCGACCTGAGCGAATTCGAAGAACGTTGCCGCGATTGGCCCTTGGTTCGTGAATGCAACATGTTGAACGGTGAGGTCGACTTCATCCTGAAATGTGTGGCGCCAGACCTCAGCACGTTCCAAACCTTCTTGACGCAGGATCTGCTGAAGGCCCACAACGTGGCTTCGGTGAAAACCTCACTGGTGATCCGCAGTGCAAAGGACGAGCCGGGTGTGCCCTTCGAAGTGCTGGAGGAGCGGCTGAGCCGGATGGCATAGCCGCACCGCGTCAGGCCCAGCGAAGATCCGGTTCAAATGCCGGTGTCTCGGTGCCCTGCAATGATTTGCCGAACCCTTCCAAACCACTCACATGCCCAAAGAAGGACATGAACAGCTGTTTCATGTTTGGTCCCAGGCCGCGAATGCGCGGCAGCGGCGGATGATAGCTGGCCAACTGCACCCCGTTGGCAATCAAGCTGCATTGTTGCGGTAGCACCAGATGAAACACTTGCACGGTTGAGGGCGGTTGGGTGCGAAACACGGTATGCCCATCAACCAGGTCCTTGATGGGCACCATATGCGGCGCGTCGTTGCCTAGCGCAGGCCGCACCACAGTGGCAGCAGGGCCCAGCATCAGATCACTTTCGGGCCGGGCAAACCCAAATGAGCCCTGCATCACCCGCGCAAGGCGCTGGCTGTCGGGGTCTTCGCAAGGGGTGTTGGGAACAATGTTCATAGCGCCGCGCCACAGCAGAGGTTGCGCGCCATACTCCACCGTTTCCAGCATCATGCCGGGAAACAGGTCCTCCACGGGGCAGGGGCCTTGATCGGTTTTGAACACCGTGCCACGGGCAAAGGCGGAAAAGGCGGCTTCGAACAGGGGGGTTGCGGGGGCGATGATCGTCCGGCTGGTTTCCATCGTCAGGCACTCGTACCGCCGCATCAGCGCTTGCTTCTGCGGCTCTTTCGACTGTGGTCTGACGGCGAGAAGGGGCGTGGCGCGGCCAAGCTGCGCGGGGGGGACGATACTGTTCACTGGTCACAACTCTTTGCTGGTTACGAAACTGATGACGCCCCCTCAGACACACAAGGGGCCGGTAGAAAGGCTTGCGCCATCGGGGGCGGAAGCGTTGGGTTGAGCGTGAGAGAACCGCCCCTTTCGGGACGGCCCTTCACTCACGAAAACATTCTCACTCGTTAAGAATGCCTTGGAAAAACTGTGGTTCAGGCCGCCGCTTTCACGGATTTTAGGACCGGTGCCTGCGGGGTCTTACGGGCCGCCCAGGGCATCTGCGGCAGGTCGGTTTTGGAGGTTTCGATGACCGATTTCATCCAGCGCGGCTGACGTTTCATGTTCTGGCTCCTGCTCAACTCTGTCTTGTCTAAGTGGGCGACTTAATGCGTTTGTTGAAACCAATATGATGTTGGTTTGGGGCCAAGATGGGGCGGTTGTCCGGGGAAATGGGGCAATTGTATGAAATCTGTCCTATTGTCGCTTTGTGCGGTCTAATGGCCTGAAAAGAATGGGTTAATTCGCGAATTTACGGGTTCGTCCAGGCGCGCGTGACGCAATTGCGCCCAGTTTCCCTGACGTGAACGCGTCAAAGGCGAATGCAGGCAATCAGACGACCGTAATCCGCTTCGCCTTCATGTGTTGTCCGGCGGTAGGAGTAGAATCGTTCCGGGTCCGAATAGGTGCAATGGCCTGTCCAGCTCGCTTCGCCCACTCCAGCCTCGCGCAGTTTTTGCAGGCCAAAACCGGGCAGGTCGAACATGTAGCGGTCCCCGCGTCCAGCAGCAAAGAAGCGGCTGTTGCCTTGGTCCTCGATCAGAAAGTCGTCCAGCAATTCCGGTCCAACCTCATAGGCGCGCTGGCTGATGCACGGGCCGATTACCGCACGGATGTTCTTGCGGTCCGCCCCCAGGGCCTCCATCGCCTCAACCGTGCGGGTCAAGACACCCGTCACTGCGCCACGCCATCCGGCATGGGCGGCGCCGATCACCCCTGCTTGGGCGTCCGCAAACAGCACCGGCTGGCAGTCTGCCGTCAGAATGCCCAATGCCACGCCAGGGGTTGCGGTGACCATGGCGTCTGCCTTGGGTTTGTCGTTCAGTGGCCCGTCCACGGTGGCAACCTCTGCGGAATGCACCTGATGCACGGAGACGAGGTTCGGCTTGGAAACCGCCATCGCGTCTGCCACGCGGGTCCGGTTGATCGACACGATCTCGGCCTGATCCGAGGACCCCTGTCCACAGTTGAGCCCTGCAAAAATGCCGGAAGAAGCCCCACCCTTGCGGGTGAAGAAACCGTGGCGCAGGGGCGTCAGCAGGTCAGAGGTCAGGATTTCCAGTGTCATATATCCAGTCCCGGCGGCGGAGTGTGTCCGTGGGGGCAGAAGCCAATTACCTTAAAGAGCGTCCCCATTTCCTCGGGGTGCGTCAAGCGGCGATGTGCGGCGATCAAATCCTCGAGAGCGGCCCCCTCAAGGCCGCCCGCCAGGGCCTGCGCCCGTTGAGTGATGCCAAGACGTTCCAGAAACACCCCCTGCGGAGTCATCGTGCTGTGGGCCGAAGGCGTTGCGCCAGCAAGCACTTCAAAATCCACATGGGCGGTGAGGTCCGCCTCTCCGGGGCCGGCCAGCGGGTTCACTTTGGTGTGCGATTTCAGCGCCTGCAGGGTGTCCCCTTTGCTACGCCAATCGCCGTAGTCAAAGATCAGCGCCGCACCACCGTGGGCCTCAATCCGACGTCCGATTTCTTCGGCCAAGGGCGCGGCGGGGGCGCAGACCTCTACCAGATCGCCCTTGACGGTATCGGTCATCCGGTGGGTCAGCGCAGCAACGGGCGTGATGCCACCAAGGGCAAAGCCCAGTTCGCCGTCCTGCGCAATCACCCGCTTTTCGCGCCAGCCGTCGTGCTGATCGTTGCTGTCGCGCAGGAACTGGCGCACGGGCAGCGCATCAAAAAACTCATTGGCTACAAACCAAAGCGGCGCTTCTGGCAGTTCGGCAAGGGTCTTGGTCCAGGCCACCTTATATCCGGCCAGCGCCTCTTGCTGACGGGCGCGCAGCACTGGGGAGGCTTCGACCAGATGCAGTTGCATTGCGGCATGGAAACCGGGCACCGCTTTGGTGGCACGCAGCATATCGGCCATCAAGGTGCCACGGCCCGGCCCAGCCTCGGCAAGAACGAAGGTGGAGGGTGCGCCCTGATCCAGCCAGCTCTGCGCCAGCGACAGGCCAACCAACTCGCCAAACATCTGGCTGATTTCCGGCGCGGTGGTGAAATCCCCTGCCGCCCCAAGGGGATCGCGGGTGGTGTAATAGCCCAGGGTCGGGTGCAGCAGGCATTCCGACATATAATCCGCCACCGTCAGCGGGCCGGTGTCGTTGATCCGTTCCAAAAGGTGGCCGAGCATGGCGCTCATGCCTCGGCCTCCCTCTCTGATCGGTTGGTTTTGCGTGTGTAGATCACGATGCCAACCCCGATCAACAGCATCGGCAGGGACAACAGCTGCCCCATGCTCAGGCCCCAAGACCCCAACTGCAGAACATATCCCATTGGATTGTCCACGGTGATGTAGTGGTCATCGGCCTGCCGGAAAAACTCGACAACAAAGCGTGACAGACCATAGCCCGCCACAAACAGCCCCATCAGCTGTCCCGGCACTTTGAACCCGTTGCGACGGAAGGCGAGGTATAGCAGCAATGCGCCAAGGATTAGCCCCTCCAGCGCAGCTTCGTACAGCTGTGAAGGATGGCGGGCACAGATGCCGATCACGCCGTCGCAGGTCTGCGCCGACGGGCCGGGGAAGGCAACGCCCCAAGGCAGATCGGTGGGGCGGCCCCACAGCTCACCATTGACGAAATTGGCCAAGCGTCCCAGCAGCAATCCGGTCGGCACCGCAAGTGCAAGGGAATCACCCAGGCTCCAGCGGTTGATCCCGTTGCGGCCGGCAAAGATCCAGGCGGCGATCACCACACCTAAGAAACCGCCGTGGAAAGCCATACCGCCTTGCCAGACCATTGCGATTTCATCCGGGTGACGCAGGTAATAGGCCGGTTTGTAAAACAGAACATAGCCCAGCCGCCCGCCAAGGATCACACCAAGGATGACCCAGGTCAGCAGATCCTCCACCTGTCGTGGTGTCATCGGCGCGGCATTGTCGGGCCACAGCTGTGGCCGTTTCACCGCCGCAACGATCAGCCGCCAGCCGATCAGAATGCCTGCGATATAGGCCAACGCATACCAGCGCAGCGCGAAGGTGGCCCCAAACAGCGTGATCGAGAAAATCTCGGGCCCGATATCGGGGAAAGGGATCATAAGGGGAAATGTAGCCTGCATGTGCGTCTCTGTGCCTCTGCCCGTATGGTGAAGTCAACCTTGTGACTTTTGTTGATCCACCCCATATAGGGGCTGAATGTAACGGTGGAGAGCCCCATGCAGACCCGCAACAAGTTTTTCGACGATATGTCTCAGCTGATGACCAACGCAATGGGCGTGGCCCAGGGCGCCAAGGACGAAGCTGAAAACGCGATGAAAAGCATGATGGACCGCTGGCTGGCGGATCGCGATTTTGTAACTCGGGAAGAGTACGACGCGGTACGCGCGATGGCCCAGAAAGCGCGTGAAGAAAACGAAGCGCTGAAAGCGCGGCTAGACGCGCTTGAGGCGGCTTCGAAGTAAAGCCCTGCCTTGGTGGGCGGTCGCAACCTGCGGATCCTCCGGTCAATCGGCAGAAAATGGCTGAGGTTTCTCAGCCTCGCACGCAGCGGCGTCCCATATCTGGGGCGCCTTTGTTTTCAAGGGATCCGTGCTCAGATGCGGAGATACCCACAGCTTTTCGCGTTCAGATTCATTTCATCCACAAGTTATTGCGGTTATCCCCAAAGATAGGGGTTTACAGGATTCTGCCCCGCAGGCACCATATCTTGTAAGGTACGGGGGAAATTCACCGACCGTTAGAGCAGGCAACAAACGATAGAGGCGCTGCCAAGCCTCTCCGCGACAGAAGCGGGCGTTTGGCGTCAGGGCAAGAGCAGTGAGGTGGCGAAATGGCTTTGACTGAAGAGTTCATGGCAGGCGATCTGCATCCGATCGACCTGGTTGAAAACATCGCAGAACATCACCAGTGGGATTTTGACCGTATCGCCGAAGACCAGATTGCGATGGCCGTCGAAGGCCAGTGGCGCACCTACACGCTAACGCTCGCTTGGTCGGAACACGAAGAAGCGCTGCGCCTGATCTGCACCTTCGAACTGGAGCCGCCCAAATCGCGACTGCCGGCGGTGTTCGAGACCTTGAACGCGATCAACGACCAATGTTGGAGCGGCAGCTTCACCTTCTGGGAAAAGCAGAACCTGATGGTGTTCCGCTACGGTCTCTTGTTGGCGGGCGGGCAGGAAGCCTGCGCAGATCAGGTGGATCTGATGATCGGCGCCGCTGTCGCCAACGCTGAACGTTACTACCCCGCCCTGCAGTTGGTGATCTGGGGCGACCGTTCCCCGCAGGACGCCATGCAAGTCGCCATTGCAGAGGCTTACGGACGCGCGTAACACTCCGCCCCAAGAGGTTTTGAGATACCGGGAGGGGCATCATGGACATGCAAACTGTGGCCAGCAAAGGGCTGGTTCTGCTGGGCTGCGGCAAGATGGGCTCGGCCATGCTGGAAGGCTGGCTGAAGGACGGTCTGCCGGTGACATCCGTTTACGTGCTGGATCCCTATCCGTCGGATTGGCTGCAAGGCACCGGCGTTCATATCAACACCGACCTGCCCGTTGATCCGGCGATTGTGCTGGTGGCGGTCAAACCCCAGATGATGGGCGCGGCCTTGTCGACGCTGGCGGCGATGGGCAACGGCGACACCGTCTTTGTCTCGGTCGCGGCGGGCACCCCGATTGCCCAGTTCGAAGCGGTGCTGGGTGGCGAAACCCCCATCGTGCGCGCCATGCCCAACACCCCCGCCGCTGTTGGCCGAGGTATCTCTGCCATCATCGGCAACAGCCATGTCAGCGCCACCGCGCTGGATCTGGCCGAGACCCTGTTGCAGGCGGTGGGGCAGGTCGTGCGCCTGGACACCGAAGATCAGATTGACGCGGTCACAGGTGTGTCCGGTTCTGGTCCGGCCTATGTTTTTCACCTCATCGAAACCCTGGCCAAAGCTGGGGAGGCACAGGGGCTGTCGCCGGAACTGTCGATGCAGCTGGCCAAGGCCACGGTTGGCGGGGCAGGGGCGCTGGCGGAACAGGCGGAGGAAGATCCGGCCCAGCTGCGCGTCAATGTGACCAGTCCAAATGGCACCACACAAGCGGCGCTGGAGGTGCTGATGGACGCGCAGACAGGCTTCCCCTCTTTGCTCAACAACGCCGTGGATGCGGCTGTGAAACGCTCAAAGGAGCTGGCCCGTGGCTGACGCAATCAGTTTTGACGATTTCCTGAAGGTGGACATCCGTGTGGGCAAAGTCCTGCGCGCCGAACCCTATCCCGAAGCCCGCAAACCCGCGATCAAGATGTGGATCGATTTCGGCCCTGAACTGGGTGAGAAGAAGACCTCGGCTCAGGTGGCGGCGCATTACACGCCAGAAACGCTGATCGGTAAACAGGTGATGGCGGTGGTCAACTTCCCGCCACGCCAGATCGGCCGTTTCATGTCCGAAGTGCTGGTGCTGGGCCTGTCCGATAGCGAAGGGGGCATCGTACTGTTGTCGCCTGACCAAGAGGTTCCAATTGGCGGGAGGATGCACTGATGGCCCGTTCCGGCACCCCCCGTGTCCTGATCTCGCGGCCCTTGCCTGCGGCTGTTGCCAAACGTGCCGAGGCGCTGTTCGACGTTGAATGGCGGGACACAAACGCGCCAATGAGCGCGGCGGAAATGCGGTCAGCTTTGGCGCTTTATGATGGCATCATGCCGACGCTGGGCGACCAGTTCACGGATCAGATCTTTGCCGAATTTGGCCGTCCGCGCTGCCGGATTCTGGCCAACTTCGGGGTGGGCTATAACCACATCGATGTTGACAGTGCCCGCGCCCATGGTGTGACCGTGACAAACACCCCCGGCGCTGTGACCGATGCCACCGCCGACACCGCGATGACGCTGCTGCTGATGAGCGCACGCCGCGCCGCCGAGGGCGAACGGCTGGTGCGTTCCGGCGCTTGGGAAGGCTGGCACCCGACCCAGATGTTGGGGCTGCATGTCTCGGGCAAGACGGTGGGCATCGTGGGTATGGGCCGTATCGGTCAGGCCATTGCGCGACGCTGTCACTTTGGCTTTGGCATGAAGGTGCTTTACGCCAACCGCTCGGCCAGAGAGATGGCGTTTGAGGCGGAGCAAGTGTCCCTCAACGATCTGGCCGCCCGCGCCGATGTGGTGGTGATCGCTGTGCCCGGTGGTGCGGAAACCCATCACATGATCGGGGCTGATTTCTTTGCCGCCATGCAAAGCCATGCGCATTTCATCAACATCGCCCGCGGCGATGTGGTGCAGGAGACGGCGCTGATCGAAGCCCTGCAAAACGGCGCGATCGGCGGCGCTGGCCTGGATGTTTACGAGTTTGAACCGGAGGTGCCCGAAGCATTACGCCAGCTCAACAACGTAACCCTTCTGCCGCATCTTGGCACCGCTGCGCTGGATGTGCGCACGGATATGGGAATGCTGGTGCTCAACAACCTCGAAGCCTTCTTCAAAGGGGAAACTCCGCCAAACGCGCTTTAACCAATTTTCGGGGTGAAAACGACCGAATTGCCGCCGATTTCGCCCCTGCTGCCCTAGCGGTAACTCTTGACCATTTGGTCCCCCTCGGGTGATCTGGTAGCCAGATTTTCCGGGGGTTCTCATGTATACGCCAGCCATCACCGGGAGCGGGGTCTTCACCCCCTCCAATGTCATCACCAACGAAGAACTTGTTGAGAGCTTCAACGCTCATGTGGACCTCTTCAACGTGGAAAACGCCGAAGCCATCGCGGCGGGTGATGTGACCGCGAAAGAGCATTCCTCGGCCGAGTTTATCTTCAAAGCCTCGGGGATCGAACAGCGCTACGTGTTGGACAAGGAAGGTGTGCTGGATCCAAAACGGATGTATCCGCATTTCCGCCAGCGGTCCGATGATGAACCCGGCATCATGACCGAGATTGCGCTGGACGCCTGTCACAAAGCGTTGGCCGCAGCCGGGCGTACTGGTGAAGAGGTTGATCTGGTGATCTGTGCCGCCTCCAACATGGAGCGGGCCTACCCCGCCGTGGCGATTGAGATCCAGCAGGGCCTGGGCGCCGGTGGCTTTGGCTTTGACATGAACGTGGCCTGTTCTTCAGCCACCTTCGGCATTCAGGCGGCGGCGGATATGGTGCGCTCCGGCTCAATCCGCTGCGCGATTGTGGTGAACCCCGAAATCACCTCGGGCCATCTGGAATGGCGCGACCGCGACTGTCACTTCATCTTTGGCGATGTGGCCACAGCGGTGGTGATTGAACGGGCAGAAGACGCCAAGGGTGACCATTTCATCGTGCATTCGACCCGCTGCGCCACGCAGTTTTCCAACAACATTCGCAACAACAACGGCTTCCTGCGCCGCACCCGACCCGATGGCGTGGCGGATCGTCGGGACATGCAGTTCATGCAGAACGGCCGCAAGGTGTTCAAAGAGGTGGTGCCGATGGTTTCGGCTCATATCCTTGCGCATATGGAAGAAGAGGGGCGTTCCTCGGACCAGCTGTCGCGGATGTGGCTGCATCAGGCCAACAAGGGCATGAATGATTTCATCGGCAAAAAGGTTCTGGGGCGGGTGCCGGAAAAAGGCGAACAACCCAACATCCTGCAGGACTACGCCAATACATCCTCTGCTGGTTCGATCATCGCGTTCTCGAAATACTCCGACGATATGGCCAAGGGCGATATCGGGCTGATCTGCTCCTTCGGGGCAGGCTATTCGGTGGGTTCGGTAATCGTCGAGAAGGCGTGAGGGTGTAACATCCAAGGAGTGCTGCGCCCGACCCAGGGGGGGGGCGCAGCACGGGCTAACGCCCGCGCCAAACGGCGCTAGTTCGAACTTACCCCGCCACAGGCTCCCCGGCCATCGCGGCGCGCCAGTGTTTGCGGCACAGGCTGACGTAGGTCTCATTACCGCCGATCTGCACCTGAGCGCCTTCTTTCAGCGCAATCCGGTCAGGCCCCATCCGCACCACCATCGTCGCCTTTTTGCCGCAGTGGCAGATGGTGCGCACTTCGCGCATTTCATCGGCCAGGGCCAAAAGCGCAGCAGAGCCGGGGAACAGCTCTCCGCGGAAATCCAGACGCAGCCCATAACACATCACTGGCACCTTCAGATCGTCGACAACGCGGGCCAGTTGCCAGACCTGTTCTTTCTCCAGAAACTGCGCTTCATCAATGAAGATACAGGCCACTTCGCCCTGTTCCAGCCGCGTTGCCACTTTGGCAAAGAGGTCTTCGCCCGGCGCAAAGGTGTCCGCATCATCGCCAATGCCAATCCGGCTGGCGATCCGGCCTTCGCCAGCGCGATTGTCAAACTGGGCAGTCATCAGATAGGTCTGCATGCCCCGTTCACGGTAGTTGTAGGAGGCCTGCAAAAGCACAGTGGATTTGCCGGCGTTCATGGTGGAGAAATTGAAGTAGAGTTTTGCCATAGGCTCTCTATTGCGAACCGCCCGGCGGGTTTCAAGCGCTATCCCCAAGTCCACGCAAACCTCCCAGTCAAACGTGACAAGACAGACCCACACCGCACAGGAGACGTAAGGTATGGGCCTGCCCCGACCAAGGCGGGTAGAGGCGAGGGGCGCCTCTGGGGATGTGCCCCGGTCGTTCGTCGTGTCACCCTTCGGCGCCTGTCTCCGGACGGGAGGAGGACACCGCACTCTTCAAGTCCCGGGATCGGGTCAACTGTGGACCGAAGGCCCCAATCCCCACGGCCACAACGTCAACCGCGTGAATAACAAATGACAAAATCGCGACATCGCGCTAATGGGAAAGGATGGGGGGATTTCCCCATCCGGCCATGTTTGGGGGACAGACATGGGGAACGCGTCGGGGCCCGGGCCGCAAGGGTCGCCCCGAAGGATGGGTAAGGACAAGGGTAAAGAATGTCTGTCGTTACAGGATACTTGAAAAAACACACCGAGGCCTTGGTCAAAGATGTCGGTATAGAAGCCGCATGTGAACTGACCGGTAAATCCAAAGCCACCTTGGGGCGCTATTATTCCGATCACCCCGAACACGCCGACCGGTTTATGCCCGTCGATGCGGTGGCGGCGCTGGAGGAAGCGGCCTCTTTCCCGCATGTGACCTCAGCTCTGGCGGATTTGAAGGGCATCACCCTGTCCCAGACCCAGCCCCGCAAAAACGATGAGAAGGGCGGCATCAACTCGGATGTTATCATGCTGAGTCAGCGGTTTGCGATGCTGATGGCAGAGTATAACCAGTCCATCGAGGATGGCATCATCAGCTACAATGAGGCCAAGCGGATGCTACGCGAAACCCTCGCCCTGCAGCAGGTGCTGATCGACATGAAGCTGCACCTCGAAGAAGAAAGCGTCTAAGCGATGTATCCGGCTGGCGGACAGGGTCAACGACCTTTGCTGGCAGCCGAGCAGCACACCCCCGAGCAACTGCATGACTTTCTGCGGGATCTGGAGACCTGCGAGGGCTCCGAAGCGGTCTGGCGCCGCCTGGTGGTGCTGGGACGGTCGCTGGAGCTGCCGCATTTGGATTTCATCGTGGCCAGCGCCGCCCCGCAATGGAAGCGGACGTTGTTCCTGCGCACCTCCTACGATTCGCGGTGGCTGCAGGAGGCCAACAAAGACCCTGAGGTTTCGCGCTGGTCCTATCTGCGCAGCCACGCCACCCAGCACCTGACACCGCTGCTAGTGGGGTTGGAATTTGCCGAGGAATTCACCCATCTGCCCGAACAGCGTGTTGCCGTGCTGCGCGAAGCGGCGCGACGTGGGATGCGGGCTGGGTTTTCGGTGCCGCTGAGGGGCCATGCGCCGCCGCTGACCGGGGTGATCAACTACATGGGGGATCATGCACGCCGCGACATGCTGGCGATTGTGCGGGCCCATGGTTGGGTGTTGAACGTCGCTGCGCTGGCGGCCTTTCAGCGCTACATGGGGTTTTACGCCGCCGAATTTCTCGACCGCACCGGCATCAGCATGAAGCAGCGCGAAATGCTCTCGATGATCGGTGCGGGGTTGCAGGACAAACAAATCGCGGCGGATCTGGGCATCTCGGTTTCGGCACTGCGGCAGCGAATGCAGGCTTTGATGGCCAAAGCGAGCTGTTCCAATCGGGCCGAGATTGCCGCCTTGGCAATGAGCACCGGCCTGCTGCCAGATCCGCAGCGGGCGCTGGACCCCGAAAGCACGCAGGTGCCAGTGATGATCGACGGGTTGGAGGACGCCCATGAAACGCTGGCGCCACACCCGGACGAATGGTCGGGAGATTGACCTAAGTGTCTGAAATAATAAGAGGTTCCCCCCGAAGGGAGAACCTCATGCGATGGTCTAAAAAGGACTTATTGAAAGGGGGTCCTCCCGAAGTGGCGCGGGAGAAAGACTTTCTATCGCAAGAGCTGATCTGATGGCGTTGGGGATACCTCGGTCACAGCTCCTACCCAAAAGTATAGGGCTTGGTGTGCACTGTTGTCTCACCGGAAACCGCATGACGTTTAGGTCAATTGCCTATCATTTTTGACAGGTTGGTTTTTGTTAGCTGTAATTTTTCACAGGTGAATAGGTGTGCATGCCATTGAATACCGTCTGACAACGACCGATTCGACAGTCTGTGCGGCGGATCCTGCGTCTTGCAGGCGCAGCGGGTACGAAAAAGCCCCCGCCGAAGCAGGGGCTTTCTTGATCCGGAAAATGTTGCGGCAGGATTAGCCCTGCAGCGGCATCACACCAAAGTCACCTTCGGAACGGGCTTTGATCGCCTCAGCGGCGGCCTGCGCACCGGCAGCGGTGGTGAAGTAGGGGATCTTGTCGTAAAGCGCGACCGAACGGATGGCGGAGCTGTCTTTCACAGCCTGCGCCCCTTCGGTGGTGTTGATCACCAGCGAGATGCCGCCGTCTTTCAGCACGTCCACGATGTTCGGGCGGCCCTCATAGACCTTGTTCACCAGATCACAGTCGATGCCCTGTTCGGTCAGCCAGGTTTTGGTGCCGATGGTGGCAACAAGGGTGAAACCTTGATCCAACAGGGTGCGCGCGGCGACGGCGCTGGCTTCGGTCTTGTCGTCATCCTTGATCGAGAAGAACACACGTCCATCACGCGGCAGATCGGTGCCCGCGCCCAGCTGCGCCTTCAGGAAGGCCAGCGGGAAGGACGTATCCCAACCCATAACCTCACCGGTCGAGCGCATTTCCGGGCCCAGAATGGTGTCCACACCGGGGAAACGGGCGAAGGGCAGAACCGCTTCCTTGACCGAGAACCACGGCATGTTGGGATCGGCCAGCGTCATCGGATCGGCCATCGGCAGAGTGCCGGGTTTGGCGTTTGCCGGATATTCACCCCGGAACGGGAAGTTCTCCATCGGTTCACCAGCCATCAGGCGGGCGGCGATCGAGGCGATGGCGCTGTCGGTGGCTTTGGCCACAAAGGGCACGGTCCGGCTGGCGCGCGGGTTGACCTCAATCAGGTAGATCTCACCGTCTTTGACCGCGAACTGCACGTTCATCAGGCCAACAACGCCAAGCGACAGAGCCAGAGCTTCGGTCTGGCGTTTGATTTCGACAATGATGTCTTCCGGCAGCGAATATGGCGGCAGCGAACAGGCGCTATCGCCTGAGTGCACGCCGGCCTCTTCGATGTGCTGCATGATGCCGGTCACGTGGACAGTTTTGCCATCTGACAGGGCGTCAACGTCACATTCGATGGCACCGGACAGGTAGCTGTCCAGCAGAACCGGGCTGTCGCCAGAGACCACAACCGCCTCAGCGATGTAGCGTTCCAGCTGCGCCATGTCGCGCACGATTTCCATCGCACGGCCACCCAGTACGTAGGAGGGGCGGATCACCAGCGGGAAGCCGATGTCTTCGGCGATCTTCAGTGCTTCAGCGTCGGTCGAGGCGATGCCGTTGTTCGGCTGCTTCAGCTCCAGCTTGTTGACCAGCGCCTGGAAGCGTTCACGGTCTTCGGCCAGGTCAATTGCGTCCGGGCTGGTGCCGAGGATCGGAATGCCTTCTTCGAACAGCGCGTTGGCCAGTTTCAGCGGGGTCTGGCCGCCGAACTGAACGATCACACCGTGCAGGGTGCCGTTTTCCTGCTCAACCCGCAGGATTTCCATCACGTGCTCAAAGGTTAGCGGTTCAAAATACAGACGGTCCGAGGTGTCATAATCGGTCGACACGGTTTCGGGGTTGCAGTTGATCATGATGGTTTCATAACCGGCATCCGTCAGCGCGTAGCAGGCGTGACAGCAGCAGTAGTCAAACTCGATCCCCTGACCGATCCGGTTTGGACCGCCCCCCAGAATAACCACTTTCTTGCGGTCGCTTGGGCGGGCTTCGCATTCCACGTCGCCCATCGCAGGGGCTTCGTAGGTCGAATACATATAAGGTGTCTGCGCCTCAAATTCGGCGGCACAGGTGTCGATGCGTTTGAACACGGCCTTGACGCCCAGGTTCTGGCGGGCGCGGCGCACGTTGGCTTCGGTCCGGCCGGTCAGGATTGCCAGGCGGGCATCGGTGAAGCCCAGCATCTTCAGCGCGCGCAGACCTTCTTCGGTCACCGGCAGGCCATCGGCGCGCACGACCTCTTCGGCCTCAACAATCTCGCGGATGCGGTCCAGGAACCACGGATCAAACGAGGTGACGTTCTGGATCTCGGCGTTGGTCAACCCGTGGCGCATCGCCTGAGCGATGGTGCGCAGACGGTCCGGGGTCTGTTTGCCAAGCGCCTTGATCACGGCAACCTTTTCCGGCGCACCGGGGATATCGACCTCGTCAAAGCCGGTCAGACCCGATTCCATCGAAGCCAGTGCTTTTTGCAGGCTTTCGTGGATAGTGCGGCCGATTGCCATTGCTTCCCCCACGGATTTCATCGCGGTGGTCAGGTAGGGCTCGGAGCCGGGGAATTTCTCAAAGGCGAACTTCGGGATCTTGGTGACAACATAGTCGATGGTCGGCTCGAACGAGGCCGGGGTCACCTTGGTGATGTCATTGTCCAGCTCATCCAGCGTGTAGCCAACGGCCAGTTTGGCCGCGATCTTTGCAATCGGGAAACCGGTCGCCTTGGAGGCCAGCGCCGAGGAGCGTGACACCCGCGGGTTCATTTCGATCACAACCATCCGGCCATCGGCGGGGTTCACGGCCCACTGAACGTTGGAGCCACCGGTTTCCACACCAATCTCACGCAGCACGTTGATCGAGTGGGTCCGCATGATCTGGTATTCTTTGTCGGTCAGCGTCAGCGCCGGCGCCACAGTGATCGAATCACCGGTGTGTACCCCCATCGGGTCAACGTTTTCGATCGCGCAGACGATGATGGCGTTGTCGGCTTTGTCGCGGACCACTTCCATCTCGAATTCTTTCCAGCCCAGCAGGCTTTCGTCGACGAGGATCTGGTTCACCGGCGAGGCATCCATGCCGGTGCGGCAGAAGTGGATGTAGTCTTCGCGGTTATAGGCCACGCCACCGCCGGTGCCGCCAAGGGTGAAGGCGGGGCGGATGATGGCGGGCAGGCCAATGTCGTCCAGCTCTTCCAGCGCCTGCGCCACACCCGCATCCAGATCAGCAGAGCCGTCTTCTTTCTTCGGTGCGGTGACGATGGTGGCCTTCGGGTTTTCAATGCCCAGGCGGTCCATCGCCTCGCGGAACAGCTTGCGATCTTCAGCCATTTCAATGGCATCGCGCTTGGCGCCGATCATTTCGACGTTGTACTTGTCCAACACGCCCATCTCTTCCAGCGCCAGCGAGGTGTTCAGACCCGTCTGACCGCCCATAGTCGGCAGCAGCGCGTCAGGGCGCTCTTTCTCGATGATCTTGGCGACAACCTCGGGTGTGATTGGCTCGATATAGGTGGCGTCAGCCAGACCCGGATCGGTCATGATTGTCGCCGGGTTCGAGTTCACGAGGATCACGCGGTAGCCTTCTTCTCGCAGCGCCTTACAGGCTTGGGCACCGGAGTAGTCGAATTCACACGCCTGACCGATAACAATCGGACCAGCACCGATAATCATGATCGAGGAGATGTCAGTTCTTTTGGGCATGGCGGACCTCTTTTTTTCGCGGGCAGCAGGATGGGGAGGCGTGACTCGCCCCCGCGCAAATTGTCGTGGGTTATAGACATCGCGGGGCAAGGCGCAAGAGGGTTCGGAAAACTAGTGTAATGTGCCGCATATGTGGTCTGTCAAATCCTGTGTCAGACCCTATACAGAAGGCGGGGAGGCCAAGAGGTCAGCGCGGGGACGCGAAATGCAGATCAGAATGGATCACGGGCCCGAGGGGCCGGACAGCCCGGCGGTTTGGTTCCGCAACGCCAGCGCGGTGATCACCGCGCAGGAGGCAGACGATGTGCCGGTTGCGATGGCGGCTGTTGATGCAGCCTTGGCGGCAGGCAAATGGGTGGCGGGTTATGCCACCTATGAGCTGGGCTATGCGCTGGAGCCACGGCTGGCGTCTTTGATGCCGCAAGACCGCGTGCTGCCCCTGTTAAGCTTCGGTGTATACGAAGCCCCCGTCACCGCCGCCCCGTTGCCGCAGGGCGGTGCGTTATATGATTTACAGCCCCGTTGGACCGCGGCACGCTATCAAACGGCCTTTGACGCGGTGCATGGCTATATCGGTGCCGGGGACATCTATCAGGCCAACCTGACCTTTCCGATCGACGCGCGGGCAACTGGCTCCGCCGAGGCGATATATGGCAGCCTGATGGCGCAGCAGCCGGTGGGGCATGGCGCCTTGGTGCTGCCCGAGCGTGGCCCGGCGATTCTGTCCCGTTCACCGGAACTGTTTTTCCGGACCTCTGCCGATGGTGTGATTGAAACCCGCCCGATGAAAGGAACGCAGCCGCGCAGCGCCGACCCGGTGGAGGATCAGCGCAACCGAGATTTTCTGGCCTCGGATGAAAAGAACCGGGCGGAGAACCTGATGATCGTGGATCTCTTGCGGAATGACATGTCTCGGGTGGCCGAGGCGGGGACCGTAAAGGTACCGGAACTGTTCAAGGTCGAAAGCTACGCCACCGTGCATCAGATGGTGTCGCGTGTTGAGGCGCAGCTGCGCAAGGGCGTGACTCTGAGCGAGGTGTTCACCGCACTGTTCCCCTGTGGCTCGATCACCGGTGCGCCAAAATTGCGGGCCATGCAGATCCTGCGCGAACTGGAACCCTGGCCGCGTGACATCTACTGCGGCGCCATCGGCTGGGCCGCACCAGACGGGCGGTCCGAATTTAACGTGGCCATTCGCACCGTGATGCTGGACGGGGACACTGCGCGGCTGAACGTGGGGGGCGGCGTTGTCTGGGACAGCACCGCAACATCGGAATATGAGGAAGCCTTATGGAAAAGCCGTTTCGCCCAGCTGACGCCAGCAACCTCCCAACGCTCGATCCCACATGTCGCCTGATTGAAACGTTCCGCTATGTGCCGGGGCAGGGGATCGCGCGACGTGCGTTGCACAGTGCACGGCTTGCCACCTCGGCAGAGGCGCTGGGGTTCAGGCTCGACAAAAAGGCGCTCTTTGCTGAACTCGACGCGATTACCGGGGAAACGCCTTTGCGCTGTCGTCTGACCCTGGCGCAGGACGGTATGATTGACCTTACAACCGCCCCGATGCCAGAGCCTTGGCGTGTCGCACGATTTATCATCTCCGAAATTCAATTGCCTTCTGGTGATCCCCTCCTACGCCACAAGACCACCCGCCGCACCCTCTACGATCAGGCCCGCGCCGCCCTGCCCGAAGGGATTCAGGAAGCGGTGATGCTGAACGAACGGGATGAGGTGTGCGAAGGCACCATCACCAATATTTTCATCACCACCCCAGACGGCGACCGCCTGACACCGCCGCTGTCCTCAGGGTTGCTGGCGGGGGTTTACCGTCAAAGCCGCCTGAACAAAGGATTGCTGCGCGAGGCCGTGTTGACCTTGGCGGATCTGGAAACGGCCCGTTCGATCAACCTGATGAATTCACTGCGCGGTTCCACCCAAGCGATTTGGCAGCGCTGATGCGCTTGAAATTCCGCCTCAGCAGGCAATGTTAAAGGAAATGTGGCAACGTGTTGTCGCCCTTGTCAGCCTGAGGCCTTAATGAACCTATTGACCGCGTCCCGCCCTGCCACACTGTCCCGGCTTAAGGCGGAATTTGTGTTGTTCTATCTGATCGCACCGTTGTTGATTGCTTTGGTGTTGCCGCCGACAATGATGTTTGTGGCGCTGTTCACGCTGACCGCTGTGGGCTTGGCGTTGCTCAATGGCACCGAAGGGTTTGAGTGGCGTGAACTGCTCGGCGGGGTTGATCAGCTTTACTTTGTGGAACTGCTGGCCTTTGCCGGGGGCATGCTGATCCTGTGTCTGGCTGTGGTCTACACCGCCGCGCCCGATGCTGCCTTTCTGCTGCTGAAAACGGAACCGGGTCTGATGCTGGCCATCGCGGTCTTTTACCCGGTTGCCTCTGCCCTGCCGCAGGAGGTCGTGTTTCGCCCGCTCTATTTCCGCCGCTACGGCACGTTTCTGCCCGGGGGGCGGGCCGGGCTGCTTCTGAATGCGGCGCTGTTTTCACTGGCACATCTGATGTATTGGAGCTGGGTCGTGGCGCTGATGACCTTCGCCGGTGGTGTGATCTTTGCCTGGGCATACGAAGTCCGGCGTTCCTTTGTCTTGGCGGTGGTTCTGCATTCGCTGGCGGGGATCGTCATTTTTGCTGTGGGTTTGGGGATCTATTTCTACTCCGGCAACGTTCAGCGCCCGTTTTGAACGGCTTTGTCCCCACATTGCTTGACAACACGGTCGCAACCTAGTGTATCGGCCTTGATGAATTCCGTGTGCCCGTGGGCGCACCCTATCCGAATGTCCGAAGAGACGACCCGATCACGAAAGGTCACACCATGCACGCATATCGCAGCCATACCTGCGCTGAGCTGAACAAATCCAACGTGGGCGACACCGTCCGCCTGTCGGGCTGGGTCCACCGGGTCCGCGACCACGGCGGCCTGCTGTTTATCGACCTGCGCGACACCTATGGCATCACCCAAGTGATGGCCGACCCTGACAGCCCGGTGTTTGCCGAGCTGGAGAAGGTGCGTTCCGAATGGTGCATCAAGATCGAAGGCAACGTCATGGCGCGTGACGAAAGCCTGGTGAACAAGGCGATCCCCACCGGGGAGATCGAAGTGTTCATCCGCGACCTCGAAGTGCTGGGCAAGGCTGATGAGCTGCCGCTGATGGTCTTTGGCGATCAGGAATACCCGGAAGAAACCCGTCTGAAGTACCGCTTCCTCGACCTGCGCCGCGATGCGATGCAGCAGAACATGAAGCTGCGCTCGGACGTTGTGCGTTCCATGCGTCAGCGCATGTGGGACGAAAACTTCCGCGAATACCAAACCCCAATCATCACCGCCTCCTCGCCTGAAGGTGCACGGGACTTCCTGGTGCCTTCGCGTCTGCATCCGGGCAAGTTCTACGCCCTGCCGCAGGCCCCGCAGCAGTTCAAACAGCTGATGATGGTGGCAGGCTACGACAAATATTTCCAGATCGCGCCGTGCTTCCGCGATGAAGACCCGCGCGCCGACCGTTCGCCAACCGATTTCTACCAGCTCGACATGGAAATGTCGTTCGTTGAGCAGCAGGACGTCTTTGACACTATCGCGCCGGTTCTGGCCGGTGTGTTTGAAGAGTTCGGTGGCGGCCGTAAGGTCGACAACCCCGCTGAATGGCCGCAGATCAGCTACCGCGATGCGGCCAAGTGGTACGGGTCGGACAAGCCTGACCTGCGCAACCCGATCAAGATGCAGGACTGCTCGGAACACTTCCGTGGCTCCGGCTTTGCCATCTTTGCCAACCTGTTGGAAAACGAAGGCACCGAAGTGCGCGCCATTCCGGCCCCGACCGGTGGCTCGCGCAAGTTCTGTGACCGGATGAACAAGTTTGCCCAGGGCGAAGGTCTGCCGGGCATGGGCTACATCTTCTGGCGCAAACAGTCGGCAGACAGCATCGCGCAGGAACAAGGCATTTCTGTCAAAGAAGTTAACGCCAAGATCAAAGCGGGCGAGATTGTTCTGGGCAACGAGGCCGCCGGTCCGCTGGCCAAGAACATCGGCCCCGAGCGCACCGAGGCGATCCGCCAGCAACTGGGTCTGGACGTTGGCGACGCGGCCTTCTTCCTGGGCGGCAAACCGAAAGCGTTTGAAGCGGTTGCAGGCCGCGCCCGTAACGTGATCGGCGAAGAGCTGAACCTGCTGGACAAAGACCGTTTTGCCTTTGCCTGGATCGTGGATTTCCCGATCTACGAGCAGGACGAAGAGTCGGGCAAGATCGACTTTGAACACAACCCCTTCTCGATGCCGCAGGGTGGTCTGGACGCGCTGAACGGTGATCCGCTGGAGGTTTTGGGCTACCAGTACGATCTGGCCTGTAACGGCTATGAACTGGTCTCGGGCGCCGTGCGGAACCACAAGCCTGAGGTGATGCTGAAAGCCTTCGAAATCGCCGGCTACGGCGAAGAGGAAGTCAAAGAACGCTTCGGCGCGCTTTACAAAGCTTTCCAATACGGCGCCCCGCCCCACGCAGGCTGTGCCGCCGGTGTCGACCGCATCGTGATGCTGCTAGCCGATCAACAGAACATCCGCGAAGTGGTGATGTTCCCAATGAACCAGCGGGCCGAAGACCTGATGATGAACGCCCCCAACGATCCGTCCAGCGACCAGCTGATGGAACTGGGTCTGCGCGTGATCCCGCAGGACTAAGCCAGCCTTACCAAGCGATTTGAGAAACCCGGTGGCCCAAAGCTGCCGGGTTTTTTCTTTGTCTGATTGGCTGAGTTTTGCCAAAAATCCAGTAGATTGCGACGGGAATCCGCTCAGGCTACGTATCACCCTGCACGGGCGTTGAAAAACTGCCAGCCTACGGCTGAAACGGCGTGGGATTTGCAGTAGAGTGCCAGCAGGTGCATGGAGGGTGCGATGGGATTTGATCCGGTCTTGGCAGAGCAGCGGTTTGGCTATGGGCTGTCGCCCGTGGCAGAGCTGGCGCCGCCCAATTCAGTGGCAGAGATGCTGGCGCGGCTCAAAGGGCCGGATGAGATGGACCAGCGGTTCCCGATCGAAAATTACGACGGCTTCGAAAAACGTCTGGCCGAGGCGCAGGCGATCTGGAAAGACATCCGCAAAGCCCGGGGCACCAACCGGTTGGATGCGGAAAAGAAACGGCTGAAGCTGCTCAAAGCAGAAGCACGGCAAGCCTATCGGGACTGGGCCTGGACCATCCTGATGCGTCGTGTCTGGACCCGCGATGGTCTGCGCGAACGGCTGGTGGCCTTCTGGGCTGATCACCTGACCGCGCAGGGAAAAGCGGGCATCATGAAACGCGGCACCCCCCCTTACATTGAGGCCGCAATCCGTCCCCATGTCACTGGCCGGTTCGAGGACATGCTGCTTGCCGCTGTGACCTCGCCGCTGATGGTGCACTATCTGGATCAGGAACGCTCAGTGGGGCCGGAGAGTGAATTCGGCAAAGCCAAGAAGGGCAAGTTTGGCCTCAATGAGAACCTTGCGCGGGAGGTGTTGGAACTGCACACGTTGGGTGTTGGCGGGCCTTATTCGCAAGAGGATGTACGTCAATTGGCCGAGCTGCTCACCGGCCTGACCTATGTTCCCGGACAGGGCCGCAAGTTCCGCGCCGCCCGTGCCGAACCCGGCGCCGAAACAGTGTTGGGCACCAGGTACGGCGGTGGCCGGGCGCGGTTGGCCGACATCGAAACTGCCCTGCGCGATCTTGCCCGCCATCCCGCCACAGCGCGCCATCTGGCAGAAAAACTGGCGGTTCATTTCCATTCTGATGCGCCTCCCGCTGATCTGGTGGCCACGCTGGAGGCGCGTTACCTCGACACCGGGGGCGATCTGGCGGCGGTGACCGAGGCGCTGCTGACCCACTCCGCCGCATGGGACACAGAGCGCCACAACATGCGTCTGCCGGATGAGTATATCTCGGCCGCGATGCGGGCTTTGGCGGTGCCGCCCGAGGTCTATTTGAAACAACAAAACTTGCGGCGACGAGAGATGTTTATCGTTCAGCTGTTCCAGCGGCCGTTGATCATCATGGGGCAGACTTGGCAGCAGCCGCAGGGGCCGGATGGCTGGGAAGAGGGCGATGAGGTCTGGCTGACGCCGCAGGGGTTGGCCAGCCGAATGCACTGGGCGTTGAAGGCGCCCTCGGCCTTGCTCGACGATTTGCCGGACCCGCGCCGTTTTGTCGAAACCGCCCTGGGCCCCACCCCGCCCGAGCCAGTGCGCTTTGCTGCCCATGCGGCCGAAAACAAACGGGAAGGCATCGCGCTGGTGCTGGCCTCCCCCGCCTTCCAGCGCAAGTGAGGAGTGGCCGATGTCTAAGACAGATTTGAACCGACGTGCCTTTCTGGGTAAGGCTGGCCTGCTGGGCTGTTCGCTCGCGGCCAGCCCGTTGATGACCCCGATCAGCCTAGCGGCTGCCCCTTGGGATCACCGGCTGGTGGTCATCATCCTGCGTGGCGGTATGGACGGTCTGGATGTGGTGCGCCCGGTGGGCGATCCGGGCTTTGTGGGGCTGCGGCGCAGTCTGGGCCAGACACCGGGCCTGCCGCTGGACGGGTTTTATGAAATGCACCCCGGCCTCGTGCCGCTGCATGCCCTGTGGCAGAGGCAGCAGCTGGGGTTTGTGCAGGCGGTGTCGACCCCTTACCGCGACAAACGCAGCCATTTTGACGGGCAGGACCTGCTGGAGGCCGGCACCTCGGATCCACATATGGCCACGGCGCGCGACGGCTGGCTGAACCGGATGCTACAAACGGTGCCGGGTCTGACAACTGAAACCGCCTATGCGGTGGGCCATGAGAACATGATGCTGCTCTCCGGTGCGGCGGCGGCGGCCAATTGGTCGCCGGACACCGAACTGGCGCTGAGCCCGCAGGGTGCACGGCTGGCCGAGTTGATCATGCACGATGACCCGGCCTTCCACGCCGCCTTCATGGAGGCGCAGATGCTGATCGGCCTGCAAAGCGGTGCGGTGCCTCAAGGCATGAGCGATGCGGATATGATGGGGGCGATGGCAGACATGGGGGACGAAGGCATGATGGCCGAAAGCGCCACCAATGGCCGCCCCGCCGGGATCGAAGCGATTGCCAATTTCACCGCCCAGCGTTTGCGCGAAGAGACCCGCATCGCGGCCTTCTCGATTGGGGGCTGGGACACCCATCGGGCGCAGGGCCGCGGCTTGGAGCGGGCGCTCGGGCAGTTGTCCAAGGCCATCCTCACTCTGAAATCTGGGCTGGGGCGCGACTGGTCAAAAACCGCGGTGGTGGCGATGACTGAATTTGGCCGCACCGCCCGTGAAAACGGCACGGCGGGCACCGATCACGGCACCGGTGGCGCGATGCTGCTGGCCGGGGGCGCCGTGCGCGGGGGGCGGGTGTACGGTCAATGGCCCGGCCTCAGCGAAGCGGATCTCTATGCCCGCCGCGACCTGATGCCGACTGCGGATGTGCGCGGCTATGCGGGCTGGATGATGCGCGATCTGTTTGGGTTGGAAACCAGCGTTATCGAACGCAGCATCTTCCCCGGTCTTGATCTGGGAACCTCGCCTAAGGTGATCCTCTAGGCACTGGAGCTGCGGTTTTGTAAGGGGCACAATTGCGCCGTTTCCTTTGTGTGACCAGTGCGTTAGCCTGCGCCAAAGGAGAGGCATCATGCAGGATCTGAGCCACTGGCAGGCCCCACCGTCACCGGGCAGCGACATCTTGGAAGGCCGCTATGCACGGCTGGAGCCGCTGGCAGCAGAGGCTCATGCCGCCCTGTTGTTTCGCGCCTTTGAAGGCCATGACGCGGTTTGGGATTTTCTGCCCTACGGTCCGTTCCACTCTGCCGCGGCCTATCATCGTTGGGTAAAGGATATGGCGGCACAGCGTGATCCGCATTTCTTTGCCATAAAGGATGTGAAAACCGGCCAGTATGGCGGCGTGGCCTCTTACCTGAGGATATACCCCGAACGGGGCTCAATCGAGCTGGGCCATATCAACCTCTCCCCCATCTTGCAGCGCACCCGCGCTGCGACCGAGGCGTTCTACCTGATGATGGAATGGGTCTTTGACCAAGGCTATCGCCGGTTCGAGTGGAAATGTGATGCGGGCAACCTTGGCTCGCGGCGGGCGGCGCAGCGACTGGGGCTGAGTTACGAAGGTGTGTTTCGTCAGCACATGGTGGTCAAGGGGCGCAATCGTGACACCGCTTGGTTTGCTGCTACAGATCAGGACTGGCCCGCACTGCGAGAGGCGTTTCAGGTCTGGCTGAACCCGGTGAACTTTGACGCGCAGGGGCAGCAGAAAGAGGCGCTGGCCGATCTGACCCGTCTGGTGCGGGTGGCGTCAGATCCGCTGCTCTAGCAGGTCGGGATTGGCGATCCGCGCTGCCAGCAGGTTGCGCAGGGCGGCCAGCGCCCGCTTGGGGCCCTTGGGACGCAGGCGGGCCACGTTCAGACGCTGCACCAGCCCTTGAAGTTCATTGTCACCCGCGCTGCGGCACAGCCCTTTGAGAAATTGACAGACATAGTCCAGCTCCGCCCCGTTGGGATGCTGCGCCAGTATACTGGCGGCATGGAGCAGATCTTCGGTGTAGCTGGCAGGATCGGGATGGATGGCCGCGTCGTTAACCATACGCGGATCCATCGGCCGGCGCGCGGCTGGCAGCTGGCGCAGCACCTGTTCCTGAAACGCCGCCAGGGACGACACAGGTTTCGACAGAAACCCATCCGCCCCTGCCGCCAATGCAGCCTGTTCAGCCCATTCATCCCCGCTGGTGGCCAGAATGACCTCTATCCGTTGGCTGTGCTCCGACAGGGTTGCGATCAGATCCAGCCCGTTGCCATCGGGCAGGCCAATGTCCACCAAAACCACAGTCGGGTGGTAGACCTGCAGGTGTCGCGCTGCCGCCGCCAGACTGTCCGCCCTACGGATCCGGGCGCCGCTGCGCAGACACATCAACCGCACGGCATCACTGGTATATCGGCTGTCTTCCACCACCAGAACAGTCATACCCATCAACGGACGTGCTGCGGTTGGAAACCGAGCGGTCTGAAAGAAGAGGTCGCCAATCGGCATATCAGCGGGGTGGTCATTTGTATCACTCATGGGCAGGCTCCAAGCTTCAACAGGGTCAGCTTGCGCCTTGATTGCTAAAAACGGGTTAACGCTGCGTCTGCGTCCTTAGGTCCCGCGTAACGCGACCGGTTTCACACGTAATATCCTTGCGCGGAGGCTTGCCGCTGCGCATAACGGCCCCACTTAAAACCAAGCCGCAGGAGTTCTCTTATGATCGGACGTTTGAACCACGTCGCCATTGCCGTTCCCGACCTCGACGCCGCCGCCGCGCAGTATCGCAACGCGTTGGGGGCCAAGGTGGGCGCGCCTCAGGACGAGCCGGACCATGGCGTCACCGTGATCTTCATCGAACTGCCGAACACCAAGATCGAACTGCTTTACCCTCTGGGGGAAGACAGCCCGATCAACGGTTTCCTGGAAAAGAACCCCTCGGGCGGTATTCACCACGTGTGCTATGAAGTCGAAGACATCCTCGCGGCACGCGATCATCTGAAAGAAACCGGCGCGCGTGTGCTGGGCTCTGGCGAGCCCAAGATCGGCGCCCATGGCAAGCCTGTGTTGTTCCTGCATCCCAAGGATTTCAACGGCTGCCTCGTGGAATTGGAGCAAGTCTGATGGGCCCCACCTCGGCAATTGTCCTTTATGCAGTGATCTGGTTTTTGACGCTTTTCATCGTCCTGCCGATCCGCTTGAAAACCCAAGGCGATGTCGGGGACATCGTGCCCGGCACCCATGCGGGCGCACCCTATGAGACGAACCTGAAGAAAAAAGCGCTGATCACCACGCTGATCGCAGCGGTGATCTGGGGGATCGTGGCCGGCATCATCCTGACCGAAACGATCACCGTGCGGGATCTGGACTGGTTCAACAAGATGAGCCAGCCTGATTTGTCCTGATCTGTCAGGGTCCTGATGTGTAACGAAAACGGCGCCCGATCAAGGCGCCGTCTTTGTGTGTTTCTGAGTGCTGAGCTGGCAGGTCAACTCACCAGCTTGTGGTAGATGTGGGTGAAGGTCGCGGCCCCCAGGATCGGGATGGCCAGGTTCATCAGCGGGATCGACAGCGGGATCGCCATAAAGGTACCCGCCAGCCAAATCGTGCCCATATGTTTGCGCCGCAGTTTCTTGGCCTCCACACGGCCAACCCGTCGGATGGCAGCGAGTGTGAAATATTCCCGCCCCAGCAGGAAACCGTTCAGCCCCCAGAAGATGAACAGCGCCAGCGGCGCAAACATCGCATAGAGGATGAAGGCCAGAATATTGGCGGCAATCAGCACACCAAGGAAGTTCACAGTGTCTTTGAAGGCCTCCCCGAACGGCACTTTGTTGGCCGGCGGCAAATGGCGGTAGTGTTTGTCCTCCACCGCATTGGCAACCTCATCCAAAAACATCGAGGTGATTGCCGAGGCCACGGGCACCATCAGGAACACCGACAGCACCAGCATGAAAAACAAGCTGGCAAAGGTCGCCAGATCATTGATCCAGGTGACCTCCCCCAGAACCGGCAGGGTGCTGCTTTCACCCAGGGTGACCTGCAAAAACCACAGGAAGGCCGCGTAGACCGCAACCAACAGCACGAAGGTTAGCAAAATGCCAAGCCCCAGAACCTTGCGGAAACGTGGGTCACCGATCTGGCCAAGGGCGCTGAAGAACGCCGAAAAGATTACGCCGAAAGCCATGTCGTAATTGCCTCCAGATCGGGGCGCGGGCGTTCCGGCGGCGTGGCTTTTTCGGTGCCGATATGCAGGAAACCGGCGATGCGTTCGTTATCAGACAGATCCAGCGCTTCGGTGCAGAACCCGCGGTCATGGCTGGCCCAGCCGGACAGCCAGTTCGCCCCCCAGCCCGAGGCCAGCGCCGCATTCAACAGTGATAGGCAGACAGCCCCGGCGGAATAGGTGATCTCGACAGCGGGCACCTTCTCGTTCGGTTTGATGATCTCGACCACCGCGATGGCCAGATTGGCGTTGCGGAACTGATCGACGCCTTTCTGGATCTGCACCTCGTCCAGACCCAGCGCTGCGCCACGCGATTGGGCAACGCCCGCCAGACGGTCCAGCGCGGGCTTTTCCAATACGATGAAGCGCCAGGGCTCCAGCTTGCCATGATCGGGTGTGCGGGCGGCGGCGGTGAGGATCGGCATCAGGGCGTCACGGTCGGGAACCGGCAGGGTCAGCGTCTTGGCCGGACGCGAGCGGCGCGTCAGCAGGAACTCCAGCGCGGCTTGGTTTTTCTCGGGCATATCAGACCTTTTTGATTGGGTTTGTCCCTATGTCGGGCCTGACGGCGCGGCGGTCAAGTCATCTGCCGCCCGGCCTCTTGCCTCCGTGCGCTGTAAGGCACAAAAAGGGTCGCGCAAACGGGGAGATACAGGTGTGACGGAGGCAGATCTATCGAACTGGGCCACGGCCCAAGAGATCACCGTGCGGGTCACCCCCAAAGCGTCGCGCAACCGGATCACCGTGGAGGCCGGTCAGGTCTGGGTCTATGTCACCACGGTGCCCGAAGGCGGCAAGGCCAATGCAGCGGTGCAAAAGCTGCTGGCCAAAGCACTGGGAGTGGCAAAGTCACAGCTGACGCTGGTCCGCGGCCAGACCAGCCGGGACAAGACCTTCAAGATCGTGCGTTCGCAGGATTAACCTGTTGTTTCCTGACGCAGCTTATAGACCCCTTCCGGCAGGTCCAAAGCGGCGGCCAGCTCTTGCAACTGATGCAGCGACAGGGTGATTTTCTTCACCTCATCGTCGCGTGGATCATATTGCTCCAGCGTCACACATTCCTGAAAGGCGTGGATGGCGATGTCTTCTTGCAAGGGCGTGCCGCCCTCATCAATCAAGGTCACCACCGTCGCGTCGAAGTCATGTTCGATTGTAAACATAACTCCACGATAGGCGATCCTGACGATCTGACAAGCGGTTAACCGATGGATACGCCTCAGGCGTGCAGAAACACTGGCATGCGCGCGAAAGGGTGCTAGATAAAGAGGGAAGGGATTGGTTTCATGCGTTTCTTTGCAGCACTTCTCAGTTTGGCGGGCCTGACCGCCTGTACGGTTGCTCCGATTGATGGGGTGCAGGGCTCTTTGGACGGGATTGGCGCCCGGCCTGCGGTGGCCCAGTTTGTTGCCGTGGTAGAGATTGTGGAGCCGATTGCTGAACGCGAATGCCGCCGCCGCGCACTGGGCCACAACTGTGATTTTCTGATCGTGGTCGACGACCGGCGCGGCCAACCCGCCAACGCGCATCAGTTCCTCAGCGACACCGGACAACCGGTACTGGCCTTTAACTACGCGCTGCTTAAATCGGTCCGCAATGCTGATGAGCTGGCCTTTGTCATGGGCCACGAGGCTGCGCATCACATCGAGGGCCATCTGGAAAAACAGCACCAAAGCGCCTTGCAGGGGGCAGCCATTCTAGGGGGGCTTGTCACCATGCGCGGCGGCAACAACAAAGAGATTGCCGAAGCGCAGGAGCTGGGCGCGATCCTTGGGGCGCGCCGCTACTCCAAAGACTTCGAGTTGGAGGCCGACGCGCTGGGGGCCATCATCACATTGAAAGCCGGCTTTGATCCGGTCAAAGGGGCCGAGTTCTTCACCCGTCTGCCCGATCCCGGCAACCAGTTCCTTGGCACCCACCCGCCCAATGCCGATCGCATGGCGACTGTTCGCAAGGCCGTTGCTGCCCTATAAGCCCGCCATGAAGTCTGAAATCCATCAAATCGAAAATGTCGTAAGCGACCGCGGATCGCGCTACGCGGTGTCCGGCGGTGTGGTTCGAGACGCGGCAGAGGTTGCCGCGTTTCTCAAACAACTCAAACGCGCGAAGAAATATGCCAAGGCGACACATAACACCTGGGCCATGCTGCAATCCGACGGCACCCAGCGCAAAGGCGACGATGGCGAAAGTGGCGCGGGTAACGTGATTCTGCGGATGCTGGAACGGCAGGATTTACGGGATCATATTATCGTAGTTACACGGTGGTACGGCGGCAAACATCTGGGCGGGGACCGTTTTCGACATGTGCAAACCTGCGTGAATGCCTATTTTGAGGCACATCTTTGAATAAGGTTTGACCCAGATCAAATGCGCCTTTGGCGTGTATGGGTATTGTCGAGTCTCAAACACATTATTGCTGCGAGACCCCCATGCAAAGCAATCGCCCCACCGCAGAACATACTGCGTTGTTCCACCAAATGGCCGAAGCCATGGGTGTGAACCTTGAACAAGAGATCCTGGCCGGACGGCTGGATTTGGATACTCTCACCAATTCGATCCAGCGCTGCAAGGGCTGCGGCGGCCCCAAAGCCTGCGCCAAATGGTTGGAACATGCCGAAGTCGGCGCAGAACCGGACGCACCCGGCTATTGCCGCAACGCCTCGATGCTGAAAATGCAGCAGGTGCTGGCCCGATTGAAACAGGGTTGATCCTGCTCAAGGCGTGGCGTGTTCCGCCTGGTTATCCTCGCTTCACCTCAACAGGAGATCAGAGCGATGAAACCACTGGGACAGTTGAAACGTCATTTCTGGCTGGCAAAGCGGATGGCCAAAACCTCTGGTGTGGATCTGGCTGAGGCCCGCGCCGAAGGGGATCTGAGCCATAAGGACTGGGCCAGTATGGTGCAGCGGTGCCGGGCCTGTTCCGATCCCGAACGCTGCGCCCGCTGGCTGGACAATCCGGAACGTCTTGAGGGGGCTGAAACCCCGCTGGCGTTTTGTGAAAACAAAACCCGGTTTCAGGATCTGAAAACAGCCAAGGCGGAGCGCTGAGATGGGACGGATCATTCCGCTGGGCGCGCCGGAACGCCACTTCTGGCTGACCCGTTCGATGGCCCGCTCCATCGATGTCAGCCTGTCCGAGGCGATGGCCGAAGGCCAGCTCAGCCCGCAGGGCTACGCCGAACTGGTGACCCGTTGTCGCCAATGCCCCCATGTGGAAGCCTGCCAGCAATGGCTGGGCTCCGCTGATGCGGTGAATGCGGACCAGGTGCCGGATAACTGCCTGAATGCCACAATCCTGAACCGGTTGCGGCGCTGACATAAACGCCCGAAGCTGAGGACCCCCAATGAGCTTCTTTGACCGACTGGTTCGCAATGTGGACCTGATGCCCCGTGTGGCCAAACGCCTTGGGATCGACTGGACCCGCTGAATGTCCAGCGATCCCTATGCCGCCAGCACCTACCGTGACGCCCTGATGCGTTGTGCCGAATGCCCCCATGACGGGGCCTGCCGCGCCTGGCTGGACAAAACCGTCACCAGCGAAGCTGCGCCAGACTATTGCCGCAATCGCCAGATGCTGGACCGCCTGCGGCTGCGTGACGATGAGGCGGTATAGCCCGCCGCGCGGGCAAGGCGCAGCAGGGCGGACAGTGTTTGGTAGGGGTTGAGAGCCCGCCCCGCACCTCCGTAACGGCCGGAAGCAGAGGTAATACGCGCGCGTGTGAGCGTTCCGTCAGGGAAATCCCGCTTGACCGGTGAATTTCTTCGGGCCATGACAGCGGACCGGAGGAAAGACCATGGAATTCATCACCCACCTGCGCAACCGCTGCATCTGGAGCTGGCACGGCTGGCTGGACAGCTGGCGGACCGAGGCCTCTTTCCGCAGCTGGATCTGGGCCAATCTGGCCTCTGCCGCGCTGGCGTTTTACCTGCCGCTGGACAGTGGCGAACGCGCGCTGATCCTGGCGCTGGGCGTGCTGGTGCTGGCGATGGAACTGATGAATTCAGCGATAGAGCGGGTGGTGGATTATATCTCGCTCGAGCAACATGAGATGGCCAAAAAAGCCAAAGACGCTGGCTCCGCCGCGGTTGCCGTGACCGCCATCGCCGCCGGTATAGCCTGGGTGGTGGTGCTCTGGGAGTGAGTCCCAAAGCTAAATCAAAGATTTGGCAGCGCCCGACCCTCCCTACGGGATGGTTCAGGTGCCTTTGCCGCCGCTAACGCCGTCAGGTCCATTCATTAGTGAGGTCGCGCCCGAGCCCGAGGGCGGGGTGCCGTGACGCGCTACCTTTTCGGCCCTAACAACGTTTATTCGCCTCGAAACGTTGCCATTCGCGCCCGCCCTTCGGGGCGGGGTCGGGCGCGACCGGGGCGTGCGCCCCGGGGGGATTGGCGTTAGCGTTTCAGCTGACCCCAGAGGTCATATTCCCCAGCTTCATCCACTTCAACGCTGACAATGTCCCCGACGGACAAGCCTTCGGTGCCTTCGTCGATGAACAGGTTGCCGTCGATCTCGGGGGCGTCGGCTTTGGTGCGGCAGGTGGCGATGCCGTCTGCGTCGATGTCATCGACGATCACATCCATCACCTGACCCACTTTGGCGGCCAGTTTGGCTTCGGAAATGGCCTGTGCCTTTTCCATGAAGCGCTCCCAACGCTCTTGTTTGACCTCATCCGGCACATGGTCGGGCAGCGCGGCGGAGCGGGCGCCTTCGACGTTTTCGTATTGGAAGCAACCAACGCGATCCAGCTGTGCTTCGTCCATCCAGTCCAGCAGGGTCTGGAACTCTGCCTCCGTCTCGCCGGGGTAGCCCACGATGAAGGTTGAGCGCAGGGTGATTTCAGGACAGATGGACCGCCATTCGGCGATCCGGTCCAGGGTCCGCTCTGCCGCCGCAGGCCGCGCCATACGTTTCAGCACATCGGTGTGGGCGTGCTGGAAGGGGATGTCCAGATAGGGCAGCACCAGCCCCTCGGCCATCAGCGGGATCAGCTCGCGCACATGGGGGTAGGGGTAGATGTAATGCAGCCGCACCCACGCCCCAAGTGAGCCCAGATCGCGCGCCAGATCGGTGATATGGCTGCGGTAGCCGCGCTCGGTCTCATGTTTGCGGTCCAGACCATAGGCCGAGGTGTCCTGCGAGATGACCAGCAGTTCCTTGACACCGTTTTCCACCAGTTTCTCAGCCTCGCGCATCACCGCAAAGGCAGGACGCGACGCCAGTTTGCCGCGCATGTCGGGGATGATGCAGAATTTGCACCTGTGGTTACAGCCCTCGGAAATCTTCAGATAGCTATAATGGCGGGGGGTCAGGCTGACACCTGAGGCCGGCAGTAGATCGACAAAGGGATCGGGGCTGGGGGGCACCGCGCCATGCACCGCGTCCAGCACCTGTTCGTATTGATGTGGGCCGGTAACAGCCAGCACCTTGGGGTGTACGCCAGTGATATACTCGGGCTCTGCCCCCAGACAGCCGGTGACAATGACCTTGCCGTTTTCGTTCAACGCCTCGCCAATCGCCTCAAGGCTTTCGGCCTTGGCGCTGTCTAGGAAGCCACAGGTGTTCACGATCACCGCGTCCGCACCAGTGTAATCAGGTGAGATGCCATAGCCCTCGGCCCGCAGGCGGGTCAGGATCCGCTCGCTGTCCACCAGGGCCTTAGGACAGCCAAGGGACACCATACCGATGGTCGGCTGGCCGTCACGAGGTGTGTCGCTGATCTGGGCACGGGGGGCGAGGTCGGGGCGTAGCTCTGGCGGATTGCTGGTCATGGGCGGCATATAGTGGAGCGTTCTGCGCGTGGCAAAGGCTTTTCGCCGCTGAGGGTCCAGATGACAGCCTTGTTTCATTGTTCTTCCGGGGGCGCTGGCCTAGGCTTGGCCTTGAGGCAAGAGAAGACTTACGGGGAAGGGGGCCGCCAATGCGCTGGCTGTTTCGACTGATCGGGATTGTGGTGTTGCTGGCCGTTGTGCTGGTGGCGGGGCTGCTGATGCTGCCGGGGGACAAGATCGCCAAGGTGGCGCTGGACCAGATCGAGGCGCAGACCGGGCGGGCAGTGACGCTGAAGGGGGAAACCCGTCTGAGCTATTACCCCGTTCTGGGTGCCCGCACCGGTGCGCTGGAAATTGCCAATGCGGATTGGTCCCACACCGGCCCGCTGCTGACGGCCGAGGGGCTGAAGGTTGGTGTGGATCTGACGGCGCTTCTGGCGGGCGACATCAAAATCACCGGGCTCGAGCTGCTGTCGCCCGCGGTGCTGCTGGAACGGCACAGCGACGGGCGCGCCAATTGGGAGATTGGCGTTGATGGCATTGCGCCTTCCGGTCAGGCGTTCACAGGTTCGTCAAATGCGCTGGCCCTGTCGCTGGACAGAGCGCTGATTGCAGGCGGCAGTCTACGCTATCTGGATCATGGCACCGGCACAGACCTGTTGGTGGAGGATCTGGCACTGGATCTCAGCTGGCCGGTCTATCGCGGCAAAGCTGGATTTGCCCTCTCCGCGCGTCCCGCCGGAATGGAAGAGATTGCCGTTCAGGGTGAAGTTGCGGATCTGGCGGCCCTGATCGAGGGGCAGGTGACAAAAGTAACCGCCACCGCCAGCCTGCCGGAAACAGTGGCGCAATTCAGTGGCCTTGTGGGCCTGCCATCGCAGCTGCAGGCCAATGTGTCTTTCAGTACCACGAACAGTGCCGTTGCATTTGCCGCGCTGGGCATTCCTGACGTCCAGCTGCCGCAGGGCTTGGGGCAGGTGGCGCAGGTGTCCGGCAATGTCACCGTGACCGATGGCACACAGCTTAGCCTGCGCGAGGCATCGCTGCGCCTGGATCAGAACAGCTTTACCTGGGCAGCAGATCTGGATCTGTCGGGGCCGCGGCCCAACCTCACTGCCCGTTTCAGTGGCGGGGCGTTGGATTTCAGCCAGCTGGGCGGTGGTGAAACCACGGCTGGCGAAGGCTCTGTGCTGCAAGACGGCTGGTCCAAGGCCCCGATCGACGCCTCTGCCCTTGCCCTGCTGAACGAGCAGGTCTCTTTGACAGCGCCGTCGCTGAAACTGCCGGGACTCAACTTTGACCGGCTGGAACTGCGGGCCGATCTGGACCGCTCCCGTCTGGTTGTGGCGCTGAAAGAACTGTCTGGCTACGGCGGTGGCTTTGCCGGTCAGGTGGTGGCCAACAACCGCTCCGGTCTCAGCGTGGGCGGCGATGTGCGGGCCACCGGCGTCGACATGCAATCTCTGCTGGGCGATCTGATCGGTGTGACCCGCTTCACAGGGCAGGCCGATGCCCATGTCGCCTATCTGGGCGTGGGGCAATCGCTGCACCAGATCATGCATTCGCTGTCGGGCGATGGCGCCCTTAATATGGGACGCGGCACTATCGAGGGCATTGATCTGGACAGTCTGATGCGGCAAGGGCTGGTCACTGGCGGTACCACGGTGTTTGACAGCCTTACCGCCACCTTCACGATGCAAAACGGCGACCTAAACAATCCAGACCTGTTGCTGCAATTGCCTGTGGTCAACGCCACGGGCATGGGTCGGGTGGGGCTGGGCAATATGGACATCGACTACCTGTTCACCCCGCAAATCGGCTCTCTCGAAAATCAGGGGGGGCTGGCCATTCCGGTGCGGATCAAAGGCCCCTGGGCCGCCCCAAAGGTCTGGCCGGATCTGGAAAAGGCCATCGACCTGAACCTGAAAGAGGAAAAGGCCAAGGCGAAGGCCGAATTGGAAAACAAAGTCTCCAAAGAACTGGGCCTGGATCAACAGGACGGCGAAAGCCTGGAAGACGCGGCCAAACGCAAGCTGGAAGAAGAAGTGCTGAAAGGCCTCGGCAATCTGTTCAAAAACTGACGGCGGCCGCGCCTAGCTGCGCAGCCCCGTTTCATACAGCAACCCACGCCGCTTGGCCTCATAATAATAGCCGCGCGCATACCACATGACGGCTTTCTGCTCGTCCCCATCAGACACCAACCAGGCCCCGCGCAGGTATTTCACCGCGTAGGTCAGGTTGGTCTCCGCATCCAGCAAATCGCTGGGCTGGCCGCGAAACCCCATCGTGCGCGCGGTTTGCGGCAGGATCTGCATCAATCCCCAATAGGGGCCATTGCGCGCCTCAGGCCGGTAGGTGCTTTCGCGCTGCACCACCCGATGCACCAGCGACCGTGGCACCTGATAGAGATCGGCATATTTGTTGATCAGCACCCGCAGCTGAGGCGTTTCATTGGGATAAAGCGGCAGCTCATCGGCCGGCGGCGCGCTGCGGCGGCCACAGGCGGCCAGCATCAAGCCAGATAAAACAAAGAAACGGCGGGAATAACGCATCACGGAAAACCTCCAACTGGCGCCAGACTATCCAGCCCCAATGCGACTTCCCAGAAGGTAAAAGGCCTCCGGCCATTTCCTGCCGAAGGCGTTTCTTCTTGGGACAAATATCCTGGGGTGAATGGGGGCCTCTATAAGGACCCCAGAGGGGCAAAGCCCCTCCCTTTATCAGACCCACTAGCGCAGCATCACACGCGCCGCTACTTGCCCAGGCACCAGCGCATAACGGCCTTTTGTGCATGCAGGCGGTTTTCGGCCTCGTCAAAGATCACCGAATGCGGCCCGTCCATCACGGCGCTGGTGGCCTCATCATCGCGGTGCGCGGGCAGGCAATGCATGAACAGCGCATCCGGGTTGGCATGGCGCATCAGCTCTTCGTTGACCTGATAGGGCCGCAGCTGGTTGTGACGCCGTTCACGAGCGGACTGCGGATCATGCATACTGACCCAGGTGTCGGTCACCACCAGATCCGCACCGGCCACAGCGGCCACCGGATCACGCACAATCTCCACGTTGGAGCCTTTGGCGCGGGCCTCGTCAACAAAGACCATTTCCGGGTCCAGCGGTTCAGGGCCCGCAAAGGTCAGATCAAAGCCGAACTGCCCCGCCGCATGGGCGAAAGAGGCAAAGACGTTGTTGCCGTCGCCACACCAGACCACCTTCTTGCCTTTGATCGGGCCGCGATGCTCTTCGTAGGTCAGGATATCGGCCATGATCTGACAGGGGTGGGTGCGGTCGGTCAGCCCGTTGATCACCGGCACCGAGGCATATTCCGCCATGTCCAGCAGGGTCTGCTCTTCGAAGGTGCGGATCATGATCAGATCAACATAACGGCTCAGCACACGGGCGGTGTCGGCGATGGTTTCGCCGTGGCCCAGCTGCATATCCGCGCCCGACAGCACCATGGTCTGCCCGCCCATCTGGCGCACGCCAACGTCAAAGCTGACACGGGTCCGGGTCGAGGGTTTTTCGAAAATCAGCGCCACCATGTGACCGTCCAGCGGCCGGTCTGCGTCCGCAGTGCCTTTCGGCTTGCCGTTGCGCGCCTCTTTGATGGAGCGCGCCGAGTCGATCATCGCGCGCAGGTCTTCGGGGGAGGTTTTGTTGATGTCGAGAAAATGGTTCATGTCATCTGCTTTCGTGAGGGGGGAGGGGCGCTGCCCCGTCGCGCGTTGCGCGACTCCCCGGGATATTTCATTCCAAGAAGAACTTAGCCGAGGCTTTTGGCGGCGGCGTCGAGGCGGGCGATGGCGGTGTCTACCTCTTCCTCCGAGAGGGTTAGGGGCGGCAGCAGCCGGATCACATTGTCGGCGGCGGGGACCGTGATGAGCTCTTGCGCGTAGCCCGCATTGACCAGATCCAGATTGGTTGCCTTGCATTTCAAGCCCAGCATCAGGCCGGTGCCGCGCACCTCTTCGAAGACTTCGGGGTTGTCGGCCACCAGCCCTTCCAGCTTTTGCCGCAACAGGCCTGCCTTGGCGCGCACACCGTCGAGGAAAGTGGGCTCGGCGACAATCTCGATCACCTTGCTGCCGACGGCGCAGGCCAGCGGGTTGCCGCCATAGGTCGAGCCGTGGGTGCCCGCGGTCATGCCGCTGGCAGCCTCTTCGCTGGCCAGTACGGCGCCCAGTGGAAAGCCGCCGCCGATGCCTTTGGCCACCATCATGATGTCGGGGGCGATGCCCGCCCATTCATGGGCAAACAGCTTGCCGGTCCGCCCAACGCCACATTGCACCTCATCAAGGATCAGCAGCAGGTTGTTGTCATCGGCAATCTGACGCAGGGCCTTCAGGTCGGCGTCCGCCAGTGGGCGAATGCCACCTTCGCCCTGCACAGGCTCCACCAGGATGGCGGCGGTTTGATCGGTGATGGCTGCCTTCACAGCTTCCAGATCGCCCCAGGGCAGGGATTTGAACCCGCCCAGGATGGGGCCGAAGCCTTTGGTCATTTTCTCGGATCCGGCGGCCGCAATGCCGGCGGAGGAACGGCCATGGAAGGAGCCTTCAAAGGTCAGGATCTCAACCTTCTCGGGCTGATCTTTTTCAAACCAGTATTTCCGCGCCATCTTCACCGCCAGCTCACAGCTTTCGGTGCCGGAGTTGGTGAAGAATACGGTGTCAGCAAAGCTGTGTTCGACCAGCTGGTCGGCCAGCGTCTGCTGCTGCGGAATGTTGTAGAGGTTGGAGACATGCCAGAGGGTCTCGGCCTGCGTGCTCAGCACCTCAACCAAGGCCGGATGGGCGTGGCCAAGGGCGTTCCACCGCGATGCCTGCGCCCAGATCCAGGAAACGTCGGCCATCCGCCTCGATCAGCCAGGAGCCTTCACCTTTGACAAAGGTCAGAGGGGCACGGGAATAGGTCGGCAAGACGGAAGCGATCATGATTGGATCATCCTTGTTTCTTGGGAAGCCCCGAAGATGCATTACAGGGCAGGGGTGTCAATAACTCGGGTGGGAGTGCTGCGATAACAGCGGTTCAAACAGGGGATGTGCGGGGGAATTCCGGTAGAATTACGGTGCACATCAACAAACGGACGTCAGGCGCTACGGCGTCGGCGTCGGCTGGTCAGGATATGGCGTCGTTTGAACATGGCGCTTGCATACGCAGCGAATTTCAAAATGCAAAGGTTTTTTTGTCCAACTTGGCAAAATGCGCGGAATTGGCGCGGGTTTTACAAATCGGTGCCTGAAACTGTGTCTTTTGTCACATCATCGGGGATCGGGCAGTTGGAGAGGGGCTCTGCAATCATCAAGGGCGTGTTCAGCGCGGGTCGATGGTCCTGCGGCGACAGGAGACCTTGGTCATGAAGATGGGTGAGAATCGCGTCGCGTTGCCGCTTGGCGTTTTGCGGGTGCGCCACCGGGTCATTGCGATGCGGTGCCTGCGCAATTGCGGCCAGCAGCGCCGTCTGCGCGATGGTCAGCTGCTCTGGCGGTTGGCGAAAGTAGGCCCGGGCGGCCTGCGCCACACCTCTGCAGCCACGGCCGAAATAGAGTTTCTCCAGGTAGAGTTTCACCACCTCTTCCCGGCTCAGCGTGTCGGCAAGATGGCCAGAGAGGCCAAGCTGTTGCGCTTTGGTCAGGCCGCAGGGGGTGATCCATTGGGCGGCGCGTTTGGACAGTTCGGTATAACGCAGGCCAAATTGATCGAATTCGGGATCAACAGCGTTGACAAAGACCTCTGCGATCTGCGTGGGCAGCGCCGGTTGCGGGGCGATGTTTTGGTTATAAGCGGCGCGAATCTCCGAACCTGTTGGCAGATCCGCACCAAATTCATTGTCGAGGTTCAGGCCAACACAAGCGGCAACAGGCTGGGCCGAAAGGAGGATAAGGCAGGCGAGAAGAATGCGCATAAAGATACAACCTATTGCTGGGCTGCCCCAACTGTGACCGAAGTGATTTGCCCTTGCAATAGCGCCGAGAGATCGACAGCAAGGGAAGATGACACAAACGCCTCCCAATCCCCGACTTGCCGTTGTTCTGATGCTTTCGGCGACCGCCTTCATTGCGGGCACTACGCTGATGGCCAAGGCGCTGGGCACGGCAGCGCTAGGGGACCCTTTGCATCCTTTACAGATCAGCCACGGGCGGTTTGTCTTTGCCTTTGTGTTCTACGCGGTGGCCTCTGCGGTGGTGCGGCTGAAGCTCACGCAGCCCGCGTGGCGGTTGCACTTTGGCCGGACATTGTTTGGCTGGGGTGGGGTCAGCTGCATGTTTGCAGCGGCGGCGTTTATCCCGCTCAGTGACGCCACTGCGATCAGTTTTCTTAACCCCGTCTTTGCCATGATGCTGGCCATCCCCTTTCTGGGCGAACGGGTTGGGCCCGTGCGCTGGAGCGCGGCTGCGGTGGCCTTTGTTGGCGCCTTGATCCTGCTGCGCCCCACGCCCGAAAGCTTTCAGCCAGCGGCGCTGCTGGCGCTTGGGGCGGCCGTGTTGATGGGGATGGAGGTGATCTTCATCAAGAAACTTTCGGGACGTGAGAAACCGTTCCAGGTTCTGCTTATCAACAACGGCATCGGGGTGTGCATTGCCTCTGCTGCGGTGATGGCGGTCTGGCAGATGCCCAATGCGGCCCAGGTAGCGGTGCTGGCCAGCCTCGGCGTCTGTATGGCGCTGGCTCAGGCCTGTTTTATCAACGCCGTGGCGCGCGCCGAGGCCAGCTTTGTGGTGCCGTTTTCCTATGCCACGCTGGTCTTTGCCACCTTTTATGACTGGGCGGTATTTGCGCAGGTGCCGGACCTTGTGTCCTATCTTGGCGCGGGCATCATTATCAGCGGCGCAGCGCTGTTGGCCTGGCGCGAGGCAGGGCTTGCCAAGCGCCAGAAGGCCAGAGCGTAGGCGTCAGCTTTTCAGCCGGTAGCCACTGCGGAACAGCGCCCAGGCAAGGGTTGAGACCGCAAGCGTCACCAGCGCTGAGATCGTCAGCGCCAGCATCGGCGCACTGTCGGAAACACCCAAGACGCCAAACCGTACCCCGTCGATCAGATAGAAGATCGGGTTAAAGCGGGTCATCTCGGCGATCATCGGCGGCAGCGCCTGCACCGAATAGAAGGTGCCCGACAGAAAGGCCAAGGGCGTCACGATGAAGTTGGTGATGGCGGCCATCTGGTCAAACTTGTTGGAGTAGATCCCGGCAACCATGCCCACAGCCCCCAGAAACGCCGCGCCCAGCACCACAAAGGCCAGCGCCAGCAGCGGGTGTGCGGGCGTGATGCCCAGAAACAGCGCAAGACCCGCGGACAGCAGCAGGGCCACAATCACCCCACGCGCCACGGCGCCTGCCAGATAGCCCAGCACCAGCTCCAGCGGTGACAGCGGCGGCATCAGCGTGTCGACGATATTGCCCTGCACCTTGGAGATCACGATCGAGGACGACGTGTTGGCAAAGGCGTTCTGGATCACCGTCATCATCAAAATGCCAGGCGCAATGAAATGGGTGAAAGGCACGCCCATCACGTCGCCGCGGGTTTTGCCAATCGCGACAGTAAAAATCATCAGAAACAGCGCCGCGGTGGTCAGCGGTGCCAGCAGGGTCTGGGTCCAGACCACAAGGAAGCGCATGATCTCGCGCTGGCTCAGCGTTTTGAGCCCCAGCCAGTTCATCCGGCCAAAACGGCGGTCGCCCATTTCCTTGCCCATCTCGTGATTCATCTGCATCAGAGGGTCCCTTTGTGCTGCACCTGTGCTATTGCCGCACCTCTTGAGGCGTGACTGATTCGACGCCTTGTAACTCAGGCCTTGTTGGATAGAATAGGGGCTGATCAAGAATTTCAGGGCGGCTCGATTCCTCGGGGCCGCTTTTTAGCGAAGGAAACCGGCATGTCCTGGACCGACGAACGCGTCGAACTTCTCAAAAAAATGTGGGGCGAAGGGCAATCGGCCAGCCAGATCGCCAAAGAGCTGGGCGGCGTGACCCGTAATGCCGTGATCGGCAAGGTACACCGTCTGGGCCTGTCGAACCGCTCGACCGGTGGGGGCGCCTCTGATGCCTCCAAGACCGAGGCCAAGGCCAAAGCTGCGCCCAAGAAGGAAGCGGCCCCCAAGCCCAAGCCAAAAGAGGCTGCGGCCCCCGCGCCGGAACCGGCCCCCGTACCCGCGCCACGCCCGGCTATGAGCGCGGCACGTAAGGCGATCATTCCTGCCGGCCAGCCGCTGCCACCGCAGCCCTCGGCCAATGAAATCAGCCCCGAAGCCCTGGCAAAGGTGAATGAGGTCGAAAAGAAGTCCAAGAAACTGGGCCTTCTGGAACTGACCGAACGCACCTGCAAATGGCCGGTCGGGGATCCGGCAACCGAAGACTTCTGGTTCTGCGGTCTGCCGGTGCAGTCGGGCAAACCCTATTGCGAAGCGCATGTTGGCGTGGCGTTCCAGCCGATGTCCTCGCGCCGTGACCGCCGCCGCTAATCGCGCGGTTCATGTGAATTGTGAAGACGCCTCACCCTAGCGGGTGGGGCGTTTTTCTTTGGTGCCGGTTTTGATTGAGTATTTTCAGATCATTGAAAGAGCGCCGCGACTCTTGGGGGCTGCGCAAAAGAAAAGGCGACCCGCGAGGGCCGCCTTTTGCGTTTCGATATGATCGGGGCTTAGCCTGCGACGGCGTTCAGCAGCGAGAAGATCGTCGCCGAAAGCACAGCCGCAGCCGGCACCGTAATGACCCAGGCGGCTACAATCGTCATAAAATGCGAGCGGCGCACCAGTTTGCGGCGGCGGCGCTCCTCTGCGGTGACCGGTTTGATCGCCTTGGCCGAAAGGTTCTTGCGGCGGCGGCGGTCCATATGCCATTCGCGGTAAAACCCAACGCCGAAGATGCCACCCACAGCAATATGGGTCGAACTGACAGGCAGGCCCAGCCAGCTGGCCACAATCACTGTGATTGCCGCCGACAGTGCCACACAGTAGGCGCGCATCGGGTTCAGCTTGGTGATCTGGCTGCCAACCATCCGGATCAGCTTGGGGCCGAAGAGGAACAGACCAAACGAAATGCCGAAGGCGCCAATGACCATGACCCAGGTCGGGATCGACACTTTGGTGGCGGCGTCGCCAAACTCGGTCGCGTGGACAATCGCGGCCAGCGGACCCACCGCGTTGGCTACGTCGTTGGCCCCATGTGCAAACGACAGCATTGCGGCCGAGAACACCAAAGGCATTGCAAAGAGCACCTTCAGAGACTTGTTGCGGTTTTCCAGCCCTTCGGACTGTTTGGCGATCATCGGTTTGGAGACAAAATAGGTGATGGCGCCAAAGGCGACGCCGATCAACAGGGCGGTGGTGATGTCGATCTTGATGATCTTCTTCAAGCCCTTGAGCGACAGGTAAGCCGCAAAGGCAGCCGCCATGATCGCGATCAGCAACGGCACCCAGCGACGGGCGGCGGCGATCTTGTCTTCTTGATACATGATCCGGGCCTTGATGAAGGCCAGGAACAGTGCGGCGATGACGCCGCCCAGAACCGGAGAGATGACCCAGCTGGCAGCGATCTTGCCCATTGTTGGCCAGTTCACCGCAGCCATACCGGCGGCAGCGATCCCAGCGCCCATTACGCCGCCCACAACCGAGTGGGTAGTCGAAACCGGGGCGCCGACCCAGGTGGCCAGGTTCACCCAGAGCGCAGAGGAGACCAGCGCCGCCATCATTGCCCAGATAAAGACGTTCTGGTCCGCGATGCCTGCGGGATCAATGATGCCTTTGGAGATGGTCGAAACAACATCGCCGCCCGCCAGCAATGCGCCAGCACTTTCGAAAATGGCGGCGATCAGGATCGCGCCACCCATTGTCAGGGCGTTGGCACCCACGGCGGGGCCCATGTTGTTGGCCACATCGTTGGCACCGATGTTGATCGCCATATAGGCGCCAAAAATCGCGGCCGCGACCACGATCATCGTGCCAGAACTGCCACCAAAGAAGATGGCGGCGCCAAGACCGGCGAGGATAATGAAAATCAGTGCAATGCCTGGTGCCACAAACGGGCGCGAGACATAGGCGGATGCGTGTTCAAACTGGGTGATCCGCCCGAGATCTTTGTCGAGCGTGCGCCAGTTTTTGCCTTCAGGTGTATTGGGAGAGTTATTGGCCATGACAGCCCCCTTGGTGACGTTGTCGAGGGGGTAGATCCCGAGCGTTCACGACGCAAGGGATTCGTCATAAAATCTTTGAAAAACTGTTACAGAGACAGCAGCAGGTCTTTCAGCGCCATTTCATCCACCTTCTGGGCGGCCTCTTTGGGAGGGAACCATTTCCGTTTGCGTTCAGTGGCTTCGGGAAATTTCCGGGCCAGTTTGTCTACTTTGACCATATAGACCTGCGCCTCCATCGGGGTGACGATGCCGCCGGGGCCGTTTTTCGCGTAACGATAGCTGCCGATTGGCATGGGCGACGTTTTGGTTGCGCGCACGCCTGCCTCTTCCCAGGCTTCCTGGGTTGCGGCTTCGGCATCTGACTTGCCGGTCATCGGCCAGCCCTTGGGGATAATCCAGCGTCCGGTGCCGCGTGAGGTGATCAGCAAGACCTCTTTGTCCTTGCCTTTGCCGCGCACGCAGAGCGCCGCCACCTGCACCAGCGGGGGGCGATATAGAAGCGGTTGGATGTACTCGTTCCAGGCTTTACGCACGGTCTTCTGCATGAACTAGGGCTGCTCGTCGTTTCTTATGCCTTCTTTATATAGAAATTGTGACGATTGGCAAAAGTGTGCCGCGCGCACATCATTTTGTTGCACAGCTGTTCAAGTTCCGCGACGCTTGGCCCTGAGGGTTGGGTCGGCCTCGGTTGGATCTTCCGGCCAAGGGTGGCGCGGGTAACGCCCGCGCATGTCTTTGCGCACATCTGCATAGGAACTGGCCCAGAAACCGGGGATGTCCGTTGTGGTCTGCACCGGACGCTGCGCTGGTGACAAAAGCGTGACCCGCAACGGTGTACGGCCGACCATCGGGTGGGTTGTCTGGCCGAACATTTCCTGCAGGCGCAGGCTGATCTCTGGCATTTCGCCGGAATAATCAATCGGGATCTGCCGTCCCAGCGGTGTAGTGAAATGCGCGGGTGCGGCCTTATCGAGTGCCTGCATCTGGTTCCAGTCCAACATGGCCCGCAGCGCATTGAGGATGTCGAACTTCTTCCACTGGTCGGCGTTTTTCACCCCGCCCAGATGGGGCAACAGCCAGTCCTCGATCCCGTCCATCAGAGCGCCTTCGGACAGGTCTGGCAGGTCCGGCAGCGCATCCCGCACCAGCATCACCCGGGCGATAAACCGTTTCGCGGCGTCCGAAGGGCGCAGCCCCAGATCGCGCACCCCGTCCAGCATCGCCTCGGCCACGGCATCGCTTGAGGCGTCTTTCCAGATGCGGTCATCCAGCGCCACGGTGCCGAACCGCTCTTGCCGCCGGGCAATCACCCGACGTTCGCGTTTTGACCATGCGCAGCTGTCGACCCAGCTGATCTGGTCGGCATAAAGGCTGCGCACCTCAGCCTCGGAGATCTGGATCGCCTGCCGGATCTTGGCTTCCCGCGGGTTGCCGTCCAGATCGGTGGCCACGATCAAACGGCAGCCGGCCAATGGGTCGTGATCCTCCATCACCGCACCTTTGCCCCCCGATAGGACAAAACGGGCGGCATCCCCTTTGCGGCGCAAGCCAATGCGGTCGGGGTAGGCCACTGCGGCCAGTTCTGCGTCGGAATAGCCGCCATCTGATTTGCCAGCCTGACGGGCCAGCCGCTTGGCCTCTTGTTTGATCCGTTCGACCGCGCCGCGATTGGCGGCATGGGGATGGCGATCACTGTAGTTGCGGAAATCACGCACCGCTGCCATGCGCAGCGCCAGATCCGCCGGTGCGGACCGCGCCAAGGGATCGCGATCGGCCAGAAGGGCCGCCAGAGGCGCGGCCTCAGGGCCTGCAACGGTTAGCATATGGGCCAGTCGCGGATGCAGCGGTAGGGCGGCAATGCGGCGGCCGTGTTCAGTGATCCGGCCCGCCGCATCCAACGCGCCCAGCATCCGCAACAGCGCCTGCGCCTCGGCATAAGTGCCCGCATTGGGCGGCGTCAGGAAGGCCAGGTCACCAGGCCCCGCCCCCCAAAGCGCCAGTTCCATCGCGAGCCCCGAAAGGTCTGCGGTGTCAATCTCAGCCGGTGGGAAGGGTTGCAGCCCGCCTTCTTCCCCCTTGGTCCACAGCCGGTAACAGGTGCCCTCGGCCACACGGCCTGCGCGCCCGGCACGCTGGGTCGCCTCGGCCTTGGTCACCTTTTCCGTCACCAGGCGCGACATGCCTGATCCGGGATCAAATCGGGCGCGACGCGCGCGGCCCGCATCCACCACGACCCGCACATCCTGAATGGTCAGCGAGGTTTCCGCGATGGAGGTCGCCAGCACCACCTTGCGGCCCTGTTTCGAAGGCTCAATCGCGGCGCGTTGCTTGGCAAACTCCATGGCGCCAAACAACATATGCAGTGAACAGTCCGACGGCAGCCGATCCTTAAGCAGTGCCTCGGTGCGGCGGATCTCGCCTTCGCCGGGCAGGAAAACCAACACTCCGCCATCGCGGTCAGCAACCGCATGGGTGACCAACTTGGCGACCTCTTCCGGCAGGCGATGTTTTGGCGGCAAGGGCCGGTCGAGCCATTTCAGATCCACCGGATAGGCCCGCCCTTCGGAGGTTATCACCGGCACGTCGCCCATGATCCCCGCCACCGGTTCTGCGTCCAAAGTGGCTGACATTGCCAACAGGATCAGGTCATCGCGCAGCGCCTCGGCAATCTCCAGACACAGAGCCAGGCCCAGATCGGCGGTGAGGGAGCGTTCGTGAAACTCGTCAAAGATCACCGCGCCGATGCCCGTGAGTTCAGGGTCAGACTGGATCATCCGGGTCAGGATGCCCTCGGTCACCACTTCAATCCGGGTGGCGGCTGAGCGTTTGCTTTCACCACGAATGCGGTAACCCACGGTCTGGCCTAGCGGTTCGCCCAAGGTCTGCGCCATGCGTTCTGCCGCGGCGCGTGCCGCCAGGCGGCGCGGTTCCAGCATCAGGATGCGGCCTTCGGTCAGCCCCGCCTCAAGCATGGCCAGCGGCACCACAGTGGTTTTCCCCGCGCCGGGCGGCGCCTGCAACACCGCACGCCCTCGCGCCTTCAGCGCAGAGATCAGATCGGGCAGGGCGTCGTGGATCGGCAGTTGGGTCAATTGGGACATGCCCTGCTTATCCGTCATGGCGGGCGCGGGGTAAAGCCGCAGGCGGGCTCCAGCACTGGACAGCGACGTCCCGCCTTGGCAGAAACGCGGCAAGGAAGCGGCGCAGCAGGGGGCGGTATGGATATTCAGGGCTTGAGCGACAAGGTTGTGGCACAGGACCGTCGGGCCTTGGCTCGCGCCATCACCCTGGTGGAAAGCAGCCGCGAAGATCACCGTGCGCAAGCCGCCGCGTTGGTTGAGGAAATTCGCCGCAAAGCCCCGTATCAGGCGGTGCGCATTGGCCTGTCGGGCACGCCGGGGGTGGGGAAATCCACCTTTATCGAAAGCTTTGGCACCTTACTGACCGAACAGGGTTTGCGGGTGGCGGTGCTGGCGGTGGATCCCAGTTCGGCGCGTTCTGGCGGCTCGATCCTTGGTGACAAAACCCGGATGGAGCGGCTCAGCCGCAATCCCAACGCCTTTATCCGGCCTTCGCCCAGCCAGACCCACCTTGGTGGTGTGGCGCGGCGCACCCGCGAGGCGGTAGCGCTTTGTGAAGGGGCTGGGTTTGACGTCATCCTGATTGAGACCGTGGGCGTGGGCCAGTCGGAAACCGTTGTGGCGGAAATGTCGGACCTGTTCATCCTGCTGCTGGCCCCCGCGGGCGGTGATGAGTTGCAGGGGGTGAAACGCGGTATCATGGAAATGGCCGATATCATCCTTGTAAACAAGGCCGATGGCGATCTGAAAGCCACGGCAACCCGCACCTGCGCTGACTATTCCGGTGCCCTGCGCCTGTTGCGCAAACGGCCGCAGGACCCAGACGGGTTCCCCAAGGCGATGACCGTTTCGGCGCTGGAGGAGGATGGGCTGACCAAAGCCTGGGAGGAAATGTGTGCCCTGACCGATTGGCGACGGGAGAACGGGCATTTCGAAGGCCGTCGCGCTGCGCAATCGCGGTTCTGGTTTGAAGAAGAGGTGAAGCAAGTATTGCTGGCGCAGTTGCAATCCCCCACTGCCCGCGCCGCGATGGATCAGCTGGGCATGGATGTCGCCAATGGGGCCGCCAGCCCCACGGCAGCAGCGCAGCGGATGTTGCAGAACCTGTCCAAACGCTGAGACGCCACATCTGTTGTTTGCAAGGGGACAAGAAGACAACTTCAGTCTGAATGTCACCCCGCCTTTTCTTGTTGTGCGACCAAAAAACTGCGTGACAGAGGCCAAGGGTTGCGCTAGCAATTCCCCACCAACTGACGGAGGCATATAGATGTATCAAGGAATCCCACACACCTTTTCCTAAGGTAGCCGGTTCCTTTGTGTCGGCTACCGAAAGCCGCCGCACCGTATCTTCGCATACATCTTTGCCCGTTTTTTCTGACAATCAGTCCCGTCACGCAGCCCCTTAAAACCTGTTTTGGTCCCTGGACTCTGTGACGTTTTAGCCCCCGTAGGTCCCGTCATGTTCCGACTTTTCGAAAACCTTGTTGATCCTTTTGCCTCTTTCGATGAGGCCACACCGCCCAAGACGCTTTGGGCTTATTTGAAAACGCAGTTTGGTCCGTTCCAGAAATGGATGGTTGCGATGGCAATCACCGGTGTCCTTGTGGCGCTGGTCGAGACCGGGCTGATCTTTTACTCGGGCCGGTTGATCGACCTGCTGGGCGGCAATACGCCTGACCAGCTGTTTGAAAATCACGGCTCCGAGCTGATCCTTGCTGGCCTGTTCATCCTGATGATCCGGCCCCTGTTCATTGCCATTAACCACCTGTTTCTGGAACAGCTCCTTGCGGGCAATATGCAGGAACAGGTGCGCTGGCGGGCGCATAAACATCTGCTGGGGCAGTCCACCAGCTTCTTCCAGAATGATTTTGCCGGGCGGCTATCGAACCGGGTGATGCAGATGGGCGGCGCGGTGGAGGATGCCACCTATATGGCTTTTGAGGGCATCTGGTATTCGCTGACCTATGTGGTGTCGGCGGCGCTGATCCTGTCGGGGGTGCATCCGTTGCTGGCGGTGCCGCTGCTGGTCTGGGTGGTGATCTATGTGATCTACGTCCGCTATATCGCCGTGCGGGTTGCCCATGCGTCTGAGAAGTGGTCGGGCGCGCGCTCGATGGTGACGGCGCGGGTGGTGGACGCCTATTCCAACATTGAAACCATCAAGCTGTTTGCCGATGAAGGCGCCGAAGAACGTTATGTTCTGTCGGCCATGCGCCGTCTGCGGTTGCGATTCCAGCGTTTCCTGCGGTTGATGACCGAGCTGAGCTTTGGCCTGAATGTGATCAACGGGGTGCTGATCCTCAGCATGATGAGCCCTGCCGTCTGGCTTTGGTCCAACGGGGTGATCTCGGTGGGTGAGGTTGCGGCAGCTTCGGCGCTGACCATTCGTCTAAATGGCATGTCCGGTTGGATCATGTGGGTGACGGTGCGCCTGTTCGAACATGCGGGTGTGATCCGCGAAGGTTTGGAAAGTGTGGCGGTGCCGCATGATGTGACCGACGTGGAGGCGGCGCCGACGCTGGCCGTCGACAGGGCCGGGATCGAGTTCCGTGATGTCAGCCACCACTATGGCAAAGGTCGTGGCGGATTGGATCACGTCAGCCTGTCGATTGCACCGGGGCAGAAGGTTGGTCTGGTTGGCCGGTCGGGGGCGGGGAAATCCTCGCTGGTGAACTTGCTGTTGCGGTTCCGTGATGCCGAGAAAGGGCAGATCCTGATCGACGGTCAGGACATCCGCACGGTCAAACAGACCTCACTGCGGCAACAGATCGGAATGGTCAGCCAGGACAATTCCCTGCTGCACCGTTCGATCCGCGCCAACATCCTTTATGGCCGTCAGAACGCCACCGAGGCCGAGATGATGGCCGCCGCTGCACGGGCCGAAGCGCATGCGTTCATTCAGACGCTGGAAGATCCCAAAGGCCGGATGGGCTACAACGCCCATGTCGGTGAACGGGGGGTGAAACTTTCGGGCGGGCAGCGTCAGCGGGTGGCGATTGCACGGGTGATCCTGAAAGACGCCCCCATTCTGGTGCTGGACGAGGCCACCTCGGCGCTGGACAGCGAGGTCGAGGCCGCCATTCAGGATACGCTCTTTGGGTTGATGGAGGGCAAGACGGTGATCGCCATTGCCCACCGCCTGTCCACCATCGCACAGATGGACCGCATTGTGGTGATGGATGAGGGCCGTGTGATCGAGGATGGCAGCCATGATGAGTTGTTGGCGCTTGGCGGGGTCTATGCAGGCCTCTGGGCGCGGCAGTCAGGTGGTTTCATTGGCGGGCTGGACGCAGGTGAAACCGGAGATGGCGGCGAAAGCGGGAAGGAATCAGGCAAGGCGTCGGATCTGGCCCTTGACCTCCCTACTGATTCCGCCTAATGACGCCGAACGGAATTCTGGGCACCGCTACTAGCGGTTCCCTTTTATGTTGAAGGGGTCTTCTAGCGCCCCGCGAAGAGACGAGGATAGACCCATGTCGCGCCGTTGCGAACTGACCGGTAAAGGCCCGATGACTGGCAACAATGTCAGCCACGCCAACAACAAAACCAAACGCCGTTTCCTGCCGAACCTGAACGACGTTACCCTGCAGTCCGAGGCCCTGGGCCGCGGTTTCAAACTGCGCATTTCGGCTGCAGCTCTGCGCTCGGTTGACCACCGCGGTGGTCTGGACGCGTTCCTGGCGAAAGCCAAAGACGTTGAGCTGTCGGACAACGCGCTGAAGATCAAGAAGCAGATCGCGAAGGCACAAGCCTCCGCCTAATCTCTTCCGGATCCTTCACGGATTTACAGCCTCACTCCTGCCGGAGTGGGGCTGTTTCCTTTTGCCGCCTTTTCCTTCTATCGGAGAGGGTGTAAGAGGCCTTATGGCACCTTTGCGCTCATATCTGGCAGCCCTGCTGACGCTGGTGATGGTTCTGACTTCGCAGACCATGGCCGTGGCGCGCGGTATGGAATTGCCGTCGGGCGAAATGGTGCTCTGTATCGGCAGCGGATCCGTAACCGTCTATGTCGACTCTGACGGCCAGCCCGTTGACGCCCCTCATTATTGCCCGGATTGCGCGGCGGCAGGGTCGCCTGCCGTTCTGACCCATAGCTTCGTTCCAAATTTGCGTCCTCTGGGACGGGGCGTGGCGATGCGAATCGATCCAGGTGTGGTCTTCACGACCGGAGAGGCGGTACCAGCCAGCGCCAGAGGGCCCCCCGTCGTTTGATCTGATCACACAAAACCACCGCGCCTGTGAACCGGCGGGGTGACCCTATCAGACAGACTACAGGACAAATGAATATGTCGATCAAAACCACCTTCCTTGCGGCGGCCATCGCTGCTGTTTCCGCCCTGCCTGCCGTTGCCGAAGGCATCATGGTCAAAGACGCCTATGCGCGCGCGGCCACGCCCTTCGCCAAGACCGGTGCGGCCTTTATGATGATCATGAACCATTCCGATCAGGACGACCGCTTGATCAATGCCTCTGCCGGTGTCGCCAAACGGGTTGAGCTGCACACCCACAAAGATATGGGGGAAGGTGTCATGCAGATGATGCATGTGCCCGAAGGCTTTACGGTTGCCGCCGGTGAAATGCTGATGCTGCAACGGGGCGGCAAACACGTGATGATGATGGGGCTGACCGAAACCTTCGATCAGGACAAGGTCATCGAGATCACCCTGACCTTTGAAAAGGCCGGTGAGGTGGTTGTTGAAGTGCCGGTGGACCTCAAGCGGAAACCTGCAGAGGGTGCGCACAAGATGTCCCACTAAAGGACGACGATCAGCTATCGAAAGCGGCCCTGCGGGGCCGTTTTTATTGCGCCAATACCTCTTCCACCCAGGCTGACACCACATCGGAAGCTTTGCCAAAGCGGGCGTCCGCGAAATCGCTGATGGTGGCGGAGGGTTCCAGGTTCAGCTCTACCGTATCCGCGCCGTAACGCGCCGCATCCTGCACAAAGGCGGCGGCGGGGTAGACATTGCCGGAGGTGCCGATGGCGACAAACAGATCCGCTGCCCGCAGCTGGTCCCAGATCGCCTCCATCCCGTAGGGCATTTCGCCAAACCAGACGATATCGGGCCGCGTGGCGGGCTGGTTACAAGCGGGGCAGGGATCGTTGGGGGCCATGACCAAGGGCGCAGGCCAGCGATGGTCACAGGCGGCACAAAGCGCCCCTGAAAGCGCCCCGTGCATATGCACCACCGCCTTGGATCCCGCCGCCTCATGCAGGTTGTCGACATTCTGGGTGACGATCAGAACCTCACCGGAAAATTCGGCTTCCAAACGCGCCAGCGCCTGATGGGCGGCATTGGGGCTGGCCTCAACTGCCTGTGCGCGGCGGGCGTTGTAGAAATCATGCACCAGCTGCGGATTGGCGGCAAAACCTTCAGGGGTGGCGACATCCTCGATCCGGTGCTGCGCCCAGAGCCCTTCTTCGTCGCGGAAGGTGCCAAGGCCATTTTCGGCGGAGATCCCTGCGCCGGTCAGAACAACGATCTTTTCCACTCTCATTGGGAGGGGCCTCCTTGCAGCCGCTTGCCGTGCCGCTACACTCTGCCCCGAAGGAGAAGGTGATGACCAGACGTATCCTCTTTGTCTGCCTTGGAAATATCTGCCGCTCGCCGATGGCCGAGGGGGTGCTGCGCCACAAAGCGCCGCATCTGTTGGTGGATTCGGCCGGCACCTCGGACTGGCATGCGGGTGATCCGCCCTATGTGCCAATGCAGCACGCTGCCCTGCGCAAGGGCTACAACATCACCGAACAGGTCTCGCGCCCGTTTCATCCGGTGGATTTTCACCGCTTTGACATGATCCTGGTGATGGATGGCCGCAATCAGGCTGATGTGGAGGCGCTGCGCCCGCCGGGCAATCTGACACCGGTGAAACGGTTTGCCCCCTTTGCAGGGCGCGACATCGGCGATGTGCCGGACCCCTATTACACCGGTGAATTTGACGCCGTGGTCGAACTGATCGAGGCGGCGGCGGATGGGTTTCTGGCGACGCTTTAGGTGTACAAACGGCAACCCGCCGCGCGGGGGAGGCACGGCGGGATTTTGAGTATTTCTGACAAGATGAAAGCGTGGGTTCAGCGTGTGCTGGCCGCCCAGTCCCAGTAAAGCTCTTTCACCCGTTTGGTCATTGGGCCGATGTCATATCTGGTGTCGTCAAAGGCGGTCACCGGGGTGACCTTGTTCATGTTGCCGGACATGAAGACCTCATCGGCACCGTGGAAATCCTCAAAACTCAGCACAGTTTCATGCACCGTCACGCCATCGGCACGCAGGTTGTCGATGTGGCGCGCACGGGTGATCCCGGCCAGGAAGGTGCCATTGGGGATCGGGGTGAAGACCTCCCCATCCTTGACCATGAACACATTGGCCGAACCGGTTTCTGCCACGTTGCCCATGGCATCGGCGACCAGCGCATTGCCGAAACCCTTGGACTTGGCTTCGGCGATCATGCGGGCGTTGTTGGGGTAGAGGCAACCGGCCTTGGCATCCACCACAGCGCTTTCCAACACGGGGCGGCGGAAGCGGGTGCGGGTCAGGGTTGTCGAGGCGCCTTCGGGGGCCATCGGGATCTGTTCCAGCGAGATGGCAAAACCGGTTTCTTCCGGTGTGGGCACGATGCCGGTGCTGTCGCCGTGGATGGCCCAGTACATCGGCCGGATATAGACCGCGGCGCCGGGCTCAAAGCCGCGCAAACCGTCCAACACGATCTGCTCCATATCGTCGGCGGCGACCGTGGGGTTGATCATCAGCGCCTCGGCCGAGCGGTTGGTGCGGGCGCAGTGTTTGTCGAGATCCGGGGTCAGCCCGTTCACAAAACGCGCGCCGTCAAACACTGTGGTGCCCAGCCAGGACCCGTGGTCGGCGGCGTTCATCACCGGCAGGTCGCCCTGATGCCAAGTGCCTTTGAAATAGGTGCGGATGGTATTGCTGAGCGCCATGGATTGAACCCCGTGATCATGCTGTTTCGTTGCGGCAACCTAGGGGGGAACGAGCTGGGCGTCTAGGGGGCGCTCATGCCTGTTCGTGAAGCGATTGGCAGGGTATGGGAAGGGATGATTGATTCCCTGCCACCGTGCCCCGAATGTGCCTCGCCCTATTGTTACCAAGTGGATGCTTTGCTCAGTTGTCCGGCCTGTGGCCATGAATGGTCAATGGACGCCGCAGAGGCTGGTGCGCCGGTGTATCGCGACAGTGTGGGCAACATACTGGCGGATGGCGACACGGTGACGGTGATCAAAGACCTGAAGGTCAAAGGATCGTCTATGGTTATCAAGGTCGGAACCAAGGTCAGCGGCATCCGGCTGGTTGAGGGCGATCATGACATCGACTGCAAAATTCCCAAGGTGGGGCAGATGGGGCTGAAGACCAAGTTTGTGAAGAAAGTGTTTGAGTGACGCTGGGCTGGCTCAAAAAGGTAAGCCGTTAGATACACAAAAGGGCCCCGTAGGGCCCTTTTCATTTCCTCGAACATAGTCAGCCTTAGCCGACCATGCCGATGATCTCTTTGGTTTTGGTCAGCACCGGGGCCGCGATTTCGCGGGCGCGGTCGGCGCCTTGGCCCAGGATGCGGTCGATCTCGGCCGGGTCCTGCATCAGGCGGGACATTTCACCGGAGATCGGCGACAGTTTGGCGACGGCCAGTTCCGACAGTAGCGGTTTGAACTCCGAGAACTGTTTGCCACCTGCTTCGGCCAGCACCTGATCCACCGACATATCGGCCAGACCGGCGTAGATGTTCACCAGGTTGCGGGCCTCGGGGCGGTCTTCCAGACCTTTGGCCTCGGAGGGCAGCGCCTCGGGGTCGGTTTTGGCCTTGCGGATCTTTTTGGCGATCGTGTCGGCGTCATCGGTCATGTTGATGCGGCTGGCGTCCGACGGGTCGGACTTCGACATCTTCTTGGAGCCATCGCGCAGCGACATGACACGGGTGGCCGCGCCCTCGATCTTGGGCTCGGGGATCGGGAAGAAGTCCACGCCGTAGTCGTGGTTGAACTTGGTCGCGATATCGCGGGTCAGTTCAACGTGCTGTTTCTGATCCTCACCCACCGGCACTTCGGTGGCGTGGTAGACCAAAATGTCGGCGGCCATCAGCGACGGGTAGGCAAACAGGCCCAGCGAGGCGTTCTGGGTGTTCTTGCCCGCTTTATCCTTCCACTGGGTCATGCGCTGCATCCAGCCCATCCGGGCGACGCAGTTAAAGAGCCAGCCCAGTTCGGCGTGCTCTTTGACCTGGCTCTGGTTAAACAGGATCGAGCTGGAGGGATCGATGCCTGCGGCCAGATAGCCGGCGGTCAGTTCACGGGTCTGACGGCGCAGGGCCTCTGGGTCTTGCCAGACGGTGATAGCGTGCATGTCCACAACACAGTAGATCTGTTCGATCGGCTTGGACTGCTGCTGCACAAACCGTTTGATTGCGCCGAGGTAATTGCCAAGGGTCAGCCCGCCAGAGGGCTGGATGCCCGAAAACACTCGGGGGGTAAAACCGGCGTTCGGGGTGGATTGCGTTTGGACCGCATCCGACATGGTGGTTCTCCGTCTGGATTTATCTGCTCTGGTGGCTTACCCATGCCCCAAACCCCCGTCAAGGCGGGCTGATCAGGAGCAGAGAATGAACGACGAAGAGATGCATGAGGATCGCAACCCGGTGAACCCTTTGCCGCCGGTGATTGTGGCGTTGTTCCTGTTCATCATCGGGATCGAGGTTGCCTTCAGCATGGGCGCGCGGGGTGTCATCGGCGGACCCGAGGCGGTGGGCTGGCGGCTGGCGGCATTGCAGCAATATGCCTTCTCGGATGAGATTTTTGAATGGATGCGGATGTCCGGCCAGTGGCCGTTTGATCAGATGATCCGCTTTGTCACCTACGCCTTTGTGCATGTCAGCTTTACCCATGCGCTGTTTGGCTGTGTGATCCTGCTGGCGCTGGGGAAGATGGCAGGCGAGGTTTATAACCAACTGTCGCTGCTGTTGATTTTCCTTGGCGGCACCGTGGTGGGGGCTTTGGTCTTTGCGCTGGTGATGGACACGCAGACGCCGCTGATCGGGGCCTATGCAGGGGCTTACGCGATGATCGGGGCCTATACCTATCTGCTGTGGTTGAAACTGGGCCTCATGGGGGAACGTCAGATCCGGGCCTTTTCGCTGATCGGGTTCCTGATGGGGGTGCAGCTGCTATTCGGGGCGCTGTTTGGCGCGGCGGCGGATTGGGTTGCGGATGTGGCGGGCTTCCTCACCGGACTGGGGCTGGCGGTGTTCCTGATCCCCGGCGGCCTGACCCGTTTGCGCGACCGGCTGCGGCACCGCTAAAAACTGACCAACGGAATGCGTCGCAGCGGATCAGCCGCCGCGACGCATGGCTTGTTTGAACTCGGCCAGACGGAAGGCGCCGATCAACTGACCGATGGCGAAATAGCTCACCATGCCGACAAGAACCAAAACGGCCAAAGCGCCATAACGGATACCGGCCATCCCCAGGAAGGGGGCAAGGGCCACATTGGTCAGCCACAGCACCGCACCCATCGCAAAAGAGGCCGCTACAACGCGCCAGATGCGGCTGTGGAAACGGCTGTCGAAACGGGCTACAGCTCCAAAGCCGCGCGCGCCTACAGCCAGCATCGCCACCATCGCCCAGCCTGCCAGCGTGGTGGCAATGGCCGCTGCGATCCAGCCGATGAAAGGCGCAAGGCCAATGGCAACCAGCGCGTTCACGGCCATCGCCCAAAGCGCATAGCGGAACGGGGTTTTGGTGTCTTCGCGGGCAAAGAACAGCGGTTGCAGGATCTTCTGTACTACAAAGGCGGGCAGCCCGAGGCCATAGATCGCCACCGCAATCGCGATAGAGGCGCTGTCATCCGAGGTCATGGCACCACGTTCGAACAGGACCGAGACCAGTGGGAAGGGCACCACGATCAGTGCCACCGCCGCGGGGATGGTCAGAGCCAGAGAAATCTCAGCCGCGCGGCTAAGCGCGTTGCGCGATCCGGCCTCATCACCGGCTTTCAGGCGGCGTGACAGGTCCGGCAGCAGGACCACACCGATGGCGATGCCCACCACGCCCAGCGGCAGTTGGTAGAGCCGGTCAGCGGCATAAAGCCAGCCCACTGCGCGGTCGAAATAGCTGGCCACCTGTTGCCCAACCAGAAGGTTCACCTGCACCACCCCGCCTGCCAGCGCGGCTGGGAGCGCGATGATGATGAGCTGCTTCATTTCCGGGCTGAGGCGCGGGCGTTGTAGTCGCAGGGTCATGCCAGCACGGCGGGCCGCCGTCCAGACCAGCGCCATCTGGGAAACACCGGCCACCGGGATCATCCAGACCAGCGCCTGTGCCACATCCCATCCCATCAGCACGGCCGTCACCATTGCGCCCACCAGCAACACGTTCAGCAACACCGGCGCGGCGGCGGCGGCAGCGAAGCGGCCGTGGGCGTTCAGCACCCCTGACAACAGAGCCGCCAGCGAGATGAACAGGATGTAAGGGAAGGCGATCCGGCCAAAGACCACCGACAGGTCAAACTGGTCCTGTCCGGCAAAGCCCGAGGCCAGCGCGTAGACCAGCCAGGGCATGGTCAGCTGCGCCACAAGGGTCAGCACGATCAGCACCGTCGCCAGACCGCTGAACGCCTGCGAGGCAAAGCCATCGGCATCCTCGTCGCCTTCCAGCCGTTTGGAATACTGCGGGATGAAGGCCATGTTGAACGCGCCCTCGGCAAAGAAGCGGCGGAACATATTGGGCAGGCGGAACGCCACCACAAAGGCTTCATAGGCGGGGCCGGTGCCCAGATAGGCCAGGATCATCGCATCGCGCACAAACCCCAGGATGCGGCTCAACAAGGTCCAGACGCCAACGGTCAGAAAGCCCGAAATCAGGCGGATCGGTTTCACGAATGAGCCCTTTCCGCGCCTTTGGTGATGGCTTCGCGCAGTTTCTTTTCCAGCTGCTTCTGGCGCGGGGACGAATGGAACTTCAGCCCGAACATGTCTTTCACATAGAAGCTGTCGACCACCTGCTCGCCATAGGTCGCGATCACGGCAGAGGCGATGTAGACGTTGTTGTTGGCTAGGGTGCGGGTCAGATCGAACAGCAGGCCGGGGCGGTCGCGGGTGTCCACCTCGATGATGGTGTAGATATCTGACCCTTCGTTGTCGAAGGTGATCGAGGTTGGAACCCGGAAGGCCCGTTCGCGTTTCTTGATCTTGTCACGCGATTTCATCGCTTCGGTGGCTTTGACCTCGCCCAGCAGGATCTTGTGGATCATCTGAGTCAGACGCGGCAGGCGGGCCTCTTCATAGGGGTGCCCATCGGCATCCTGGATCCAGAAAACGGCGGTCGCATAGCCATCCTTGGAGGTATAGGTGCGGGCGTCCACAACATTGGCCCCAACCAAGGCCAGCGCGCCGCTGAGCCGGGAAAAGATGCCGGGGTGGTCGATCATGGCAAAACAGGCGCGGGTGGCGTCGCGGTCCACGTCCGGGTGCAGGTCGATCCGCACCTCATCATCGGGGATATCGCGCAGAAGCTTGGCAAAGACCTCGTGGGTGTTGGTGTCCAGCCCCTGCCAGTAAGGCGGATAATGTCGGCTGGTCTCGGACCGCAGCTTGGCGCTTTCCCAATCCGACAGCCGTTCCCGCAGCAGTTTGCGCGCCTCCGCCCCACGGTTTTCGCGGTTCACTTCTTCCAGCCCGTGTTCCAACGCCTGTGCGGTGTCGCGGTGCAATTGGCGGATCAGCACGGCCTTCCAATTGTTCCAAGTGTCCGGTCCAACGCCGCGGATGTCGCAGACAGTTAGCACCGTCAGCAGATCCAGCCGCTTGCGGGTTTTCACCGCCTTGGCAAAGTCACGCAGGGTGCGCGGGTCGGAGATGTCGCGTTTCTGCGCCATGTCCGACATCAGCAGGTGATAGCGCACCAACCACTCCACGGTCTCAACCTCGGACTTCGACAGACCCAGCCGTGGGGCCACTTTCCGGGCGATTTTCGCCCCGAGGATCGAGTGGTCCTCGTCCCGCCCTTTGCCGATATCATGCAGCAAAAGGGCGACATAGATCACTTTGCGGTTCACCCCTTCTTTCAGGATGCCCGAGACCAGCGGCAGCTCTTCGATCAGGTCGCCATGTTCGATCTGCGACAGGGTGCGGATGCACTGAATGGTGTGTTCGTCCACGGTATAGTGGTGATACATGTTGAACTGCATCATCGCCACAATGGGCTCGAACTCGGGGATAAAGGCCGCCAGCACCCCCAGCTCGTTCATCCGGCGCAGGGCGCGTTCCGGGTTGCCGTGTTTGAGCATCAGATCCAGAAACTGCCGCCGCGCCTCTTTGTCGTTGCGCATCTCGTCGTCGATCAGATCAAGGTTGGCCGAGACCAGACGCATTGCGTCAGGATGGATCAACATACCGGTGCGCAGCGCCTCTTCGAACAGACGTAGCAGGTTCAGCTTGTCAGCAAGGAAGGCCTTCTCATTGTCCACCGCCAGACGGTTGTGAACCACCTTATAGCCCTTCTTGACGCGCGGGTTACGGCGAAAAATCCGTTGCAGCAGCGGCTCGTTCTTGACGTGCATCGCTTCCAGTTTGGTCAGGAAGATCCGGGTCAGATCGCCGGTGGCGGTGGCATTGCGGAAGTATTCCTGCATGAAATGCTCTACCGCGCGGCGGCCGTCCTTGTCCTCATAGCCCATGCGCGCCGCAACCTCGACCTGCAGGTCAAAGTTCAGCTGGTCCGAGGGCCGGTTGGTGATCAGATGCAGATGACAACGCACGGCCCAAAGGAAATCCTCGGCCCGTTTGAACAGCTGAAACTCGTCCTCGTTAAAGACCTTGAGCTTCACCAGTTCTTTCACGTTGCGGACGTTATGGACGTATTTGGCAATCCAGAACAGCGATTGCAGGTCGCGCAGGCAGCCTTTGCCCTCTTTGACGTTTGGCTCCACCACATAGCGCTGACCGCCCTGACGTTCGTGACGGGCGTCGCGCTCTTCCAGCTTGGCCTCGATAAACTCCGCCGCAGTGCCTTTGAACAGCTCCGCGGTCAGCCGTTTGGCCAGTTTCTTCGGCAGTTCGGCATCCCCGGTCAGATAGCGGTGTTCCATCAATGCGGTGCGGATGGTGAAATCTTCGCGCCCCAGTTTCAGGCAGTCGCGCACCGTGCGCGAAGCATGACCGACCTTCAGCCGCAGATCCCACAGGATATAGAGCATCGATTCAATCGCCCGCTCCGCCCAGGGGGTGATCTGTTTCGGTGTCAGGAACAAGAGATCCACGTCGGAATGCGGCGCCATCTCACCGCGGCCATAGCCGCCGACCGCCAGCAGGCTCAGCCGGTCTTCGTCGGTGGCGGCTGAGTTGGGGTGCATATGCTGGGTGGCGACGTATTTGGCCGTGACCACCAGACAGTCGGTCAGCCAGGTATAGGCGCGGGTGGTGGGGCGCGCCGCAAAGGGCGCGTCGGCAAAGGCGGCAGCGATGGTGGTCATCCCCTCCTTGCGCGCTTTTAGCAGGATTTGCACCACGGCCGAACGCAGGGCGCCTTCGTCTTGATGTTCGGTGGCAGCGGCCTCAACCGCTGCGCCAATCGTTGCCAGATCAAAGATGTCACTGGCCGGGCAAATCAGCTTGTCCGGCGCGTTGGGGAGGGTCAGCATCTGGGGGCCTTCTTCTGGAGCCGGAGTAGAGCGAAGGGTGGGGCGGGCTTAGAAGCCCGTCCCGCCAAAGCTGCGTGGCGCCGCGCTGATGATCACCACACGCTTTTCCTGGATCTGCGCCACGGCCAGCCCACGCTCATTGGTGCCATTACCGCGCAGGCGGAAAATACCGTTCACACCCTGAAACCCTGCACCTTGGGTCAGCGCCGAAGCGGTCAGCGCTTCGCGATTGCCCGCTTGCACCAGTGCGCCAATAGCGGCGATACCGTCATAGGCCAGCCCACCGATGGAATGGGGCGCCCCGCCAAAGGCGGCGGCGTAACGATCGCTGAAGCGCTGGGTCATGGTCGGATCAGGTGTGGCGAACCAGCCGCCCTGCACGCCGGGCAGTTCCAGCGTCTGCGGCGGCACGTCCCAGCGGGTCAGACCGATGTATTGAGTCTCCGAAGGATCAACACCGGATTCATCCAGCAGCTGGGTCAGCAAAGGCAGTGCGCCCTCAGAACCTGCAGTCAGGAAGACCGAGCTGGCCCCGCCGGCAACAGCCGAGCGGATGGTCGGGATCGCCTGGATCACACCCTGTTGCGACCGCTCATAGGGCACGGATTCTTTCAGCGAGGCGCCGCTGGTGCGGCTGATGGCGCCGGAAATGGCCGCCTGCGCCACCTGGCCCGCTTCGGAATTGTCATGGGCAATGACAACATTGCCCTTGCCCTGCGACGCGGCAAACCGGATCAGCCGGTCGGCGGTGTTGTCAAAGGTTGGCCCCAGAATGAAAAGGTTGCCCCCTGCAATCGCCGTGTTGTTGGAGAAGGACAGAACATTCACCCCACGCGGTGCAACGGCCACCGCAGCCGCATTGGCTGAGGCCGAATACACCGGACCAAGGATAATCTTGGCCCCGTCCTGCACTGCCGCTGTGGCCTGTGCCGCGGCCTGACCCGCGTCGCCCGCGGTGTTGTAGATCCGCAGGTCGATGTTCACGCCTTCCAGATCATTGATCGCCAGCCGTGCTGCGTTTTGCAGGCTCTGTGCCAGAATGTTGTCGCCGGTGTTCTCACTGCCGCCGGGCACCAGCAGGGCGACGGGCACCGGTTTGGAGGTGTTGATCGAAGGCCCCCCCGTTGTGGCAGGCACACAGGCCACCAAAGCGGTCACGGAAAGGGCGGCGAAAACGGGGGCGATTGCCTTGCGGGCGCTGCGGAAAACGGCGAACATTGGGTAAAGGGCTCCTTCGGGGCCGGGAAATGGGGGCAGTATATACGTTGCTCCCGATAATAATCACAGGAAAAGGCGGGTCCAGTGCTGAATCTGCAACCCAAGAAACTTGCCCCCGGTGTCTACCTCATCGCCACACCCATCGGCACCGCCCGCGATATTACGCTGAGGGCGCTGGATATTCTGGCCTCGGTGGACGTTCTGGTGGCCGAAGATACCCGGAGTCTGAAACGGCTGATGGAGATCCACGGCGTCCCGCTGGGTGATCGGCCAGTGCTGTCCTATCACGATCACAACGGCGGCCAGATGCGGCCGCGTCTGCTGGAGCTGCTGGCAGACGGCAAATCGCTTGCCTATGCCTCGGAAGCGGGCACACCGATGGTGGCCGACCCGGGGTTTGATCTGGCGCGTGCGGCGCGCGAGGCAGGGCACGATGTGATCTCTGCCCCTGGACCTTCGGCGGTGGTGACCGCCCTGACACTGGCTGGCTTGCCGACGGACCGCTTTATGTTTGCGGGTTTTTTGCCCAATGCCAAAGGGGCACGTCGCAAAGCGTTGGAAGAATTGGCGGAAGTGCCGGCCACGGTGGCGTATTACGAAAGTCCCAAGAGGGTGGCCGCGATGCTGAAAGACGCCGCTGAGGTGCTGGGGGAAGACCGAGAGGCGGCTGTTTGCCGTGAATTGACAAAGAAATTCGAAGAGGTCATTCGCGGCAATTTGGTCGAATTGTCAGAGGTTTGCGCCGAACGCACCCTGAAGGGTGAAATTGTTGTTGTGATCGACCGGCGCCGTTTACCGAAAATTCAGGAAGTTGATTTAGAAGAGGAACTTCGTGCCATGCTGGACACGATGTCGGTGCGCGATGCCTCCGATGTTCTGGCGGAAAAAACCGGCATCAAACGGCGCAAAATCTATCAAATGGCCCTGTCGCTGGCTCAGGGTTGATCGGGGTATGCATGACCCAGCTCTGTTTTGACTTGCAACGGCCTCAGGCACCGGCCGCAGCCCGTCCGCCAAACCGGGCGCGCCAAGCACGGGGACAAATGGCCTATCTGTCTGGGCTTGCAGCGGAAGATCAGGTTGTGGCGGACTATCTGCGCCGTGGCTATGACCTTGCTGAGGTGCGCTGGCGGGGCAAAGCGGGGGAAATCGATCTGATTTTTCGCCATGGCGCGGGGTATGTTTTTGTTGAGGTGAAGAAATCCAGCAGCTTTGACCGGGCGCTGGAGGCGCTGACACGTCGCCAGGCAGACCGCATCATGCGGGCAGGGCAGGAATACCTTGGATTTTGCGGCGCGGGTGAACTGACCGACATGCGATTTGACGTCGCGCTGGTCGACCGGCATGGCCAGATCAAAGTTCTGGAGGCTGCACTGTGTGGCTGGTAGCCGCGAAATGATATTTCCGAAAAAGCAGATGACTGTGCATAGATAGACAGAAATGCCGTTTGCCACTGGCGCGGGCTTGGGTCATGTATTCGGAGAGTTTTTCCGACGTCCAAGACCAGCTTGCACTGGCCAGAACAGGTGGCAGATATGAAAATTGCCTTTCAGATGGATCCGATCGGTCCGATCGATATCAACGCAGACAGTTCTTTCCGCATCGCGTTGGAAGCGCAGGAACGCGGGCATGAGTTGTTCTATTACACCCCTGACCGGCTCTCTTATCAGGAGGGCAGGGTTGTTGCACGCGGCTGGCCGCTGACCGTGCAACGGGTGGAAGGGGACCACTATCAACTGGGTGAAGAACAGGAGGTGGACCTATCGACATTTGACGTGGTCTGGCTGCGTCAAGATCCGCCGTTTGACATGTTCTACATCACCACCACCCATCTGCTGGAGCGGATCCACCCGCAGACATTGGTGGTGAATGATCCGTTCTGGGTCCGCAATTATCCGGAAAAACTGCTGGTGCTGGATTTCCCCGATCTGACGCCGCCGACCACAATTGCGCGGGATCTGCAGACCATCCGCAACTTCAAGGACAAACACGGCGATATCATCCTGAAGCCGCTCTACGGCAACGGTGGCGCCGGGGTGTTTCGTTTGACCGAAAGCGACCGCAACCTGTCCTCGCTGCATGAGCTGTTCACCGGTTTCAGTCGTGAGCCTTTGATTGCCCAGAAATTCCTGCCGGATGTCTCCCATGGCGACAAGCGGGTGATCCTTGTGGATGGCGAACCTGTCGGGGCGATCAACCGGGTGCCGCAAGCGGGCGAGACGCGCTCGAACATGCATGTGGGCGGCCGGCCGGAGAAGATTGGGTTGAGCGCACGGGATCTGGAGATCTGCGAACGGATCGGCCCTCTGTTGCGGGAAAAAGGGCAGGTGTTTGTCGGCATTGACGTGATTGGCGATTACCTGACAGAAATCAACGTGACCTCGCCCACCGGCATTCAAGAGCTGGAGCGCTTTGACGGCACCAACACTGCCGAAAAGATCTGGCAGGCGATTGAAACCCGCGTCGCCGCGCAGCGCGGCTAGGTCTTTGAGCTGGCAAATGACCCTGATGGGCGCAGCGATGCGCCTGTCTGTGCGTCCGATGATGCGCCGCGCCAGCGACCCTGCCCAGATGCGTCAGCGGTTTGAACGGGCGGCGCGACGGACATTCCGGCCGGTCCCACATGCCTGCGTGATCCGGACGGAGGCCCCGCCAGGCGGGCTTTGGGTCTCCGCAGGGCGGGTCACATCCCGCCAGGTTTTGCTCTATCTCCATGGCGGTGGCTATATCGCGGGCAGCCCGGAAACCCATGCCCAGATGGTGGCGCGCCTGTGTCGGATGACGGGAATGCGCGCCTTTCTGCCCCGTTACCGGCTGGCCCCTGAACACCCGTTGCCAGCCGCTTTGGACGATGCGTTGGCCGCCTACTACGAGCTTGTCGCGCGGGGGTATGCGGCACAGGACATCGTCATTGGCGGCGACAGTGCTGGCGGTGGATTGGCGCTGTCGCTTTTGTCAGCGCTATGTCTGCGTGGCACACCCCCAGCTGCGGCCTTTGCCTGGTCACCGTTTTGCGATCAGACCTTCAGCGGGGCGTCGGTGGTGGAAAACGGTGGGCGGGATCATTTCTTTCCGCCGGAACGGGTGCATGAGTTGAGCGAGATGGTTTTAGGGGATCTGGCGGCGGAGGATCCCCGCGCCTCGCCTTTGTTCGCGTCTTTTCCCAATTGCCCGCCGGTGTTGTTGCAGGTTTCGGACGGTGAAATCCTGCGGGATGATGCGCGGCGGATGGCGGAGCATTTACGGGCTCAAGATGCGACGGTCACCTTGCAGGAATGGGCCGGTGCGCCGCATGTCTGGCAGATTTTTGATGGGTGGTTCCCAGAGGCGCGGCAGGCCATTCGGGCCACATCGCGGTTTCTGGCTGACGGTTAGGACGGGGCGGCTGTCATCAGGCGGTAGCTGATGGCCTCGGCGATGTGGGGGCGACGGACGGAGGCAGACCCATCGAGATCAGCGATTGTGCGGGCCACCCTCAGGACGCGGTGATAGCCACGGGCGGACAGGCCAAACCGCTCGGCGGCCTTTGCAATCAAAGCCTTACCTTCGCTGTCAGGTGTCGCGACGTCTTCCAGCGCGCGGCCTTCGGCGTCAGAGTTCAGGTGGATTGTGTCGTGACCGTCGAACCGCGCATGTTGCAGGGCACGGGCGGCCGCGACCCGTTCTTGAACCTCTGCGGAGGTGGCGCCGGAGGCCGGCAGATCAAGGTCGGTGTAGGCGACGGGGGGCACTTTCAGCCGCAGGTCGAAACGGTCCAGCAGCGGTCCGCTGATCCGGCCCATGTAGTCGTCGCCGCAGGCGGGCGCGCGGTTGCAGGCACGGGCGGGATCGGTCAGGAAACCGCAACGGCAGGGATTGGCGGCGGCAACCAGCATAAACCGGCAGGGGTAGGTGACATGGGCGTTGGCGCGGCTGATCACAACCTCGCCGGATTCCACAGGCTGGCGTAGGGTTTCCAGCACGGAGCGGTTGAACTCGGGGAACTCATCCATGAACAGCACCCCATTGTGGGCAAGTGAGATTTCCCCCGGTTTGGCGTTGCGGCCGCCGCCGACAATGGCGGCCATTGAAGCGGTGTGATGCGGTTCGCGGAACGGGCGGCTGCGGGAAATGCCGCCTTCTTCCAGCAAGCCCGCGAGCGAGTGGATCATTGAAGTTTCCAGTGCCTCAGCCGGGCTCAGCGGCGGCAGGATGCCGGGCAGGCGGGACGACAACATGGATTTGCCCGACCCCGGTGGACCGGACATCAGCAGATGGTGACGCCCGGCTGCAGCAATTTCCAAGGCGCGTTTGGCCCGTTCCTGGCCTTTGACGTCGCGCAGGCAGCGGGCACCGGTGTCCGTCAGCACCTCGCCGGGTTCGGCGGGTGTGAGGGGGGACTGGCCGGTGAAGTGACGCAGGATGTCAGAAAGCCCATTCGCAGCAATAACTTGGCAAGCACCAACCCAGGCGGCCTCGGCGCCCGAGGCGCGGGGGCATAACAGGGCGCGGTCCTCTTCTGCGGCGCGCATGGCGGCGGGCAGGGCACCGATGACAGGGACCAGCGAACCGTCAAGAGAGAGTTCGCCAAGTGCAGTGATCGCCTCCACCGCGTCGGCAGGGATAATCTCCAGCGCGGCAAGCAAGGCCATCGCGATGGGCAGATCGAAGTGGGAGCCTTCTTTCGGCAAGTCGGCAGGCGACAGGTTCACCGTGATCCGTTTGGAGGGCAGTGCGATGGCCAAAGCGTTGAGCGCCGCCCGCACCCTATCCCGCGCCTCCGACACCGCCTTGTCCGGCAGGCCGACGATGGAGAAGTTGGGCAAGCCCTGCGACAGGGCGCATTGCACCTCCACCGTGCGGGCGGTGACGCCTTCGAAAGCGACGGTGTAGGCGCGTGCAACCATTTTTCCCCCTGTTGGTTGCCAAGAGATTAACCAACAGGGGATTACCGAAAGGTTAACGGCGCGCTTTAAGCGTCGGAATGTTCGGCGACCAGTGCGGTAAAGGCGGGCCACGCGGCGGCGTCATATACGGTTTTGTCGCGGCAGGTTGGATTGCAAAGCCCATAGACTGTGCCGTCAAGTTCTAGATAGTCCTGCACCGGTTTGCCCGAATAGGGGCAGTTGGCGTTGACCGAGGGGCCTTCGGCGACGGCGCGGGCAGGCAGTACTTTGGGGCCAGCCCAGTCTGTGCGGGCGTGGCCCATCGGGTAGGGGGAGGGATCGTAGCTGCGGGTCAGGCCTAGGGCGCGCCAGCGGCGGAATGCGGGATCGGCCAGTGTGGTGTCCACATAGGCTTGGGCCAACGTGCCAACGGGCAGACCATGGCCGGCGATCCGGGCCGCGATGGGCGCGTAGAACGCATCTGCTAGCGAGTAGTGGCCAAACAACCAAGGCCCCTCTGCACCGAAAGAGCTGCGGGCGCGGGTCCAGAGATCTTCGATCCGGTCCAGATCGGCCTGCACCTCTTCCGAGACCGGGAAATCCAAGTAGGTATGTTCCAGCTGCATCGGGCATTCGCTGCGCAGCGCCATAAAGCCTGCGTGCATTTCCGCCGAGATCCAGCGGGCAAAGGCGCGGGCCTTGGGATCTGCGGGCCACATCTGGGCTTCGGGGTGGCGGCTGTTCAGCTCTTCTGCAATGGCGAGGGTTTCGCCAATCACCGTGCCATCTGCGCAGCGCAGTACAGGCACCAGACGGGCTGGAGCCAGCGGCTCCAATGCGGCGCGAAAACTACCATCGTAAAGGCTGAGCGTGCTGGTTTTGAACGGCATTCCAAATTTTTCCAACATCAGCCAGCCGCGCAGCGACCAGCTTGAAAACGTGCGGTCGCCAATGAAGATCTCGTAGGTCATATGCGTCTCCTGTCCCGGTTAGGGGCAGGGTACGCGTAGGCGTTAAATCACGGAAATGAATAATTGTGACGAAATTTCATCACAGAAGTTGATTGATGCCGCGACTGTGCCAACGGTTCTGATCCCAATGCAGTTCGGTCACAGACAGGTTGTCGATCTTATGGGCAAAGGCCTCGTAAGCGCCTATTTGCAACGCTTGCTGCACCTGCGTCAGGATGGCCCCAAAATGGGCAACCGCGATGATATCGCGACCGGGGTGGGCCGCCAGCAACCGGGCGGCGGCGCGATCCACACGGGCGGCAACCGCGTGCCAGCTTTCGCCATTGGGGGGGCGCACGTCGCCGGGGTTTTCCCAGAAACGACGGATGTGGGCTTCGTCCTCGACCTCATCAAAACGTTTCAGTTCCCAGTCGCCAAAGTGGATTTCGCGCAGGTCGGGTTCATGTGGCAGACGTTCGCGGTCCCCTTGGAGGGCATCCGCTGTGGCGCGGGCACGGTGCAGGTCCGAGGAGATCACCAATGCCCCCTGCGGCAGGTGGGCATCCACCCGCGCAATCAGGCCGGTGTCCGACAGATCCGCAGGGATATCGGACCAGCCGACCATTGTTTTGGCATGGGTTGGACCGTGGCGGACCCAGAAAAAACGGCTCATGTCAGGGATCCTTTCAGCGCCAGGGGCAGGCCTGCCATGACTGCAACAACGGTGTCGGCCTCTGCCGCGAGGATCTGGTTCAGGGTGCCTTGTTCTTCGCGGAAGCGGCGGGCGAGCGCGTTTTCCGGCACCACCGACATGCCAACTTCATTGGAGACCACCACAACCCGGCCCTTACAATTGCGGATCGCCTTCAGCAAACGTTTGGTTTCGGTCTGAACATCATGATCTGCCAGCAGGTGATTTGTCAGCCACATGGTGGCGCAGTCCAGCAGCACCACCTGTTTTTTCTTCACAGCCGCCAACGCTGGCGTGAGGTCCAGTGGCGCCTCGACGGTTTGCCAACCGTCGCCGCGCTGCAAAATGTGCTTTTCGATTTTCGCTTTCATTTCAGCGTCCCAGGCCTGTGACGTGGCCAGGTAGATCTTGTCATAACCGCTTTGAATCACGGCGTTTTCCGCCCAAACAGACTTGCCCGAGGCGGCGCCGCCCAGCACCAAAGTCAGCTTTTCCAGCATCAAAGTTACACCTTTTTGTGATCCGTCACACCTTGCGGTGCGTAGCACTCCTGCGTCTATCATAACAAGGCGCACAGAATTGAAACGTGCGTCTCAGATATGGGGGAATGTCATGGCACTCGATTCACCCAAGGACCTCTCACTGTCCCGCAAGGCGATGAAAGCCGAATTGCTGGACGCAGAGACGGAAAGACAACTGGCATATGCCTGGCGTGACAACCGGGACGAAGCGGCGCTGCATCGTTTGATCAACGCCTATATGCGTCTCGCGATCTCAATGGCGGCCAAGTTTAAACGATACGGCGCCCCAATGAACGACCTCATCCAAGAGGCTGGGCTGGGGTTGATGAAGGCGGCGGATAAGTTTGATCCGGACCGTGGCGTGCGGTTTTCGACCTACGCGGTCTGGTGGATCAAAGCCTCCATTCAGGACTATGTGATGCGCAACTGGTCGATGGTGCGTACCGGCTCGACCTCTTCGCAGAAGTCGCTGTTTTTCAACATGCGTCGGGTTCAGGCGCGGCTGGAACGTGAAGCGTTTTCGCGCGGCGAGGCCTTGGATCGTCATCAGATGCGTCAGGCCATCTCGATGGAGATCGGCGTGCCGATCCACGATGTGGAGATGATGGAGGGGCGGCTGTCAGGCAGTGACTTCTCTCTCAACGCCACGCAAAGCTCTGAAGATGAAGGGCGGGAGTGGATCGACACGCTGGAAGACAGTTCTGAACAAGCGGCCGAGATTGTGGAGGATCGCCACGACCGCAAGGCTCTGCGGGATTGGCTGACCGATGCGGTGGGTCGTTTGAATGAACGCGAACAGTTCATCATTCGCGAGCGCAAGCTGAAGGAACCTGTGCGGACATTGGAATCCCTTGGCAAGGAATTGGGCCTGTCCAAAGAACGGGTGCGTCAGCTGGAAGCTGCGGCGCTGAAAAAAATGCGCAAACAACTGGAAGCCGAGAGCGAAGAGGTGCAAGAACTCCTCCTATGAGGATTTTGAACACAGCGTTTGCAGCACTGACTGCTTTGACAATTTATACAACCGTGGCCCCGCCGCTCCTTGCAGAAGGGGCGGCGGATGCTGTTTGGAACGGCGTTGACATCGCCGTTCTGGGAGAGGTGCATGACAACCCTGCTCACCATCTGGAGCAGGCGCGTTTGACCACACTGATTGCGCCGAAAGCTCTGGTCTTTGAGATGTTGACCGAAGCACAGGTTGCGGCGGCAGGGGCGGATCATCAGGATATGGCGGGATTGGCGGCGGCGCTGGGCTGGGCTGAAACCGGCTGGCCGGCGTTTGATCTTTATGCCCCGATCTTTGCGGGGGCCCCGGATGCGGTGCTTTACGGGGCCGGGTTGCCGCGTGCGGCGGCACGGGCGGCCATGTCGGACGGGGTGGTGGCTAGTTTTGGGGCAGAAGCCGCCGCCTTCGGCCTGACAAGCCCACTGCCAGTGGCCCAGCAAGAAGCGCGGCTTCAGCTGCAGGCGGATGCGCATTGCGGTGCTTTGCCAGAGGACATGCTGCCGATGATGGTGGATCTGCAACGCCTGCGTGATGCCCATCTGGCGCGGGCGGCGGTTGCAGCGTTCACCGAAACTGGCGGGCCGGTGGTGATAATCACCGGCAACGGCCATGCCCGCACAGATTGGGGTGCAACGGCACTAATCCGGGTGGTGCAGCCCGACCTGACCGTGGTCGCGCTGGGGCAGGGGGAGGAGGGCATACCAGCCACAGGTGTATTTGACGTCCATGCTGATGCTGCGGGCGTCGATCGGGGTGATCCCTGCGACGCATTTCGCTAGCGGGCAGCACACGGGCTGCCCTTGTCCTCCGTCCCCCATCACCCTACTGTCGGCCGAAGTGAATGCAGCGGTCATGCGGGGGATAGGATGCTGAACGGCAAACGCATTTTGTTGATTATCGGCGGCGGGATCGCAGCCTTCAAATTGCCCGAGCTGATCCGCCGCCTGCGCGAGCGTGGGGCCTCGGTCACGCCGGTTCTGACCAAAGCGGCGCAGGAATTTGTCACCCCTCTGACCATCGGCTCACTGGCTGGGGAGAAGGTTTACACCGACCTCTTCGATCTGACCGATGAGGCTGAGATGGGCCATATCCAGCTGTCCCGTGTGGCGGACCTGGTGGTGGTCGCCCCGGCGACAGCCGACCTGATGGCAAAGATGGCGCAGGGGCAGGCGAACGATCTGGCCTCGACGCTGTTGCTGGCGACGGACACGCCGGTGATGATCGCGCCTGCAATGAATGTGCGCATGTGGGAGCATCCGGCCACCCAGCGCAATCTTGCCCTGCTGCAAGGTGACAGGATCACGGTGTTGGGCCCGAATGAGGGCGACATGGCCTGTGGCGAATATGGGCCCGGCCGGATGGTCGAGCCTATGGAAATTCTGGCTGGTATCGAGGCGGCCCTGTCCAACGGGCCGCTCAAAGGCAAACGGGTGCTGGTGACCTCAGGTCCGACCCATGAACCGATTGATCCCGTGCGCTATATTGCCAACCGTTCGTCTGGGGCGCAGGGCACGGCCATTGCCAAGGCGCTGATGGCGCTGGGGGCAGAGGTGGTTTTTGTGACCGGTCCCGCAGATGTCGCACCGCCCGAAGGGGTTGAACTGCACCGGGTTGAGAGTGCAAATGACATGCTCACGGCAGTAGAGGCCGCCCTGCCGGTGGATGCCGGTGTCTTTGCGGCTGCGGTGGCGGATTGGCGTGTTGCCTCGGCCTCAGGCTCGAAGATCAAGAAGCAGAACGGCAAGCTGCCGGTACTGGAATTTGCCGAAAACCCCGACATTCTGGCCACGATCAGCCAGCTGGAGGCAGGGCGCCCGCCGCTGGTGGTGGGCTTTGCCGCTGAAACGGATGACGTCATCGCCAACGCAACGGCCAAACGGCAGCGCAAGGGCTGTGACTGGATCGTTGCCAATGACGTCAGCCCCGAGACCGGGATTATGGGCGGCAATGAAAACGCCGTGACCCTGATTTCAGAGACCGGATCAGAGGCCTGGCCGCGCATGGGCAAGGATGCGGTGGCTGTGAAACTGGCAGAACGGATCGCTGCAGCGCTGCAGGGGTGAAGGCAAATGCCTTCGGCGAGAGTATTTGGGATCATTGAAAGAGCGTGAACATGGTTGAAATAGCGTTGAGCTGGCTGCCGGAGGCGGACACAACTTTGGGCCTGCCAGCCTATGCCACCCAAGGGGCGGCGGGCGCGGATCTGCGGGCGAACTTTGGCCCTGATCTGCGTGAGGCGGGGCTGGAATTGGCGCCGGGGGCACGTGCCTTGGTGCCGACAGGGCTGCGCATGGCGATCCCCGCAGGCTATGAGGTGCAGCTGCGGCCCCGGTCCGGGCTGGCGCTGAAACATGGCATCACTTTGCCCAACAGCCCCGGCACCATCGACAGCGATTATCGCGGCCCACTGGGCGTCATTGTCATGAATGCCGGTCAGGAGGCTTTCCAGATTAATCACGGCGACCGCATCGCGCAGATGATTGTTGCGCCGGTGGTTATGGCCTCCTTTGCGGTGGTGGAAGATCTGGAAGACACGGCGCGTGGTGCTGGCGGCTTTGGCTCTACCGGGCGCGGGTAAGCAAGGGAGAGGCGAGCGATGTTTCTGGTACTGGCACTGGCGGCGCTGATTTGGGGCATTGGGCATCTGCTGCACGCCCCCAAGATGATGGTGCGTTTGATGCTGGCCCTGCTGTGGCTGGCGGTGGTGCTGTTGCAGCTGACCTTGCCGGATGGCCATGCGTTGCGCGAAGCAACCGGTGGCTCGGCGGCGCTGTGGTTGCTGCTGGCAGGGGCGGCTGTGCTGGTCTGGGTTTACCGGATGGGTCTGGGCAAGTTGAAAGCGCGGGTTGCGACTGAGGCGGCAGAGGCTTCTGACGACAAGCCCAAGCCAACGTTTTCCGAGACAGAGCTGAACCGCTACGCCCGCCATATCATCATGCGTGAAGTGGGCGGTGCGGGCCAGAAACGGCTGAAGAATGCCAAAGTGCTGGTGATCGGCGCAGGCGGCCTTGGCTCCCCTGCATTGCTGTATCTGGCCGCGGCAGGGGTGGGCACCATCGGGGTGATTGATGACGATGAGGTCGATAACTCCAACCTGCAGCGGCAGGTGATCCACAACGATGCCGATATCGGCCTGCCCAAGGTGTTCTCTGCCGAGAAAGCCATGAAGGCGCAGAACCCGTTCATCGAGGTGCGCCCTTACCAACGCAGGTTGGAGGCCGAGACGGCTGCAGATCTGTTTGCAGAGTATGACATTGTTCTGGATGGCACCGATAATTTCGACACCCGCTATCTGGCCAACCGGATCTGTGTTGAACAGGGCAAGCCGCTGATTTCTGGCGCTTTGTCGCAGTGGGAGGGGCAAGTGAGCGTCTTCCACCCCCAAAAAGGCGGCCCCTGTTACCAATGTGTTTTCCCCGAAGCGCCCGCTGCGGGGCTGGCGCCCAGCTGCGCTGAAGCTGGGGTGATTGCGCCGCTGCCCGGGGTGATTGGCACGATGATGGCGGTGGAATGTATGAAGCTGATCACCCGCGCCGGATCGGTCTTGCGCGGGGAAATGATGATTTATGACGCTTTATGGGGCGAAACCCGTAAATTCACGGTACATCCACGCGATGATTGCCCGATTTGTGGCAAAACGGGTGGTTGAGTGCGGCGCTGTTATCGCTAAAACAGTTACGGACGCCGGACCGGTTTCGGCCTGACTTGAGAGAGGATTTGAGATGAAATTTGTTCTGTCGATGGTGGCCGCGCTGGGCCTGACCTCCACCGCTATGGCCGCAGATCTGCCGGATCTTGGTGGTAAAGAAGTGGTGGTTGTCACCGAAAACGCCTACCCGCCGCTGCAGTTTGTCGATCCTTCGACCGGTGAGGCGATCGGCTGGGAATATGACGCCATGGCCGAGATCGCCAAGCGCATCAACATCACTGTGGTTTACGAAAACATCAGCTGGGACGCGATGATCCCTGCTGTGTCCGAGGGCCAATTTGACCTAGGGATGACTGGCATCACCATCCGTGAGGACCGCAAAGAGAAGGTCGACTTCTCCGACAAATACCTGACCTCGCAGATGCGTATGATCGTGGCAGGGGATGAGACCCGTTTTGATGATGCCAAAAGTTTTGCCGCCAATGCCGACCTGTTGGCCGGGGCGCAGCCCGGCACCACACCGTTTTATGTGACCGTCTATGACATTCTGGACGGCAATGAAGCCAACCCGCGCATCACCCTGTTTGAAACCTTCGGGGCTGCAGTGCAGGCGCTGCGCGTTGGCGATGTGGATCTGGCCCTGTCCGACAGCACTGCCGCAAACGGCTATGTCGAAGCCTCCAACGGTGGCCTGAAGATCGTCGGCGAGCCGCTGGGCACCGAAGATTTCGGCTTCATCTTCCCAAAAGGCTCGGACCTTGTTGCACCGATCAATGCAGCCATCGCCTCGATGGAGGCAGACGGCACGCTGGAAGGGCTGAACACCAAGTGGTTCCTCGAGTATAAACTGGGCCAGTAAGGTCCGACGACAGCGACGACAGATCCCCGGCCGCCAAGCGCGCGTCGGGGATTTTTCTGAAAGGCAGGCGACATGGGCCCGATCCGCGAAAACAAAGAGGACTTTCCCTGGTGGTTGGTCGTGGTGCTGGCGATTGGCGTTTACCTTGGTTGGCAGGTGGTCAGTGATGACCTTTATGTGCAGATCCTGGGCACCCTGACAAAAGGTGTTCGGCTGACAATCTTTGTGACGCTGGTGAGCTTTGTGCTGGCCTCGGGGCTGGGGCTGTTGCTGGCTGTGGGGGCGGGATCAAAGTACCTGGTGATCCGCCAGCTCTGCCGTTTCTATGTCGAAGTGGTGCGCGGCGTGCCGATCATTGTGCTGCTGCTCTATGTGGCCTTCGCCCTCGCGCCGGCTTTGGTGGAGTTTTACAATTATCTGGCCAATCTTCTGGGGTTGGACCCGATCCGCACCCGCCAGTTCCCGCTGCTGTGGCGGGCCATCATCGCGCTGATGGTTGCCTATAGCGCCTTCATTTCCGAAGTGTTCCGCGCCGGTCTGCAGTCAGTCGACAAGGGCCAGATCGAGGCCGCACAGGCTCTGGGCCTTAGCCGTTGGCAGCGCTTCCGGCTGGTGGTGTTCCCGCAGGCGATCCGCACCATCCTGCCGCCGCTGGGCAATGATTTCGTCGCGCTGGTCAAGGATTCCTCACTGGTGTCGGTGCTGGGGGTGCTGGACGTGACACAGCTGGGTAAGGTCACGGCCGCTAGCAATTTCCGCTATTTCGAGACCTACAATGTGGTGGCGCTCATTTATCTGACGATGACGATTGGTTTGTCATTGCTGCTGCGTCGTCTGGAGCGACACATGCGCCGCAAGGATTTCGGCTGACACCGGCAGCAGGACGGTTGCGCGACCCCGGTATTGGGGTAGGGGCATTGCCCCTCTGCGGTCATTTGCAATGACCACATTCACCCCAGGATATTTCTTCCAAGAAGAAAGCGCGCACGCAATTACGTGAGGCCACTGGACGATTGCCGGTGGCAGGCATAGCTTGCCTGTCAAAGGAGATCTCCATGACCAATCCGTTGCTGTCCGACTGGACCACCCCATTTGAAATCGCCCCCTTTGATCTGATCGAAGACGCTCATTTCGCCCCCGCCTTTGCCGACGCGCTAGAGGCTCATAACGCCGAGATTGCGGCGATTGCCGGCAACGCCGAAGCGCCGACCTTTGCCAACACCGTTGAGGCCCTAGAGGCGGCGGGCGGCGCATTGGACAAGGTCTTGTCGGTGTTTTTCACCGTTGCAGGTGCCGACAGCAATCCGGTGCGGGAAGCGTTGCAGCGCGATTTTTCCCCCAAGATGGCGGCGCATTTCGCGGCGATCTCGTCCAATAAGGCGCTGTTTGCGCGACTTGCAGATCTTTGGGCGCGGCGGGATGATCTGGGCCTGTCAGCAGAGCAGGCCCGTGTCTTGATGCTGACCCATCGCGGTTTTGTCCGGTCTGGCGCGGCACTGGAGGGGCTCGAGGATGCCCGCATGGGGGAAATCAAGGGCCGTTTGGCGACGCTGGGTACCGCGTTCATGCAGAATCTTTTGGCTGATGAGCGCGAGTGGTTCATGGAACTGGGTGAAGAAGATCTGGACGGTTTGCCCGATTTTGCTGTGGAGGCCATGCGTGCGGCGGGTTCTGAAAAGGGCGCGGCCGGACCTGTCGTCACCACGGGCCGGTCGATCATCACCCCGTTCCTGCAGTTCTCCACCCGCCGGGATCTGCGCGAAAAAGCTTATCAGGCCTATGTCGCCCGGGGCGCCAATGGCAATGCCAATGACAACCGTGCCAACGCGGGCGAGGTGTTGGCGTTGCGGCAGGAACGGGCGCAGCTTCTGGGTTATGAAGATTTCGCCAGCTACAAGCTGGAGACCGAAATGGCCAAGACCCCTGACCGGGTTGCAGAGCTGCTGGAAGCCGTTTGGCAACCAGCCAAGGCCCGTGCCGAAGAGGATGCCAAGGTGCTGGCGGCGATGATGCATGCCGACGGGATCAACGGCGATCTGGAGGCCTGGGATTGGCACTATTATGCTGCCAAACGCCGCAAGGCGGAACATGATCTGGATGAGGCGGAGCTGAAGCCCTACCTGCAGCTGGAACGGATGATCGAGGCTTCATTTGCCTGTGCCAATCGCCTGTTTGGTCTGGAGTTCGCGCCGCTGGATGTGCCGCTTTATCATGAAGATTGCCGCGCCTGGGAGGTGACCCGAAACGGGGAACATGTGGCGGTGTTTATTGGCGATTATTTCGCCCGCGGCTCGAAACGGTCGGGGGCCTGGTGTTCGGCGATGCGAGCGCAGGCGCGGTTCCCCAAGGTGCAGGCACCGGTGGTGATGAATGTGTGCAACTTCGCCAAGGGCGACCCCGCGCTTCTGTCTTATGATGATGCGCGCACGCTGTTCCATGAATTTGGCCACGCGCTGCATCAGATGCTGTCCAATGTGACCTATGAAAGCATTTCCGGCACCTCGGTGGCGCGGGACTTTGTGGAACTGCCAAGCCAGCTTTATGAACACTGGCTGGAAGTGCCTGAGGTGCTGCAGGAATTTGCCACCCATGCTGAGACCGGCGAGGCGATGCCGGCCGCGATGCTGGAGAAGGTGCTGGGCGCGGCCAATTTTGATCAGGGGTTCCAGACGGTGGAATATGTGGCCTCCGCCATGGTGGATCTGGCGTTTCATCGGGGGGAGGTCCCGGCGGATCCGATGGCGAAACAGGCGGAGGTTCTGGCGGGGCTCGGCATGCCGAAACAGATCGCCATGCGCCATGCGACGCCGCATTTTGCCCATGTTTTTGCTGGGGACGGCTATTCCTCGGGCTATTATAGCTACATGTGGTCAGAGGTGATGGACGCAGATGCCTTTGCCGCCTTTGAAGAGGCCGGAGGGCCGTTCGATCCAGAAAAGGCCAAGGCGCTGGAGGCGAATATCCTGTCTACCGGCGGGTCCAAAGAGGCCGAGGATCTTTATGTGGCGTTCCGGGGGCGGATGCCTGGGGTTAAGGCGCTGCTGAAGGGACGTGGGCTGGCCTGAGCGCCTGCGACCTTGGGGCGGGGAGGGGCTTTGCCCCTCTGGAGCCATTTGGAATGGCCCCATTCACCCCAGAGTATTTTTCGGATCGATGAAAGGTCACCCCACCAAGAGGTGGCCTTTGTTTTGTAGTCAGCCCAGGACTACGGCGCGGGGACCTATGGTTCCAGATAGAGTGCGCCGTCTTTGAAACCGCCGCGGATCAGTCGGGCGGCATTGGCGGTATCGGGGAACTCTTCCTGCCAGTCACGAAAGCGGTCGTTGGTGACGATTGCCGCACCGGTATCGCGGGCGGCCTCCAGCAGGAAGGGATCGGCAGGAACCCCTTTGGGCGACACCATGACCTGTGCGACGGGCAGGTCCAGCATTTTGGCGAGGCGGGTGTCATTCACAAACCGGTCTGAAATTTTATAGCCGACATTGGCGTCAAAAACGACGCCCGGCGCATAGCCCGCCTGGGCCAGGGTTTGCACCAGCTGTTTCACCAGCACGAGGTCGGGTTCACCGTTGCGCCAATGCAGGACGTTGGAACCATCTATAAGGATCGGTTTGCGCTGGCGTGACCGGCGGGCTTTGACATGAGCTATGCCCCAGACCAGCAACGAGAATGCCGCCGCCCCCAGCAGGGCGGGGCGCGGCAACCTCTCTAGGGCCAAGGAGAGCGAGGGCGGCGCAAAGGCGGCCGCCAGGAAAATCAGGGCGAGAATGACCCAAAGAACGCGCAAAACCAGCGCCGATCAGATCGTCTGATCGTAGTCGCCAACCAGCGGTTCGGTTTTGATGACGGCGTCGATCTCGGCGAAGATGGCGCGCATTTCGGCGTCGCTGTCGCTGCTTTCGCAGACCACCACCAGATTGGGTGTGTTGGAGGAGGCGCGCACCAGCCCCCAGGAACCGTTTTCCAGGATCACCCGGGCGCCGTTCACGGTCACCACCTCTTTGATGGCCTTACCGGCAAAGGGTTCACCCGCATCGGCCTTGGCCACCAGCTTGGCGACCAGACGTTCCAGCACGTCGTATTTCTCTGTGTCAGCGCAATAGGGCGACATGGTGGGGGTGGACCAGGTTTTCGGCAGTGCCTTGCGCAGGTCCGACATCTTCATGTCGGGGTTGCGATCCATCAGCTTGCAGATTTCCACGGCGACGCGCATGCCGTCGTCATAGCCGCGGCCAATGTCACCGGACAGGAAGTAATGGCCGGACTTTTCAAAACCCGCCAGTGCACCCAGGGCGTGGACCCGGCGTTTCATGTGGCTGTGACCGGTTTTCCAGTAGTCAGCTTTGATGTTGTGCTTTTGCAGCTCGGGGTCCGAGGCAAAGAGGCCGGTGGATTTCACATCCGCTACAAAGGTGGAACCAGGGTAAAGCTTGGCCAGATCGCGGGCCATGATGACACCCACCTTATCGGCAAAAATCTCTTCCCCTTCATCATCCACCACGCCGCAGCGGTCGCCATCGCCGTCAAAGCCAAGCGCAAAATCCGCGCCCGAGGCCTTCACGCTGTCTGACATGTCATGCAGCATTTCCATCGCTTCGGGGTTTGGGTTGTAGTTGGGGAAAGTGTAATCCAGCCGGTTGTGGCTATCGACCATTTCAACGCCCAGCCGTTCAAACAACGCAGGACCAAAGGCGGCGGCGGTGCCATTGCCGGAGGCGCAGACGACTTTCAGCTTGCGGGACATTTTGAAATCCCCAACCAGGTCATCCATATAGGCGTCCCAGACGCAATCGACGAATTCATAGGTGCCGCCCTCATGGGGCTGTCCCTTGCCGTTCAGCACAATGTCCTTCAGCTCACCCATTTCATCAGGGCCGTGGGTCAGCGGGCGCTGGAAGCCCATTTTGACACCGGTCCAGCCGTTTGGATTGTGCGAGGCGGTGACCATCGCCACGGCGGGCGCGTCCAGATGGAACTGGCTGAAATAGGCCATCGGGGTGATGCAGGGGCCGATGTCTTTGACCTGGATGCCAGCCTGCATCAGACCAACCACCAGCGCGTTTTTGATCGACAGCGAGTAGTCGCGATAATCGTTGCCCACGGCGATCACCGGTTCCAGCCCGTGCAGGCGCATCTGGGTGCCAATGCCCAGACCCAGCGCGGTCATGCCGGGCAGGTTGATCTCATCGGGGAACTTCCAGCGCGCATCATATTCACGGAAGCCCGTGGGTTTGATCATCGGCAGCTTGAGAAAGTCCCAGGTGTTCGGGGTCACGTCAGGAAGAGGTTTGGTCACAGAATCACTCGCTTCGAAAAGGGTTTCCTTGGGGCGCGTCCCACGGGGCGCTCACTGCAGCAGTTATGCCGAGAAAAATGTTACGTTTCAACAAACCAACTGGCGAAAGGCCAGTGCCAGAAGCGGCCTCTCCTGACCTGATAGGTAGGAGAGGCGGCTGGATTTAGGTCGAGACCTGTTCGCGCAGGATCGAGGCGGTCAGGGAAATCATCAGATAGACCCCTGCCATCACCAGAAACGCCAGAATGGTGTTTTCAAAGGCGCGCGGGTAGGTCGCGGCATCGGGCGCCACCGGGTTCACAGCCGTGGTCAGGTAACGGACCTGACGGTTGGCCTCTAGCGCGGTTTGTTTTTCGTTCTGCAACGCGGATTGCAGGAACAGGTCCGCCGTGGCGAGGTCCGCCTGCGCCATTTGGATTTGCGCGGCCTTGGCCGCCAGCGAGGTGTCGCCGGTTGCCGCATCGTTCAGACGGGCGTTCTGGCGGTCCAACTCGGCCCGCAGCAGGCGCACTTCGGTTTCCAGTGCAGCGACTTTGGGGCGGTTGGGGCGCGGGTTGTTCAGCTGGGTTTGCAGCTGCAGTTCTTTGTCCTGCAGTTGCAGTTCCACGTTGTTGATCAGGGCACGGATCCCCGCCATTTCGCCTTGCGGATCCAACAGGGTGCCTTCTTGCAGCTCAACCAGGTGCTGTTGGGCTGCCTGGCGCTCTTTCTTGGCTTGTTCCAGGCTGGAGGAGGCTTCGCGCATCTGGTCTTCCCGTTTGCGGCGGGACAGTTCATCAACCTTTTCCTCTGCATAGGAAATCAGATGTTCCGAATAGGCGGCGGAAGTTGCGGCATCGGTGGCAACCACTTCCATGTGGATCACCCCTTCGGTCGGGTCATAGCCGATCTTCACGTACCGTTTGTAAAGCTTGTAGGCATCTTCCTGCGAAGCGTCGGGTTCCAGCCGTTTGATCGGGTCGATTTGCGGCTCACTGAAGTGCGAGCGGTAGCCCAAATCGGCGTCCAGCCGCAGCATGGCGTCGCGGGAGGTCAGGAATTTCTGCACTGCAATCGCATCCTGGTTGGTGGCAAACTGGGTGCCCGACAGCAACCCGCCAAGCCCTGAGCCACCGGTGGAATCGGCCTGCAGCACAAGGAATTCGGATTTGGTGGCATAAAGCGGCGTGGCGATGAAATAGAAATACCAGCCCACAATCAGCGTCGGCAGCATTACAAAGAAGGCCAGACGGGTCAGCAGCAGGGTCATCTTGCGCCGACGACGGCGGGCGATGTCCTTCTGGATCTCCATGATTTCCTGTGTGCGGCGTTCGGAGGGGGCCATTTCGGTGGATGGCAGGTTTGTCTGCCCCTGCTGCACCGTCTGCGGCAGTTGGTTGTTGATGGCATCCTGGCCAGCTTCGTCCTGGCCCTGCGGGATGGCCAGCTCCAGCATGCTAGAGCGTTTGAACGGGTCAATGCCATTGGCGCGCAACAGGCGTACAGCGTCAAAATCCGAGGTGGCGGCCAGGCCATGTTTCTGTGCGGCGCGACGGGCGATGCGCAGCTGTCGACCGGTCAGGCCCTCGTTGCGGATGGCATCGATCTGCTGGTCGACCGAGGTTTCCTGGGGCGAAGACACCATCCCCTGCAAGGCCGCCTGTTTCTGGGCGGCTTGCTGTTGTGCTGCCTGCTGTTGTGCAACAGCCTGAGCCTGAGCCTGAGCCTGAGCCTGAGCCTGAGCCTGCATGGCGGCTTGGGCCTGGGCAATCTGCTCGGGCGTGGGTGGGGCTTTGGCTGCGGCCTGACGCGGGGCGACAGGACGACGGGCGGCGTCAGGTTGCGCCGGATTGGCGGGGTGTTGCGGCGCCTGTTGGGGGGCCTGTTGCTGTGCCCGTTGCTGTGCCTGACGTCGGGCGGCAATGTCCGCAAGGCTCTGCGCGTCGCTCGGCGCGGGTTGTGTTTGCTGGGCCTGTTTCGCTGCACGCAGCACATTCACTGGCGCATCATTTGCCGCAGGTTTGGCCGTGGCCGAACGGGCGGGGCGGGCCGGTGAAACGGGCGCCGGTGAAACAGGGGCCGGTTCAGTCTGTTTCGGAGCAGCCTGTTTAGGAACGGCCTGGGCGGGCGCAGCCTGCTGGGGCGCGGCACCGCCTTCGGGAACCTCGGCCTGCGGGGCGTTGCCCCCGCGACGGATACGGAACTTCTTAGCCTTGGGTTTCGTAGTCATAGAGCTGTTTCGCTTCTTCCAAGGTGTCAAACATGTGCAGCTTGCCGCTCATCAGGACGGCCGCTGAACGGGCAAATCTCTGTAACGTCTGCGCTTGGTGCGAGACGATGATCACGGTGGTGTTCTGCAGTCGGTCGCGCAGAATATCCCCCGCCTTTTTGTTGAACTCCACATCGGTCGATCCGGGCATGCCTTCATCGATCAGGTAAAGGTCGAAATCCAGCGCCAGAAGCAGCGCAAAGGAAAACCGGGCACGCATCCCTTGGCTATAGGTGCCAAGCGGCTGGTCGAAGTATTCGCCAAGCCCACAAAGCCAGCGGCAGAAGGCCTCAACATAGTCTGGGTCCAAACCATAGAGACGGGCGATATAACGGCTGTTTTCCACGGCAGAGTGTTTTCCCACAACACCGCCCATGAACCCCAGCGGAAAAGATACGCGGCAACCCCGGCGGATCACACCTTCGTCCGGTTTTTCCAATCCGGCCATCATGTTGATCAGCGTCGTCTTGCCGGTCCCGTTTGGCGCCAAAATGCCCAGCGATTGGCCAAGCTCCACCCGGAAGGAGACCTTTTCAAGGATCACCTTGCGCTGAGTTCCGGTCCAGAAGGACTTACTGACGTTTTCAAACTCAAGCATATGGGCCTATGCGCTCCTGCTCGCCCCAGAAATAATGCACTCGTCTTAAAGCAGAGTTATCTCCTCTCAGAACGGCGCGATTTGGCTTTTGATTAGGGTATGCCACGGGCAAGGGGGCAAAATTAAGGCTAAATGTTGAAAAACCGACACCAAAGGGCGTCGGTTTCTCGGATTGTTTCCAGATTTTGCGGGTTGGAACGGGTTAGAACTCTTGTTTCTGCACCCGTGTCAGTTTCCCGACAACGATGGACAGGACCGCAGCACCAAAGCTGAACAGTGCCCCCATCTTGGCGGCATCCTGCACCGGCCCGGCGTCAAAGGCGACCGAGGCCACGAAGAGCGACACCGTAAAGCCAATCGCCGAGACACAGCCGATTACAAACAGATCCACCGTCCGCATCCCCTGCGGCAGCCCCAGCTTCAGAATATGCGCCCCGACGACGCCAAACAGCAGCACCCCGATGGGCTTGCCCACCACCAGACCGGCCAGAACCAACCAGGTCGGGGCTGCAATTGCGGAGAACTCCACCCCTGCGTTCAGCAGGCCGAAGAAGAACAGCACCACCTCCACCGGATGTTTCAGCGCATGTTCGATGTGGTTCAGCAGATCCGACAGATACTGTTCCGCCTCGCTGAAGATCCCAAAGGCGCGGTCAGCGTGGGGGATGGTCGGCACGATCGGCAGCAGCCCCAATGCGGGGTGAATGCCCGCCTCCTGGAAGCCATACCAGCTGGCGCAGGCCGCAATCAGATAGGGCCAGAACCCCAGTTTCTTGCGCATAAAGGTCGAGTTGGGGCGGGCCTGATTGCCCCGATCCATCCGGCGTGGCAGCCAGTTGAACAGCAGATAGACGGCAATTGCCGCGCCCAGCGACAGCAGCAGCCACTCCGGTGCCAGCTCGCCCGAGGGGTAGAAAATCGCCAGAATGATCAGCCCGGCCGCATCATCAGCAATGGCCAGCAGCAGCAGGAAACGCACCGCCGGATGGCCCGCGCCAAAGACCATGCGCCCTACAAGGTAGGAAAACGCAATGTCGGTGGCGGTGGGAATCGCCCAGCCGTTTTTGACGGCATCGTAGGTCTCGGACCCCAGCGCCAGCGCCAGACCCAGATAGACTGCAATGGGGCCAATCATGCCGCCTGCCGTGGCAAACAGCGGGGTCGCCGCCTTTTTACCGCGCAAGGAGCCGTTTTTCAGGATCACCGCCTCCCAGACTTCCTTGGCCGCAATGGCAAAGAAGAAGGCCATCAGCACGTCATTGACCAGATAATGCAGGGTCAGGGTGCGATGCCCGTCATGGTAATGACCAATGGGCGCGTGGTCCCAGATCACAAACTCGACGAAGTGGTGGTAACTGTCCGGATTGGTGTTGGCCCAGACCAGAGCGATCAACGCCCCAAGGATCAGCAGCAGCGAATAGTTGGTGATGAAGTTCCAGACGCGATACATTGCCTATATGCCCCGTTTCTTTGGATTATCCTTTTGGACTAAACCTTTTGGGTAGGTCGGGCAAGGACAAGCGACCTGAACGGGCAAAAGACCGATGAAAAGCCTCGGTTAATCAAGGGTGTCAGCTGGCGGTGATCCGGGGCTTTGCAGGTGCTGCTGAACAACAGCCCTGAGGGCAGGCAGCAGATCCGTCTCAAACCAAGGGTTCTTGCGCAGCCAGCCTGTGTTGCGCCAGGACGGATGTGGCAGCACAAAGGTTTGGGGCGCATGGCCCCGCCAGGCCTGCACCGTCTCGGTCACGCCTGTTCGTGTTCCAAGATGCAACCGGTGGGCATAGCCCCCCACCAGAATGCGCAGCTGGATATGGGGCAGGCTTTGCTGCACCCGATCTGACCAGGTCTCGGCGCAGATCCTTGGTGGTGGCAGGTCTGATCCTTTGGCGTCATAGCCCGGAAAGCAGAAGGCGGCAGGCACAATGGCGATGCGGCGCTGGTCGTAAAACGCTTCCTCCCCGATCCCCAACCAGTCACGCAACCGCTCCCCCGACGGATCACAGAACGGACGTCCGGCCTGATGGACCCGCAGGCCCGGCGCCTGCCCGGCTATCAGAATGCGGGCCTCGGGCTGGAACCACGGCACGGGGCGGGGAGAATGGGCAGTTTCGGTCGCCGCAAACCGTGCCGCGCAAAGACGGCAGGCACGGATCTCGGCCTGCAGGGGGATCAATTGCTGGCTCCTTCTTCGGTTTGCGCTTGCCCCAAGCTGGCCCGCAGGCTACCGCAGGGCAAGCCTCAACTGACGGGAAATCCGATGTCCGCGACCGATAGCCAGACCGCCCTCGACCTTGCCCATGCTGCCATGATGGCGGATGAAAGCGATGATGCCGCCCGCCTGCGGTTCTATGAACGGCTGGCCGACGGCGAGCTGTTTTTGCTGCTGGCCGAAGAGCCGGTGGATGAAAACGTCACGCCGGAACTGTTTGAACTGTCCGATCACGCCTTTGTGCTGGTGTTTGACCGCGAAGACCGCCTGGCCCAGTTTGTGGGTCGCGAAGCCCCCTATGCAGCCCTGTCGGGACGGGAGATAGCGTCATTGCTGGCCGGTCAGGGCATCGGCCTTGGGGTGAACCTTGATGTGGCACCCTCGTCGATCCTGATTCCGCCCGAAGCGGTGAACTGGCTCAACGAAACGCTTGGACAGGCCCCGGTGGAGGCCGAGGCGCGGATCGAGGAAATCGGCACCCCCGCGGGTCTACCAGAACAGCTGCTGACGGCGCTTGATGCCAAACTGGCCACCGCCACCGGTCTGGCCCACTCCGCTTATCTGGCGGGGGCCACCTATGAAGGCGGCGCGCGCAATCACCTGCTGGCTTTCATCGACGCCGTGCCAGAAGCACAGGACGCCTTGGCCAAAGCGGTCTCCGAAGCGCTGACATTTTCCGGGATCGAAGCCGGCGCGCTTGACGTCAGCTTCCTGCGCAGTTCTGATCCGCTGGCGGCAAAACTGGCACAATGGGGCCTGCGCTTTGACCTGCCCCAGCCCGAAGAGGTGCAGGAGGTCGGTCTTTCCGCCCCCGGCTCTGACCCGGAAAAACCGCCGATCCTCCGGTGACCGACGGATTTTGAGTATTTAGGGATCATTGAAAGCGCCTTTCTTCTTGGCGCAAATATCCTCGGGGTGAGCCGCGCTTTGCGGCGAGGGGGCAAAGCCCCCTGACCTGCCTCACCCTCAATACCCGGCGTTGCGATCCACCAGATAGCGCAGGCGGGCGCCGCGTTCTGACCGGTCGATATTGTCGGCAATCACCTCGGCGGCCGTATCGGGACGGGTTTCGGCGGCGATATGCGGTGTCACAGTGACCTGCGGATGGGACCAATAGGGGTGGTCTGACGGCAGCGGTTCTTCACGAAACACATCCAATGTGGCGCGGGCGATCTGGCCCTGATCCAGCGCCGCCAGCAAGGCGGTGTCGTCAATCAGCGGTCCGCGGCCAGGGTTGATGATGTAGGCGCCTTTTGGCATCCGGGCGAGGCTGTCGGCATTCAGAATGTTTTCGGTGCCTTTGGTCAGCGGCAGCAGCAGCACAAGGATCTGCGCGGTTTCTAGTGCTTGGCGCAGGCCCTTTTCCCCCGACAGGCAGGTGATCCCCGCCACCTCTTTGGGGGAACGGCTCCAGCCGGTGACGGGAAAACCAAGCCCTGCAACAGCCTGCGCGCAGGCGCTGCCCAGCTCTCCGATGCCCAGAATGGTCACAGGCCGGTCGCGTGATAGCGGCGGCAGATGTTTGTCCCAGACCCCGTTCTGGCGTTCCAGATTGTAGTCGATGTCCAGATGGTGCCGCAGCACATGGCCGGTGACCCATTCCACCATGCCCTGCGTCAGGCCAAAATCCACCATCCGGGCCAGCGGCATCGTCAGGGTCTTATTGCCGACAATCGCCTCCACCCCGGCCCAGAGGTTCAGCACCGCCTTGCAACGGGTGTAGGGGGTGAAATCCTGCAGATCCGAGTTCGGGGCGTAGACGATATAGTCCACCTCCTCCGGTGCATGATCCTGGCGCAGATCTACGGTGAGATCAGCGGCTTCAAAGGCTTTGGTCAGGGCGGGGCCATAGCTGTCCCAACGTTCGGGGCGGGCGGCAAATTGCACGTTGATCATGTGGCAAACACCCCATCCATATCGGCAAAACCTTTGATCTCAATCGGGTTGCCTGCGGGATCGTGGAAGAACATGGTGTTTTGCTCGCCCGGTTGACCGGCGAAACGTGTGGTCGGCGCGATGGTGAAATCAACGCCTGACGCGGTCAGCTTAGCGGCCAATGCCTGCCATTGATCCGACGGCAGGATCACCCCCAGATGTGGCATCGGCACCATGTGGTCACCCACCTTGCCAGTGTTGGCGGTGGCAAAGACCGGCCCCAGATGCAGGCTGATCTGATGGCCGAAGAAGTTGAAGTCGACCCAGGTTTCGGTGCTGCGGCCCTCGGCGCAGCCCAGAAGGTCCCCGTAGAAGGCGCGGGCCTTGTCGAGGTCATCGACGTGATAGGCGAGGTGAAAGATGCTCATCGCGTTTGTCCTTTTGTCCGTTGGCCTAGGGATAGCGGCGGGGTGAGGGAAAAGGCTAGCTTGTTTTTGCATCTTCAAAGATAAGGTTTTCTATGGATTTGCGATTTGTTGAAACATTGGTAGTTGCGGTGGAAGAGGCTTCTTTGGCGGCAGCCGCGCGGCGTTTGGGGGTGACCCCAGCAGCGGTGGCGCAGCGGGTGGAGGCGTTGGAGGTCGAATTGCAGGTGCCTCTGCTGGTGCGGGCGGGGCGCGGCATGGCGGCGACGCCGGAATGTAAAGCCCTATTGCCAGAGCTGCGCCGGCTGCTGGCCATTCGCGGCGGGCTGCAGCAGGTGTTGGCGCAGGATCAACTGGTGGGGCCCCTTAGACTGGGCGCAATATCCACCATGCTGAGTGACCACGCGGCGGATCTGGTGCAGGGGCTGAAACAGGCTGCACCCGAAGTGGAACTGACCCTGACGCCGGGGGCCTCGGCAGAGCTTTATGAGGCGTTTGAGCAGCGCCGGTTGGAGGCCGCCTTGCTGGTGGCGCCGCCGTTTGACCTGCCCAAGACGATGCGGTTTGACGTGATCGCAACCCAGCGGATCGGGGTGTTGTCGCCGCAATCCGGCGGCGGGGACCTGCCTTTTCTACTTTATGCGCGGGAGGCCTGGGGTGGGGCGGCGTGTTTCCGTGCTTTGCAACAGCGCTTTGGCAGCCCGCGGGTGCTGGCCGAGATGGACGCGCTGGAAACGATTGCCCAGCTGGTCGAGGACGGGGTTGGCCGCGCCGTGGTGCCGGAATGGGCCGGGTTGCAGCGGCGTCATCCCGGTGCGCGGTTTCAGCCTCTTGCGGTGCAGGGGCGGCAAGTCGGATTGCTGTCCTGGCAGCGCGACGCACGCCGCCCGGTGCAACAGGTGCTGCGGCAGATATTGGGGATTGCGGGGTAGGGCCTATCTGGGCCGGTGGACATGGGCGCTTTGGACCAGTCCGAAGGCGCCTAGCAGGACCAGCATCGATGATCCCCCATAGCTGACCAGCGGCAAAGGCACGCCCACCACGGGGGCCAGCCCCATGACCATCGACATGTTCACCGCAAAGAACAGAAAGAAGGTCACCCCAACCCCGAGGATCAGCAACGAGGAGAACCGGTCTTTGTTCGCCAGCGCAGAGGCGACGCAGAAGATGATGATCAGCAGATAGAGGGTCAGCAGGGAAAAGGCGCCGATGAAACCGAACTCTTCAGCCAGGGTGGTGAAGATGAAATCGGTGTGTTTCTCCGGCAGGAAGTTCAGACGCGACTGGGTGCCCTGCATGAAGCCACGGCCGGTCCAGCCGCCAGAGCCAAGGGCGATTTTTGACTGGGTAATGTGATAGCCCGCGCCCAAGGGGTCACTGGCAGGGTCCAGAAAGGTGTCGATCCGGCGGTACTGATAGTTTTTCAGCAGCTGCCAATCGGTGCCACGGGTCTGGAACACCGCCGTCACCAGCGCCATGCCCAGCCCGATCACGGCGGCGAAATAAGCCCAGTGTACCCCGGCAAAAAACATCACCGCCGCCCCGCCAAAGACCAGCAACAAAGAGGTGCCAAGGTCCGGTTGGTTCAGCACCAGGGCGGTTGGCAGCAGGATCAGCGCCACCGGCACCGCCACCCACAGCGGGTGCGAGGCTTTTTTGACCGGCAGCCAGTCATAATAGGCGGCCAGCAGCATCACCAGGGTGATCTTGGTCATTTCAGAGGGTTGCAGCCGCATGAAGCCCAGGTCAATCCAGCGCTGCGCCCCCATACCAAGCGAGCCGAAGAACTCGACGTATAACAGCAGCGCCAGCGAGGCGAGGTAGGCCACCCCTGCCACATTGCGCCAGAACCAGATCGGGATCATGGCCACAAAGAACAGGACCCCCATTCCAAGCGCAAAGCGTTTCATCTGGGTTTCCGCCCAGGGCTGGAACGATCCGCCCGCCACGGAATAGAGCATCAGGAAGCCGATGCTGCACACCGCCGTCAGCAACAGCACCAGCCCCCAGTTCAAAAACAGAAACTTGCGCAGCCCTGAGGGGACGGATTTGACGGTATACTCAAGATAACTCATGCGCGGTCACTGTCCCGCTTGAGAAACGCGCGCCGTTCGCGGCGCAGCCGTTCCTGTTGCGCTTTCACCTTGGAGCGGGAGGACTTTGGATAGGCCTCCAGCGGTGGTTCCCCGCCGTAGAGCGCCTGCAGGGTGATGTCGCGCGCAATCGGGGCCGCCGCGGTAGAGCCGCCGCCGCCATGTTCAACCACCACCGCAACCGCGTATTTCGGGTCTTTGTAAGGGGCGAAGTTCACAAACAGCGCGTGGTCGCGCCGTTCCCAGGGCAGGTCTTCGTTGCGGGTCACACCGCGACGGCGTTCCTCGGCGGTGATGTTGCGGACCTGGCTGGTGCCGGTTTTGCCCGCCATGCGGAAGGCATCCTCGATAATGCGCGACCCATAGGCGGTGCCTTTGCGGTGGTTCGAGACGGCGTACATCGCGCGGCGCACTTGCTTCAGATGCTCCGGCGCAATGTCCAGTTCCAGATCCTCAGGGCCGACGGCGGGAACACCATCAACCGATTTCACCAGCTTTGGCATCAGGGCTTTTCCAGTGGCCAGACGGGCCGTCATCACTGCCAGCTGCAGCGGCGAGGACAGCACAAACCCTTGCCCGATTGAGGCGTTGACGGAATCGCCGATAACCCATTCCTGACCGTAGGTGCTTTGCTTCCATTCCTTGGTGGGGGCCCGGCCACGGGCCACCGCAGACATCGGCAGATCGTAGCGCTGCCCCAGCCCCAGTTTCTGCGCCATTTCCGAGATCTTCTCAATCCCGACGCGCAGCGCGAGGTCGTAGTAGTAAACGTCACAGCTTTCCCGCAGGGAGGTTTGCAGATCAACATGCCCATGACCGGCGCGTTTCCAGCAGTGGAAGCGACGGTTGGAAATCTCCATATGACCGGGGCAGTAGACGGTTTCTTCCGGCGTGACCGCGCCAGCCTCTAGGGCGGCCAGAACCGTCACCATCTTGAAGGTGGAACCGGGTGGGTAGAGGCCCTGTACCGTTTTGTTGGCCAGCGGGCGGTATTTGTTATCGGTCAGCGCGCGATAATCCGCGACAGAAATCCCGCGCACAAAGAGATTGGGGTCGTAGCTGGGCGCAGAGGCCGAACTGAGGATGTCGCCGCTTTCGCAATCAATCACCACCGCAGCCGCACTTTCGCGACCAAGCCTGGCCTGCACGTAGTTTTGCAGCCGGTGGTCAATGGTCAGCTGCAGGTTGGCGCCAGCCTGTCCTTCGCGGCGGTCCAGTTCGCGCATGACGCGGCCTACGGCATTGACCTCCACCCGTTTGGCCCCGGCTTTGCCGCGCAGCGCCTCTTCTTGTTTGGCCTCCAGACCCACCTTGCCGATCTGGAACCGCGGGATCAGCAGCAGCTGGTCCGGGTCTTCGATTTTCGACAGATCATAGTCAGAGACAGGGCCAACATATCCGGCCACATGGGCGAAATCCGGCCCCAAGGGGTAGGTGCGGGATAGGCCAACCTCGGGTGTGATGCCGGGCAGGGCGGGGGCGTTGACCGAAACACGGCTGATCGCTTCCCAGCTGACCCTGTCGGCAATGGTCACCGGCAGGAAGGGCGGCGAGCGGCGCATCTCAACCTTGGCGCGCTCCAGCTCATCCGGGTCCAGATCCACAATCGCCGACAGCCGTGCCAGAACCGCATCCACATCACCGGCGTCCTCGCGTACGATAGTCAGCCGGTAGCTGGGCTCGTTCTTGGCAATCACCGCGCCGTGGCGGTCAAACAGCTCGCCCCTTGCGGGGGGGATCAGACGGATATTGATCCGGTTTTCCTCGGCCAGCAGGCGGAATTCATCTGCCTGTTCGACCTGCATATAGCGCATCCGCATAGCCAGAATGCCGCCAAAGGCCAGCTGCGCGCCGCCCAGCAACAGCGCGCGTCGGCTGATGCGGCGGGCGCTGTCGGCGTTATCTTTGGTTGGCCGCTTCATAGCTTATGCCCCCATGCGTCCACTTCCCCCGGCGCCACACGGCGCACGCCAAAGAGGTAGTGCGACAGCGCTGCAATCAACGGGTAACACAGAACTGACATCACCAGCTGGATCAGGGTCAGCCCCAATGGTGGGTGCGGCACCACCATGATCGACAGGATCAAACGGTAGCTCAGCATCACCCCCAAAAGCGCCGAGGCCACGGTCAGCCATTCGACTGGAAACCCCTGATCGCGCAGCAGGCGGGACCGGCGTTTCAACGTTTCCGTGGCGACCACCATAATCGCGGCCATCAGACCCGGGGGGCGCTGGAACATCAGGTCCGCCATCAGCGCCACAAAGGCCACCAGATAGGCTGGCAGGTAATCCGGCCGCCGCAGCGCCCAGGCAAACCCGATCAGCACCACCACATCAGGGCCTGTCCAGCGGCGGGGCGTGGTTTCCAGCGGCAGCAGTTGAAAGAAGATCACCGCCAGAGACAGCGCCACATAGGTGGCCTGCATCACCCAAAGTTTGGTGGGGGCCGCGTCGCTCATTGGCTGGCCTCGCTGATCTCCGCGCTGTCCGGGCTGTCGGGACTGGCCGGGTCCGCAGGGGCGGGACGGGCCTGTGGACGGCGAATGCTATCGGGATCACTGGTACGGAACTCCGGCCCCTCCTCCAGCGCATCAAGGGCTTCGTCCAGGGGCGCCCCTTCCGGCACAATCAAAGCGCCAGGATCGGTGATGGTGCGGGTGCCCTGATTGCGCAGCACCCGCAGGAATTTCAATCGTTCGTAATCCGCGGACAGCCGGACCCGCTGGCGGCCCGAAGGATCTTCGGCCATCTGCCCGACCAGCAGGCCGGCGGGAAACACCCCGCCATCGCCCGAGGTCACCACTCGGTCACCGGCCCGCACCAGATCGGGGTTTTCAAGGAAGGTGATCAGCGGCGCTGCCGTGTTGTCCCCCACCATGATCGCTTGCTGCCCCGAGGGTTGCAGCGTGATCGGAATGTGGCTGGAGCTGTCGGTCAGCAGGATCACCCGCGCGGTGGAGTTGCCCACGCCCGAGATGCGCCCGACCAGGCCAATGCCATCCATCGTCGCCCAGCCATCAACGATCCCGTCACGCGCACCGACGTTCAGCAACACCGACTGCCGAAAAGGCGAGCCGCTGTCCGCCAGCACCACACCGGTCACATAAGTTAGACGCGGGTCCAGCCGCACGTTGTTCAGATCCAACAGGCGGGCGTTTTCCTGTTCCAGCTGCAGGGCCGCCTCTTTCCAGGCTTTCATCTGCTGTAATTCGCGGCGCAGTTCCTGGTTTTGCTCAGCGATCCGCTGGTAGCTCTGGAAATCCCGGACCAGGTTCACCGCCCCGGTCACCGGTGCCATCATCCAGTCGAAGGAGGGGACAACCTTGTCCACCACCTGGGCGCGGAACCGTTCGACCCGCGGGCTGTCGATGCGCCAGACAATGAAGAGGCCAATCAAACACAGCACCAGAACCCCTGTCAGCAAACGCTTCAGCGGTCCCAGATAGTCTTCGCTCTGTGAACGGTCTTTGGCCAAGATGCCCCCTTTTCAGGAAAAGGTGGGATGATCAGCTGTCGTAGTCAATCGCGTGGCGCAGCTGCTTTTCATATTCCAGCGCCTTACCGGTGCCCATGGCCACACAGTTCAGGCTTTCGTCTGCGATGGAAACCGACAGGCCGGTCTGTTCACGCAGGGCGAGATCCAGATCACCCAGCAGCGCGCCGCCGCCGGTCAGCATCACACCGCGGTCCACAATATCAGCTGCCAGATCCGGCGGGGTGGCTTCCAGCGCGGTCATCACCGCTTCGCAGATCTGTTGCACCGGTTCGGCCAGCGCTTCGGCAACCTGAGCCTGGCTGATCTCGGTCTCTTTCGGGACACCGTTCAACAGGTCGCGGCCACGGATCTGCATCGAGGCACCCCGGCCATCGTCGGGCATCCGCGCGGTGCCGATGGTGGTTTTGATCCGCTCAGCGGTGCTTTCGCCGACCAAGAGGTTCTGGTTGCGACGCAGGTAGTTGATGATCGCCTCATCCATGCGGTCACCGCCGACACGCACCGAACGGGCGTAAACGATGTCACCCAGCGACAGAACTGCCACTTCGGTCGTACCACCACCGATGTCCACAACCATGTTGCCGGTGGGGTCGGTGATCGGCATACCTGCGCCGATGGCCGCAGCAATCGGTTCTGCAATCAGACCCGCGCGACGTGCGCCAGCCGAGAGAACGGATTGACGGATCGCCCGTTTTTCAACCGGGGTTGCGCCATGCGGAACGCAGACGATGATCTTCGGCTTGGAAAAGGTCGAGCGTTTGTGCACCTTGCGGATGAAGTGTTTGATCATCTCTTCGGCAACGTCGAAATCGGCAATGACACCATCGCGCATCGGGCGGATCGCCTCAATCGAGCCGGGGGTCCGGCCCAGCATCAGCTTGGCGTCTTCGCCCACGGCCAGCACCTTCTTCACGCCGTCTTTGACGTGATAGGCCACCACCGACGGTTCGCTCAGAATAACGCCTTTGCCTTTGACGTAGACCAGCGTGTTTGCCGTGCCCAGGTCGATCGCCATGTCAGACGAAAAAAGGCCCGGCAGATTGTCGATGATTCCCATATGAATGGTGCCCCGTGGTGAGAATTTGTCTTGCAGCGCGCCCCCGTCCACAACCCGTTGATGACCCGAGCCACTGCCGGAGGCAGATTTGCTTATAGGCACCTCTGCGGCATTGGGGAAGGGTGCAACCGGACCCGATCAGCGCCTTTTTGCCAAGGCTGGTCAAAAAGCTGGCAGGCGATTGGCAGGCGGGGGATGGACAGCGGCAGCGCCTGCACCTTATCAGCGGGGATCACCGTTTGGGCGAGGACCTCAGGGCGGGCCTCAGGGAAAGGGCGCAAGATGCTTTCATACCAACATATCTACCACGCCGGAAATCTGGCCGATGTGCAAAAACACGCGCTTTTGTGTGACATGCTGGCCTATCTGACGGTGAAGGACAAACCGCTCAGCTACTTTGAAACCCACGCGGGGCGCGGTCTCTATTCGCTGGAGGCGGCGGAAGCGGTCAAAACCGGTGAGGCCTCGGCTGGGATTGATGCGGTGGAGGCGCTGGGATGGTTTGATCCGGACCACCCTTACGCACAGGCGCTGCAGGCGGTGCGCGATCAGCATGGCGCGCGCAGCTATCCCGGCTCACCCCTGTTGGCGCGGCAGATGCTGCGAGATCAGGACCGCATGTCGCTGGCAGAGCTGCACCCGCAGGAACACGCTGCGCTGGATGATCTGTTTCCCCGCCGGCGGGCCAATGTGGTGAAACAGGACGGCTATCAGATGGTGATGGAGCGCACCCCGCCGGAACCGCGCCGGGGTCTGCTGTTGATTGATCCTGCCTATGAGGTGAAATCCGAATATGAAGCCATCCCCGCCTTTGTCGCCAAGCTGCATCGCAAATGGAACGTCGGCGTCATTGCCATCTGGTATCCGCTGCTGACCACAGGGGCGCACAAGCCGATGCTACAGGCGCTTGAGGCATTGGAATTGCCCAAAGTGCTGCGCCATGAGGTCCGTTTTGGCCCCGCGCGGGAAGGCCACCGGATGATCGGATCGGGCATGTTTGTGGTCAACACGCCCTTCGGAACCGAGGCGGCAGCAAAGCGGCTCTCGGGCTTGTTCAAGTCTTTGAAATAGGGAAGCGGGGCCTTAGCTGCCCTGTTCCGAGGTCATCTGATCTAGGGCTGTCAGCAGCTTGCGCACCTGTTCATCCAGGATCACACGCCCCTGATCCACCGCAGCCACATAAGATGTAATCAGCGGTTCCAGCGCCGGCACCTGCGCCACAATCTGGGGCGCCATGACATAGGCGGCGGTGAATATCGCAAAGATCAGCAGCGCCAGCAGGAACCCGCGGCGGAACCCGCCATTGCCACTTGCCACAGCCTGCTGCGCCAGCTCACGATCGCCGGGCAGCTCATGATCCGCGGCCTCGGCGGGACGGGGATCAGAGGCGGCGCGCAGGGATGAATTGATTTCGTCGATATCGGGCAGCAGATCGCGGCGCGACACAGGGTTGTCTTCGTCCACCAGTTCGGGTTCTGGGGCCGGTGGAGTGTCCGGTTCGCCTTTCATCCGGGCCATCCGTTCGCGGACCTGGCGGGCACGGCGGTCGGCCTCATCCTCGGGCTCGGTCAGACCCAGATCGGGCTGGGTTTCTATGACACCCCCTTCGGCAGCACGGGCGCGGGCCTCGCGCTCGGCCTCTTCACGCAGCACATCTGCGATCGAAGGATCCAGCGTGCGCCGTTGCGGGGTGCTGGGTTCTGGGGCCGGTACAGGTTCAGGCTCTGGTTCGGGGGCGGGTTCAGGCTGCGGCTCTGCGGCCTCCTCCAGCCCCGCCTGCATACCATCCTGCGCAGACAGTTCTTCGCGCAGGCCGGGATCATTGTCGGGGTGATGCTGGTACCAGGTGTCGCCACAGTTCGAGCATTGCACATCGCGCCCCTCGTCGGGGATCACCCCGTCGGGCACCTCATATTGCGCACCGCAATTCGGGCATATCAGACGCATTTCGCCCCTCGCACCAGTTCTGTTCGTATTAACCTCAATGGCGCAACTATATGAGGGAAAAGGCGTTTGGAAAAGTCTAAAGCTCCCAGACGCTTTGTCGGATTGCATCTGGGCCGCCGCTCGTGCAGAAAAAGACCGCAATCAAAGGGGACAGCCGGTGATCGAGCTAGACAATGTGGCCTACAGCTATGGCGGGGGCGAACTGCTGAGTGATATCTCGCTCAAACTCTCGCCGGGCTCGTTCCATTTTCTGACCGGCCCCTCGGGTGCGGGTAAAACCACCTTCATGAAGCTCTGCTACGGCGCCTTGCTGCCCACCGCCGGCCATGTGCGGTTGTTTGACCGCGATGCACGGTTGATGGACCGTGATGAAGTGGCACTGAACCGGCGCCGGATCGGCGTCGTGCATCAGGACTGCCAGTTTCTGGATCACCTGCCGATTTCGGAGAACATTGCGCTGCCGTTGAATGTCTCAGGGCGCGACAATATTGATGAGCTGGCCAACCTGAAAGAGCTGATGGCCTGGGTTGGCCTCAAACACCGCGCTGAGGCCCTGCCGCCGGAGTTGTCGGGCGGTGAACGTCAACGTGCGGCGCTGGCGCGCGCGGTGATCATGTCGCCGGATGTGATCCTGGCGGATGAGCCGACCGGCAATATCGACTGGGAGATGTCGCAGCGGTTGCTGCGCCTGCTGGTCGAACTGAACCGGATGGGCAAAACCATCATGGTTGCGACCCACGATATGAACCTGATCCGCGCTGCCAAAGGCCAAGTGCAGGCGCGTGTGCTGCGGATCGCCAACCGTCGGGTGCAGCTTGCGGGGGCGGATCTATGAGTGTTTTCAAGCGCCTGACCACATTGTTTGTGCCGGATGCACAGGCGGATCGGGTGGTGCCGCCCACGGGGTTTACCGCCAATCTGACCACCTTCAGCGCCATCGCTATGGGATTTCTGGCGGTCTTTGCCCTGTCGCTGACGCTTGCCTCGGGCCGGTTGGCGGATCGCTGGTCGACGGAATTGGCCCGCTCGTCCACGCTGCGGATCTCGGCGCCCGAGGATCAGATGCAGGCGCAGGTCACAGCTGCGTTGCGGGTGCTGGAAACCACACCGGGTGTCGACAGCGCCCGCGCGCTCAGCGACGCAGAGCAACAGGCGCTGCTGGAGCCGTTCTTTGGCCCTGACCTGCCGGTTGATGAACTGCCCATCCCACAGCTGATCGAGATTAACGAGACCGCGCAGGGCTATGACAGCACCGGCCTGCGGCTGCGTCTGGCAGCCGAGGTGCCCGGTGCGGTGCTGGATGACCACACCCGCTGGCGCAAACCGCTGGTCGAGGCGGCCACCCGCATCCGCCTGTTGGGCTGGGCGGCCTTCCTGCTGATTGGCGGCGCAATGGCAGCGATGATCTCGCTTGCGGCCCATGCGGCGCTGTCGGCCAATGCGCAGGTGATCAAGGTGCTGCGCCTGGTGGGGGCGGAGGACAGCTATATCGCGGGCGCCTTTGTGCGCCGATTCACCTATCGCGGCTTCATGGGGGCAGGGATCGGCGCCGGTCTTGGTGCCGTCTCGGTCTGGCTGATGCCCGAGGCACAGGCGGCAGGTGGCTTCCTGACCGGTCTTGGCTTCCAGGGGCTGCACTGGCTCTGGCCGCTGGGCATTCCGCTATTGGGCGGCGGGGTGGCCTTTGCGGCGACCCGGGCTGCGGCCCTACGTAAACTCAAGGAGATGCCGTGATGGCTTACGCTTGGCGCTGGCTGCGCAGCCTGATCTTTAACGCACAGATGTATGTCGCAATGGCAGTGCTGGGAATTGTCTATTTCCCCTGGGCGCTGTTCAGCCGCCGCGGCGCTTTTGCCGCCTGCAAAGCCTATTGCCGTTGGGTGATCTGGACCGCCAGCTGGATGGTCGGGCTGAAAAGCGAAGTGCGCGGCGAGGTACCAACCGATGAGGTGATCGTTGCGGCGAAACACATGTCTTTCCTGGACATCATCCTGATCTTCAACGCCATTCCGGCGGGCAAGTTCATCATGAAGCGGGAAATCCTCTACACACCGATCATTGGCCAATATGGCTACCGGATCGGCTGCGTTCCCGTGAACCGCGGCAAACGCGGCAAGGCGATCAAAAAGATGGTGGCGGATGTGGCCAAGGGCGTGCAGCATCCCGGTCAGCTGGTGATCTATTCGCAAGGCACCCGTGTCGCACCGGGGGTGAAGAAACCCTATAAGGTGGGCACCCATGTCCTGTCCGAAGAAACCGGTCAGGATGTTGTTCCGGTGGCAACCAATGCCGGAGTGTTCTGGCCCAAACGCGGCGTGATGCGGCAGAAGGGTACTGCAGTGGTGGAGTTCATGCCGCGCATTCCGACAGGTCTGGACCGCGACAGCTTCATGGCGCAGCTCGAAGAAGAGGTCGAAGTGCGCTCCAACGAATTGATGCGCGAAGCGGGGTTCACATTCCCCGATGAGGCGTGAGGCAAAGGATCAGGCGATGAAATGGGTTGAGGACACCGCAGAGCTGGAAGCTGTCTATGGCGAGGCGCGCGGGGCCGCGATTGCCAAGGTCGCCAAGCGGATCACGCCGGAATACCGCCGCTGGATCAACGCCTCGCGGTTCTGTGTAGTGTCGACCGTTGGACCGGAAGGCGCCGATGGCAGCCCACGCGGCGACGAAGGCCCGGTGGTGCTGGAACTGGATGAGCGCACGCTGGCCATGCCCGACTGGCGCGGCAACAACCGCATCGACACGCTGCGCAACATTGTCCGCGATCCACGGATTGCGTTGATGTTTCTGGTGCCGGGTTCTGCCAATGCGGTGCGGGTGAACGGTCAGGCGCGCCTCACCTTTGACGCTGACCTCTGTGCCCGCTTTGAAAAGAACGGCAAACGGCCAAGATCCGTTATCGTGATCCGGATCGAGGAGATTTACGTCCAATGCGCCCGCGCTATTATTCGATCCCGCCTGTGGTCCGGCGCGGACGAAAGCGGCGACCTCCCCTCGATCGGGGACATCCTCAGTGCCATGACAGAAGGCGACATTGACGGCGAAGCCTATGACCGCGATTGGCCCGACCGCGCGGCGCAGTCGATGTGGTGATTTGACGGGTTGCGGAGTGCCCGCGAGTTGTGCTTTCTCAGCGCCATGATCCGCACCTTTGGATATACGCTTTTGGTTCTGGCCACTGTTGTGGGTCTGCTGTTGCCGAAGATGTCGGCGGTGGTGGCCACATTGGTGCCCGGTGTCATGGTGGTGACGATCTGTACCGGTTCCGAAATGGTGACGCTGACGCTGAACGCAGATGGCGAACCGGTGGAAGAAGTGGAGCCGGCGGTCGATCACTGTGTGCTGGCTGATCTGGTGCAGAAGGAACCTCAGACAGAGGTCCCCTGGGTCGCTCTGGCGCGCAGCTACCGCTGCCCCTTTGTGGCCAATCCCAACCCCTATCAAACCTGCGATTACCTCCGGCAGCAGGATCCGCCCCGCGGTCCCCCTGCACTGGTTTGAGTTTCCCAAAACCCAAATCTAAATCACCGTAGGAAAATCGAAAAATGACCGACGCAACACTGTCGGCGCGCCCCGAGTCTGTCTCGGGCGGTGCGCTCTATCGCCTTGTCTGGAAGTGGCACTTTCTGGCCTCTCTTTATGTTCTGCCCTTTTTGGCCATGCTGGCTGTCACCGGCGGCATCTACCTTTACAAACCGCAGATCGAACGCTGGCTTTATGCCGATCAGATGTTTGTAGCCGCCGCTGATGTTGTGCTGCCGATTGAGCAACAGCTCATCGCGCTGGAGGAAGGCCCAGGGGTGAAACGCCTGCGCGGCATCACGCAGTATGAGGACGCAACCCGCGCAACCTTGGTGGAGTTCAATACCGCCGAAAACATCCGCAGCTACGCCTGGATCAACCCCTATACCGGCGCATTGCTGGGCCATATCCCGCGAGATGAAACCGCGATGCGGATGCTGAAGAAGTTTCACGGAGAGCTGCTCTTGGGCAGTTTCGGCACCAAGTTCGTCGAACTTTCCGCCCATTGGGCCATCGTCATGTTCATCACCGGTGCCTACCTGTGGTGGCCGCGCGGACAGCGCTCGCTGGCCAAGGCGGTGAGCCTGCCCAAAGGAGCGCTGGCCAAACGCAGCTGGTGGCGCGAAACCCATCTGTTTACCGGTATGCTGGCCACGGTGCTGGTGGTGCCCATTCTGGTGACAGGGCTGCCGTGGACGGATGTCTGGGGTGGTGGGCTGAGTTACATTCAGAAGGAAACCGGCCAGAAAAGCGGCAGCCTGCGGTTCTCTCGCAAGGTGCCAAATTCCACCACCAGCGCAGGCGAAACAATTGCCTATGCGGAGGTGTTCGCAATCGCCAAGACTGAAGGCCTGGTTGCCCCCTATGAAATGCGCCCGCCCAAGAACGACAACGCCGCTTTCTGGATCCGTTCGGCCAGTCGTGACCGTTCAGAGCAGACCGAACTGATTGTCGATCAATACAGCGGTGCCGTACTGAAACGGCACGAATTTGGCGACAATCCGGTGGTGGCCCGCGCCGTTAGTTGGGGCATCTCTTTCCACCAAGGGGAGATGTATGGCTGGCTGAACCTGGCACAGAACACCTTGGCGGCGGTGCTGGCCCTTGTCCTTTCGGTCAGCGGCTTTGTGGCCTGGTGGAAACGTCGCCCTGCTGGGGGGCTTGGCGTGCCAGCTGCGCCCGAGGCCTCGCTGGGCTGGGGCATGGCTGTGCTGGTGGTGGTGCTGTCGCTGCTGCTGCCCCTGATGGGGGCCAGCCTGATTGTGGCGCTGATCCTCGACAGGGTGCTGTTCAGCCGCCTCGGCTGGTTCCAAAGCGCCTGAAGAACCACCACAGACGAAGGCCGCCCCTGGGGGGCGGCCTTTAGCATTAGGCAGCGTTCATTTCACCTATCAAGAAATCCTCGGGGCTGTCGACCTCCACCAACTTCTTGCCTTGGATCCACCAGAACCGGTTGCCAACATTGCGCAGGAAACTGCGGTCATGGCTGACCAGCAGACAGGCCGCGCCATGGGCGATCAGCTCTTCTTCCAGCGCCTCTTGCCCCTCGATGTCCAAGTGGTTGGTCGGTTCGTCCAACAGGTAGAAGTTCGGCTGCCGCAGTCGCAGCACCAACATCGAAAGCCGCGCCTTTTGCCCGCCAGAGAGCGCACCGATAGGCGTGTCCTGCATCTGTATTCGCACCCCCGCGTTGGCCAGCGCAGAACGTGCCCGTTGATCGCCAATGTCAAACTCGGTTGTCACTGTGGACATCGGCGTCGCCTGGTCGTCCAACTGGCTGAGGTGCTGATCTGCATAGCCCGGCACCATTGAGGGCGCGCAGCGCAGCCCCGCGACATCCTCTGTGAAAGCGCGCTGCACGGCCGAGATCAACCGCGTCTTGCCAGTGCCATTGGCCCCCAACAGCACCACCCGGTCGCCGGGGGAAATCCACTTCTGCCCAGTGCGATAAAGCGGGCGGCCGTCGGGCGTTTCCACGCTGACATCGTCAAGCGATACCAAGGCCTTGGCATGGGTGCCGCTGTTGGTCAGGCGAATGTCCCCGGCGCTGCGTTCGTTATGGGCGGCCTTGGCGGCGCCCTCGATCTGGGCGGCGCGGGCGGTCAGCTGTTTGGTTTTGGTCAACAACAGGTCCGAGCCTGAGTTGATCCCGACGTTCTTTAGCTTCGCCGCCTGCCGCCGCAGGGCTTGCGCCTTGTTCAGGTCATTGGTGTGTTTGCGTTCATCAGCTGCGTCCGCCTCGGCCAATGCTGTGCGGGCTGGGGTAAACGGCAGCGGGAACAGCCGCGCATGATCCGCGCGCAGGAACAGGGTGCGATTGGTCACCGCGTCTAGAAAGGCACGATCATGCGAGGTGATCACAACCGGCAGGTCCCGGGGCAGCGCCGCCAGCCATTGTTGCAGCAGCGCAATCCGGTGCAGGTCCAGATGGTTGGTCGGCTCATCCAGCAACAAGAGGTCCGGTTCGGTGATCCAAACCGCCGCCAACATCGCCGTGCGTTGCCAGCCACCGCTGAGGGTTCGCAGCGGTTGATGCTGCAAGTCGTAGGGCACCGAGAGCTCATCCAGCAGCACATCCACCCGCCAGCTTTCATAGTCCTGCTGGTCCGGCGGCAGGGCTTCCAGCACAAAATCATAAAGCGTCTTTGCAAGCGCTGCATCAGGCACGTTTTGCTGCACATAGCCCACCCGAAGGCCACGGGCGCGGGTGATGTCGCCGATGGTCGGCTCAAACTCACCGGCCAGGCAGGCCAGCAGGGTGGATTTCCCCCGCCCGTTCGCGGCCACAAGGCCAACGCGGTCCCCTTTGGAAAGGGTCAGGGTCAGGTTGGAAAACAGCGGATCGCCCAGGGTCACGCCCAAGGCATTGGTGTTCAAAACAGTCATGAAGGTTCTCGGATCAACAAAAACGGGCCGCAAAGGCGGCAAAACGGGCAGAACACCAGTGGGGCCGGTCAGGCCTTATGTGATCCTGCCCTGCAAACGCATTTACAGGGCGTGACGGGGACCGTGCTGAAGTAGGTATGTGAACCGCAGATCCAGCATGTGCCCTCCTGTTGTTGGCTGGTTTCCGATGCAGGGAGGCTAGGGGATCGTGGCAGAATAGGCAATAGCCTGCGCAAAACGCGACCGCGTTACCAAGACAACCATCCGCTCCACCGTATGAAGAGAGGCTAGCGGCCATAACCACTGGAAAAGAAAAGGCCACCCCGAAGGGTGGCCTTTCGCTGTCTCTCTGATCTGTTGGATCAAACGTGGATGGCGCCGTCGCCGCAGGCCAGTGCGGCTTCGCGCACCGCTTCCGAGAAGGTCGGGTGGGCGTGGCAGGTCAGGGCGATGTCTTCGGCGGAGGCGCCGAATTCCATGCCGACGCAGATCTCGTGGATCAGATCCCCCGCCGACGGGCCGATGATGTGGCAGCCCAGGATGCGGTCGGTTTCTTTGTCCACCAGCAGCTTCACAAAGCCTTCGCCCTGATGCACGGCTTTGGCGCGGGCATTGCCCATGAAGGGGAATTTGCCAACCTTATAGGCGCGGCCCTCTTCTTTCAGCTGTTCCTCGGTCTTGCCAACGGTGGCCACTTCGGGGGCGGTGTAGATCACGCCGGGGATCACGTCATAGTTCACGTGGCCAGCCTTGCCGGCGATGCAATCGGCGGCGGCCATGCCTTCGTCTTCGGCCTTGTGCGCCAGCATCGGGCCGTCAATCGCGTCGCCAATGGCGTAGATGCCTTTGACGTTGGTCTGCCAATGGGCATCGGTTTTGATCTGACCGCGGGGCGAAATTTCGACACCCAGCGCTTCCAGACCCAGACCATCGGTGAAGGGCTTGCGACCGGTGGCAACCAGCACCACATCCGCGTCCAGCACCGCCTCGGAGTCATCCTTGCGCAGCTTGTAGGTCACTTTGGCTTTGGTCTTGGTGGTGTCGACCTTCTGCACGGCGGCGCCCATGACAAATTTCAGACCCTGTTTTTTCAGCATCCGCTGGAAGGTCTTCTGCACCTCGCCGTCCATGCCGGGGGTGACCTTGTCGAGGAATTCGACCACGGTGACCTCGGTGCCCAGACGCTGATAGACCGAGCCCAGTTCGAGGCCGATCACACCGGCGCCAATGACAACCATTTTCTTGGGGATCTTCGGCAGTTCCAGTGCACCGGTGGAGGAGACGACGATCTTCTCATCAATCTCAACACCGGGGATCGAGGACGGCTCGGAGCCGGACGCCACGATGATGTTCTTGGTCTCATAGACTTCGTCGCTGACCTTGACCTTGCCCGCCTCGGGGATCGAGCCCCAGCCTTTCAGCCAGTCGATCTTGTTCTTTTTGAACAGGAACTCGATGCCCTTGGTGTTGCCGCCAATGACTTCGTCTTTGTAGGACAGCATCTGGGTCCAGTCGACCGAGGGGGATTTGCCTTTGAGGCCCATCTTGGCGAAGTTGTGCTCTGCCTCATGCAGCTGGTGGCTGGCGTGCAGCAGCGCCTTGGAGGGGATGCAGCCCACATTCAGGCAGGTGCCGCCCAGCGTTTCGCGGCCTTCTACACAGGCGGTTTTCAGACCCAGCTGGGCGCAGCGGATTGCTGCAACATAGCCGCCGGGGCCGGCGCCGATTACGATGACGTCATATTGTGCCATGAGGTGTCTCCGTCAGGATTTTATCTGTTGTTCTACATGTTGCGGGCGGGGGAGGGGGCTGTCTGCCCCCCGGCCCTTACGGGCCGCCCCCCGAGGATATTTCGACCAAGAAGAAGTCATGTGCGGGCTGTCTCCTTCGTCCATAGGCGGCGCTGGCTTTCGGTGAGGATAGCGTTGCGGCGGGTTTCGAACCAGTCCCGACAGTGCTGCTCGGCTGCGGCGATCCCGGGCAGGGCGCGCAAGGCTTGCAGGCGGGCCTGAGTGGCAGGCAGGTGGCGCAGGATGGCGCGGTCTTCCACATCGTTGCGGTTGGCCATTTGATGCCAGCGCGAACCAAGGTGGTATTTGCTGTCGCCCTGTTTGCCCTGCCCGTCACCGCGGTCGTTTTTCATCAGGTAGAGGTCCTGAGATTTCACCGCATAGTGGTTTAGGCGGGCGGTTGTGGCGGCGCAGGCCAGATCTTGCGGGCGGAACCGCGAGGATTTTCGCTGCTGCAGGGTTTTGTTCGACAGGGCAGTGCCGTCGGCGTTGACCACTTTGGGATCGGCGACGGTGGGGCGCTGGGGGTTGTGATCCGTGGCAGCGTCAAAACTGCCAACGCGGAATAGGCATTTCGATTTGCTGGTGCCGGGGGTGGGGCCGGGTTCAGCGCGGGTGAAGCGTTCCAGCACGTTGTCGCCGGCGGTCCAATGGGTTAGGCCACTGTCACCGAAGTTGCGCCAGATCAGCGGTACGCAGTCCGCGCCCTGCACGTTTTGCATCAGGTTGGGGAGCGTGCCGTCGCCCGCCTCGATCAGCAGAAATTCATCGCTGTCGATATGCAGGCACCAGGTGGTGTTGTTCTGGCGCAGGTGGGTGAGGACGTGGTCCATACCCTTGTCCTGCGGGTTGTCGCCGGGGGGGAGGGACTGGCGGATGTGGGTCAAGACGCCGTGGCCAGCCAGCAGGTCCAGCAATGTGTCGGAACCGTCGGTGCAGTCGTTGGTCACGATCACCACCTCATCAAAGCCAAGGGCCTGATGATAGGCGATCCATTCCAGCACAAAGATCCCCTCATTGCGCATGCAGGAGGTTATGGCGATCTTGTCTAGCAGAGGGGAAGGGCCGGACATCGCGTCCTCATCGCAAGCAAAGGGCTGCGCCAGTCAAAGGACCGGCGCAGCGAAAGGGTCTTACAGATCCATCAGCAGGCGGCGGGGATCTTCCAGCGCTTCTTTGACGCGCACGAGGAAGGTCACGGCGCCTTTGCCGTCGACGATACGGTGGTCATAGGACAGCGCCAGATACATCATCGGACGGATCACAACCTGACCGTTGATCGCCATGGGGCGGTCCTGGATCTTGTGCATACCGAGGATACCGGACTGCGGGGGGTTCAGGATCGGCGAGGACATCAGCGAGCCGTAGACACCACCGTTGGAGATTGTGAAAGAGCCGCCCTGCATTTCGGCCATCGACAGTTTGCCGTCACGGGCGCGTTTGCCCTTTTCGGCAATGGCTTTTTCGATGTCTGCGAAAGACATGCTGTCGGCATCCCTGATCACCGGAACCACCAGACCTGTTGGCGTGCCGGCGGCGATGCCCATGTGCACGAAGTTCTTGTAGACGATGTCAGTGCCGTCGATTTCGGCGTTGACCTCTGGCACTTCTTTCAGCGCGTGGCAGCAGGCCTTGGTGAAGAAGGACATGAAGCCCAGTTTCACGCCGTGTTTCTTCAGGAACAGTTCTTTGTATTCGTTGCGCAGGGCCATCACCTCGGTCATGTCGACCTCGTTATAGGTGGTGAGCATGGCCGCGGTGTTCTGGCTGTCCTTCAGACGGCGGGCAATGGTCTGACGCAGGCGGGTCATTTTAACCCGCTCTTCACGCGAGGCATCGTCAGAGTCGACCGGGCCGCGTGGCACGGCAGCAGCGGCAGGCGCAGCTGCGGGGGCCGGGGCGGCGGGTGCTGCGGCGGCAGTGGCCACGGCGCGGGCCACGTCATCCTTCATGGCGCGGCCATCTTTGCCGGTGCCGGTGACAGCGTCGCGGCTGATGCCGGCCTCTGCCATGGCTTTCTTGGCGGAAGGCGCATCCTCAATGTCCTTACCAGTTGCGGCAGGGGCCGCAGCAGGCGCGGCAGCTGCGGCCGCAACGGCGCCAGCGCCCGAGGAGATCACGGCCAGTTTGGCGGTGGCGTCCACGGTAGCGCCTTCTGCGGCAACGATTTCGGCCAGTACACCTGCGGCGGGGCTGGGCACTTCGACGGAGACCTTATCGGTTTCCAGTTCGCAGAGCATTTCGTCCTGTGCAACCGCATCGCCAACCTTTTTGAACCAGGTCGAAACAGTGGCTTCCGACACGGATTCACCCAAGGATGGCACCATCACGTCAACGGCCTGTGCCTCGCCTGACGGGGCGGCAGCGGGGGCAGCCGCGGCGGTGGGGGCCGATGCGGCTGCAGCGCCGCCTTCCGAGATGTTGGCCAGGAGGGCGTCAACACCCACAGTGGCGCCTTCGGCGGCGACGATTTCGGCCAGCACACCCGCGGCGGGGCTGGGCACTTCGACGGTGACCTTATCGGTTTCCAGCTCGCAGAGCATTTCGTCTGCGGCCACGGCATCGCCGGGCTTCTTGAACCAGGTGGCGACCGTGGCTTCGGTCACGGATTCGCCAAGGGTGGGGACGCGAACTTCAGTCGTCATGGGTTATTTCCCTTCGATGGTCAGCGCTTCGTTCACGAGCGCGGCTTGTTGTGCTTTGTGCTGGCTGGCAAGACCGGTTGCGGGCGATGCCGAGGCGGCACGGCCGGCGTAGACCGGGCGGGTGTGTTTGGCTTTGATGCGGCTCAGGCACCATTCGATGTTGGGCTCAATGAAGGACCAGGCGCCCTGGTTCTTCGGCTCTTCCTGACACCAGACCATTTCAGCATTTTTGAAACGCTCCAACTCTTTGGTCAGAGCCATGGCCGGGAACGGGTAGAACTGTTCGACACGCAGCAGGTACACGTCGTCCAGACCGCGCGCGTCACGTTCTTCCAGCAGGTCGAAGTAGACCTTGCCCGAACACATAACGACACGTTTGATCTTGTCATCCGCCACCAGGTTGGTGTCCGAATTCCCCTTCTGAGCATCGTCCCACAGGACGCGGTGGAAGGAGGAGCCGGTGGTGAAATCTTCGGCCTCGGAAACGCAGAGCTTGTGACGCAGCAGCGATTTCGGGGTCATGAGCACCAGCGGCTTGCGGAAGGTCCGGTGCAGCTGGCGGCGCAGGATGTGGAAGTAGTTGGCCGGCGTGGTACAGTTGGCCACGATCCAGTTGTCGCCACCACACATCTGCAGGAAGCGTTCCAGGCGAGCTGAAGAGTGTTCCGGACCCTGGCCTTCAAAACCATGCGGCAGCATGCAGACCAGACCGGACATCCGCAGCCATTTCGATTCACCCGAAGAGATGAACTGATCGAACATGATCTGCGCGCCGTTGGCGAAGTCGCCGAACTGGGCTTCCCACATGGTCAGCGCATTGGGTTCCGCCAGCGAGTAGCCGTATTCGAAACCCAGAACCGCATATTCAGACAGGGCCGAGTCGATCACCTCGTAACGCGACTGACCTTCACGGATGTGGTTCAGCGGGAAGAAACGTTCCTCGGTCTGCTGGTTCACAATGCCGGAATGGCGCTGCGAGAAGGTGCCGCGGGTGGCGTCCTGACCGGACAGGCGAACCGGATAGCCCTCTGTCAGCAGCGAGCCAAAGGCCAGTGCCTCGGCAGTAGCCCAGTCAAAACCTTTGCCGCTGTCAAACATCTTGGCCTTGGCATCCAGAATACGGGCCACGGTTTTATGTGCCGGGAAACCTTCTGGCAGACGGCTGAGGGCGGTGCCCACTTCGGCCAGCGTTTCCGGTTTGATCGAGGTCTGACCGCGCTGGTAGTCCTCATCCTGCTTGTCCAGATGCGACCAGCGGCCATCCAGCCAGTCGGCCTTGTTTGGTTTGAACTCTTTGCCGGTCTCGAACTCTTCGTTCAGGTGCGCCTGGAAGGCGGCCTTCATGTCTTCGATCTCGCCTTCGGGGATCAGCCCGTCCTTGACCAGACGATCGGTGTACAGCTGCAGCGTGGTCTTATGCTTCTTGATGTTCTTGTACATGATCGGGTTGGTGAACATCGGCTCATCGCCTTCGTTGTGACCAAACCGGCGGTAGCAGAAGATGTCGAGCACCACGTCCTTGCGGAATTTCTGACGGAACTCGGTGGCAACGCGGGCGGCGTGTACCACGGCTTCGGGATCGTCGCCATTGACGTGGAAAATCGGCGCCTCAACCACCAGCGCGTTGTCGGTGGGATAGGGCGAAGAGCGTGAGAAGTGCGGCGCGGTGGTGAAGCCGATCTGGTTGTTCACCACGATGTGAATGGTGCCGCCGGTCTTGTGACCCCGCAGACCCGACAGGGCGAAACATTCCGCCACAACACCCTGACCGGCAAAGGCCGCGTCACCGTGCAGCAGGATCGGGATCACCGAAGTGCGTTCATCATCCTTCAGCTGGTCGGTTTTGGCGCGGGCTTTACCCAGAACCACCGGGTTCACCGCCTCAAGGTGCGACGGGTTGGCGGTCAGCGACAGGTGCACCGAGTTGCCATCAAATTCGCGGTCCGAAGAAGCACCGAGGTGGTATTTCACATCGCCCGAGCCGTCCACATCTTCGGGTTTGAAGCTGCCGCCCTGAAATTCATTGAAAATGGCGCGGTAAGGCTTGCGCATCACGTTGGCCAGGATGTTCAGGCGGCCACGGTGCGGCATACCGATCACAATTTCCTTAACGCCAAGGTTGCCGCCGCGTTTGATGATCTGCTCCATCGCCGGGATCAGCGCTTCGCCGCCGTCCAGGCCAAAGCGTTTGGTGCCCATGTATTTCACATGCAGGAACTTCTCAAAGCCCTCGGCCTCAACCAGCTTGTTGAGGATCGCTTTACGGCCCTCGCGGGTGAAGGTGATTTCCTTGTTGAAGCCTTCGATCCGCTCTTTCAGCCAAGAGGCTTCTTCGGGGTTCGAGATGTGCATGTACTGCAGTGCAAAAGTGCCGCAATAGGTGCGTTTCACGATGTCCATGATCTGACGCAGCGAGGCAATCTGCAGCCCCAGCACGTTGTCGATGAAGATCGGGCGATCCAGATCAGCGTCGGTGAAGCCGTAGGATTTGTAATCCAACTCAGGATGCGGGGTCTGGTCGCGCATGCCCAGCGGGTCGATATCCGCGATCAGGTGGCCCCGGATCCGGTAGGCGCGAATGATCATCAGGGCGCGGATCGAATCCAGCACAGCGCGTTTGATCGCTTCATCAGAGACTTCGACGCCCTTTTCGGCGGCTTTCTCTTTGATCTTCTTGCCGGCGCCCTTGGCTTCGGGGGCGGCGGGCCACTGGCCGTCTAATGCGGCGGTCAGATCGTCGTTGGGCTGCGGCGGCCAGTCAGAGCGCGCCCAGCTGGGGCCTTCGGCCTCGGCCTTCACGTCCAGCTCAGCATCACCCAGCTGGCTGAAAAACTCCTGCCAGGAGGCGTCAACCGCGTTGGGGTCTGACGCATAGCGGGCGTACATCTGTTCCAGATATTCCGCATTGTGCCCCTGCATGAAAGAGGAGGCATGGAAAAGGTCGTTGGGGCTTTGATCGTTCATTTTTGCGTTCCTTGTGTCCGACCTGAAGCAACAGGAGAGAGACCCGAGAGTTACGGTTCCGGCCTCTGCCGCCTTGCTCCGAGGGGTGGCGGGAGATGGGAATGAGGGCGGGGTTCATTAAAACCCCGCCCCAATTCTGATTAACCCAGTTCGATAGCCTTCTGAACGGCCTCACCCAGGGTTGCGGGGCTGTCTGCAACAACGATGCCAGCCGATTTCATGGCTTCGATCTTGTCTTCTGCACCACCTTTGCCGCCGGCAACGATTGCGCCTGCGTGGCCCATGCGGCGGCCCGGAGGCGCCGTGCGGCCAGCGATGAAGCCAGCAGTCGGTTTCCAACGGCCTTTTTTCTTTTGTTCCGCCAGGAACTCAGCCGCTTCTTCTTCTGCCGAACCACCGATCTCACCGATCATGATGATCGAGGTGGTTTCATCATCGTCCAGGAACATGTCCAAGACGTCGATGTGCTCGGTGCCCTTGATCGGGTCGCCACCGATACCAACGGCGGTCGACTGGCCCAGACCGATGTCCGAAGTCTGTTTCACAGCTTCATAGGTCAGGGTGCCGGAACGGGACACAACGCCAACCGAACCCCGGTTGTGGATGTGGCCGGGCATGATGCCGATCTTACAGGCGCCGGGGGTGATCAGACCGGGGCAGTTCGGGCCGATCAGGCGGCTGGAGCTGTCTTCCAGCGCACGCTTCACGCGCATCATGTCCAGCACCGGGATGCCTTCGGTAATGCAGACGATCAGTTCCATTTCCGCGTCAATCGCTTCCAGGATCGAGTCGGCCGCGAAGGGCGGCGGCACATAGATCACCGAGGCGTTGGCTTCAGTTTTGGCCTTGGCTTCATGCACCGAGTTGAACACGGGCAGACCAAGGTGGTCCATGCCACCTTTGCCGGGGGTCACACCGCCAACCATTTTGGTGCCGTATGCGATCGCCTGTTCCGAATGGAAGGTCCCCTGCGAGCCGGTGAAGCCCTGACAGATGACCTTGGTGTTTTCATCTACGAGAATTGCCATAGGTCTTAACCTTTCACCGCTTTAACGATCTTTTCGGCGCCGTCGGACAGGTTGTCCGCCGCGATCACATCCAGACCCGAGTTGTTGATGATGTCTTTGCCAGCTTCCACGTTGGTGCCTTCGAGGCGCACAACCAGCGGCACTTCCAGACCAACTTCTTTCACCGCGGCAACCACACCTTCTGCGATCACGTCACAGCGCATGATGCCACCGAAGATGTTCACCAGGATGCCTTTGACGTTTTTGTCAGAGGTGATGATCTTGAAGGCTTCGGTCACTTTCTCTTTGGTGGCGCCGCCACCAACGTCGAGGAAGTTTGCAGGCTCCGCACCGTAGAGTTTGATGATGTCCATGGTGGCCATCGCCAGACCAGCACCGTTCACCATGCAGCCGATTTCACCGTCCAGAGCGATGTAGTTCAGGTCGTATTTCGACGCTTCCAGCTCTTTGGGGTCTTCTTCGGTCTCATCGCGCAGGGCCGCGACATCGGCGTGGCGGTAAACCGCGTTGCCGTCAAAGCCCAGTTTCGCGTCCAGAACCTTCAGCTCGTTGCCGGGCATGACGATCAGCGGGTTGATTTCCAGCATCTCCATGTCCTTCTCGGTGAAGGCTTGGTACAGCTGGCTCATCAGCTTAACGCACTGCTTAACCGCGGTGCCTTCCAGGCCCAGAGCAAAGGCGATGCGGCGGCCGTGGTAGGGCTGGTAGCCAGTGGCCGGATCAACCGAGAAGCTCAGGATCTTCTCAGGGGTTGCTTCGGCAACCTCTTCGATGTCCATGCCGCCTTCGGTCGAGCATACAAACGAAATGCGCGAGGTCTGACGGTCTACCAGCAGAGCCAAATACAGCTCACGCTCGATGTCCGAGCCATCTTCGATGTAGATGCGGTTGACCTGTTTGCCCGCTTCGCCGGTCTGGTGGGTCACCAGAGTGCGGCCAAGCATTTTCTTGGCTTCTTCAGCCGCTTCTTCCACCGACTTGGCAAGACGAACACCGCCTTTTTCGCCGGCGTCCGCTTCTTTGAAGGAGCCTTTGCCGCGCCCACCTGCGTGGATCTGCGCCTTGACCACCCACAGCGGGCCGTCGAGTTCGCCTGCGGCGGTTTTTGCATCCTCGGCCTTCAGGACTACACGTCCATCAGAAACCGGGGCGCCGTATTCGCGAAGCAGTGCTTTCGCCTGATACTCATGAATGTTCATGAACCTATCCCGTCTTGCTACGATCAGACTCGGTATACGCACAGGGTTGCCAAGAATTTAAACGCTTTTTGACAAATAAGCGGGATTTTTGGTGATTTTTCGACATTTGTGATCACACGTTTTGAAAGTGTGATCACAAAACTTGAGGCGTGGCGGATTGCCGCGATTCGACTCTTCTACGACAAAAGTTATCCACAGGTTTAGCTCTGTGACGAATTTGTCGAAGGCCTTTAAAACTTGGTCAAAATTGTTAGCGCCCAAAATCCGCGCGCTTCAAATGGGGAAAATGCAAAGGGACGCCCCGCAAGGCGTCCCTTCCAATGTCTCTGCTGAAACCGCTTAGGACAGCGAGGGGTCGATGCCTTTGCAGGCCTCAACCAGACCCTGAACAGCCTTGACCGAAGTGTCGAACATGTCCTGCTCTTCTTTGTTGAGCTTGATGTTGACGATACGCTCAACACCGCCGGCGCCGATCACAGTCGGAACACCCACGTACATGCCTTTCAGACCCAGGTCGCCGTCACAGTAGGCGGCGCAGGGCAGAACGCGCTTCTGGTCTTTCAGGTAGGCTTCGGCCATTTCAATCGCCGAGGTGGCGGGCGCGTAGAACGCCGAACCGGTTTTCAGCAGGCCAACAATCTCGGCACCGCCATCACGGGTGCGCTGTACGATTGCGTCCATTTTTTCCTGCGTGGTCCAGCCCATTTCAACAAGATCCGGCAGCGGGATACCGGCAACGGTGGAATAGCGCACCGAAGGCACCATGGTGTCGCCGTGGCCACCCAGTACAAAGGCGGTGACGTCTTTCATCGACACGTCAAACTCTTCCGCCAGGAAGTGACGGAAACGGGCGGAGTCCAGAACACCGGCCATGCCGCAGACTTTGGCGTGGGGCAGGCCCGAGAATTCGCGCAGCGCCCAAACCATGGCGTCCAGCGGGTTGGTGATGCAGATCACAAAAGCGTCCGGGGCGTTGTCACGGATGCCTTCGCCAACCGACTTCATAACCTTCAGGTTGATGCCCAGCAGGTCGTCGCGGCTCATGCCGGGTTTGCGCGGCACACCAGCGGTGACGATGCAAACGTCGGCGCCTGCGATGTCGGCGTAATCCTGGGTGCCTTTCAGCTTGGCGTCGAAACCTTCCGAGGGGCCCGATTCCGCGATGTCGAGGGCTTTGCCTTCGGGGGTGCCTTCTGCGATGTCGAACAGTACGACGTCGCCGAGTTCTTTCAGGGCTGCGAGGTGCGCAAGGGTGCCACCGATCTGTCCAGCGCCGATGAGGGCGATCTTGGGTCTGGCCATGGAATTCTACTCCGGTCCGTTTTGAAATCGCGCATGGGGTAATCTGTTCCGGCCCGCCGTGCAAGTGTGCTGCGATGCGGCACGTGCCGCATTGTGTCTGTTCTGTGACGTTTTTTGCTGATAAATCAGGGTCGGTAGCGCTAACGGGGTGGGGATTCGGAAAATGACATTGGATTGGGGAATGCTGGCGATTGCCGCGCCGGCGGTGCTTTTTGCGGGCATTTCAAAAGGTGGTTTCGGATCCGGCGCCGCTTTCGCCTCTGCCGCGATTCTGGCGCTGGTGCTGGAGCCGGGGCAGGCTTTGGGCATCATGTTGCCGCTTCTTATGTTGGTCGATGTGGCCACCTTGAAACCCTATTGGGGGCGCTGGTCCTGGCCGGATGCCAAAGTCTTGATCCTAGGCTCGTTGCCGGGTGTGGCGCTTGGGGCATGGCTGTACCAGATTGCCGATGCGGATGTGTTCCGCGTTTTGATCGGGGTTATTTCACTGGCATTTGTGGCCTGGCAAATGAGCTTGAAGGCCAAGCTGATCCCACAGCCGAAACGCGCCATGCCCGCCTGGGGCGGAGCGATTGCAGGCTGCGTTGCCGGGTTCACCAGCTTTGTCAGCCATGCAGGTGGGCCGCCCGCGGCGGTATACCTGCTGTCGCGCGGATTGGGCAAAACCCCGTTTCAGGGCACCACCGTCATCACCTTCTGGGCGATCAACATCGCCAAAGCGGTGCCATATGCCTTTCTTGGCATTTTTACTGCACAGACGCTGCTGATCGATCTGGTACTTGCGCCGGTGGCTCTGATTGGGGCCTGGATCGGGGTGAAACTGCACTTTGCCGTGCCTGAGCGTCTGTTTTTCCTGCTGACCTATGTGATGTTGGTGCTGACAGGGGCCAAGCTGATCTGGGACGGCCTGACCTGACCCTCATGCGTCTGATCCCGCGGTCGGCACCATTTCGTCCAGCGCTTCAAACGCCTGACCGCTGGCCATCAGGCAGGTCATGCCGGAGGGCAGGGTCACTGTGATGGTCCAACTACCGGTTTCGGGTGAGGCAAAAACCTCGATCACCGAATTGTCGTTGCCAAGCCCGATGGACTGGCGCGCTTCGCCATAGTCACTTGCCAGTTTTTCAACCACGGCCGCGCGTGGCGCACAGGCAGCGGGCTGCTGGGCGAGGGTTTCGGTTGCGGCTGCCGCAGGGATGAGCAGCGCCCATGCAAAATGCATCGGTTTCATCGTCTCTTCCTTCTTGCTAGGGGAGGGCGCTTCTGCGGCCCGGTCCCGACCCAATGGCTGGGTCTTTGCTGGTCACGTCAGCGTTTCTGACGCCGGTTGCGGACATTCTTTGCCAAATCGGGCCTCCCATTGGCCTGTGTGATCCGTTGCCAAACAGACTGCCCAAGAGAATTGAAAATGGCGTTAACGTACCGTTCTGCGCCCCGCTTGGTGGCCTTGGTCTTTACGTATTTCTGCGATGCGGCGAAATTTGACTTGAAGTTTTAATCCGATTTTGACCATGTTGGCGCAAGATTCTTGCGAGGAGATTGCAAATGGACATGGCCGCCCGCCCTTATCGTTCCTTACTTTACATCCCGGGGTCCAAGGACCGCGCGCTGGAAAAGGCCCGTGGCCTGCCGGTGGATGCGATCATCTTTGACCTAGAGGATGCAGTGGCGCCCGACGCCAAAGAGGGTGCGCGCGATACGCTGAAGGCAGCGCTCGCCGAAGGCGGTTATGGCAATCGCGCCAAGATCGTGCGGATCAACGGGCTCGACAGCCAATGGGGCAAAGGCGATGTGGAGGCGCTGCGCGACGCCGAAGCTGATGCCTTTCTGTTGCCCAAGGTAAACACGGCCGCAGATGTTCAGGCGCTGGCGGACCTTCTGGGCAACGACACACCGATCTGGGCAATGATTGAAACGCCGTTGGGGGTGCTGAATGCCTTGGAAATTGCGGCCCACCCGCAGTTGCAGGGATTTGTGGCTGGCACCAATGATCTGGCGAAGGAACTGAACTGCCGCTACCGCGCCGATCGCCTGCCGATGCAGATGGCGCTGCAGACCATGTTGCTGGCCGCCCGCGCTCATGGCGTTGTGGCCGTCGATGGTGTCTACAACCAGTTCAAGGATGACGAAGGCCTGAAGGCAGAATGTGAACAGGGTCGCGATTTGGGTTTTGACGGCAAAACCTTGATCCACCCGGCGCAGGTGGCTGTGACCAACGCGGCCTTTGCACCTTCCGAGGCCGAGGTCGATCTGGCCCAACGTCAGATCGCCGCCTTTGAGGAAAGTGAGGCGGCGGGGCAGGGCGTTGCCGTGGTGGACGGTAAAATTGTTGAGAACTTGCACGTGGAAACCGCGAAAAAGACCCTCGCCAAAGCGGCGGCTATTGCCGAACTGGTCGAATAAGACTTAGCTGCGCCCAGATACCCACACTATTTGGAGGCATCCATGATCTGGCTCATTCTGGGCGTGTTGCTGTGGAGCAGCGCGCATCTTTTCAAACGACTGGCCCCGGAGGCCCGCGCCAATATGGGCGACAAGGGCAAGGGGCTGGTGGCATTGGCGCTGCTGGTTTCTGTTGTGCTGATGGTGATCGGCTACCGCGCGGCGGACTATATAGCCGTTTACGAACCGCCCTATTTCCTGCGTCACCTCAACAACCTGTTGATGCTGTTTGCGCTTTACTTCACCAGCCCCGGTCCCAGCAAAGGCGCGCTGTTTTACAAGATGCGGCACCCGATGTTGACCGGCTTCAAAATCTGGGCGGCGGCGCACCTGCTGGTCAACGGCGATCTGGCCTCTTTGATCCTGTTTGGCGGGTTGCTGGCCTGGGCAGTCATCGAGGTCATCACCATCAATAAGTCCGAACCGGACTGGCGGCCAAACGAAAAAGGCCCCATCGCCAAAGACGCTATGTTCTTTGTCGCCTCAATCGTTCTATTGGGTGTGATCGGCTATATCCATGGCCTGATCGGACCATCACCATTTCCGGGGTAAGACATGAAACTCTATCGACTGCTGACCGAAGACGACACTTCGGCCTTCTGCCACAAAGTCACCGACGCGCTGAACAAAGGCTGGGAGCTGCACGGCGATCCCACATATGCCTTTGATGCGGCAAACGGGGTGATGCGTTGCGGGCAGGCCGTGGTGAAAGAGGTCGAAGGCACCTACACACCTGACACCAAGCTTGGAGCGCACTAACCATGGCAAAGACCAATGCAGGCCGCTTTTTTGAGGATTACAAACTGGGCGATGTGATCGTCCACGCTGTGCCGCGCACTGTCGCGGAAGGGGAGCGGGCGCTGTATCACGCGCTCTATCCGGCGCGTCATGCGCTTTATTCCTCGGATGAATTCGCGCGGGACTGCGGTCTTGAAGGCAGCCCGATCGATGATCTGGCGGCGTTCCATGTGGTGTTTGGCAAAACCGTGCCGGATGTCTCGTTGAACGCCGTTGCAAACCTTGGCTACGCCGAAGGGCGTTGGGTGAAACCGGTCTTTCCCGGCGACACCCTGCGTTCGGTGTCCGAGGTGATCGGGCTGAAACAGAACTCCAACGGCAAATCCGGTGTGGTCTGGGTCTATACCCGTGGCTTCAACCAGATCGGCGAGGTGGTTCTGGAATATGTGCGCTGGGTCATGGTCCGCAAGAAGGATCTAGAGGCCCCGGCGCCAGAAACGGTTATCCCCGAACTGCGATCGGTGATCCCGGCGGAGGATCTGCTGATCCCCGAAGGGCTGGACTTCAGCAACTATGATTTTGATCAGTCGGGAGATCCCCATCGCTGGGGCGACTATGGCGTGGGTGAGAAGATCGACCACGTTGATGGTGTCACCATCGAGGAAGCCGAACATATGATGGCGACCCGCCTGTGGCAGAATACGGCCAAGGTGCATTTTGATGCCACATTCCGTCCCGACGGGCAGCGGCTGATCTATGGCGGGCATGTGATCTCAATGGCGCGGGCGCTGTCGTTCAACGGGCTGGCCAATGCGCAGATGATTGTTGGCCTCAATGGGGGCGCCCATGCAAACCCCTGTTTTGCGGGCGATACTGTGAAAGCCTGGACCGAAGTTCTGGACAAAGCGGAAACCCCAGCGCCCGGCGTTGGAGCAATCCGCCTGCGGCTGGTGGCCACCAAAGGCGGCGCACCGTTCGAGTTGAAGGGCGAAGATGGCAAATACAATCCTGAGGTCTTGCTTGATCTCGATTATTGGGCATTGATGCCCATGTAATGATTGAAAAACAGATTCAGAAACTCAACCAAAAGGTCGGAGAGGCCATTTACCTATCTGCCCTGAAAGACATCGCCTCTGGCCGGACGGGATCCGCGCGGCCCGGGGCACTCTTGTGGACGCTTAGCGCCCTAGTGGTGGCCAGCCCCTTTGTGCTTGCCATCTTAGGACTGGTGTTCCTGCTTCTTGACTTCCCCAACTTGATAACGATCGTCCTCGGAGTTGTGTTCCTTGGGCTTGGCTGGATGTTGCGACCACGTAAAAACCAGATGCCTGAGGGGGCGATTGATCGCAAAACGCTGCCGGAAACCTTTGCCTTGTTGGATGCGATCTCTGCCCATCTGGGGGCACCCAAGGTTTCGAAAGTGGTGCTGAACAGCGAATTCAACGCATTCGCGACGGAGGTCCGGCAAGACACTGTTGTGGGCATTGGCGCTATGCTGTGGCTGGGCATGTCCCCAGAGCAGCGTCTGGCAGTGTTGGGGCACGAGCTTGGGCATCTGGCCAATCGTGATGTCCGCCGTATGTCGCTGCCACACAGGGCGCTGATAGTATTGGAAGCCTGGCACGATCTCGTGTCTCGAGACCACTACGTTGATGAATACACCGGTACGGTTGAGCGGGAAAGCCACGGTCTGATGGCTGATCTGTTCTCAGGCGTCCTGGGGGGCGCAGTCGAAGCGCTGATGCTGCTGATCCTGAAGCTGCATTTCGCCGAAGCGCAGAAAGCCGAATATTTGGCTGACGTCAGCGCAGTAAAGGTTGCCGGGCAGGGGGCAAATAGCAGCGCATTCGATCGCTTTTTACGGTTTGAGGCGTCTGAAGCCAAACGGTCCGGCATTCTGCCACGCAAAGACGAAACGGGCTTTGCTTTTTTGAACCGGCTTGCGGCGACCGTTGACCAGCTGTCCGAGCAAGAGGCGACGCGGGCCCTGACCAAACATCACGCGGAAAAGCTCAGCCTTGATACCACACACCCGCCAACAGCCTATCGCCAAGCCTTTGTAAACGGCTTGCCGGAAGCGTTGGTAGGTGTGCCGCTGACCTTTGAAAACTGGGCTGCCGTCGATGCGGAGTTGCAGGGGCACTTCAACAAGATCGGTGAACGCGAAATCGTCGCCAATGAGGTGCAGTGACGGGACATACCCCCGCCATTTGCCATGCTGCAGGGCAGAATCAGGGTAGATTTCCGACTAATTAACTCAGAATATGTTTTGTGATCACGCGTCGCTATCGTGTGATCACAAACTGCCTAAAACACGAAAATTTCTAAAAGTTTAGCGCAACCGCGACGTCCCTACGTCGTGACATACTTGTAAAATCGGTTATGAAAGTAACCAAGCAAGGGAACCCTGAAAGGATCTGATATGGCTGATGTGAAACGGGTCGAACGCCCTCTTTCCCCGCACATTCAAATCTATCGTCCCCAGCTGACCTCCATTACGTCCATCCTGACACGTATCACCGGCAACGCGCTGGTGGTCACCGCTTTCCTGGTTGTCTGGTGGCTGTTGGCGGCGGCAACGGGCGAAGAATATTACGCAACGGCCAACGCCGTTTTGACCTCCTGGTTTGGTGATCTGGTCTTCAGCCTTTCGGCGCTGGGCATGTGGTATCACTACCTCGCAGGTCTGCGTCACCTCTATTTTGATGCGGGCAAGGGCCTCGACATCCCAACCGCTGAAAAGCTGGGCTGGGCCTGTCTGATCGGCTCGGTTGTGCTGACCGTCATCACCATCATCCTTGTATAACGGAGCAACAAGATGCGTTATCTGACCGCCCGTAAACGCGCCGAGGGCAAAGGCGCCTCCCACACCGGGACCGATCACCACTGGTATATGACTGTCAGCGCCGTTGGCCTGGCAGTGATGATGCCCGTTTTCATGTATATCTTCGGCTCTGCACTGGGCAGTTCGCATGAAGAGGTCCTAGCGACCTTCTCGCGTCCGTTCCCGACTGTTGTGACCGGTCTGGTCCTGATGATCGGGATGCGTCACTTCGCCAAAGGGGCGCAGATGATGATCGAAGACTACGCCCACGGCACCACCCGCAAGCTGGCAATCATGTTCGTGATCGGCCTGTCCTACGCACTGACCGCCTTTGGTCTGTTCGCGTTGGCCAAGATCGCGCTGTAAGGAAAAGAACAATGGCAGCATACGAATACGAAACCCACGATTATGACGTGGTTGTTGTTGGCGCCGGTGGCGCTGGCCTGCGTGCAACGCTGGGCATGGCCGAACAGGGCCTGCGCACCGCTTGTGTGACCAAAGTGTTCCCAACCCGCTCGCACACCGTTGCGGCACAGGGCGGCATCGCCGCTTCCTTGGGCAACATGGGCCCGGACAGCTGGCAGTGGCACATGTATGACACGGTGAAAGGCTCGGACTGGCTGGGCGACACCGACGCGATGGAATATCTGGCGCGCGAAGCCCCCAAGGCGGTTTACGAGCTGGAGCACTACGGCGTGCCTTTCTCGCGCACCGAAGAGGGCAAGATCTACCAGCGTCCCTTCGGCGGCCACACCACCGAATTTGGCGAAGGCCCGCCCGTACAGCGGACCTGTGCTGCGGCAGACCGGACCGGTCACGCGATCCTGCATACGCTCTACGGTCAGTCGCTGAAGAACAACGCGGAATTCTACATCGAATATTTCGCCATCGACCTGATCATGTCCGAAGACGGCCAGTGTCAGGGCGTTGTCTGCTGGAAGCTGGATGACGGCACCATGCATGTCTTCAACGCTAAAATGGTGGTGTTGGCGACGGGCGGCTATGGCCGTGCCTATTTCTCGGCAACCTCGGCACATACCTGCACCGGTGACGGTGGCGGTATGGTGGCCCGTGCCGGTCTGGCGCTGCAGGATATGGAATTTGTTCAGTTCCACCCAACCGGCATCTACGGTTCAGGCTGTCTGATCACCGAAGGTGCACGTGGGGAAGGCGGCTATCTGACCAACTCCGAAGGTGAACGCTTCATGGAGCGCTATGCGCCGAACTACAAAGACCTGGCGCCGCGTGACTATGTTTCGCGCTCCATGACCATGGAGATCCGCGAAGGCCGTGGGGTTGGTGAACATGGCGATCACATCCACCTGAACCTCAGCCACCTGCCGCCTGAGGCACTGGCGGAACGTTTGCCGGGGATTTCGGAATCGGCCAAGATCTTTGCCGGTGTGGACGTGACCAAGGAACCGATCCCGGTTCTGCCGACGGTGCACTACAACATGGGCGGTATCCCGACCAACTACTGGGGCGAAGTGCTGAACCCGACCCAAGACGATCCCACAGCAGTTGTGCCGGGTCTGATGGCTGCGGGCGAAGCGGGCTGTGCCTCGGTGCATGGCGCGAACCGTCTGGGTTCGAACTCGTTGATCGACCTTGTGGTCTTTGGCCGCGCGGCCTCGATCCGTGCCGGTCAGGTGGTCGACAAGGACGCGCCGAACCCAACGCTGAACCAGGCGTCGGTTGATAAGGCGTTTGAACGTTTCGACACGCTGCGCAATGCAAGTGGCGGCATCCCGACCGCAGATCTGCGTCTGGAAATGCAGAAGACCATGCAGTCTGATGCGGCCGTATTCCGGACCGACAAGACCCTGAAAGAGGGTGTTGAAAAGATGACCGCCATCGCGGGCAAGATGGGCGACCTGAAGGTCACCGATCGTTCGCTGGTGTGGAACTCGGATCTGATGGAAACGCTGGAGCTGGACAACCTGATGCCCAACGCCCTGGCCACCATCGTGGGTGCGGAAGCCCGTAAGGAGAGCCGTGGTGCCCATGCGCACGAAGACTACTCCGAGCGTGACGATGAGAACTGGCGGGTCCACACCGTGGCCCATGTTGAGGGCGCCAAAGTGGATCTCAGCTTCCGTCCGGTGATCACCGATCCGCTGACCACCGAAGACGAAGGCGGCATCAGCCTGAAGACCATCGCGCCGAAGGCACGGACCTTCTGATGCAGTTGGTGCGCAACATTGCTCTCTGTTGCCTTGCTGGCGCGATGCTTTTGGGATGTACCCAAAAGCCCTTGGTCAGCAAGGAACAAGGAGATGCGATTGCGCGCCAATGTGTCGAAGAAACCATGGCTCCAGGGATGTACTCGATCAGCCCTGCAAGGGTGTCCTCCAATCCGGAAAAGGCGCTGCCACGCGTCCGGCACTTTCGTAAGTTTGGGGGAACACAAGAGGGGGAAGATGCGGTGAATTCTTGTATTCGCCGCACCCTCTTGCCCAATGGGGAACCGCAGGCTCTGCCTACAGGGGTGCGCTATTCCAGCCAGCAGGTGAGTACCTACAATCCAATGGCCGGGTGCACCGCCAACTCTTCGGTGCTGCAGGGTGGTTCCAGCTACTGTGTGAAGTAGCGAATTGATTTCGGCCCCGCCTTTGGGCGTGGCCACTGACAACAAGGGCGATGCGCCCAAAGCAATGAGAACGGTGCCGGGGCGACCCGCACAAACAAGTAGGAGAAGCGAATATGGTCCAGCTGACGCTCCCCAAGAACTCCAAGGTTAAGGTTGGTAAGACCTGGCCGAAGCCGACCGGTGCCAGCAATGTCCGCAAGTTCCAGATCTACCGCTGGAATCCGGATGATGGCGAAAACCCGCGGGTGGATACCTATTTTGTCGACATGGACAAATGTGGTCCGATGATCCTTGATGCGCTCATCAAGATTAAAAACGAGATCGACCCGACCCTGACCTTCCGCCGTTCCTGCCGCGAAGGCATCTGTGGCTCCTGCGCGATGAACATCGACGGGATCAACACGCTCGCCTGTATCTACGGCATGGATGAGGTGAAGAACAACGTGGTGAAAATCTACCCGCTGCCGCATATGCCGGTGGTGAAGGATCTGATCCCCGATCTGACCCACTTCTACGCCCAGCATGCCTCGATCATGCCGTGGCTGGAAACCAAGACCAATCGTCCGGCAAAAGAGTGGAAGCAGTCGATTGAAGACCGCAAGAAGCTGGATGGCCTTTATGAGTGCGTCATGTGCGCCAGCTGCTCGACGTCTTGCCCCAGCTACTGGTGGAACGGCGACAAATACCTCGGCCCGGCCGCCCTGCTGCACGCCTACCGCTGGATCATTGACAGCCGTGATGAGGCCACCGGTGAGCGTTTGGACGATCTGGAAGATCCGTTCAAACTCTACCGCTGCCACACCATCATGAACTGCGCCAAAACCTGCCCCAAAGGTCTGAACCCGGCGCAGGCAATCGCCGAAATCAAACGGATGCAGATCAACCGCGTGGTGTGATCGTTACGTCTCGACAATACAGAAGGCCCGCCGGTTTGGCGGGCCCTTTTTTTGTTTAGGCGATGGGTGTTCAGGTTGCGTTTTGTGGTGTATGTGCAATCCATGGATGGACTGCACCCAAAATCCGAGATTAGCGGTACTTGTTGGATCGAGTTCAATATTGGCGGTACGCCAGATTTTTATGTCCACTGGCTAGATACATCTCTCTACGCGTCGCTGAAAAATATGGGTCGTGTTTACGCGGTATTCTCTCTCTGTATCGAGGGGTTCAGCCTCTACGGGCCACTCTTCCTTGACCAAGAAAAGCTCACGCAACTATGCAGCATGCTGGATGGTTTTGCGTCCACAACAGCCAGCGTTCCAGCAGGAAAATTTGCGCAGGAGCTAGAAGCATTTTTGAGAAGTTGCAATGAAAGAGCCGACCCTGTTTGGATGTTGGGGGTTTAACGATCAAGAGCAGGGGGAGCCCGTTTCTATTGCTGCGAAGTGTCGGGCAAAATGGTAACAATGAAACGGGCGTAGCGGAAATTATCTAGGCGCAATTCTGTCCCAATAATGGTCCATTACCTTTTCAGTTCCCAATTCCCTTCCCCAAGGTCAAACATGCAAATACTGCATGGCAGCATTTCTGCATTGGCGGGTGTCCACGCGGCATGCAGGTGTATGCTGCGATGCAGAATTTACCTCCAATCCGATGAGGCGACCAATGACCGAAGCACAGACTCAAAAAACCGCCGCAGAACTGGCCCTCGACGCGCTGAACCAGGCGTTTGAATACTACCAGCCGACCCCGGTGCTGGTGAAAGACGAAGACCTGCCGGTCGAATATTACGAATACGCCGTCGCCGCCTGATCCTCTCGCGATCACGCAAGGGCAACACGCAAGGCGCTCCCGTTCGGGGGCTCTTTTGCGTTTCAGGGGGGCGGTTTACGTCAGGTTTGCCTTGGGGACGGTTCCTTTGCCCCTTAGCCTGCCGCCGCAAGGGAGGATTTCACCATGGTGGATGTCATTGTCATCGGTGCAGGGCTGGCGGGTTTGGTTGCGGCGCATGAGGCGGCAACGCGGGGCCGCAAGGTGCTGCTGTTGGATCAGGAAGGCGAACAGAGCCTCGGCGGGCAGGCCTTTTGGTCTCTTGGCGGTCTCTTCATGGTCGACACGCCGGAACAGCGACGCATGGGCATCAAGGACAGCGCGGATCTGGCGCTGAACGATTGGATGGGCAGCGCTGGCTTTGATCGGCCTGAAGACGCCAATCCGCGCAGGGTGGCGGAGGCCTATCTGGAGTTCGCCGCTGGTGAGATGCGATCTTGGCTGGCCTCACTGGGGATGCGCTGGTTTCCCGTTGTGGGCTGGGCTGAACGGGGTGGGGCTTTGGCGGATGGCCATGGCAATTCGGTTCCGCGTTTTCACTTGACATGGGGCACCGGCCCCGGCGTGGTGGCGCCCTTCGAACGGCTGGTGCGCCAGCATGTGGCTGAGGGCAAGATCACCTTCGGGTTCCGTCATCGCGTCAGCGGTCTGATTGTCGAAAATGGCACCTGCGTCGGGGTGCAGGGCGATGTCCTGTCGGAGGACAGCGCCGCGCGTGGCCGGTCCACCAATCGAGAGGTCGTCGGCAGTTTTGAGCATCGTGCGGCGGCAGTGATTGTGACCTCCGGCGGGATCGGCGGCAACCATGATCAGGTGCGGCAGAACTGGCCGGTCGACCGGCTGGGCCAGCCGCCACAGCGCATGGTCGCGGGGGTGCCGGATTACGTTGACGGCAAAATGCAACAGATCGCCAAATCGGCGGGCGCCGGCGCAATCAACGAAGACCGTATGTGGCACTACACCGAAGGTCTGGCAAACTGGGATCCGATCTGGCCCAACCACGGCATCCGGATCCTGCCCGGCCCGTCATCCCTGTGGTTTGACGCTCTGGGCCAGCGGATGGAAGCCCCCTGCCTGCCGGGCTTTGACACGTTGGCGACGTTGAAGCGGATCCTGTCGACGGGGCATGAGCACAGCTGGTTCATCCTGACCCAGAAGATCATCAAGAAAGAGTTCGCGCTCTCGGGCAGTGAGCAGAACCCCGATTTCACCTCGGGCAAATGGCTGGAGGTGATCAAATCCCGCATCCTCAATAAACAGGCCACCGCACCGGTGGAAGCCTTCAAGGAACATGGCGAAGACTTTGTTGTTGCCGATACGCTGGACGCTCTGGTGGCGGGCATGAACCAGATCACGCCAGACGCACCTCTGGATCTGGCCGCGATCAAGGCACAGGTTGAGGCGCGGGATGTGCAGCTGGACAATCCCTTTGCCAAAGACGCGCAGGTTATCGCGATCCGGCAGGCACGGCAGTATCGCGGTGACAAGCTGGTGCGGACCGCCAAGCCGCATCGTATTCTGGATCCGGAGGCTGGCCCCCTGATCGCGGTGCGGCTGAATATCCTGACACGCAAATCATTGGGCGGCCTGCACACGGATGAGCAGGCACGGGTACTGCGGCCGGATGGTTCGGTGTTTGACGGGCTGTTTGCTGCGGGGGAGGTCGCAGGGTTCGGCGGGGGGGGCTATCACGGCTATAACGCGCTGGAGGGCACCTTCCTCGGTGGGTGCATCTTCTCAGGCCGGGCGGCGGGGCGGGCGGTTTAACGCTTCCCCTAGGCGTAGGGCTCTGGCAAGGAAGCATCATGCATATTGTTATCGGCCTTTTGATCTCTTTCCTTCTGGTGATGCTTCTCAGCAATCGCAAAACCCGTCAGTGCAAATGGCGGGCGGAGCGGTCACGGGATCAAAACGGGATGCGCTTCTACCACTGCATGGTCTGTGGCGAGATCTGCTTTACAATTGATGGCAAGCCGCCAAAGATCTGCCAGACCGAGGTGCCGCCCCCAACGCTGTGAGCACCTTGCAGAAGGAGACCCATATGACCGATCAACCCAATGCGCCCGCCGATGCCGAGGCCCGGCGCGCCGTAAAACCGGTGATCTGCTATCCCAATGACACGCTGCCTGCGCCTGACTGGGCGCTTTACAGGGCGGCGCGCGCGGATGCTGTGAAGGTGGATGAGGTCACGGTACCACCACGGGACGGGGCCAGTTTCACGGTGAAGGCCGGACAATTTTTCCGCATTTCCTCCGTCGAAGGGCCGCAGGTGGGGGATCTGAACCTTTTCAATGCCAATGACCTGAGTGAAAGATTCTATTCCGGCAAGACCCGCGCGCTGCATGGCACCCATATCACCACCGGCGAACGCATGTGGTCCTGTCACCCCTATCTGCGCCCGATGGCGACCGTGACCACGGACACGCTGGGCTGGTATGGGATCGATGAATTTGGCGGCTCGGTTCATGATGTGATCGGCACGCGCTGTGATCCCTATACCAACAACTTGTTGAGCGGTGGGCAATATCACCATTGCTGCCATTCCAATCTGACCCGTGCGCTGGCCGATCACGAAGGCATCGCGCTGCTTGAAGCCGAGCCACAGGTGCATGATGTGCTGAACGTTTTCATGTGCACCGGCTTCACCCGCGACACTGGCCAGTATTTCATGAAGGCCAGCCCGGTGCGTCCGGGGGATTATCTGGAGATGTTTGCCGAGATTGACCTCTTGGGTGTGCTGTCGGCCTGCCCGGGTGGGGATTGCTCGTCTGAACATTCTTCGGATGAGGCCGCCTGCTACCCGCTGCTGGTCGAGGTCTTTGCCCCTTCCGAAGGCGCATTGGACGGTTGGGACAGCCCACCCGTCAACGGCTACGATCGGAGCCACGGGCGGTAACTTGGGGCGCGGGGAGGAGCGGGGCGCTGCCCCGCACCCCGGAGTATTTTAAGAACGTTGAAAGACGATCAGCTCTGGTGGATGAAGTGCAGCCTGTCAAAGCTGGCGCGCCAGGCGGCAACCTCAGGGGCGAGGGCCTCAGGCGTTTGGCTGTTCAGCGCTTTGCTGATGAGGCTGGCAAGCCGTGGCATGTCGGCAGGTGTCATGCCCCAGCGGACCAGTTCCGGTGCGCCAAGACGCAACCCGTTCAGGTCGCCGGCCACCTCTGCAATTGGCAGGCCGATGCCACAGGTCAGAAACCCCGCTTTGCGCAGATGTTTGGAGGCGGCTTGCCCGCCCCCCAGCGGTTCGGCCTCTAGGGCAAACTGATGTGACAGCGTGGGGCCTTGTGATGTTGTGAAAGGTTTCAGGCCCTCAGTTTCCAGAGCCTCGGCCAAAGCCTGCGCCGTGTCGATCATGGCCTGCGCATAGGCCTGCCCGTGGTCGCGCCAGTCCAGCATGGAAACCGCCAGCGCCGCGGATTTGGCGGCGTCAAAGTTGGCGGTCATGCCGGGGAAGGCGATGGCATCCAGCCGCGCGGCAATCTCGGCCTCGTTGGTCACGATCAGCCCGGAAGGTGGCCCGCCGAGGGACTTATAGGTGCTCATCGTCATCAGGTGCGCGCCCTCGGCCAGCGGGTTGGGCCAGGCCTTCCCAGCGATCATGCCGCATTGATGGGCGGCGTCAAACAGCACTTTGGCACCAACTTGATCGGCGATGGCGCGGATCTGGGCCACGGGGTGTGGGGTCAGGTTCAGACTGCCGCCGATGGTGATCAGCTTGGGGCGCAGGTCCTGCGCCATCGTGGCGAGCCCCTGCAGATCCACGGTGTAACCGTCTGCCGCTACAGGGATTATCTGGCTGTTCAGACCATAGAGACCGGCGCAGCCCGCCCCGTGGTGGGTGACATGGCCGCCAATGGCCGCCGGTGGCGTCAACACGGTGTCGCCCGGCTGGCAGAGGGCCATAAAGGCGTAGAGGTTGGCGATGGCGCCGGATGGCACGCGGATCTCGGCGAATTTGGCTTGAAACACTTCGGCAGCGAGTTCGGCGGCGATGACCTCGATCTCTTCGATGGCTTCGAGGCCCATTTCGTATTTGTCGCCGGGATAGCCCAGCGAAGGCCTTGTGCCGAGGCCGGAGGCCAGCAGCGCCTCGGCCCGTGGGTTCATCACGTTGGTGGCCGGGTTCAGGTTGAAGCAGTCGCTTTCGTGGATCTGTTTGTTTGTTGCAGCAAGGCTGTCGATCCGCGCCGCCAGTGCAGCGCTGCCCGTCTTGGCGGTTTCTGCGGCGATCCGGTGGGCAAGGGTTTCGCTGGTGTCGGGCACCCAGGGGCGCGGGGCGAGGTGGGGCATTGGTTGGCCTTTCCAATATCAGAGGGCGTTCGAGTTGATCTCAGAAAACGCGATCTTGCCTGTTGGACGCAAATCAGATTTGCTTGTCTCTAGGCGTAGAAAATCTAAGGCTATTATCATGAGTGTCCGTCCCCCGCGTCCCATTGGCCCCCCCTTGAACGCACTGCGTGCCTTTGAGGCAGCGGCGCGGCTCGGCGGTTTTGCCCGTGCGGCAGAAGAGCTGTGTGTGACCCCCGGCGCAGTAGCGCAGCAGATCAAGCAGCTGGAGGATTGGGCCGGTGCAGAGCTGTTTGAACGACGCAAGCAGGGGGTGGTGTTGAACACCACCGGACGGCAGATATTGCCATTGGCGGAGCGTGCCTTTGATCAGGTGGCGGAATTGGTACAGGGGTTGCGGGTGGCGGCCAGTCCGAACCGCATTCATATTGCCGCGCTGCCAGCGGTGGCGCAGATGTGGCTGTCGCCGCGCCTGCCCGTTCTGCGGCAGAAGATGCCACAGCTGGAGATTTCGGTGACCGCGATGGAAGAGCCGCCCAATCTGGATCGCGACCCCTATGACCTGAGCATTTTCTACATGGCCGACGAGGGCGGCCGCCATACGCGACTGATTGCCAAGGATGTCATTCAACCAGTCTGTGCGCCGCATCTGGCGGCGCAGTTGCGGCAGGTGGGCGATTTGCCGGGCGCGCAGTGTCTGGTGGACAGCACCTGGGCCAGTGATTGGGAGATCTGGCTCAAAGCCGTGGGGCAGGACGCGTTGCAGCTGCGCGGGCCAAGCTATTCGCTTTACTCTCTTGCGGTGCAGGAGGCGGTGAATGGTGCGGGGGTGTTAATGGGCCGTGAGGCCCTGATCCAACCGCTGCTGAAAGCGGGGCGGTTGGTGGCACCGTTCAAGGCACCGGTCGCAACCGGGCACAATCTGGTTGCGATGATGCGCCAGCCGGTGCGGGACCCGCTGGCGCAATTTGTCGAGGCTTTGCTGGCTTAGGCGAAGGCCGCTTCCAGCGCGATTTCCACCATATCGCCAAAGGTCTTTTCGCGGTCTTCCGACGGCAGCGCCTCACCGGTCTGCAGGTGGTCCGAAACGGTCAGAACCGCAAGGGTGCGCACGTCATGGCGGGCCCCGAGGTTATAGAGCTCGGCCGCTTCCATCTCGACGCCCAGAATACCGTGGCGGGTCATCTGCTCGTTGAGGTCTGGGCGTTCGTCATAGAACACGTCGGAGGAATAGATGCCGCCCACATGGGTGTCGACGCCTTTGCCTTCGGCGGCGGCGACTGCGGCACGCAGCAGCGACCAATCGGCACAGGGGGCAAAGTTCATTTCTTTGAAGATGCCACGGGACGGGGTCGACAGCGTGGTGGCGGTCATTGCCACAATCACGTCACGGATCTTCACCTTCTCCTGCATGCCTCCGCAGGATCCGATGCGGATCAAGGTTTTGGCGCCATAATCGCGGATCAGCTCGTTGGCGTAGATCGACAGCGAGGGCATGCCCATGCCGGACCCCTGAATGGAGACCCGGTTGCCCTTGTAGGTGCCGGTGAAACCCAGCATTCCACGGACTTCGTTCACCAGAACAGCATCCTCCAGGAAGTTCTCCGCAGCCCATTTGGCGCGGTAGGGGTCGCCCGGCATCAGCACGGTTTCTGCGATTTCACCGGGTTTTGCTCCGATATGTACGGTCATGTCAGCTCCTATCGGCTGTATTTGATAAAGGGCGTCAGCCGCGCTACGCGGTCGTAGAGCTGGCGCGCCGTTGCGTTAAATTCCTGCGTCATCCAGTAGACATTTGGGGTGCCGTTTTCATCAGCGACCTTATAGACGGCCTCGATCAAGGCGCGTCCAATGCCTTTGCCACGCACCGCTGGATCCGCGTAAAGATCCTGCAGGTAACAGGTGTCTTCCAACTGCCAGTTATGGGCGTGATAGATGTAATGTACGAGGCCCACGGGAATGCCGTCCAGCGTGGCGATCATGCCATTTTGCTGTGGGCGACCCGGATCAATCAGCCGTTCAAAGGTTTTTTGGTAAACCTCTTCCGGCACCGAGCTTTCGTAAAACTCGATGTAAGCGGCCCAAAGGCGGCGCCAGTCCGCTTCGTCGTCAGCGCGCAAAGGGCGAATGTCCAGTCCCATATGGTGAGTCTCCTGCATGCAGATCGAGCCACAATGCAGAAGTGGTCTGGGGTTGGCAACCAGATCGCTCGGACGGGTGAATCAGTGCAGGATGCGGAATTCGTCCGGCATTTCTTCCAGATCGATCTCTTCGGTCTCAACATGTTGGACCACCGCAGCAGCGGGGCCTTCCCACAACTCGTCCAGCATCATCTGCACCGCGCGGGCTTCGCCTTCGAACACGGCACGGACCGAGCCAAAGGGTTCGTTGATCACATAGCCTTGCAACGCATGGCGGGTTGCGCGGGCGCGGGTCCAGTTGCGAAAGGCGACACCCTGCACCTTGCCGGTGATGCGGGCTTTGACAGCGGTTTGGGCCATATCCGTTCCTCCCCAGAGAGGAGCAGGGTATCACAGCCTGTGAGTCGTCCAAACCTCAGGTGAACAGAAGCTGGTAGAGCCAGAACCAGAAAAACAGGCAGGCGGGAATGGCCAGTGCCAGAAAGGCGCCCTTCAGCACAGGCATGCCCGTGCGCACACGTGCAACAACCAGCGCAATCGCCAGAATATTCAATGCGATATAGTAAATCACGTTACCCTCTCCCCTGCGTAAAATATTACGAGAGGCGGGGGAAGGGACACAATGCAAAAGTATAGGTGTTCCAAATTTCTTGATGCATCTCAGGGTTTTGACACGTTCTGGGGAAGTGGTCGTCAGTCTTTTCTCTTGAAGGTTGGATAAACGATAAAAGGCGCGGGAGAGCCGCGCCTTTTGATGGAATGCCGGGTGAGGGGCAGTTTACTCCGCCGCAACTGCCTGCGGTTCCACCAGTTGCACAACGTCGCGCATGATGGCGTTCAGCTCAAAATCTTTGGGGGTGTAGACCTTGGCCACCCCCATTTCCAGCAGACGGGCGGCGTCCGCATCAGGGATGATGCCGCCGACAATCACGGGAATATGGCTGAGGCCCGCCGCCCGCATGCGTGCCAGCAGATCCTCGACCAGCGGCATGTGAGAGCCAGACAAGATCGACAGCCCCACCACATGGGCCTGTTTTTCCTGTGCCGCCGAAACCAGTTCCTCTGGCGTTAGGCGGATGCCTTCGTAGTCAATATCCATACCGCAGTCGCGGGCGCGGAAGGCGATCTGCTCAGCTCCGTTGGAATGCCCATCCAGACCCGGCTTGCCGACAAGGAACTTCAACCGGCGGCCCAGTTTGTCGCTGACCATATCCACCGCCTCGCGGATGTCTTCCAGACCTTCGGTTTTGTTGCTCACGGATTTCGACACACCAGTGGGGCCACGGTATTCGCCGTGCACCTTGCGCATCTGGGCGGCCCATTCGCCGGTGGTTACACCGGCCTTTGCTGCGGCGATGGAGGCGGGCATGATGTTGTCCCCGGCTTCCGCTGCGGCCCGCAGGGCGGCCAGCGCTTTGGCAACGGCATCTTGATCGCGGTCTGCCTTCCATTCGGTTAGACGGGAAACCTGTTCGGCCTCCACCGCCGGATCGACCACCATGATGCCGCCATCGCCGGTCATCAGCGGGCTGTCTTCGCCCTGGGTCCATTTGTTCACGCCAACCACAACGGTTTCGTTGCGTTCGATGCGGTTCAGGCGTTCTGCATTGCTGTCGACGAGACGCGATTTCATATAATCGATCGAGGCAACGGCCCCGCCCATGCTGTCGAGGTTCGACAGCTCTGCCCGCGCGCCGTCTTTCAGTGCTTCGACCTTGCGGTCCACGGCGGGGTTGCCGTCAAACAGATCCTCATATTCCAACAGGTCGGTTTCATAGGCCATGATTTGCTGCATCCGCAGCGACCACTGCTGGTCCCAGGGACGTGGCAGGCCAAGCGCCTCATTCCAGGCGGGCAGCTGCACCGCACGGGCGCGGGCCTTTTTCGACAGGGTCACTGCCAGCATCTCAATCAGGATCCGGTAGACGTTGTTTTCCGGCTGCTGTTCGGTCAGGCCAAGCGAGTTCACCTGAACCCCATAGCGGAAGCGGCGGAATTTGGGGTTTTCGACGCCATAACGCTGCTGGCAGATTTCATCCCAGAGGTCGACGAAGGCGCGCATTTTGCACATCTCGGTCACAAACCGGATACCCGCGTTCACAAAGAAGCTGATGCGGCCGACCATCGCCGGGAAATGCTCGGCCGGGACGCGCGGGCGTAATTCGTCCAGCACCGCCTGTGCGGTGGCGAGGGCGAAGGCCAGTTCCTGTTCGGGCGTCGCACCGGCCTCTTGCAGATGGTAGGAACAGACGTTCATCGGGTTCCACTTGGGCACGTTGGAATAGCAGTATTCTGCCACATCCGCGATCATCTTCAGGCTGGGCTTGGGCGGGCAGATATAGGTGCCACGGCTGAGGTATTCCTTGATCAGATCGTTCTGAACCGTGCCCTGCAGCTTGCTGGTGTCGGCGCCCTGTTCCTCAGCCACCGCGATGTAAAGCGACAAGAGCCACGGCGCGGTGGCGTTGATCGTCATCGAGGTGTTCATCTGTTCCAGCGGGATCTCATCAAACAGGGTCCGCATGTCCCCCAGATGGCAGACCGGTACGCCCACTTTGCCCACTTCGCCGCGCGCCAGAATGTGGTCGCTGTCGTAGCCGGTCTGGGTCGGCAGATCGAAGGCCACCGACAGGCCGGTCTGGCCCTTGGACAGGTTAGAGCGATAAAGCGCGTTGGACGCCTTGGCGGTGGAATGGCCAGCGTAGGTGCGGAACAGCCAGGGGCGGTCTTTTTGGCGCTCTTGGGTGGTCTCGGTCATGGCGGCCTCTCCTCCAAATCGGGTGAATCGGTTCGGTAACAATATTTCGCTGCGATATAGATACGTGGAATTTTGCAACCTTGTCAATTCGCCGCGTCGCAGCGTCAGAAAATGCTGCAGTGCGAGATTTACCCCGCCTGCGTTCCACGCCATTCTGCCCCCATGACACGAAGCGTTGAAATGCCCCTCTGGGCGCTGGTTCTTTTGGTGGCCTTTGCGGCCGTGACCTTTGCCTCCCACTTTCTTTTTCCCTCAGTGCGCTGGTTCTTCCGCAAGCGGATGCAGCGGCTGGTGGGGCAGTTGAACACCCGCCTCAGCCGTCCGATTGAGCCGTTCAAGCTGGCGCGGCGCTACGACATGATCGAACGGTTGATCTATGATCCCGATGTCAGCAAGGCGGTGTCTGACTACGCCAAAAAGGAAAAAATCCCCGAAGCGGTGGCGTTTGAGAAAGCCCGCGGCTATGCGCGGGAGATTGTGCCGGCCTTTTCCGCTTGGACATACTTCCGCTTTGGATCGCGGGTGGCAGAGCTGTTGGGGCGCAGTTTCTATCGTGTGCGGGTGCTAAATAAAGACCTGAAACGGATCGAAGAGATCGACAAAGACGCCACCGTTGTGCTGGTCGCCAATCATCGGTCCAACATGGACTACGTGCTGCTGACCTTCTTAGCCTCCCGCAACGGCGCGCTGAGCTATGCTGTGGGAGAATGGGCGCGTGGCTGGCCATTGGGGCCGCTGGTGCGGGCGATGGGGGCCTATTTTATCAGGCGTCGCGACGGCAATGATCTCTATCGTGAAGTGCTGGCAAACTACGTGCATCAGGCCACGCAGGCGGGTGTCAGCCAGGCCGTGTTTCCCGAAGGGCGGCTGAGTCTGGACGCCAAACTTGGGGCGCCGAAGCTGGGGATCTTGAAATATATTTTCGACGCGCATCAGGAAGGTGGACGCGAGGTGGTCTTTGTCCCCGTGGCGCTGAACTATGATCGTTTGCTGGAAGATCAGGTGCTGATCGCCGCGCAGACCAAAGGCAAAGGCAAGTTTCGCGTCAAGCTGCGACGTGCCATCTGGGGCTCGCTCAAGATTTGGTGGCTGGGGCGGCAGGAACGGCGCAAACGTTATGGCAGTGCCGCAGTGCGTTTTGGCGAGCCGGTCTCGCTCAGCAGTTTTGACGGCGATGTGCAGGCGCTGGCCGAGGGGCTGATGGGGCAGATTGCCCGCGACATGCCGGTGTTGCCGGTGCCATTGATTGCGCATGTGTTGCTGCAGGCCGAAGGGCCGCTGTCGCAAGAGGTTCTGGAGTTGCGCCTGGAGAAAGCGATGCAGAAGCTGCCCGAACGCAACATCTACCTGCCGCGACGTCGTTCTAGCCTCGCCGTGCAACAATCTATCGCGCTGCTGACAGGTCGAGGCGTCCTGAAAGAGGGCCCCGAAGGTATCGCCATCGTGCAAGAAAGATTGGACGTTCTGGAGTTTTACGCCAGCTCGATCGCACATTTTTTTTGCGATCGCAGCAAAGGGGCGGTCTGATTTTCTGCACTCGCGAGGTCATAAAATTACAAAAGTTGCGCAAATAGGATTGCTTTGTTGCGCATCCATCTTTACCTCTTGGGTCAGGCCCGCGATTCTGCATCGCGGCATGATCACTATTGGAGGCTCAGATGGCTCTGGATACCAACACTGGCATTGCGCCCTACGACGCGCCTGAAAAAGAACTCTATGAAATCGGCGAACTGCCGCCTTTGGGGTATGTCCCCCAGAAGATGTACGCGTGGGCGATCCGCCGCGACCGTCAGGGGGAGCCGGATAAGGCGATGCAGGTCGAAGTCGTCGACACGCCCAAGCTGGACAGCCACGAAGTTCTGGTTCTGGTGATGGCCGCGGGTGTGAACTACAACGGCATCTGGGCCGGTCTGGGCGTGCCGATCAGCATGTTCGACGTTCACAAGCAGGATTATCACATCGCAGGTTCGGATGCCTCGGGCATCGTTTGGGCCGTTGGTGACAAGGTCAAAAGCTGGAAAGTGGGCGATGAGGTTGTCATCCACTGCAACCAGGATGATGGCGATGACGAGGAATGCAACGGCGGGGATCCGATGTTCTCGACCAGTCAGCGGATCTGGGGCTATGAGACGCCGGACGGTTCCTTTGCCCAGTTTACCCGTGTCCAAGCCCAACAGCTGCTGCGTCGTCCCAAACATCTGACCTGGGAAGAGTCGGCCTGCTACACGCTGACACTGGCCACCGCTTACCGGATGCTGTTCGGGCATCACCCGCACGAACTGAAGCCGGGCCAGAACGTTCTGGTTTGGGGTGCCTCGGGGGGGCTTGGCTCCTATGCGATCCAGCTGGCCAACGCGGCGGGCGCCAACGCCATTGCGGTGATTTCTGACGAAAGCAAACGCGATTTCGTTCTCGGGCTGGGCGCCAAAGGTGTGATCAACCGCAAGGACTTCAGCTGCTGGGGCCAACTGCCAACGGTGAACACACCCGAATATGACGTTTGGTTCAAAGAGGCCCGCCGTTTCGGCAAGGCAATCTGGGACATCACCGGCAAAGGCAACAATGTGGACATCGTATTCGAACACCCCGGTGAATCGACCTTCCCGGTGTCCAACCTTGTCTGCAAAAAGGGCGGCATGGTTGTGATCTGCGCCGGCACCACCGGTTTCAACCTGACCTTCGACGTGCGCTACACTTGGATGCACCAGAAACGCCTGCAGGGCTCGCACTTTGCCCACCTGAAGCAGGCTGCAGCCGCCAACCAGATGATGATCGAACGGCGGATTGATCCCTATATGTCGGAAGTGTTCCCGTGGGATGAAATCCCCGACGCCCATATGAAAATGTACCGGAACGAGCACAAGCCGGGCAACATGTCGGTGCTGGTGCAAGCGCCGAAACCGGGCCTGCGCACCGTTGAGGATGTGTTGGACGCCGGCAAGAAATAGGGTTCCTGCTCAGGTGCAGTGCCTGCACTGCACGAATTGGCCGCGCTTCCAGACCCCGGAGCGCGGCCTCTTAATTTTTTGGCAATGTTTCTTGTTTAACGCGAGTAGTGTTAGGGTGACCTCGGTGGGAGGGGGAACCTGGAAAGGGGCCCTATGCCAAACGATTGGATTTTAGAGGTCTTGAGTGACCTGAAATGCTTTGCAGATCAAAATGGTCTGGCGCTTCTGGCGCATCAACTGGAAACAACAAAACAGGTGGCTGAGGCCGAGATAACCGAGGTGCACCAGCGATCCGCGCAGCCAATCGGGGCGGCGCCCAAGGCCTGAGAACGGTCGGGTAAGGCAACATTGGCCGGGATCCGTTTTGATCGGGGCATGCTCCGGTTGTACCCCTTGCCCCTCACCACATGCTTTGCCCCGGCGGACCTGCCTCTTGCAGGTGAACCGTCTGTTTGGCTGGTTTGGGAAGATCGCGATATGAATTGGGCCGCCGCCGCAGGACTATCGCAAACATCGTGGCCCCAATGTGTTGCTGTCTGGCAGTCTGAGCATCGCACGCCGGAGGCGTTGGCGGGGCTGGTGTTGGGCCTGAAAGAAATGGGCGTCCCGCTGGCGGGGCAGCGACGGTTGCAGAAGTTGGCAGCGCAGGGTCCCCGCCGCCTGCACCGGATCGCGCGGGTAACGCCGCCGCAGATGCAGCGATGGTGCCGTAAAATGCTGCAAATCCCTGAGGGTTCCCCTGGGACGAAACCAGAACACCTCTGGCCCTTCCGGCCGCTGCGGGATAGGGTCGCGCCATGACTGTTCCTGCGCTGCAATTCTCTGACGATCAGGCCGTGGCCTATGATCGGATCTCTGACATCCTGCGCGCTGCAGGGGTGGATCTGGACGAAGATCTGCTGACCCCGCCCCATGACGGGCGCAATCGGGTTGTGGCCGTCACTGGTAAGGCGGGATCGGGCAAAACCCTGTTGCTGGCACAGCTTTACAAAGCTTTGGAAGCCGCTGGCGTCAGTGTGGTGTCGGGCGACTACGAGGGTAAAAAGGGTAAGGACCGCCGGACCTTGGCCATTCTCGCCCCCACAAACAAGGCGGCCAGCGTGCTGCGCATGCGCGGGGTGCCGGCAACAACCATCCACCGTATTCTCTACACACCGGTCTATGATCCTGAGTATGAAAAGATTGCCGAGTGGCTGGCAGGCAGTGGCGACAAACCCGACATCGAAGAGTTGACCGACGAGGCACTGGAGCGGGCAAAGGCGTTCTACGAGCTGCACAAATCCATCCCCGGTGCCTTGGCGGCGGCGGGCCTTCGTGGTTCGGACTTTATCACCGGCTGGAAACGGCGGGATGAGGCTTTGGACATTGGGTTCATCGACGAAAGCTCGATGCTGGATGACAAACAGGTCACCGATCTGAAAGAGATTTTTCCGACGCTGGTGCTGTTTGGCGATCCGGCGCAGTTGGCCCCCGTGGGGCAGTCCGGTCAGATGGTTTTTGACACACTGCCGAAAGAGGCTGTGATGAACCTCAGCCGGATTCACCGGCAAGAGGCGGACAACCCCATTCTGGATCTCGCCCATGCGCTGGCCGATCCGCAGATCGGGTTTGAGGATTTCGAACGGATGGTCGAAGACAGCGCGCGGCGGGATGACCGCGTGGTTTGGGGCCAGCGGGTCGAGGTTGATCTGATGGCGCGTTCGCCGGTGCTGGTCTGGCGCAACGCCACGCGGATCCGGCTGATCAACGCCTTCCGGTCCGTCTACGGCGCGCCTGAGGACGAACTGCTGTCGGGTGAGCCGCTGATCTGTGACGGCATCGAACTGCCGCTGAAACACCGCAAAAAGCGCCTCGATCTGGAAGCGCGCGGCCTGATCAAAGGCGCGCAGGTGGTGTTTCTGGGCAAGGGGCGCAAGCCCGGCTTCTCGCGCCTTCATGTGATGGGGGCGGAAGATCCGCAGGTGTCGGCGGCCTCGATTGTGAAGATCGAAAAACCAGACGAGGAAGAGCCGTTCATCCCTTTCGCGGCGCGTATGGGTGCGGTGTTCCTGCACGGGGCCGCTGTGACGATCCACAAGGCGCAGGGGTCGCAATGGAAGGACGTGCAGGTCTTTGCCCCTGATCTCTATGCTGCCGCCCGCATGGGGCGGGTGGAGGCGGGGCAACCGCTGTGGAAACGTCTGGCCTATGTGGCGATCACCCGGGCCGAAGAGAGATTGCATTGGGTGGTGCGCCCCCGCCTGTCCAAACCTTCAGCGCCGTTGCGCATCGATGACCTGAAGGCCAAAGCTGCGCCGACCCTGACCCTCACGCAGGAGGTAAGTGAGACATGAAGACAATCATCATCACCGGTGCCAGCGCCGGAATTGGCGCCGCCTGTGCCCAAGCCTTTCTGGATGCCGGTTGGAAAGTGGGCCTGCTGGCGCGCCGCGCAGATGCGTTGCAAGCTGTGGCTGCGGGCCATGATAACGCCGTGGTGCTGCCTTGTGACGTAACGGATGCCGCTGCCGTGAAAGCAGCCTTTGCAGCCTTTACCGCGCAGGCAGGGCGCTTGGACGTGCTGTTCAACAACGCAGGCATGTTCGGCAAGGCCGCCCCGATTGATGAGATCGACAGCGGTGAATGGGATCAGGTGCGCGCCGTTAACCTTGATGGCATGGTCTATTGTGCGCAGGCGGCCTTTGCCCAGATGCGTCAGCAGAAGCCACAAGGTGGACGGATCATCAACAACGGTTCAATCTCGGCTCACACACCGCGCGAAGGTTCGGTGACCTATACGACCACCAAACACGCAATCACCGGGTTGACCAAATCGCTGTCTCTGGACGGGCGCGCCTTCGGCATTGCCTGCGGGCAGATTGACATTGGCAATGCCCGGACCGAGCTGTTGCAGGGCATCATTGATCTGGACCCCGAAAACGCACCGCCGACGATGGGGGTTGAGAATGTCACCCAGGCGGTGATGAATATGGCCAACCTGCCCCCCGAGGCAAACGTGCAGTTCATGACGCTGATGGCAACCACAATGCCCTATATCGGGCGGGGTTAAGGCGCGCGCCGCGGGGCGCGGCGATCAACCTTCCCGGATCAGCCGGAACAGGGCAGAGGCGCCCCAACCTGCCACAATGGCAATGAAGATCGACAGCAGGCCATATATTGGGGCCTGCTCATGGGCGAGGTTGTAGAGGAACCGCTCCAGCCCGACCTTGCGCACGTCGATCACCGTTTCCAGATCCGCCACCACATGGCCACCCCGCAGCAGGAAAATCCGCGCGCTATAGTCACCCTCGGTCAAGTTCGACGGCAAAGAGATGGAGGAGCGGAACAACGTCTGCTGATCCACCTCCACCGCGTTTTCCAACAGTTGGTAACTGCCGTTTTCGGCCTGGATCCGCATCAGGGCTCCGGTGAAGGCTTGCGTGTTGCCAAACTGAACCGTGGCGCTGACCGATTGGATCGCCCGGTCGATGGTGATGGCGTAACGCTCGTTCTCGATCCGGCGCAGGATCTGCCCCAATGGCGCAGAGGACGCGACCGCGTAGAAGGCGGGGGCTTTGTTCACTTCCAGCGCGGCACCGTTGATCCAGATGCCAAACTTCTTTTCTTTGCGCCGGACGGTGACGGGGCCGGTGGGGCCTTCGATTGCGATGATGACATCCAGGTCGCTGTCAGGGATGGCAGTTTCCCGTTTCACCGCGCCAAAAATCAGGATGTCGGAGCCGTCAAACTGTGCGGTGATGGCCACCTTGTCCTGGCTGAGGCCCAGCACAATTTCCTCGTCGGCCTGTGCCGTGTTGGCGCTCCATAACGTGCTCACTATCAGGGAGAGGAGAAGGGCAAGCTGTTTCATTGGCTCCCCCCTTGTGCGGCGGGACGTGACAGGGAGTATAGCTCGCTCGGCTCCAACAGCAGATCCAGTGCGATCTTGCCACAGACCGAGAGAACCAGAAGGGCCAAGAGAACCCGCAGCATTTCCGCCTTCAATTTCACCCCGATGGTGCTGCCCAGCTGCGCGCCAACCACGCCGCCGATCAGCAGGAAAACCGCCAGAGGCAGATCCACCGTTTTGTTGGTGATGGCATGCAGGAGCGTGTTGAAACCGGCCACAAAGATGATCTGGAACAGCGAGGTGCCGACCACCACTTTGGTGGGCATCCCAAGGATGTAGATCATCGCAGGCACCATGATGAAGCCGCCGCCAACCCCCATGACCGCAGAGAGAACCCCAACCGAAGCGCCGACCAGCAACACCGGAATGACCGAGATATAGAGACCCGAGGCGCGGAATCGCATCTTGAATGGCAGCCCATGCACCCAGTTGTGTTGACTGCGCTTGCGCCGCACCCCGCCGGATTTGCGCGCCCGTCGGATCGCCCTCAGGCTCTCAATCAGCATCAAGCCACCGATCACCCCAAGGAAAATCACATAGCAGAGCTGCACCAGCAGATCGACCTGGCCCAGAGATTTCAGGTAGTTGAACAGCATGATGCCGAAAGCGGATCCCACCAGCCCGCCAGCCAGCAGCATCCAACCCATCTTCAGGTCAACGGTCTTGCGTTTCAGATGGGCAAAGAGGCCCGACACCGAAGAGGCAACAATCTGGTTGGCGGAGGTCGCCACCGCAACAGCGGGCGGGATACCGACAAAGAACAACAGAGGCGTGATCAGAAATCCACCGCCCACGCCAAATATGCCGGAAAGCACGCCCACAATCCCGCCAAGTCCAAAGAGAAGGAAGATATTGACCGAGACCTCGGCGATGGGGAGGTAGATGTGCATATATTTTCCTAGCCCGCCACTTTGCCGTTTCGCAAGGGGGGAAGCTTGAGGAAGGCGAAATTGTTTCAAGATTTGTGATGCTTGAGGCATCCGTTGGTGAAGGGAGGGCGTTGCCCCTCTGTGGTCAAAATGGGATTTTGCCCCCATTCACCCCAGGATTTTTTGGCCAAGAAGAATTTTGCAGGCCACGGTCTGCATAGAAAAACGGGCGGTTTTGACACCGCCCGTTGTAACAGTTCTTGAGGAAAGAGGTGCTTAGCGTTCTTTCACATAGGGCTGGCCGCCAGCACGGGGTGGAATGGCCTTGCCCACGAAACCCGCGAGGATCACCACGGTCAGGATATAGGGCAGGGCGCCCAAGAGCTGACTTTGGACGGCGATGCCGATCACGCCTTCGATCACGTCTGGGCGCAGTTCCAGCGCCTGGAACAGGCCGAACAGCAGAGTCGCCCAGAGCGCATACCACGGCCGCCACTTGGCGAAGATCAGCGCTGCCAGCGCGATATAGCCCCGGCCTGCGGTCATATCCTTGACGAAACCCGCCTGCAGCGCGGTGGCCAGGTAAGCCCCTGCAAGGCCGCAGAGCACGCCACAGATTATCACCGCCGAATAGCGCAATGAAACCACCGAAACACCGGCCGTGTCGACCGAGGCGGGGTTTTCCCCAACGGCCCGCAGGCGCAGGCCGAAACGGGTGCGATAGAGCACCCACCAGGTCAGCGGCACCATTGCCAGCGCCAGGTAGACAAGCACCGGGTGGCCCGAGATCAGCTCGGAATAGATTTGTTGCAGCGGTGAGGCTTCGGCGATCAGCTTGGACAGCTGTGTGCCTGAGGCTTCGGCGTCGGCAGGGCCAATGGCGAAGGGCAGGGTGATAGGTTCAAACCGGGCCCCGTCGACCAACTGCGGGGTGCGTCCGCCCTGTTTGAACCAGTCCTGTGCAATCAGCACCGTCAGGCCGCCGGCCAGCATAGTGATCGCCAGACCCGAGATCAGCTGATTGCCGCGGAAGGTGATCGAGGCCAGCCCGTGCAGGCCCGAGAGCAGCACAGAGACCGCGACGCCAGCGCCGAGACCTACCCAGACGTTGCCCGAGGTATAGGCCACGGCCGCCGAGAAGAAGGCAGCGGCTAGCATCTTGCCTTCCAGGCCGATGTCGAAAATGCCCGCGCGTTCCGAATAGAGACCTGCCAGACAGGCCAGCAGCAGCGGCGTTGCGAAACGGACGGTGGTGTCCAAAACCTGCAGGAGTGTGAGGAAATCCATCGCTTAACCCTCCTTCTTGGTGTTGAGGGCCAGGAAGATCCGCTCCAGCGGCATCCGCACCATATTGTCGAGCGCACCGGTGAACATGATGACCAGCGCCTGGATCACGATGATCAGCTCACGCGGGATGTCGGTCCACAGCGCCAGTTCTGCGCCGCCCTGATAGAGGAAGCCAAACAGGATGGCCGCCAGGAACACACCGAAGGGGTGGTTGCGGCCCATCAGCGATACAGCGATTCCGATGAAACCTGCACCTTCAACCGCGTTCAGAACCAGACGTTCGGCCTCGCCCTGGACGTTGTTGATCGCCATCATGCCAGCCAGACCGCCCGAGATCAGCATGGCAAACATGGTGATTTTGAAAGGGGAGATACCGGCGTAGCGGGCGCCGCTTTCGGATTTGCCGAAGGCGCGCAGCTCAAAGCCGAAACGGGTGCGCCAGATCAGCGCCCAGACCGCGAAACAGGCGATAATGGCGATAATCAGGCTGACGTTAGCCGGGGCTGACTTGGAGAAGTTGATGCCAATGGGCGCCAGGATCTCATGCAGGCTGGGCAGGTTGGTGGCTTCGGGGAACCGGGCCGAGGCCGGGTCCATCGTGCCCTTGGGGCGCAGCTGGTTGACCAGAACGTAGTTCAGCAGCGAGGCTGCGATGAAGTTGAACATGATCGTGGTGATCACCACATGGCTGCCGCGACGGACTTGCAGATAGGCGGGGATTGCCGCCCAGGCTGCGCCAAACAGGGCGGCCGCGCCAGCACCGGCCAGAACTGCCAAGGACCAGTGGGGCCAGGGAATGAACAGGCAGACAAGGGCAACACCCAGCCCGCCCAGCATCGCCTGACCTTCGCCACCGATGTTGAACAGGCTGGCGTGGAAGGCCACGGCCACCGCAAGGCCGGTGAACATGAAATTGGTTGCATAGTAGAGCGTGTAGCCCCAGCCATAGCTGGATCCCAGCGCGCCGGAGATCATCAGTTTCACCGCGGCAATCGGGTCTTCGCCAATGGCAAGGATAACAATTGCCGAAATCAGCGCGGCCAAGACCAGCGAGATCAGCGGGATCAGGACCACATCGGCCCATTTAGGCATCTTGTCCATCAGGCGGCTCCTCCGTTTCCGGCAACACCGGCCATCAGCAGGCCAAGTTCTTGTGCATTGGTTTCTTCAGGCATCCGTTCGCCCATGATCTGACCGTCAAACATCACGGCGATCCGGTCCGAGAGGCTCATGATCTCGTCCAGTTCGACCGAGACGAGCAGGATGGCTTTGCCCTGATCGCGCAGTTCGATGATCTGTTTGTGAATGAATTCAATCGCGCCGATGTCGACGCCGCGGGTCGGCTGACCTACCAGCAACAGGTCTGGGTTACGCTCGATCTCACGGGCGACCACGATTTTCTGCTGGTTCCCGCCCGAGAAGTTCTTAGCCGCAAGCCATGGCAGCGGCGGGCGGACGTCGAACTTGTCCATTTTGCGCTGGGTGTCTTCGCGCAGCGCGGCGTTGTCCATGAGAAGTGCGTTTTTCTGGTACTTCTCGTCGTGGTGATAACCAAAGGCGACGTTTTCCCAGGCGTGGAAGTCCATGATCAGACCTTCGCTCTGGCGGTCTTCGGGCACGTGGGCGATGCCACGGGCCCGGCGCGAGCGGCCATCAGAATTGGCGCCGGTCAGATCCAGCTCTTGGCCGTTCATGGTGATCTGGCCAGTGCCAGAAATCATGCCGCCCAGCACTTCCATCAGTTCAGACTGGCCGTTGCCGGCCACACCGGCAATGCCGAGGATTTCCCCGGCGCGGATGTTGAGCGACACGTCTTTCAGGCGTTGCACACCTTTATCGTCGGTGACCGAGAGGTTCTTGACCTCCAGAATGGTCTGGGCGGGTTGCGCTGGGGCCTTTTCGACCTGCAACAGCACCTTCCGGCCGACCATCAGCTCTGCCAGATGTTCGGGGCTGGTTTCTGAGGTCTTCACTGTGGCGGTCATCTGGCCACGGCGCATCACGCTGACGGTGTCAGTGATGTCCATGATTTCACGCAGCTTGTGCGTGATCAGGATGATCGTTTTGCCCTCTTCCCGCAGACGGTCCAGAATGCGGAACAGCTGGTCGGCCTCTGCCGGAGTCAGTACACCGGTGGGCTCATCAAGGATCAGGATTTCGGCGTGGCGGTAGAGGGCCTTCAGGATCTCAACCCGCTGCTGATGCCCAACCGAGAGGTTTTCGATCAGCGCGTCAGGATCAACGTTCAGCTCGTACTCTTTGGCCAGATGTTTCAGCTCTTTGCGGGCTTTCGCCAGCGAGGGGCGCAACAGCCCACCGTCTTCGGCGCCGAGGATGATGTTTTCCAGAACGGTGAAGTTCTCGACCAGCTTGAAGTGCTGGAACACCATGCCGATCCCGGCCGAGATGGCGGCCTGGCTGTCCGGGATCAGGGTCTTGTTGCCCTTGATGAAAATCTCGCCTTCATCGGCCTTGTAGAAGCCGTAGAGGATCGACATCAGCGTCGACTTGCCTGCGCCGTTTTCGCCGATGATGCCGTGGATCGTTCCCGGTTGCACCGAGATCGAAATGTCCTTGTTAGCCTGGACCGGGCCAAAGGCTTTGGAGATGCCTTTGAGTTCTAGTGCCGGTGTTGACGTCACGCTTATTCCCCCATTCAGGAAGTCGGTCCTGCGGATATCCTCCCGCTTGCAGACCGCTCAATTTCTGGCCACCCTCCGTGGCCGTGTCGTTCGGATCTCCGCGGCGAAAGCCCTGTCAGGCCGTCGGGGCGGAAAACATCTGATCAGGCGGGGCTGGATCGGCGGACAGGTAGGCAAAGAGCCCTGCCTGCACATCGTCTTCGATCCGGCCCGCGGGCCTTGGAATGTCTCTGTCGGGAAGTGTCCCCATCCCCTAAAAGAAAGGGCCGCGCCAACGCGGCGCGGCCCCGCATCTCAACTCAGCAGAATTAGAACTGCAGTGCTGAGCAGCTTTCGTTTTCAGCGTAGTTTTCAACCTTGATCTCGCCGCTGATGATGCCAGCGGAAGCGGCGTCAACTGCTGCGGTCATGTCGGCCGAGACCAGAGCTGCGTTGTTGTCGTCCAGAGCTACACCAACACCTTCCGAGGCCAGGTCCAGACCGATGAAACCGGTCTTCAGGTCTGCGCCGTCTTTCAGAGCGTTGTAAACGGCGACGTCAACACGCTTCATCATCGAGGTCAGAACTTTGCCCGGGTGCAGGTGGTTCTGGTTGCTGTCCACGCCGATCGACAGGATGCCTTCGTCGGCTGCGGTCTGCAGAACACCGATGCCAGTGCCGCCAGCGGCTGCGAAGACAACGTCAGCGCCCTGGCTGATCTGTGCTTTGGTCAGCTCGGAGCCTTTTACCGGGTCGTTCCAGGCTGCCGGGGTGGTGCCGGTCATGTTGGAGACAACGGTCGCGTCGGGGTTAACCGATTTCACACCCTGGGCGTAACCACAGGCGAATTTGCGGATCAGCGGGATGTCCATGCCGCCGATGAATCCAACGGTGCCAGATTTCGATGCTTTACCCGCCATAACACCGGCAAGGTACGAACCTTCGTGCTCGGCAAAGGAAATGGTCTGAACGTTCGGCTGGTTGGCCCAACCGTCGATGTTCACGAACTTGGTGTCCGGATAGTCAGGTGCAACAGTTTCGATCGGGGTGGTCATGGCGAAACCCATGGTCACGATCGGGTTTGCACCGGCTTCGGCAAAGCGGCGCAGGGCCTGCTCACGCTGAGCTTCGGACTGCAGTTCGATTTCCAGATACTTGCCGCCGGTTTCGTTTGCCCAACGCTCGGCGCCGTTGAAGCCCGCTTCGTTGAAGGATTTGTCGAATTTACCGCCGAGGTCGAAAATCACGGCCGGCTCGGCTGCCACGGCACCGGCAGACAGTGCAACGGTGGCGGCGGCGCCCAGGAATTTCTGCATCAGAGTCATAATACTCTCCCATAGTGTTGATCACGGGGTTGCTTGGCGCAACCTCCGGCAATTGAGCAGATCAGGTCTGTCCAACCCAGATTTAGGCCGCAGCCAAGCGCTAGGGTCAACAGGAAACTGACAGATTATCTTTGACTACACGGTCAAATTCTTGCTGTCCAAGGGTTATTGCCTGTTCAGCGGGCGGCTGAATATCAGCGCGCCTACCCGTTGACCAATGGTCAAGCGGTAGTAATTCGGGCGTTTCGCCGTCTGAGTGTAACCTTCGGATTCGTATAGCCGAATCGCTATATGGTTGGTTTCAGCAACCTCAAGGAAGCTGCTCTCGCCGCCTCGCTGCAATGCCGCATCATGATAGCACCGCAGCATCTTGCGGCCCAGACCCTGGCCTCGTGCCTCTGGCAGGGTTGCGAGCGTTAACAATTCTGTTTCGCCCGCAATGCAGCGGCCAAGCGCAAAGGCCTGTGGGCAGGCGGCCAGAAACACATGGGCTGAGTCTGTCAGATCGGCAAACTCAGCAGCCGACCAGGGGCGCTGGTCGGTGAAAGCGGCGGCATGGATGCGGGCAAGGTCTTCGGGGGACATAGGTCAGGGAGCGTCGCTGAGGATCTTGGGTGCCGGATCACGGGGCGGCGCGGCGTCTGCGGCTTTGATATAGAGAGGTGCAGGTGCGTGATGGGTGCCGTCCGGCAGCTTGCGGGCAGCGACTTGCGCGATGTGACCGGCAATGCTGGCGGATTGCGGTGTCTTCAGGTCCCCCAAGGCGGCGACCTCTTCGGCGGGGGCCAGATAGGGGGCGGCCTCTTTCGGCGCCAGATAGGCCTGACCACGCGGTCCAAGAACCGCAACGGTGCCGGTGCCGTCGCTCAGGGCCACAGCCTCAAAACTGTTCACCCCAATCGCCGGAATGCCAAGCCCCAGAGCCAAACCACGTGCGGCAGAGACCGAAATGCGGATCCCAGTGAAGTTGCCGGGCCCGACGCCCACGCCAATGGCGTCCAGATCGGCCCAGGTTTTGCCTGCCGCGGCCAAGACCCCTGCCAGCAGGGGCATCAACCGTTCCGCCTGGCCACGTCCCATTTCTTCATGGGCCTGCGCAAGAACATGGTCACCGGATAGCAAAGCGGCCGCGCAATGCGCGGCCGATGTGTCAAATCCCAGTATGAGGGGCTTAGACGGCAACGGGGCGTACCTCGGTCACTTCGGGGATGTAGTGGCGCAGCAGGTTCTCGATGCCCATTTTCAAGGTCAGGGTCGAAGAGGGGCAGCCCGCGCAGGCGCCCTGCATGTGCAGGTACACAACTCCGCGATCAAACCCATGGAAGGTGATGTCGCCACCGTCCTGTGCCACAGCTGGGCGCACGCGGGTGTCCAGCAGCTCTTTGATCTGGCCAACAATCTCACCGTCTTCGCCGTGGTGGTCTGCATGGCCCGAATTGCCAGTGGCTTCGCCCGCCATAACCGGATCGCCCGACTGGAAATGTTCCATGATCGCGCCAAGGATGCCCGGTTTGATGTGATCCCACTCAACCCCTTCGTCTTTGGTCACAGTGACAAAGTCGCCACCAAAGAATACGCCGGTCACGCCGCTGACGGCAAAAACACGTTTTGCCAAAGGCGAAGTGTCAGCAGTATCCGCCGAAGGGAAGTCTGCGGTGCCCGTGCCCAGAACGGCCTGACCCGGCAGGAATTTCAGCGTTGCGGGGTTCGGGGTGGATTCAGTTTGAATGAACATATGTGCCAATCCTTATCGCTTGGCTCAGATATGCGCCCCGCATGGGGCAGTGTCAAGGTTTAGAATGGTTCTAATCTGCTCGCCAGCTATAGATCCAAGGCTTTCAGGCGGGTCCGGATATATTTATGGGCCGATCTATAATGCGATGGTCCGGCTGCTTCGGCCCAGCGACCTGTTGTCCATTTGTTGTTGCCACCTGGCATCGGCGCCCCGTAGAGCGCCGCGTCATTGAGGTGCTTGATCAGGTCCAGCAGTGCCAGATGGTTTTCCGCCAGCAACGCGCGGGCCGCGTCCCACGTGAGATCCGCCTGCGCCTCACGCAGGTCGGCATTGTAGCGTTTCAGCTCATTCCATTTGTAACCTGGAGCAGGCAGCGCAGGCTGCGCACCACGCTGCCCCGCAGCGTGCCAGCCCAGAAAAAGTGTAATCCAATGGGCGCGGTGACCAAGAATGTCCTTAAGCGTAATGCCATCGGCCGCTGGATCTGGGGCCAACCGCACGTCAGCTGGGACACGGTCCAGCGCTGTCACGAGTTTGGCATACTCGGCTTCTGTCACGCTAAGCAGATCTTTTTTGCAGGTTGCGGGCATCAGCGCTCCTCCTGCTTCAATGCTAAACAAAAGTGCAAGCAGAAGCTTTGCGCGGGATCAAGTCGCGCGAGACCCCAACGGGTTTAGGTGATCGCTTCCAATCGCTCTTTGGACAGATCACCCGGTACCACGGTGATCGGGATCGGCAGCGTCCCGGCAGAGCGCGACAGCTGGGTAACCAGCGGGCCGGGGCCTTTCTTGTCGGTGCCGGCACCGAGCACCAGCACGCCAATTTCCCCATCTTCGTTGATTTGCGCCATGATCTCGCTTACCGGTTCGCCCTCGCGGATCACCAGTTCGGGATCAATGCCCTGACGGTCGCGCATCCATTTGGCAAAGACCTCGTAGTGCACCTCGATGCGCTCCCGCGCCTCTTCGCGCATGATGTCGCCGACACCGATCCAGTGGTTGAACTCTTCCGGTGGGATCACTGAAAGGATTTCCACCCCGCCGCCCGTTTTGGCTGCACGCATGGCGGCAAAGCGCATGGCGTTCAGGCATTCACGACTGTCATCCAAAATGACCAAGAACTTCCGCATTGAAACACCCTCTCGCAGCGCGCCTGCTGTTAATGTGCCGGATCATGGCGCAAGGGCGGGGGGCTGGCAAGCCTGTCGAAACAGCGGCTTATCCGCAAACAGCCGCTGCGGTGGCACCGAAATCAACGTAGCGCTGCCAGAAACGTTCGTTTGCGGCATTGTCAGACTGCCGGGTGTCTTGTGCCTTTTGCGGGTCTTTGAAGAACTTCGCTGCCTTACGCTGATCCGACCGGCTGAGCGTCTGATTGGCAACGCGGCCAATGCAACTGCACAGCGGCCAGCTCTTTTCTTTGCGGGGGGAGGACAGGCAGGCGCGCTCAATCGGGCCGGCAAAAGCCGGGGCCGCAAGGGGGGCGACAAAGGCCGCAATCATTGCGGCGCACAGGATGCGTTTCATAGTCGTGCCTCAAGGTTCGGCCCAGGGGTTATCCCCAAATTAGCTGGCCTGATTGTTGGGACAAGTATGCCGGAAGCGACCGGCGCGTGCAATCACACAAGACTGTGAGGCGTGAGGTCACAGCGAAGAGCCGCTGGCGCGGATGGGTGTGGTCTTGGGAGGACCCGCCAACCGTTCGCGCGCTCCTGTCTGATAGGTCTTGAAAGCGGCGCTGTCGAGGAACTGCTGTTTGCCCGTCTCACCGTCATATTGCAGCACACCGTAGAACCGCAACGGATCCTCTGAGGCAAATCCCTGGTAAGAAAAACGGCGATCAGTCAGCTCTTTCAGTGCCGCGCAGAGCGTTTCCATCGCCGCCGCCTGCGCATCGTGATCGGCGGCGTCTTTGAGTGTGTATTCCACAAGCAGGCCCATCTATGGCTCCTCTATACGGTTTTTTGGTGGGGGCGGTGATTGTGACACGCCCCCTGCAGGTCTTTGGTCAGTGAATGCAGATCGATCCGTGTTGCGCCCGGCGCATCAGCCGGTCGAAGTCGCCGCCCTCCATCTCGACCAATGTCCGGTGGTCGCCGGCTTCAAACCAGACTTTGCTGAGGCCCATCAGGCTGTTGTCGACAATTGTTGGAATGTCATAGGCGTCCCCCACAGGCGGCGCGGCGCCCGGGGAACAATCGTCAAAGATCTCCTCCAGCTCGCTTTCCGGGGCCAGGCCAAGGCGGCGGTGGGTCATCTGTTGCAGGCGGCTGAGGTCAAGCTGATGATTGGCAGGGACAACGGCCAGCATGGGGCCGTCTTCGCGGTGAACCAACACGGTCTTCGCCATATGATCCTGCGGGATATGAGCGTTTTCGGCGCATTCCCGTGCGGTGGCTGCGTAGCGATGGCTGAGTGTATCATAGGGCAGGCCGGTGGCCTGTAGGTGGTGTTCCAGACGTTCAGATAGAGACATGGCGTCCTCCGATCAGGTCGAACGCCCCGGCTGCGCCGCCTTAGACGCAACCGCGGCGTCTTGGGGTGAGTGATTGGATCAGTCTGCGCCTGTTCAGGTGAGTCGGGCAAGAGCGTGGCGAATTGGGGACAGATAGGGCTCAATACTTGCCGTGGTGCGGCAGTCCCTTTTCGCAATATTCACAAAGCGTTAGGTCTTGTGCGATCGAACAGGGACAAAAGAATGAAAACTGCTATCATCACGCTCGCTCTTGCAATGCTGCTGCCCGTCACCGCCCTTGCTGAGATTTGTTTACCCGATTCCACCTGTGGCGGGGGAGAGTTTGTCTGCAAATCCACAGCAGTGGAGGCGCTGAATGCCAAAGATGCCCGTTATGAGGAAGCAGTGGAATATTGCAACAGCGTGATCGACGACCTGAATAGCCTGACACACCGGCATAACCAGGTCCGTGCGGCCCTGTCGGAGCTACAGCTGGTGGAAGAGGACCTGCGTCGCGAAAAGCAAAAGCGGCAGATGAATATCCGAACCATTCAAGACCTGCAGGACGATTTGCAACGCTACCGCTTGTGCGCCCAGATATCGGACACCATGGCCGCCATGCAAGCCTGCGTCGGCGGTTGAGGCTTGGGCGGGTGGCTTCTTCAAATTCCAGTTTCTGGGCGGCTTTGCACATCTCATCCCGCAGAACCGCCAGATGGGCCTCAAGATTGGCACCATGCATCGGTTTGTCGATCTTGGCGGTGACACGGGACTGATCGGTGTCGCCCTTGTAGAGGCCCGCCAGCACATCCTCGTCGTCTTGGGGTGAGTGATTGGATCAGTTTGCGCCCGTTCAGGTAAGCCGGGCAAGGGGGGGTAAAGGGGCACGCCCGAGTTTTGCAGGGAGTCTGGGACAATTTGAAGGGCGATGGGGCTGCCAAAACTGTGTAAATTTGGATCAAGTAAACGGTGGGGCGCGCCCAATTAGTTTTTCATAACAAAGGTGTAGTCGCTTCAAAAAAGTGTTTCGCCGCTGCGGGAAAGGGGCGACATTGCCGGTTAAGTCGGTGCGTTGCCTGTGCTGTGCTTCATATTCCTCTTTGGGATAGAAACTGGGCAGTGACAGATGCTTCAAACTAACGATCTTAGCCAAAGGCGCTAGGCCGTCGGAGCGAATTTTACATTCGCAAAGCCCAATTCTTCAAGCTGATGCATCTTTGACAGCGGCAATAGTGTCTCAAGCCAAAGCGGTTTTGACATCCCGCCCGCAATCCTGAGATGACGTATTGGGAGGTCTGCTAAATGATCCAATTCTCTAAGTTTCACGCAAGTGTTTAAGCTGCAGTACTCGAGATTCGATAGCCTCTCAACGCCGTTCAATTGAGTGAGCTTTGGGCAATGCAGAAGAGACAGGCCAATTAAGTTTTCCATCTGAGCAATTGCTGAAAAGTCGTGCGCCAACAGGTTTTTGAATTCGATAAGCCTAGGCGAAACATTGGCGCAGAGTTGTTCGAACTGGGTTTGCTGCAGGCCTGCAGCGTAGCACGTCCTCACTTTCCCTTTAGGAAGCTGATCAAGTGAATATCCAATGCCGTCAAGCACGATGACGTAGTTGCCATGGATCATGCTTGCATTGACATGGCACTTATTGAGTTCCCTTCGGAAACGATGAGAGAGACTCATCGCCCGCGCCGTTTCACATTGCCGCCGCGTTGGCCGGCGCGGCCTGCGGTGGAGCGGCCGCGTTTGTTGCTGGACTCTTCCACAGCGGCCTCGACGGCGGATTGCCGCGCAAGCGGATCATCCGCAATGGCGAGGTCAACTGCTTCCAGCCGTTTGACCTCATCCCGCAGGCGGGCGGCTTCTTCAAACTCCAGATTCTCGGCGGCTTTGCGCATCTCATCCCGCAGACCCGCCAGATGGGCTTCAAGATTGGCACCATGCATCGGTTTGTCGATCTTGGCGGTGACCCGGGACTGATCGGTGTCGCCCTTGTAGAGGCCCGCCAGCACATCCTCGACGTTTTTCTTCACCGTTTCCGGGGTGATGCCGTGCAGCTCATTGTAGGCCATCTGCTTTTCGCGCCGCCGTCCGGTTTCAGCCAGCGCCCGTTCCATCGAGCCGGTCATACGGTCGGCATACATGATGACCCGCCCGTCGGCATTTCGCGCCGCACGTCCGATGGTCTGGATCAGCGAGGTTTCCGAGCGCAGGAAGCCCTCTTTGTCGGCGTCCAGAATGGCCACAAGCCCACATTCCGGGATGTCGAGACCTTCGCGCAACAGGTTGATCCCGATCAGTACGTCGAAGGCACCCAGCCGCAGATCGCGCAGGATCTCAATCCGCTCCAGCGTGTCGATGTCGCTGTGCATATAGCGCACCTTGATGCCTTGCTCGTGCAGGTATTCGGTCAGGTCTTCGGCCATGCGTTTAGTCAAAGTGGTGACTAGCGTGCGGTAGCCGCCGGCGGTGACTTTGCGGATTTCATCTAGGAGGTCGTCGACCTGCATGTCGACGGGGCGAATTTCTACCTCGGGGTCCAGCAGGCCGGTTGGGCGGATCACCTGTTCGGCAAAGACACCGCCGGATTGTTCCATTTCCCAGGCGGCGGGGGTGGCCGAGACAAAGATCGACTGCGGCCGCATGGCGTCCCATTCCTCGAACTTCAGCGGCCGGTTGTCCATGCAGGACGGTAGCCGGAACCCGTGTTCGGCCAATGTGAATTTGCGCCGGTGGTCGCCGCGATACATGCCGCCGATCTGCGGCACCGAGACGTGGCTTTCATCGGCAAAAACGATGGCATCGTCAGGGATGAACTCAAACAGGGTGGGGGGCGGTTCCCCCGGCGCGCGGCCCGTCAGATAGCGAGAGTAGTTTTCGATGCCGTTGCAATGGCCGGTGGCCTCCAACATTTCGATATCGAAGTTGGTGCGCTGCTCCAGACGCTGGGCCTCCAGCAGCTTGCCTTCATCAACCAGTTGGTCAAGCCGCGCCTTCAGCTCTTTCTTAATCGAAATTACCGCCTGATTGAGCGTCGGTTTCGGGGTCACATAGTGGGAGTTTGCATAGACACGGATCCGCTCAAACGTATCGGTTTTTTCGCCGGTTAGCGGGTCAAATTCGGTGATGGTTTCCAGCTCTTCGCCAAAGAAAGACAGTCGCCAGGCGCGATCTTCGAGGTGAGCCGGGAAGATTTCCAGCACGTCGCCGCGGACCCGGAACGATCCACGCTGAAACGCCTGATCGTTGCGTTTGTATTGCTGCGCCACCAGATCGGCCATGATCTGGCGCTGGTCATAGTCTTTGCCTGCCACCAGATCCTGCGTCATGGCCCCATAGGTTTCGACCGAGCCGATGCCGTAGATGCAGGAGACCGAGGCGATGATGATCACATCGTCCCGTTCCAGAAGCGCCCGCGTGGCCGAGTGGCGCATCCGGTCGATCTGTTCGTTGATCTGGCTTTCTTTCTCAATATAGGTGTCCGAGCGGGCGACATAGGCCTCGGGCTGATAGTAGTCATAGAACGAGACAAAATACTCGACCGAGTTCTCTGGGAAGAACCCTTTGAATTCGCCATAAAGCTGGGCGGCAAGGGTTTTGTTCGGCGCCAGAATGATTGCGGGACGTTGGGTTTCTTCAATCACCTTGGCCATGGTGAAGGTTTTGCCGGTGCCGGTCGCGCCCAAGAGCACCTGATCCCGTTCGCCCTCTGTGATGCCGCCCGCCAGTTCCGCGATGGCGGTTGGTTGGTCGCCTGCTGGCGAAAACTCGGTGTGCATCGTGAAGGCTTTGCCGCCTTCCAGCTTGGCGCGGGTTTTCACATCCTCTGCCGCCGCATGCATCATCGGCATCGACTGATCGTTGTTGGCATAGGGCATGGAGGCCTCCGTCAAAGGGTGCAGCACGAGCGCTGGCGAGGAGCTACAGATTTGATCTCTTTTTGTTCCGGTTCAAGGCCAAGTGCAACGAGAATCCCTTGCAATCCAGTCTGGCACCGTTCTGATTTCGCAAGGCGCTACCGCTGGTTATGAATGCTTCAAATCACCTCGCGTCATTTGCAATAAAGTTGCTGGGGCGGTGAAAAAGTGATACTCTCTGAGCGCAAGTGGCAGGCTTGGCTGCCGGGCGAACCGCATTTCACCCACCCCTCGCTCCCTGTGGTTTGACTGGCAGCCAAAGTCACTCTTCCGAACATATGGAATCGACATAAACCACCAGTCCAGGGTCCGATTAACGCAGGCTGATCTGCACTTCGGTGTGGTGCATGGCCAGACTGGTCTCATCAACAGCCGCTAAAAACGCGCCGATCCCTTCTGCCTGCGGCAACCCGGCAGAGGCCGCCTGGGCATCTTCCAGGCTTTCCCATTCGATGGTTTCCACCCACTGACCGGCTGCGCCACCGGACAGGCGGCGCGCCACAAAGCCTTTGCAGCCTTCGACATAGGTGGTGGAGGGTTTGGCGGCTTCCAGGAAAGCCTCAGTGGAAATGCCGTCTTTCAGTTTGAACAGAACGGTTTCGATCACATGTTTCTGCATTGTGCAGCTCCTTCACATTGTTGACGAATGGGCTTCTAGCAGGGGGCTGCTGACAGCCTTCTGTCAGGAGGGTGCAGGGCCTTGCAAATTGATGCAGATTTCCCGATAACTGGCGCAATCAGAGGAGTCTCTCATGCGCGCAAGAATCTATCAGCCAGCCCGTAACGCAATGCAGTCCGGCATGGCCAAGACCCGCCAGTGGGTTCTGGATTATGAGCAGGCCGAAGCGCGCGACATCGACCCGCTGATGGGCTGGACCTCCAGCGCCGATACCCAGACGCAGGTGCGGCTGAAGTTCGACAGCAAAGAGGCTGCGCTGGAATATGCTGCTGAAATGGGGCTGGAGGCCGAAGTGCTGACCCCGCAGAGCCGCAAACCCAACCTGCGCGCTGGCGGCTACGGTGAAAACTTTGCCACCAACCGCCGTGGTCCCTGGACCCACTAAACCCTGACTGGTTTAGACGATGAGGCGCCCGCGGGGCGCCTTTTTCATGTCCGGAGGTCCTGATGAGCGAAATTGACTTTCTGATCGATGGCCCGGCAGAGGCCCCGACACTTTTGCTGGCGCATGGGGCAGGGGCGGGCATGGATACACCTTTCATGCAAGCGATCGCCGAGGGTGTCGCCAAACGGGGGCTACGCTGTGTCCGGTTCGAGTTTGCCTATATGGCGCAGCGGCGCCAAGGCGGCAGCAAGCGCCCGCCCCCCAAGGTCGAAAAACTGCAAGAAGAGTATCGGTCGGTGATCGCGCAGTTGGCGACGCAGGGCCCGTTGTTTATCGGTGGAAAATCGATGGGCGGCCGGGTCGCCAGCCTCATTGCAGAGGACCTTTATCAGGCCGGGCAGCTGCAAGGGCTGATCTGTCTGGGCTACCCGTTTCACCCCTCAGGTAAGCCGGAAAAACTACGGACCGCCCATCTAGCTGATCTGCAAACTCCCACTCTGATCTGTCAGGGCAGTCGGGACGCTTTTGGCACAGCGGAAGAGGTGGTGGGCTATGACCTGTCCTCCAACATTCAGATCCAATGGCTGGAAGATGGCAATCACGATTTGAAGCCCCGGCAACGGATCTCGGGCTTCACCCATACGGCACATCTGGAGACCACCGCCGCCGCCATCGCCGCTTGGGTTGAGGGCCAGTTGCGCTGAGAGAGACGGGATGGATTATTGGGTTGATCGCCCCCGACGCAGGTTCTAAACATCCCCAAGGCGCAGGCCCCCTGTCGTCGCAAGAGCGGTCCCTTAGCTCAACTGGATAGAGCAGCTGACTTCTAATCAGCAGGTTGAGGGTTCGAGTCCTTCAGGGATCGCCATTTTTTCCGGTTTGATATGTCGCGGAGTGGTCTTGCTATGCAGCGTGCCATTGCGCACACTTGATGCGGGTGAAAGGTACATTTCGGACCTATGTTGCTTAATAAATGGGCATCCGGCTGTATTTGTTGCGAAAAAAGTTTCGGATGATCTACTGGTTTTGGCTTAAGTGTTTGTAAACAAACAAAAAGATAATCTGCGCCCCGCGGTTTGTAACGGAGTTGCAGCTTCTCCTTCAAGCTGTTGGATGCAAACGAAAATCGCCCTGTAACGCCTTGTTCTCCTTAGGGTGGTGACGTGTGCACATCATAAAACCTGCCTCAGAAGGGCCGTACCCCTGTTTATCAAAACACGAAGTATCAGTTTGTAATGCAACTCCTAGACCCCGGGATTGTACCATGCGTTTTAAATTCAAAGTGGCCTTGGCCCTGTTGGCAGGCAGTCTCCTGCCCATCGCAAGCGTTTCTAAAATTGATCTGGATCGTTTGACCTCCTTTGCACAGGAAAGCACCTATGCGCAGACCGAAAGCAGCCTGACTTTGAAGGCGAAGCTGGTCGAGGGCTACCTCACCAATATTCGCGAAACGGCCGAAAGCCGCGCTGTCAGCCGGGCGACGGCCGAAGCCTTGATGGCATTCAACACATCGTCCGCATTGCTGCGTTCCGGCACCCCTGATGCGGCCGCAATTGGTGCGCGTCACACCTATCAGGTCAGCAACACCCCCAGCCTGGCGGGCGAGACGCTGGCGGATTGGACCGGGCGACTGGACGCACGTGCCATGATGTTGCAGTCGCTTTATGTGGCGGAAAACCCCAATCCGATTGGCGAAAAGCACCTGTTGGACAAGGCCACTGACGGATCGCTCTATTCTGATCTTCATGCAGAATATCATCCCGAGCTGCGCGGCTTTCTGGAGCGTTATGGGCTTTATGACGTGTTCCTGATTGAACCGCGTCAGGGGGCGATCATCTATTCGGTGTTCAAAGAAATGGATTTCGGCACTTCGCTGCTGGATGGTCCATATGCAGATAGCAACTTTGGACGTGCGACGCAGGCGATGTTGGCGGCGGGGGATGCGGCAGAAACCACGGTTGTGGATTTTGCCCCCTATGCGCCGTCTTACGACGCTCAGGCCTCGTTCATCCTGTCGCCGGTGCGCAATGATGGCGAATTGGTTGGGATCTTCGCAATCCAACTGCCGCTGGATTTTGCGGATGCTGTATTGCAGTCGACCACCGGCAGCAGCACCACAACCGATGCTTATCTTGTCGGCCCAGATCACCTGTTGCGTTCGACCCCACGTCTTGGTGACGGTTTGGGGGTTGGTGGCTCCATCGAGGGTCCGCTGGAAGAGGCGATGCATGCACAAGCCACCGGCACCTTCCAAGGTCTGAACCATCTGGGCCATGAGGTGATTGCCTCCTGGCAGCCGTTGCAGGTTGCAGGTCTTGACTGGCAGTTGGTGTCCGAGGTGGGCCGGGACGAGGCGATGGCGCTGGCCGATGCCACCCGGACGCAAGCCATTCAGCTGGCGCTGGGGATTTCGGTCGCCGTGCTGCTGCTGGGGGTGATCCTGGCCCGTTGGCTGATGGCCCCTGTGCAGCGGCTTGGTGCGGATCTGCAGGCGCAGGCGGACGAGGCGGTCACCATGCTGCATGAAACCGGCCAGCAGGCGCGGTCGGCCTCGGAAACCATGGCAGCCGCGGCGGAAGAAACCAGCCGTCAGACGGCGGAGATGCAGCAGGGATCGCAGGAGACCTCCAGCGATGTGACCTCGGTCGCGGGGGCGGTTGAGGAGCTGTCAGCGGCAATTCAACAGGTTGTCAGCGGCGTTCAGGAGACCTCAGACCTGGTTGGGGATGCCTCTCGCCAGACCGAGGATGCCACCCAGCATCTGACCGAACTGGAGGCGGCAGCAAAACGGATCACCTCGGTGGTGGAGCTGATTGACGAGATTGCCAAGCAGACCGACCTGCTGTCGCTCAACGCCGCGATTGAGGCCAGTCGCGCCGGTGAGGCCGGGCAGGGGTTTTCGGTGGTTGCAACAGAGATCCGCAAGTTGGCAGATCGCACCACCCAATCCACCGATGAGATCGCCGGAGAGGTGCGGCAGGTCTTTGCCATGGTTGAGAAAAACGCCGAAACCGTGCGCAGCGTGTCCGAGTTGATGGCCAAAATGCACAGTCAGGCGCAAAATATCTCGGCTTCTGCAGAACAGCAGGGACAGGCGACCCATGACATCGCGGCGCGGATGAACAAAACCGCGGATCGCGTGGCCATGACAGATCAAAGCCTTGGCCATGTGCATCAGGCTTCGGGTGAGGTGTCGCGTGCGGCAGATGATGTGCTGGGCGGTGTTGAGAATGTCGAAACCGCAGCGTCCCGGATGGAACAGGCGCTGCACACCTTTGTGACCCGCGTCCACACTTTGTAACCCCCGTGCGGGCGGTGTTTCCTGTGCTCCGCCCGTTCCCAACCCCGCGCCCTCATTCGCACAGCTGGCGCGGGGTTTTTACGTTCTGCACTGTACCTCAGTATCCTCTGGGGGAGGATGTTGACCGATCCTCATGGGGAGGATAACCTGAGGCATGACCGATTCCGCCGACATCCCCCATCGCCACGCCTCTCACCCCAAAATTATCGCCCGGCTGAAACGGGCGGAGGGGCATCTCAGCGCTGTCACACGGATGATCGAAGCAGGCTCCCCCTGCGCCGAGGTTGCCCAGCAATTGCAGGCGGTGGAAAGCGCCATCCGAAATGCCAAACGCACCTTGATCCATGATCATATGGATCATTGTCTGGATGAAGGCACCTTGGAGGAGCAGCGCGCCGAACTGAAAAAAATCACCCGCTATCTGTGAGACCCTGAAATGCTGGAGATCCTGTCCGACCGTCGTTTTCGCAGACTGTTTGCAGCGCAGGTGGTGGCGCTATTTGGCACCGGGTTGGCGTCGGTTGCGCTGGGCCTTCTGGCCTTCGACCTGGCGGGGGAGTCAGCGGGGCTTGTCTTGGGGATGGTGTTTACCATCAAGATGGTCGCCTATGTCACCATAGCCCCTGTCGCAACCGCAGTTCTGGAACGTGTGCCCCGCCGCCTTACCTTGGTGGTTCTGGATCTGCTGCGGGCCAGCGTTGCTCTGGCGCTGCCCTTTGTGACTGAGGTCTGGCAGGTCTATCTGCTGATCTTTGTCCTTCAGGCCGCCTCCGCCGGATTTACCCCGACCTTCCAGGCCGTGTTGCCCGACATCCTGCCAGAAGAAGAGCGCTATACCCGCGCCCTGTCCCTGTCGCGACTGGCCTATGATCTGGAAAATGTGCTGAGTCCCAGCCTTGCCGCGTTGCTGCTGCTGTTTGTCGGCGGGCAGGCCTTGTTCTTTGGAACCGCATTTGGATTTGCCGCGTCGGGTCTGTTGATCCTGACGGTAATGATCCCCACGCCGATGCCGAAAAAAGAGCAACCGTTGTCCCTTCGTTTGACACGAGGCATGCGGATCTATCTGGCCACGCCGCGGCTGCGCGGGCTGTTGGCGCTGAGCTTTGCGGTGGCGATGGCGGGGGCAATGGTTCTGGTCAACTCGGTTGTGCTGGTGCGGTCTGATCTGGGACTCTCGGAGGCGGCGCTGGCCTGGACAATGCTTGCGTTTGGCGCGGGATCAATGCTGGCGGCGCTGGTGTTGCCACGGCTTCTTAACGTTCTGGCGGACCGACCGGTCATGGTGAGCGGGGCAATGTTGATGGTCTTCAGTCTTATGGTTCTGGGCGCGGTGAGTGCGTTGACGGGCCTGTCATTCATGGCGGTATTGATGGCGTGGGCGTTGATGGGGTTTGGGTTTTCCGCAGTCATGACACCGTCAGGGCGGGTGCTGCGTCGCTCCGCCCATGCCGAGGACCGCCCGGCGCTGTTTGCAGCCCAGTTCACTCTGTCACATCTGTGTTGGCTATTGTCCTACCCGCTTGCGGGCTGGGCCTTGGCACGAATGGGGCTGCAACCCACCCTTTGGGGCTTGGCGGCATTGGCGCTGTTGGGGGCGCTTGTCGCGCTCAGGCTCTGGCCTGCCAATGATCCGGTAGAGATTGAGCACACGCACGACAATCTGCCGCCGGACCACCCGCATTTGCGGGGCGGGCATCGCAAACACAGTCATGCAATGGTGATTGACGAAGATCATCCGCGCTGGGGGCGGCACTTCTGAACTCTAGCCAGACGCCCCCAGATCCCGTGACAGCTGTGCAGCGGCGTCCCGCACCATGCGGCCGATTCCGTCAATCCGGTCGCGGGGCAGGCGCTGCACGGGACCGGAAATGGAAATTCCGGCGACGGGTTCGCCGTGCACATTCCGGATGGCTGCAGCAACGCACCGCATCCCCAGTGCTTTCTCTTCATCGTCAAAGGACCAACCGCGGCTGCGGATAGCCTCGATCTCACTGAGAAGGTCGCGCGGTGTTGTGACGGTGCGTTCGGTAAAACGGGTCAGTTGCAGCTGGCGCAGGCTGCGTTCCACCTGATCGTCCGGCTGCGCCGCCAGCAGTGCTTTGCCAATGCCAGAAGCGTGCATGGGGGACAGCGTGCCGGGCGGAAAGAAGGCGCGAATGGACTCATGGGTTTCAACCTGGCTGAGGAACATCACCTCACCGCGCCTTTCGACACCAAGGTTCGAGGTTTCGCCCGTCGCTTCCATCAACTGCCGCATCACTGGACGGGCGCGTTCCACCACCGAGGACCGCCGCAGAAACGAGGAGCCGACGCGAAAAGCGCTGGGTCCGATGTGCCAGGTCTGGGTGATCGGATCCGTTTCCACCATATCGCGCTGCTCCAGCGTGCTGAGGACACGGTGCATCGTGGCGGGAGACTGGGCGAGGGTGCCGGACAGTTCAGACAGCGTCAGCCCAGAGGCGCCAGCCAGTGTCTCCAGAACATCCAGAGCGCGGTCGAGGGCCTGGATCGTGGGGGCCTTGGTATCGGAATCAAAACCTTTGGGGCGGCCTTTGCGGCGGGGTTCTTGCGCCAATTTCAATCCCTTCTTTGGAATGCGAGGATCTGTTTCTTCATTTTGTTGAAAATAGCTTTTCCTGAATGAAAAAATCAATACCTTTGTATTTAAAGAACTATTTTGCACTTTGCACAAAAATGAAATATTTTTTCAGAAAAATATGATCCAGTCGGTACATGCCATACTCTTAAGGCAACACGCCATAGGAGGGCACGCCATGAGCTTTCAGAACCCCGTATTCATCCCCGGTCCCACCAACATGCCCGAAGTGCTGCGCAAAGCCGTAGACATGCCGACGCTGGACCACCGTTCGCCACTGTTCGGGCAAATCCTGCACCCCGCAATTGCCGGCGTGAAACAGGTGCTGAAGTCTACCGAAGCAGAGGTCTTTATCTTTCCGTCCTCCGGCACCGGCGGTTGGGAAACCGCACTGACCAATACGTTGAGCGCGGGGGATAAGATCCTTGCGGCGCGCAACGGGATGTTTAGCCATCGCTGGATCGACATGTGCCAACGTCATGATCTGGACGTCACCATCGTGGAAACACCCTGGGGCGAAGGCCTGCCGGCAGATCGTTACGAAGAAATCCTGACCGCCGACACGAACCATGAGATCAAAGCCGTCTTGGCCACCCACAATGAAACCGCCACCGGTGTGAAGTCCGATATTGCGGCGGTACGCCGTGCGCTGGACGCCGCAGGCCACCCGGCGCTTTTGTTTGTGGATGGCGTCAGCTCCATCGCCTCGATGGACTTCCGCATGGATGAATGGGGCGTGGATGTGGCTGTGACCGGTTCGCAGAAGGGCTTCATGCTGCCCGCTGGTCTGGCCATTGTTGGCTTCTCGCCGAAAGCGATGGCGGCGATCGAGACTGCCAAACTGCCGCGCACCTTCTTTGACGTGCGTGACATGGCCAAGGGCTATGCCAACAATGCGTACCCCTACACCCCCGCTGTGGGTTTGTTGAACGGGCTGAAGCTCAGCTGTGATATGCTGCTGGGGGAAGGGCTGGAAAACGTCTTTGCCCGTCACAATCGCATTGCCACGGGCGTGCGGGCGGCTGTTGGTGCCTGGGGGCTGGACCTCTGCGCGGTGTCGCCAGACGTCTATTCGGACAGTGTCAGCGCCATCCGCACCCCGGACGGGTTCAACGCCACCGAGATCGTGACCCTTGCGGCTGAAAAATACGGTGTCGCCTTCGGGGTTGGACTGGGCGAGGTCGCGGGCAAAGTGTTCCGCATCGGCCACCTGGGCAGCCTGACCGATGTGATGGCGCTCTCCGGTATCGCCACGGCGGAAATGTGCATGGTGGATCTGGGCCTCGACATCAAACTGGGTTCGGGCGTTGCCGCGGCTCAGGAATACTACCGCAATCAGGATGCGACCCCTGCCAAGGCTGCGGCCTGAGGGATCGGAGATGAAGGATAACGCCATGTATATCCCGACTTACGAAGACATGCTGGCCGCACACGAGCGGATCCAACCCTACATCCGGCGCACCCCGGTGCGGACCTCGGATTTTCTCAACGAGTTGAGCGGGGCGCAGCTGTTCTTCAAATGCGAAAACTTTCAGGAACCGGGCGCCTTTAAGGTGCGCGGGGCCTCCAACGCGGTCTTTGGGCTGGATGAGGCGCAGGCTGCCAAGGGTGTGGCCACACACAGCTCTGGCAACCATGCCTCTTGCCTCAGCTACGCGGCGATGAAACGGGGCATTCCCTGCAACGTGGTGATGCCGCGCACCGCACCGCAAGCCAAGAAAGACACCGTGCGCCGCTATGGTGGCATCATCACCGAATGTGAACCCTCGACCTCTTCGCGTGAAGCGACCTTTGCCGAGGTGCAGGCAGAAACGGGTGGCGATTTTGTGCATCCCTACAATGACCCGCGGGTGATTGCGGGGCAGGGCACTTGTTCACGCGAGTTTGTGGAGCAGGTCGACGGTCTGGACGCCGTTGTCGCCCCGATTGGCGGCGGCGGCATGATTTCCGGCACCTGTCTGACGCTGGCAACGCTGGCGCCGGAAACACAGGTGATCGCGGCCGAGCCCGAGCAGGCAGATGACGCCTACCGCAGCTTCAAGGCTGGCCACATCATCGCGGATGATGCGCCGAAAACCATCGCCGACGGGTTGCTGGTGCCACTGAAGGATCTGACCTGGCACTTCGTGTCGAACCACGTCAGCGAGATCTACACTGCCTCCGAACAGGAAATCATCGATGCGATGAAACTTATCTGGAAACACCTGCGGGTCGTGATGGAGCCGTCCTCGGCGGTGCCGCTGGCCTGTATTCTGAAAAACAAAGAGGCCTTCGCCGGTAAGCGCGTTGGTCTGATCGTCACCGGAGGCAACGTCGATCTTGACAAGCTGCCCTGGCTGAACGGCTAAAATGTAAGGGGAAAAGGAAAATGAACGTGCAAACTGATCTGTCGAAAATGATCGTGGGCTATGATGTTCCGGCGCTGCCGGGCATGGATGAGGCCGATATTCAGACCCCGGCGCTGGTGCTAGACCTGGACGCGCTTGAGCGCAACATCAAGAAGATGGGTGACTATGCGGCGGCGCATGGGATGCGTCACCGGGTACATGGCAAGATGCACAAGTCGGTGGATGTGGCCAAGCTGCAGGAACGTCTGGGCGGCGCAGTTGGCGTCTGCTGCCAGAAGGTTTCCGAAGCCGAAGTGTTCGTCCGCGGTGGCATCAAGGATGTTTTGGTGTCGAACCAGGTGCGCGATGCAGCCAAGATCGACCGGCTGGCACAGCTGCCGACGCTGGGCAGCAGGATCATCGTCTGCGTTGACGACTTGGCCAATGTTGCCGAACTGTCGGCGGCAGCGCAGAAACACGGCACCCAGCTGGAGGTCTTTATCGAGATCGACTGTGGCGCGGGCCGCTGTGGTGTGACCACCACCGAAGCGGTTGTCGAGATTGCCAAAGCAGTTGTCGCGGCCGAAGGGCTGAAATTCACAGGCATTCAGGCCTACCAAGGCGCTATGCAGCACATGGACAGCTATGAGGACCGCAAGGCCAAGCTGGACGTGGCCATTGCTCAGGTGAAAGATGCGGTTGCAGGCCTGAAAGCAGAAGGCATCGACTGTGAACTGGTTTCGGGCGGCGGCACGGGGTCCTACTATTTCGAAAGCAACTCGGGCGTTTACAACGAGCTGCAGTGTGGGTCCTACGCCTTCATGGATGCAGATTATGGCCGGATCCTCGATAAGGACGGCAAGCGCATCGATCAGGGTGAATGGGAAAACGCCTTCTTCATTCTGACCCAGGTGATGAGCCACGCGAAGGTCGACAAAGCCATTGTGGACGCTGGCCTGAAGGCCCAGTCGGTCGACAGCGGCCTGCCGATGATCTTTGGCCGTGATGACGTGGAATACGTGAAATGCTCGGATGAGCACGGTGTTGTGGCTGATCCCGACGGCAAGCTGGCCGTGGGCGACAAGCTGCGCCTGGTGCCCGGACACTGTGATCCGACCGCCAACGTACACGACTGGTATGTCGGTGTGCGCAACGGAAAGGTCGAAACCCTTTGGCCTGTCTCCGCACGCGGTAAGGCCTACTGATCCCCTTCCTCCTGGCGGAGCTTCGCGACCCTCCCATCGCGGGTTCCGCCGGTCTTTTGGGATCAAACTCGTAAGGAAAACAAATGCATATCGTTCCCGAACGTGACATCGCGGATCTGATGACCCGCGCCGCCGCTTTTGACGCGGTGGAAAAAGTCTTTGCCGCAATGGCGGCCAAGGACGCCTATAACTTCCCTGTCATTCGCGAGGCCATTGGCCATGAAGATGCGCTTTATGGTTTCAAGGGCGGCTTTGACCGTGCCGGCGCGACCCTCGGTCTGAAAGCAGGCGGCTACTGGCCCAACAATCTGGAAAAACGCGGGCTGATCAATCACCAGTCCACCGTTTTCCTGTTCGATCCAGACACCGGCAAAGTCTCGGCCATGGTGGGGGGCAACCTGTTGACCGCCCTGCGGACGGCGGCGGCGTCTTCTGTTTCGATCAAACATCTGGCACGCGAAGATTCCAAAATCATCGGCATGGTGGGCGCGGGGCATCAGGCCACGTTCCAACTGCGCGCCGCGCTGGAACAGCGCAGCTTTGAAAAGGTGATCGGCTGGAACCTGCACCCTGAAATGCTGCCCAATCTGGAAAAGGTTGCGTCGGAGGCGGGGCTGCCGTTTGAAGCGGTTGATCTGCCCGGTCTGAAAGAGGCTGATGTCATCATCACCATCACCTCTTCCTTTGATCCGATTGTCCTGTCCGAGCACATTAGCGAAGGCACACATATCGCCTGCATGGGCACCGATACAGTTGGAAAACAAGAGGTTGCAGCGGATCTTTTGACCCGTGCCACGGTCTTCACCGATGAGGTGGCGCAATCCACCACCCTTGGCGAAGCGCAACATGCGGTGGCGAATGGATCTCTGAAGCCGGAACAGATCACCCAGTTGGGCGCTGTCATCAACGGCATTCACGGGGGCCGGACCTCGGACGGTGAGGTGACCTTGTTTGATGGCACCGGCGTTGGGCTGCAGGATCTTGCTGTGGCTTCCAGCGTGGTGGATCTGGCGATCGAAAAAGGCACCGCGATTGAGGTGGACTTCTAAGTGAGCCTTCTGCGCAAGGTCATAACTTCCGAGCAAGGGCGGGTGTCTCATCAGCCCTTGCCCGCCTTGCAGGGCACTGATGGGAACTGGCACGCATTGTCGGCGCTGCAGGGTTTGACGGTGTTGTTCACCTGTCCACGTCCAACGCCCCCGAATGTGCCCCAAGTCCCGGGCTGGATTCAGGTCGGGCGCCATTTGCCGCTTGCGCCGCAGGCGCGGGCCTTTGCCGCTGTGTTGCATGAGTTACAGGCGGCAGGCGTCGCGCAGATTTTCGGGATTTCAACCTCTGGCCATGCCGAACAGAAACAACTGGTGAAACGGGCACGTTTGCCGTTCCACTTCTTGTCGGATCAGCAGCTCCGGCTTGCTGCGAAGCTGAACCTCCCGACGTTTGAAGTGGAAGGCCAAACCCTGCTGGAGCGGGGCGCAATGATCCTGCGCGATGGCGCAGTTCAAACCCATTTCCACCCTATTCTGGCCCCCGAGCGCAGCCCCTCCGAAGTGTTGAACTGGCTGAAAGGCTAAACACCTTTACGGGCGCTACGGGCGCGGCATGGTTGCCTGAATATGCTCGACCATAAAGTCGATGAAAAGACGGGCCTTTGGATCCTGCCGACGACGGTGCATATAAAGGCAAGCCAGCTGGATCGGGACCGGCGGCTCTTCTGGCAGAACAGGCACCAACCGGCCTTCGGACAGATGCTCTGAAATCTCGAAAACCGGTTTCATAACAATGCCATGACCCTCAAGCGCCCAATGGGTCAGAACTTCGCCGTGATCGGTTTCAAACGGACCGGTGACGGGGACACGTTGCACCCCGTTTGGGCCCTCCAACGGCCATTGAAATTCTGGTGCACCGGGGTAGCGCAGGTTGAGGCAGTCATGGGCGTCGGTGCGCAGTTCATCACTGTGTTGCGGCTGACCCATCCGCTCCAAATAGGCGGGCGCGGCGCAAAGCACGCGGGGGCAGTCGGTGATCTTGCGGATCCGCAGGTTGCTGTCCTCGGGCAGGCCAAGGAAGAAGGCCGCATCCAGACCTTCTGCGGCCAGATCCAGCTTGCGATCGGACAGACGCAGGCGAATGTTGATCAGCGGGTAAGCGGCTTTGAATTTCGGCACGGCAGGGGCAATAAACCGCTGGCCCACCCCTAGCGGCGCCGCCACATAAAGCGTGCCACGCGGGCTGTCGGTGATGTCGGAAATGTCCGCCTCGGCCTCTTCCACCGCTTCCAGAATTTTGCCTGCCCCCTGATAGAAGGTCTTGCCCTGTTCGGTTGGGGTCAACGTGCGGGTGGTGCGGTGAAACAGTCGGACGCCCAGATGATCCTCCAGCTGTGAAATCCGGCTGGAGGCCACAGCCGCAGAGACCCGAAGATCCCGCGCGGCGGCGGACATGTTGCCCAACTCGTAAACGCGGGCGAAGGTGCGGATATTGTCGAGATAGGCCATGATTGTGCGGCTTTCCCTGAAAGTCAGTGAGTGTCTTTTAGCTATACCGGATAATCCCCACCGCTGCCAGAGCGTGAAAGCCTAGGTGTCCGACACAGCTTTTTGGCCCATCTCGGTCATGAAATCCACAAAGGCGCGGATCTTGGGATCCTGGAATTTGCGGTGCGGATAGAGACAGCCAAAGATCGAAGCTGAGGGCGGGGTGTCGGTCATGACCTCAACCAAATCGCCGTTTTGCAAATGGCGCACGATGTCGAACCGCGGTTTGTTGGCTATCCCATGTCCCGCCAACGCCCATTCGGTCAGCACGTCACTGTCGTCGGCGTCAAACTTGCCCGAGACCTCCAGTTTGCGCAGGCCGTTTTTGGTTTGCAATTGCCAAAAGTATTCCGGCGAACGGGGATAGCGCAGCAGCAGGCAGTTGTGGTTTTTCAGCAGGTCCTGCGGGCTCTCTGGCACGCCGTGTTCCGAGATGTAGGACGGCGCGGCGACAAGCACACGCTCGACTTCGGAAATCCGACGCAGTTTGAGGTTTGAATCCTTTGGTGTGCCGACAAAAAAAGCTACGTCTAGGCGTTCGCTCATCATATCAATGGCGCGGTCCGACAGGCGCATTTGCACCTCGGTTTCGGGGTAGGCTTTGACAAATTCCGGCACCAGCGGCGCGATGATCCGACGCCCGACCCCCAAGGGGGCTGTGACCCGTATCACGCCACGCGGCGTGTCCGAAAAATTGGCGACCACCGCCTCGGCCTCATCAAGCGAATCGAGGACCTTCTTGGCCTGTTCGTAGAACATCTGCCCCACTTCGGTCGGGATAATCGACCGCGTGGTGCGGTTGAACAGCCGGACCCCCAACCGCGCCTCCAGCTCTTTGATCCGTTTTGAGGCCACAGCCGGTGTCAAGCGCAGATCGCGCCCGCCGGAGGTAATGCTGCCCAATTCGACGACGCGCGCAAACACCCGAAGGCTTTCAATATAGGGCATTTTTTCGGTCTCCTAACCGTGTGATAGGTGGGCTGAGGCTGTCTGCATTGACCCATTGCCCGATCTCATAGCGAAGGGATGCTTCGATGGGCAGGGTATCATTATCAACAGATTGTAGAAAGTATTTAGCCGATAGCGTCATATTCATTGATAGTGTGGAGTGATAATTTTGACCAAATGCCGCACCCGCGCGTTCGGGTGGCCACGCAGTCGGAGGAAGTGATGGAATTGCGCAGCGATATTCGGTTTTTGTTGAACGGGCGGGCGGTGAGCGTGCCTTCGGTTTCGGCCAGTCAGACCCTTCTGGATTTCCTGCGTCTTGAGCAGCGCCTTACCGGCACCAAGGAAGGCTGCGCCGAAGGGGACTGCGGCGCCTGCACCGTACTGGTTGGGCGCCTGTCCGGCGATGGATTGAAATATGAGGCGGTGAACGCCTGTATCCGTTTCCTGGCCTCGCTGGATGGGTGTCACATCGTGACAGTTGAGCATATCCGCGGCGCGGATGGCGGTTTGCATCCGGTGCAGCAGGCCATGGTGGAGTTTCACGGCTCGCAGTGTGGTTTCTGTACCCCCGGCTTTGTCATGTCGCTTTATGCGCTGTGGATGGAAACGCCCGAGCCGACGGAAAAACAGGTTGAGGTCGCTTTGCAGGGCAACCTCTGCCGATGCACCGGCTATGAGCCGATCATCAAGGCCGCTGTAGCGGTCAGCCGCTATGGCACCCCGTCTTCGGACTATCTGAACGAAACCCGTGACGGGATCGTGGCCGAGTTGAAAGTGCTGAAAGATGGCAAACGGGTTGTGACCGGCCCCGCCGAAAATCAGGCGATTGTACCCGCAGATCTGGATGATTTCGCCGAAGTTCTGGTGCAGAACCCGCAGGCGACCATTGTGGCAGGTGCCACGGATGTGGGTCTGTGGGTCACCAAGTTTCTGAAACCGATCAGCCCGGCGATCCACATCAACCTGCTGGATCAGCTGAAGCAAATCGAAATGACCGAGGCGGGCATCACCTTGGGTGCAGGGGTCAGCTATTCGGACTTCCTGCCGATGGTTAAGGCGCATTTCCCCTTCATGCTGGATTACTGGAACCGCATCGCTGGCTGGCAGGTCCGCAATATGGGCACCGTCGGGGGCAACATCGCCAATGGTTCGCCCATCGGGGACACGCCGCCGATCCTGATTGCTCTGAATGCGTCGATCACCCTGCGCCGTGGCGCAGAACGTCGTGTGCTGCCGCTGGAGGATTACTTCATCGACTATGGCAAGCAGGACCTGCGCGAGGGGGAGTTCCTGGAAAGCGTCCAGATCCCGCTGCCTGCAAAAGGCCAGATCAACGCGGCCTACAAAATCTCAAAACGCCGGGACGAAGATATCTCGGCGGTGGCGGCTGGTATCTGTGTTACAGTGGACGGCGACAAGATCACGGCAGCGCGGATCGCGCTGGGGGGCATGGCGGCGACCCCGAAACGGGCCGCAGAGGCAGAGGCCGCTTTGGTCGGCCAGCCGTTCACCGCAGCCAGCTTTGACGCCGCAGCCGAAGCCATGGCTAAGGACTTCGCCCCGCTTACCGATTGGCGTGCCTCGTCCGAATATCGCATGAAGTCCGCGCAGAACCTGCTG